>DGLB01000044.1 GCA_002387845.1 Stenotrophomonas maltophilia | reverse complement strand
CCACCCGCATGGGCATGGACGTCACCCTGCTGTGCCCCACCGCCGACTACATCCTGGACGAGCGCTACATGGGCTGGGCCGAGCAGAACGTGGCCGAGAACGGCGGTTCGCTGAAGATCAGCCATGACATCGACAGCGCCTACGCCGGTGCCGACGTGGTCTACGCCAAGAGCTGGGGCGCGCTGCCGTTCTTCGGCAACTGGGAGCCGGAAAAGCCGATCCGCGACCAGTACAAGCACTTCATTGTGGACGAACGCAAGATGGCGCTCACCAACAACGGGGTGTTCAGCCACTGCCTGCCGCTGCGTCGCAACGTCAAGGCCACCGACGGCGTGATGGATTCGCCGCAGTGCATTGCCATCAACGAAGCCGAGAACCGTCTGCACGTGCAGAAGGCGATCATGGCGGCCGTCGCCGGTCGTTGATCCATTCCCGAAATCACCCCCATACAACGCAACCGGACTTCACCCCCATGACCACCAACAAAGACATCGTCCTGGCTTTCTCCGGCGGACTCGACACCAGCTTCTGCGTGCCTTACCTGCAGGAGCGCGGCTACAACGTACACACCGTGTTCGCCGACACCGGCGGCGTGGATGACGAAGAGCGCGATTTCATCGAAAAGCGCGCCGCCGAACTGGGCGTGACCAGCCACGTCACCGTCGACGGTGGCCCGGCCATCTGGAAGGGCTTCGTCAAGCCGTTCGTGTGGGCCGGCGAAGGCTACCAGGGCCAGTACCCGCTGCTGGTGTCGGACCGTTACCTGATCGTTGACGCCGCGCTCAAGCGCGCTGCCGAACTGGGCACCAACATCATCGCCCACGGCTGCACCGGCATGGGCAACGACCAGGTGCGTTTCGACCTGGCGGTGAAGGCGCTGGGCGACTACCAGATCGTCGCGCCGATCCGTGAAATCCAGAAGGAACACACCCAGACCCGCGCCTACGAGCAGAAGTACCTGGAAGAGCGTGGCTTCGGCGTGCGTGCCAAGCAGCAGGCCTACACCATCAACGAGAACCTGCTGGGCGTCACCATGTCCGGCGGCGAGATCGATCGTTGGGAAGCCCCGGGCGAAGGCGCACGCGGCTGGTGTGCCCCGCGTGACCAGTGGCCGACCGAAGCGCTGCAGGTCACCCTGAAGTTCGTCGAAGGCGAAGCCGTGGAACTGAATGGCAAGGCGCTGCCGGGCGAGCAGATCCTGGCCCAGCTCAACAAGCTGTTTGCCCCGTACGGCGTGGGTCGTGGCGTGTACACCGGCGACACCGTGATCGGCCTGAAGGGCCGCATCGTGTTCGAAGCCCCGGGCCTGGTCTCGCTGCTGGCCGCGCACCGCGCGCTGGAAGACGCCGTGCTGACCAAGCAGCAGAACCGCTTCAAGCCGGACGTGGCGCGCAAGTGGGTGGAGCTGGTGTACGAAGGCTTCTACCACGACCCGCTGAAGACCGACATCGAGGCCTTCCTGAAGTCCTCGCAGGCCAAGGTCAACGGCGAAGTGGTGCTGGAAACCCGTGGCGGCCGTGTGGATGCCGTGGCGGTGAAGTCGCCGCACCTGCTCAACACCAAGGGCGCGACCTATGCGCAGTCGGCGGACTGGGGCGTGGAAGAGGCCGAAGGCTTCATCAAACTCTTTGGCATGAGCAGCACGCTCTTTGCGCAAGTCAATCGCTGACGCGATTGACTTGCCCACGCATTCCACCTAATCCCCGCGCCGTTGGCGCGCCCCCTTGAACATCAAGGGGGCTTTCCTCCAGCCGGGTACACGTTGTACTGAAGGATCTTTGATTCATGCTTGAACAGACGATCTCGCATCTCCAGGCCCTGGTGTCATTTGACACCCGCAATCCGCCGCGTGCGATCACCACCGGGGGCATCTTCGATTACCTGCGTGCGAACCTGCCCGGGTTCAACGTCGAGGTGATCGACCATGGTGCCGGTGCGGTCAGCCTGTATGCGGTGCGCGGTACGCCGAAGTACCTGTTCAACGTGCATTTGGATACCGTGCCCGATTCCCCGCACTGGAGCGCCGACCCGCACGTGATGCGGCGTACCGAAGACCGGGTGATCGGCCTGGGCGTGTGTGACATCAAGGGCGCGGCGGCGGCGCTGGTGGCCGCGGCCAATGCCAGCGATGGCGATGCCGCGTTCCTGTTCTCCAGCGATGAAGAAGCCAACGACCCGCGCTGCATCGCCGCGTTCCTGGCCCGTGGCATTGCGTACGAAGCCGTGCTGGTGGCCGAACCGACCATGAGCGAAGCCGTACTCGCCCATCGTGGCATCAGCTCGGTGCTGATGCAGTTCGCCGGGCGGGCAGGGCATGCGTCCGGCAAGCAGGATGCCGCCGCCAGTGCACTGCACCAGGCCATGCGCTGGGGCAACCGCGCGCTCGACCACGTGGAATCGCTGGCCCACGCGCGCTTTGGCGGGCTGACCGGCCTGCGTTTCAACATCGGTCGCGTCGAAGGCGGCATCAAAGCCAACATGATTGCCCCGGCCGCCGAGCTTCGCTTTGGCTTCCGCCCGCTGCCGTCGATGGACATCGACGCGCTGCTGGCCACCTTCGCCGGCTTCGCCGAACCGGAAGCGGCGCTGTTCACCGAAACCTTCCGTGGCCCCAGCCTGCCGGCCGGTGACATCGCCGAAGCCGAACATCGCCGCCTGCTGGCGCGCGACGTCGCCGACGCATTGGAACTTCCGATTGGCAACGCGGTGGACTTCTGGACCGAAGCCTCGCTGTTCTCAGCCGGTGGCTACACCACGATGGTGTATGGCCCGGGCGACATCGCCCAGGCCCACACCGCTGATGAATTCGTGACGCTGGAGCAGTTGCAGCGTTACACCGATTCCGTGCACCGCATCATTGCCGCCGGTGCCTGATTGATGACCGCGTCGCAGCCTGCCGCGACGTTCCCCCTTCCTGCGGCTGCGGCCGCTTGTGACGAAACCGAAATGTCTCCTGCACTCCAGCCCCACCGCCAGACCCGCCAGACCATCGTGCGCCTGCTGTCCAGCATGGCCAGCGCGAAGGAGATCAGCCAGTACCTGAAGCGCTTTTCGCAGCTGGACGCCAAGCGCTTCGCCGTGGTCAAGGTCGGCGGCGCGGTGCTGCGCGACGACCTCGACGCGCTGACCTCCTCGCTGTCGTTCCTGCAGGAAGTCGGCCTGACCCCGATCGTGCTGCACGGCGCGGGCCCGCAGCTGGATGCCGAGCTGTCGGCCGCCGGCATCGTCAAGGAAACCGTCAACGGCCTGCGCGTGACCTCGCCGGAAGGCCTGGCCATCGTGCGCCGGGTGTTCCAGCAGTCAAACCTGCAGCTGGTGGAAGCGCTGCAGCAGAACGGTGCGCGCGCGACCTCGATCACTGGTGGTGTGTTCGAGGCCGAGTACCTGGACCAGGCCACCTATGGTCTGGTCGGCGAGGTGAAGAAGGTCAACCTCGCGCCGATTGAAGCCAGCCTGCGCGCCGGTTCCATTCCGGTCATCACCAGCCTGGGCGAAACCCGCTGCGGGCAGATCCTCAACGTCAACGCAGACTTTGCCGCCAACGAGCTGGTGCAGGAACTGCAGCCGTACAAGATCATCTTCCTCACCGGCACCGGCGGTCTGCTCGACGAAGAGGGCAAGGTGATTGATTCGATCAACCTGTCCACCGAGTACGACCACCTGATCGCCCAGCCGTGGATCCACGGTGGCATGAAGGTCAAGATCGAACAGATCAAAGACCTGCTCGACCGCCTGCCGCTGGAGTCGTCGGTATCGATCACCCGCCCGGCGGATCTGGCCAAGGAACTGTTCACCCACAAGGGCTCGGGCACGCTGGTGCGCAAGGGCGAAAAGGTGCTGCGCGCAACCGCCTGGAGCGAGCTGGACCTGCCGCGCCTGAAGGGCCTGATCGAATCCAGCTTCGGCCGCACCCTGGTGCCGGACTACTTCGACAAGACCAGGCTGCTGCGCGCCTACGTCAGCGAGAACTATCGCGCCGCGGTCATCCTCACCGACGAGGCCGAGGGCGTGTACCTGGACAAGTTCGCCGTGCTCGATGACGCGCAGGGCGAGGGCCTCGGCCGCGCGGTGTGGAACGTGATGCTGGAAGAAACCCCGCAGCTGTTCTGGCGCTCGCGCCACGGCAACCCGATCAACCACTTCTATTACGCCGAATCCGACGGCTGCTACAAACAGGATCACTGGAAGGTGTTCTGGTTTGGCGCGGACGGCTTCGAGCGTATCCGCAGCTACGTCGACCACTGCGCTGCCCGTACCCCCAGCCTGCTGGGCTGAGTGAAGAGAACCGCATGAGCACTTCCAAGACTTTCAGCGTTGGCATCGTCGGCGCACGTGGCCACACCGGGGCCGAGCTGATCAAGCTGATTGCCGCCCACCCGCAGCTGCAACTGGGCTTCGTGTCCTCGCGCGAGTTGGCCGGCCAACGCGTGGGTGAGCACTATCCCGAAATCGACAACGCCGCGCTCCACTTCGAAAACCTCGACGCCGACGCCGTCGCGGCCAAACACATGGACGCAGTGATCCTGGCCCTGCCGAACAACCTATCGGCCCCATTCGTAGCCGCGCTTGACGCGGCCAAGCCGGACACCGTCATCGTCGACCTCTCCGCAGACCACCGCTTTGAAGGCAGCTGGTACTACGGCCTGCCCGAACTCACCCGTGGCGAGTACAGCGGCCAGAAGCACATCAGCAACCCCGGCTGCTACGCCACCGCCATGCAGCTGGCAATCAGCCCGCTGCTGACCCAGCTGGCCGGTCCGCCGCAATGCTTCGGTGTCTCCGGCTACTCCGGTGCCGGCACCACGCCGTCGGACAAGAACAATCCCGAGCTGCTGGCCGACAACCTGATGCCGTATGCGCTCACCAACCACGTGCACGAGCGCGAAGTGTCCGCGCACCTGCGCGTGCCGGTGGAGTTCATGCCGCATGTGGCCCCGCATTTCCGTGGCATCACCATGACCGTCAACCTGTGGCTGACCGAGGTGATGACCCGCGAGCAGATCCTGGCCCGCTACCAGACCTTCTATGCGCATGAACCGCTGGTCGAGGTGATCGACCAGGCCCCCTGGGTGAGCCGCATCGCCGGCCGTCACGGCGTACAGATCGGTGGCTTCGACGTTGCCCCGGGCGGCAAGCGCGTGGTCGTGGTCGCTACGCTCGACAACCTGCTCAAGGGCGCGGCCACCCAGGCCATGCAGAACCTCAACCTCGCCCTGGGCCTGGACGAGCTCACCGCAATTCCGCATTGATTGGAGCAAGACAATGGCAGACCTTCTGTGGCAGAAGCCCGGCGTGGCGGTGGACGCCAAAATCCAGACCTTCCTGGCCGGCGATGACGTCATCCTCGACCGCGAGTTCTTCCTGTATGACGTGACCGCCAGCAAGGCGCACGCGCAGGGCCTGCAGCACATCGGCATCCTCAGCAGCGAAGAGCTGGAGGGCCTGCTGCGTGAGCTGGACATCCTCGCCGAGGATTTCCGCAGCGGCGCGTTCGTCCTCGACGAGCGCTTCGAAGACTGCCATTCGGCGATCGAAGCGCGTCTGACCGAACGCCTCGGTGATGCCGGCCGCCGCATCCACACCGGGCGCAGCCGCAATGACCAGATCCTGGTCGCCACCCGCTTGTGGCTGAAAGACAAGCTGCTGCGCGTGGCCGAACTGAGCCGCGAGATCGCCAAGGTCGCGCTGGACCGCGCTGAAGCCGAGAAGGACATTCCGCTGCCGGGTTACACCCATATCCAGCGCGCCGTGGTGTCCTCGGCTGGCATGTGGTGGGCCGGCTGGGCCGAAGCCTTCATCGACAACGCCATCCGCGCGCACGACACCTACGCCCTGATCGACGCCAATCCGCTGGGCACGGCGGCCGGCTACGGCGTCAACCTGCCGCTGGATCGCAGCCACACCACCGAAGCGCTGGGCTTTGCGCGCATGCAGATTTCGCCGATCTATGCGCAGCTGTCGCGCGGCAAGTTCGAGCTGGCTGCACTGGAGGCCCTCGGCGGGGCCACCCTCGACCTGCGTCGCATTGCCTGGGATCTGTCGCTGTTCACCAGCGGCGAGTTCGGCTTTGTGGCGCTGCCGGCGCAGTACACCACCGGCAGCTCGATCATGCCGAACAAGCGCAACCCCGACGTGGTCGAACTGCTGCGCGCCACCCACGCCAGCGTGGCCGCCGCGCGCACCGAGATCGAGCAGCTGCTGTCGCTGCCGTCCGGCTACCACCGTGACCTGCAAAGCAGCAAGGGCGCGATCTTCCACGGATTCGGCCGCGGCATTCCGGCGCTGGAGCTGCTGCCGGCGCTGCTGGCCAACCTGGAGTGGCGCGACGACAAGCTGCGCGCGGCGATCGACTCGGGCATGTATGCCACCGACGTGGCCGTGGAAGCGGCGGTTGCGGGCGTGCCGTTCCGCGAGGCCTACAAGGCCGCCGCCGCCTCGGCCGACACCGCCGGCCAGGGTCGCACGCCCGAAGGCAGCCTGGCCGCGCGTGTTTCGCCCGGCGCGGCGGCCGACCTGCGTCTGGACGAGCTGCGCACGCGCTGGGCAGCGCTGGTCTGATGGCCACCTCGCGCGTGACCCGCTGGTGACAATGCAGGCCCGTTAACTACACCTGACCCCTTTATTGGTAGCTGCCATGACTGCGTCGCCTTTTCCCGAACAAGCGCTGCCCTCATGGCGGCGTGCCGTGCTCAAGGTGGGCAGCAGTCTGCTGGCGGCCGATGGGGGCGGGTTGTCGCCACGGCATGCGCTGGGGCTGGCGCAGTTCGTGTCGGCGCATGTGCAGGCCGGGCGCGAAGTGGTGATCGTGTCTTCCGGCGCGGTCGCGGCGGGGCGCGCCATCGTGCCGCGTGCGCTGGAGGCGGGCGCGTCGATGGCGGCGCGGCAGGCGCTGGCCGCATTGGGCCAGGCGCAGCTGATTGGCCTGTGGCAGCGTTTCTTCGAGCGCCCGGTGGCGCAGGTGCTGCTGACCCACGATGACCTGCGCAACCGCCGTCGCTATCTCAACGCACGCGCCACGCTCAACGAACTGCTGCGGTTGGGCACGCTGCCGGTGGTGAACGAGAACGACACGGTGTCGGTGGACGAACTCAAGCTCGGTGACAACGACAACCTTGCTGCCACGGTGGCGGCGTTGATTGACGCCGACGTGCTGTTCATCGCCACCGATATCGACGGTCTGTACAGCGCCGATCCGCGCCGTGATCCGGAGGCGGTGCCGATTCACGACGTGCCTGAGTTGACCACGACCGTACTGGCGATGGCCGGCGGGGCGGGCAGTGGAGCCGGCACCGGCGGCATGCACACCAAGCTTGAAGCCGCCGCAAAGGCGGGCAGGGTGGGCATTGATACCTGCCTGTTCAATGGTCGCGATGCCGATGTGGTGCGCGCGCTGGCGCAGGGCCGGCTGTTCGGTACCCGTATCCATGCCGGGCAGAGCCGTGAGGCGGCCCGCAAGTACTGGTTGCGGCATGCGCCGCTGGAAGCGGGGGCGATCGTGGTCGACGAAGGGGCCGCCCGCGCATTGCGCGAGAAGGGGGCCTCGTTGCTGCCGGGCGGCGTGACCACGGCCGAGGGCGATTTCCGCCGCGGCGACATGGTGCTGGTGCGGTGGCGCGGTGACGCGGGCGAGGTGAATCTGGCCCGCGGCGTAAGCCAGTACTCGGCCAGTGACATCCGGCGCGTGGCCGGGCGGCATTCGCGGGAGATTGAAAGCGTGCTCGGCTACAACTACGGTGGCAACGTGATCCACCGCGACGATCTGGTGCTGCTGTGAGGGTGGGCGGCCGTTCCGCAACCGACCCGGCATCATTCTGGAGACAGACAATGGAAAGCGCTGACAGCGACATCCGCACCCAGGCACTGGCCTGCCGCAGCGCCGCCCAGATGCTGGCGCAGCTCTCTCCGGAGGCCAAGGCGACGCTGCTGCACGCCATGGCCGATGCCCTGGCCACCGACGCGGAACGCATCCTCGCGGCCAACGCCAAAGACCTCGCCGCCGCCGAAGCCAAAGGCACCGGCAGTGCCATGCTTGACCGCCTTGCCCTCAACCCCGCACGCCTGGCGACCATCAGCAACGCGCTGCGCGAAGTGGCCGATCTCCCGGACCCGGTCGGCGCGATCACCCGCGACGACATCCGCCCCAACGGCATCCGCGTGCAGAAGGTGCGCGTGCCGCTGGGTGTCATCGCGATGATCTACGAGGCGCGCCCGAACGTGACCGCTGACGCCGCCGCGCTCTGCATCAAGGCCGGCAACGGCGTGATCCTGCGGGGCGGCTCCGAAGCCATCCACTCCAACGCTGCCATTGCTGCCGCGCTCAAGCGCGCGTTGCGCGAGGCGGGGGTGCCCGATGCCGCCCTGACCCTGGTGGAGGACCTGCGTCGCGAGACCATGCTGGAACTCCTGCAGCTCAACGACGTCATCGACCTGGCCATTCCCCGTGGTGGTGAAGGGCTGATCCGTTTCGTCGCCGAACACGCGCGGGTGCCGGTGATCAAGCACTACAAGGGCGTCTGCCATCTGTACGTGGATCGCGCCGCGAACCTGGAGCGCGCGGTAGACCTGCTGGTGGATGGCAAGTGCAGCCGCCCGGCGGCGTGCAACTCGCTGGAGACGCTGCTGGTGCATGCGGACGTGGCTGCCGACTTCCTGCCGCGGGCAGGCGCGGCGTTGGCCGAACGGGGCGTGCAGCTGCGCGCCGACGCGCGTGCGCGACACTGGCTGCCGCAGGCCTCCGAGGCCACCGAGGACGATTACGCCGCCGAATACCTCGACCTCATTCTCGCCGTGCGCGTGGTCGATGATCTGGAGCAGGCGCTGGCCCACATCCAGCAGTACAGCTCCGACCACACCGAAGTGATCGTCACCGAGGACACCACGGCGGCGGAGCGCTTCGTGCAGGCGCTGCGCTCGGCGGTGGTGATGGTGAATGCCTCCTCGCGGTTCTCCGATGGGGGAGAACTGGGCCTGGGGGCCGAGATCGGCATCTCCACCACGCGGCTGCATGCCTATGGGCCGATGGGACTGGAAGCGCTGACCGTCGAGCGGTTCGTGGTGCGTGGCGAGGGGCAGACCCGGCACCCGGTCTGAAATACACGTAGCCCGGTAGCGCCGGCCGTTGGCCGGCCCATGGATCGCCTGGGCCGGCCAACGGCCGGCGCTACCGGGGTTCCCGATTTCCGCAGTGCTTCACGATTACGGCACCACCTCATACGCAATGCGCCGGTTCGCTGCGCGACCGGCTTCGGTGGCGTTGTCACCTACCGGCCGGTTCGACCCGAAACCACGCGCGTCCAATCGCTCCTCCGGCACCCCCGCGGCAATCAGGGCGTCCTCCACGGCCCGGGCACGCTTCTCGCTCAGGATCTGGTTGCCGGATGCATCCCCCTGGCTGTCGGTGTGCCCGCCTATCTCCACCCGCGTGCCGGCGGGTGCACCCTGGATCGCCTCGGCGGCGAGGCGGATGACGTCGGCGCTGCTGGGGGTGATCCTGGCGGACCCGGTGTCGAACAGCACCGTGGTCTGGTTCAGCGCCGCAGTGAGCTCCTTGGCGCTGTAGCCGGCCTTCAGTTCGTTGATGGCTTCCACACCGCGATCGAACCGCCCTTCGAGTTTCACGTCAGGCAGTTCCTTCTGGAACAGCGAACTGACCGCCACGCGTTCGGCTTCAGGCAGGGCGGTGGTGTCCAGCTTCACCGCGTCGCCGTTGAAGGCGAACTTCAGGCCATCGGCTTTCAAGCTGGGCAGCATCGCCTTGAAGCGATCCAGCCAGGAGGCGGGCTTGACGCTGGCATCCACGTCGAAGCGGGCACTCACGTTGTCGCTGCCGAAGGTGGACTTCAGCGCATCCAGCAACTGGAACTTCTCGGCCGCGGTGGCCAGCGTGCCGCTCACGTCCACCTTGCCTCCGCTGTTCTGGAACGCGAACGTGGGCGCACCCACCGATTGTGCCGTGCCGTCGGTGGTCGCCACGGGGGCCGTCGCCGCGGCGGGCGTGCCCACCGGTGGCGACTTGCCGCGCATATGCCAGCCGCAGTAGGCCAGCGCGAGCAGGGCAAGGATCGGCAGCAGCCAGCGCCAGAAGCTGCCGCGTCTGCGGTTGCCGCGCAGCTGGGTGACCTTGCTGTGGGTGTTCCAGTCGAGGTTGCCGGCCAGGCCCGCCAGTGACGCCGGGATGCCGTTGGGCTCGTTCCCGCCGGCGGTCAGTGTGCGCACCAGCAGCGGCAGGGCACCCGCGATGGCAGACCCCATCAGCGTCTTGGGTACGCCGGCCTTCTGCGCGATGTCTCCCAGCGTGGTGTCACCCAGGATGTTCTGGATCTGGGCAGGGCTGATGTCGCGCATGCTGGGGCTGCCACTCTTCCAGGAGTCAAAAATGCCTCCCACCCCGGCCTTCTGGAACAGTTTCTGGAAGCCTTTGAACCCGTCTGGCCGGCTGAAGATGTAGCTGGCCAGGACCCCGACGAACTTGCGGGTGTTGTCACCGAGGCCAGTGGCCCGGGCGACCTGATCGATCAGATTTTCGACGAATGACATGGAAATGCCCTCACATGGATGTGCGGGCGGGTGTCTCCCCAACAGCAGCATACGCCGTTTGCAGAGGAAAGCGGCCATTCATCGTTGCAGGGACGCGCCATGCGCGTCCGTCGGGATCCCGCAGGCGAATCAGGCCAACCGGGCGGCCGGTTCAGCCTCGGCCAGACCCTGGTGGCTCAGGCCCACCGGGCGGGCGTGGTCGTCCATGTGCAGGGTGACCGCCTTGCCGGCCAGCAGCTCGGCGGCCAGCGCCGGGCTGGCTCCGAGGTCGCGGGCCATCTCCTCGCGGGTCACGTCCTGGCGCGGGTTGCGCCGCTCCTTGCCGGCGAAGCGGAAGCGGTTGTACTCGGCCCACGCGATCAGCAGCACCGCCGTGCACACCAGGATGATCGGCAGGGCGATGACCAGGAACGGGTCGATGCTCTGCTTGTACTCATACAACTGCAGGAACGCCAGGTGGCCGCCCAGCAGCCAGGAAATGGCGGTCACCAGCGGGGCCCACAGGTAGAAGTAGAAGCCCCAGAAGGCCAGGGTGACAAAGCCCCAGGCGGTACGCTGCAGGCGCGGCTGCTGGCGCGACTTGCGGATCAGCCGCGAGTCGAAGCGGCGGGTGGATTTGGGCTTGGCGTTCATTTGATTCCCCGGTCAGGACTGACCCACACGGCCCGCTTGCCACGGCGCTTCAACAGCGTCTTGGGCAGGGCCACCAGGGTCGTGAACAGACTGATGAGCCAGTACGCCATCGGGTACCAGATCACCCAGAAGTAGTTGCGTCCAATATGTGTTTCGTAACGGCGGTCGATGATCAGGCTGCTGGCGAACTGCAGCAGGCACACCAGCGCCAGGATCACGCCGTGCCACTGCGGCAGCAGCGTGGCGATGTACAGCTCGTTGGGCAGCGGCATGAACTTGCCCAAAGCCCACAGCACCACGATCGCCAGCATGGTGTAGGCCCAGAACACGCTCAGGATGTACTCCAGCAGCACCCCCCACATGCGCCGCTTGCGCCAGTTGAACAGCGAGCGGCCGTGCCGCAGCAGCACTTCCACGCCGCCCTGGGCCCAGCGCAGGCGCTGCCGCCACAGGCCCTTCAGGGTTTCCGGCATCAGGATGAAGCACAGCGCGTTGGGCTCGTAGCGGATGTCCCAGTGATCCAGCTGCAGGCGCCAGCTGATGTCGATGTCCTCGGTCACCATGTCGTCGGCCCAGTAGCCGATGCGGTGCAGGGCGGTCCGGCGGAACCCGGCAATCACCCCGGAAATGGTGAAGATGCGGCCGTACACGCGCTGCGCGCGCTTGATCATGCCGATGATCGAGGAGAACTCGGCCACCTGCAGGCGGCCCAGCAGGGTGGAGCGGTTGCGGATGCGCGGATTGCCGGTCACCGCGCCCACGCGCGGGCCGGAGGTGAGGTGCCAGACCATCCAGTGCATCGCGTACTCCTCCAGCATCGCGTCGCCGTCGATGCAGATGAGGTACTCCGAACGCGCCGCCAGCGCACCCATGCGCAGGGCATTGGCCTTGCCCAGGTTGCGGTCCAGGTGCACAACGCGAAGGCGCGGGTGCTGTGCGGCCAGCGCGTCCAGGCGCGCGCCGGTGTCGTCGCGGCTGCCATCGTTGATGGCGATCACCTCGAAGTCCGGATAGTTCTGCGCCAGCGCCGCGCCAATGGTGTCGTCCAGGTTGTCCGATTCGTTGTGGCAGGGAATCAGCAGTGAAGCGAACGGGTACTCCGCCATCGGCGGCGGGTTGTCGCGATCACGCGCCTTGCGCTCACGGCGGAAGAAGTAGTACAGCCCACCGGACATCCAGAAGAACGCCATCACCATCGGGTAGAAGAAGGCGAACTGGAAGAGTATGTAGACGAAGGGATGCATGACGGGTCCTCCTTACTTCTCCGGATAGGGGAAGTTGCGCGTCGACATTGCCGCACGCGCGTCCTTGGTCGACGGCTTGCCGGCAATGAAGTCGTCCGGGTACCAGGCGAAGTGGCGCACGCCCTGCGCCTGCAGCCGACGGATCTGCGCGCGCAGGCGTTCGCCGGGAATCGGCTTCTGCGTGCGCCAGTCCACGGTCTGCAGTTCGAACATGGTCTGGCTCAGCTGCGGGTCGTGCGCACGCACCGCCACCACCAGCCGGTCCAGCCACTTCTCCGGGTTGCGACTGCCTTCCATCCACGGCATCGCCATCAGCGCGGTGTGGTCATACGCCTGGTTGAACAGATCCAGGCGCTGCGCGAACCAGCTCGCGCTCTGCGGCTGCAGCACCGGCTGCGCGTACAGGTTGCGCACCGTGGCCAGTTTCGGCCGCCAGCGCTGCGCGGCGTTGCGCAGTTCCAGGGTGAAGTCGATCAGTGCCTGGGTGCGCGCGCCGTCCGTACCTTCCTGCGGCAGGTTGCCCAGTTCGGTGTCGCGGATATAGGCGTCGTCGTGGAACAGCAGCCCTTCGAAGTACGAGTTGATCGCCAGGTCTTCGTAGATGTCGTCAATGATGTGACGCACCTTCGGGTTGGTGAAGTCCAGGCGGAAGATGCCATCGCTTTCCGGGCTTTCAATCGCCAGCGCCTTGCGGATCGCCGGGTCCTTCAGCTCATAGCCCAGCACCGGCAGCCACGCGTACACCTTCACCCCGGCGCGCGTCTTCAGCTGCCACGCCACGCGGTTGAACAGGTCCGCGCGCATCGGCAGGTGACGGTTCGGGAAGTACAGCGCATCGGCCGAGCCATTGCCGTCCGGGTCGGCGAACGCCTGCAGGAACACGTGGGTGGGACCCACCGTTTTCACGCGTTCGATCAATGCGTCCAGGTTCTTGCCCTGCTGCACCGGGTCGGCGTCGTACACCGCGTCCAGGTCGATCTGCAGCGCACGCACGCCGTCACGCTCCACGTCGCGGCGCAGTTCGTAGGCCAGGTTGGTGATGGTCGGGTTGCCGGTCACCAGCAGGCGCGCCAGCCCGTGCAGGTCGGCGGTCACCGGCGTGCTGCGGCCTTCCAGGTCGAACGACACCGGCATGCCCAGGTCTTCGGCAATCCTGTTGCTCAGCGCGTTGTAGGCCGCATACGGCCACACGATCGCCTTCGGGCTCACCCCGACGTTGTCCTGGATGCGCTTCACGCTCAGCGCCAGGTCGGTGCGCAGACGGGCCTCATACTGCTGCGCGGTCTCGTACTGCCCGGTGGCCGGGAAGTAGGTACGGGTAATCACCGCCGGGGTCTGGTTGCCCTGCGGATTGGACTGCACGCCGTGGTGCTGGTTGTCGGTGTGGCTGGCCAGTTCCACCAGCCCGCTGCGCTGCATCTCGCGCAGCTGCGCCCAGGTCAGGAAGTCGTCGTGGCCGAACGGACGGTAGCCGTAGTCGATGGTGCGGCCCGGGGCCATGTCCACGTAGTCGGTGATCACCGCCACGAGCGCGGGGTAGTTGTAGGCGCGCAGCAGCGGGAACACCTTGGTGTACACGCTGCGCAGGCCGTCGTCGAAGGTCAGCAACACCGGCTTGGGCGGCAGCGGCGCGCCGCCCTTGGACGCCGTGATCAGCTGCGACAGCGACACCGGGTGGTAGCCATGCGCCGACAGCCAGTCCAGGTGCGCGGCGAAGTTCTGCGTGCTGACCGCATAGGCGTCCGGGTCGCCCTTGATCGCCACGTCGTCGCGGATGTCGTGGTAGCTCAGCACCAGCAGGCCGTTGTCAGCCGAATCCAGCACGCGTGCGGGCAGCTGTGCCGGCACCGGTTGTGCCTGCGCGTTGCCCAGCACCGCCAGCAGCGCCAGCAGGGTGATGGTGATGAAGCGCTTCAAGTCCATGTGTCGCATCTCATTGCCCCCAGCGCAGACCGGCATCGAAGCCGATGTGTCGTTCACGTTGTCCGTCGTAGACCGGTCGCGACCAGCTCACGCCGTATTCGAAGATGCGGCCGTCGGCCAGCTGCCACTCGTGCCGGTACTCGGCCGAGGGAATCAGGGCGCTGCCGTAGCCCTGCTGCCAGTAGTTGCCGAGCGAGACCGTCAAGCGATGACGGAAGTGGCGCTCGTAATGCCGCCACAGCTGCTGGTCCACGCGCAGCCCGATCTCCACCGAACGGTCTTCGGACGGATTGAAGTAGGGCACGTCGTCCAGGCTGCCGTGGCTGGCGTACACGCTGCCCAGGCCGTCCACCAGCACGGTCGGGCGGGTGAGCAGGCGCTGCGCCACGCTGCTGGTCACGGTGTCGCGGCGGTTGCCGTCGTCGTAGCGGTACTGGCTGCCGCCAATGCTCCACTGGAAGCGCTCGTTGCGGTGGTAGTCCACCGCCACCGCCACGCTGTCGGCGGTGATCCCGGCCACGCGGGCCTGCATCGAGGCGTCGGCGTCATTGCGCGCGGCGGTGATGCCGGCGTGCCAGCGGTCATTGAACTGCCAGCCCACGCCGCCGCTCAGTCCGGTGTCGCCGATGTGGTCATTGGCGCGGTTGACGAAGGCTTCCGCGTCCAGCTGGCCGAACCGGTAGCGCGTGCCCAGGCCCAGCCGCAGCGGGCGGATGGTCTGGTCCTGGAAGTCCACGCTGCGGCGGTCGGCGAAGGCCACCACGCGCCAGCGGTCGTCCAGCAGCGGCGACTGCACCTCCAATCCATATTTGCCGTCGTTGTTGCCCAGCGGCGAGGCACCGCCACCGCCCTCGCTGCGGCCGCCCTCGGCATAGGCATGCAGCAGCCAGCCACGGCGTGCGCGCCAGCCCCGCTCCATGCGCTGCACGGAGGGCTGGTTGGGGTAGGCCTCCAGCAGCTGGTCGTGGATCGGCCGGGCCAGGTCGTCACGCTGCAGTTCGCCATAGGCGTCGATCTGGCCAATGCGCGCCGACACGTCACGCGGGTCCAGCGTGGTGGCCATGCCATAGCGTTCCAGGCCGCGACGCGGCCAGCCGCGCATCATGTACACGTTGCCCAGCGAAGACTGGGTGCCGCCGTTGCCGGGGGCAATCTCCAGCATCGCTTCCAGGTCGCGCTGTGCGGTCGGCAGGTCGCCGGTGTAGGCGCGCACCATCGCCAGGTTGAGGTCGGCTTCGTAGCGCGGCCAGTTGGGGTAGGGCGCACGCGCACCATTGGCCCAGCGCCACGCCGGCTCGGCAGCCGACCACTTCTTCAGCAGGTTGATCGCCTCGGTGGGCTGTTCGTCTTCCAGATAGGCATAGGCCAGCTCGGAATGCGCTTCGGTCTGCGACGGGTCGGCCTTGAGTGCGGCTTCCAGCAGGGGAATCGCTTCACCCGGGTGCTGGGTGGCCATCAGCGAATCGCCGACGGCTGCCTTTACGTAATCCGGAATCGGGTGGCCTTCCGCCACCAATGCACGGTACTCGTCGCGCACCTGGGTGTGGTGGGCCAGGCGGTTGAGCAGGATCAGGCGGTCATAGCGCACGCGCAGCGGCGCGGTCTGCGCGGTCAGCCCTTCACGCTGCAGCGTGCGGTCCATCAGCGCCAAGGCGGCTTCGGCCTCGTCCAGGCGGGTGTCTTCGCTCGCCCCGTAGGCCAGGCTCCAGCCCACCCGCTTGGCCAGGTAGTTGGCTTCGAAGCGCTGCTTCTGTTCGGCATCGAACAAGTCCGGGCGCTGCTGGTACAGCTGCCACGCGCGGTGTGCGTTGCCGATATCGGCCAGGGTCAGCACCTGCAGGCGGAACAGCAGGTCGTCGTTCGGGTTGTCGAGCTGTGCGCGTTCGATCGCGGCCAGCGCGTCCAGCCAATGGGCCTGGTCGCGGTACTGACTGATTTCCGCCAGGTGCTCGGCGCGGGTCGCGGCCGTTGCGGTGGTGGAAAGGCAAAGCGTGGCGCATGCCAGGCTGACGGCGAGCGTCAGCGGCCTATGGTTGTACATGGAGCCCCCGGAGCGTCCTTTCAAAGAAAATGGTGTGCGAAAAATGTGACGCACATCACATGCCAATCCTGCCCGATTTCTCATTTGTCTACAAATCGTTAACACACGGAAGGTAGTCCGCGAATCGGCCAGCGAGCGCGGAAATTCTTTCAACTTGTTGATAAACAAGACCTTCCGGCCGCCGCCACGGCGCAGTTCCGGGGGTCTGTACACCCTGAAACGGTTCAGCATGTCGGGACCCTGAGGGCGGTCCCGGTTCGTCGTTTGGCACTGACCTGCCACTCAGGTCAGTTTTGGACACGCTACGTCAGGTGATGCGCACGGTGTGTGTAGAGGGGGCGTGCAATGCTGGATATCGGCGGAGGTGCGGCATTCTTTACGGTGTCGCTTGGATCGGGCACCGCGGTGACACGCATGGCGTGTCACTACGCCCGTGCGACCCGCGTAGGGACACGCCATGCGTGTCCTCGTGGTGCTGGATCACCACTGGTCTTCCAGCTTCTGCGGCTTGCAGGCCACCCACGAGGCCGTCAACAACACCACAAGGCACACCGCCAGGAAGCCGAACGGCAGATACCACGCGCCACTCATCTCATGCAGCCATCCGAACAGGAACGGCCCCAGACAACTGAAGGAATACCCCACGCCCTGCATGAACCCCGACAACGCGGCCGACCCGGCCGGCGTCCGCGTACGCAGGTTGATCAGCGTCAACGCCAACGGGAAGGTCGAAGGCCCCACCCCCAGCAACCCCACCCACAACCAGGGAGCCTTCATCGGCGCGAACAACAACCCCGCAAACGCGATCACAAACGCGCCCACGCCGATCAGCACCAGCGGGAACGGATTACGCAACCGGACCGCCAGCGCCGGCATGGTCAGCGACGGCAGCACGCCCAGCGCGGCGAACACCGCCACCATCAACCCGCCGAACGCATGCGAGGCCCCGGCTTCCACCACGATGCGCGGCAGCCAGGTGAACATCGAATAGGTCATCAGCGAGGTCATGCCGAACATCAGGGTCATACCCCAGGCCAGCGGCGTCCGCCACACCTTGCCGTGCGGGGCGGCGTTCGCATCTGCAGCCGGCTCCAGCGGGTCCGGGTGCGGGCGGCGGCGCGCCAGCAGCATCCAGGGCAGGGCGGCGGCCACCGCCAGCAGCGACCAGATGCCGAGCGAAACCCGCCAGCCGGCCTGTTCGGCCAGCGGCACGGCGAGCAGGGCCGGCAGCATGGTGCCCAGCTGCAGCACGGTGATATAGAGCGTGCTCACGGTGCCGACCCGGTTGGCGAAGTAGCGCTTCACCAGCGGCGGCACCACCACATTGCCGATGCCCATGCCGGCCAGCGCGACGATGGAGCCGAACAGCAGGCTGAGCACGCCCACGGAGCAGGAGCGCAGCACCAGCCCGACCGCCGCCAGGCCCATCGCCAGCAACGCGGTGCGCTCAAGCCCCAAACGGCGGGCCAGCATCGGCGTGGCCATGCCGAACACGGCAAACGCGGCGCTGGGCAGCATGCCGAGCACGCCGGTGAAGGTGGTGCCGAAGCTGAAGGTCTGGCCGAGGTGGTCGAGCAGCGGGGTGATCGAGGTCACCGCGGTGCGCAGATTGAAGGCGGCCAGCAGAATGGCGGCGAACGCGAGCACGCGTCCCTGCAGCAGGGACGACGAAGGTGAGGGGGTGTGATTCATGGCCTATTTTACCCGACACCCGTAGCGCCGGGTTCTGCCCGGCCGGCGTCGGAATTGCAGGCACAAAAAAACCCGGAAAACGTTCGTCTTCCAGGCTTGATGTGACCACTGAGTGGTCGGGGAGACAGGATTCGAACCTGCGACCTCTACGTCCCGAACGTAGCGCTCTACCAGACTGAGCTACACCCCGTAAGGAGCCGCCTATTGTATCGGCATCCCCCTTGGGCGGCAAGGGGTGCCTCTCGCTTCGACAAAAAAGCCTGAAGCAGTGGCTTCAGGCTTCAATGCGACCACCGAAGTGGTCGGGGAGACAGGATTCGAACCTGCGACCTCTACGTCCCGAACGTAGCGCTCTACCAGACTGAGCTACACCCCGAAGGAGCCGACAAGGATACGGTGTGAAGACCTTGCCGGCAAGTTTTATTTCACATCAATCGGCCGTGCCCTGCTCGCGGGCTTCGAACCACATGCCGTTGAGGATGGCCGCAGCCGAAGCCAGGCCGGTGCCGAGAATCCAGGCGAAATACCACATGTTCGATCTCCTTAATATGCGTTCGGGTTGTCGGCCATGTCTTCGGCCGTGGTCTTGCCCTTCATCACCCGGTACACCCAGCTGGTATAGGCCAGGATGATCGGCAGGAAGATGATCGTCGCCACCAGCATGATGAACAGCGTCAGCTGGCTGGACGAGCTGTCCCACACCGTCAGGCTGCCGCTGGGCTGGCTGCTGGAGGGCAGCAGGAACGGGAAGATCGCAAAGCCCACGGTGAGGATGATGCCGGCAATCGAGCTACCCGAGGCCAGGAAGGCCGCCATGCCACGACGCTTGCGCAGCAGCACCGCGCTGGCCAGCGCACCGCCCAGGCCCAGCACCGGGAAGATCCAGGTCCACGGCATGCTGCTGTAGTTGCGCATCCAGCCGCCAGCCGCCGCACCGATCTCTGCCGTCTTCAGCAGCGGGTTGGTCGGGCCGTCGGTCACCACCTGCGAGGTGATCTGGTAGCCCGGCAGGCCGAACGCCACCCACACGCCGGCCGCGGCGAACAGCACGAAGCTGAGGATCGCGGCAATGCTGCCGTAGCGCGCCGAACGTTCCGCCACCGGGCCGTCAGTCTTCAGCACCAGCATCGCTGCACCGTGCGACACCATCATGCACACGCCCACCAGGCCGGCAATCAACGCGAACGGAGTCAGCAGGCCGAAGAACGTGCCGGTGTAGAAGATGCGCATGCTGTCATCGAAGTGGTACGGCACGCCCAGCAGCACGTTGCCCACCGCCACGCTGGAAATCAGTGCCGGCAGCAGGCCGCCCACGAACAGCACCCAGTCCCAGTTGTTGCGCCAGCGCTGGCTGGGCATCTTGCTGCGGTACTTGAAGCCCACCGGACGCAGGATCAGGCCGAACAGCATGGCGAAGATCGCCAGGTAGAAGCCCGAGAAGCTCACCGCATACAGCGGCGGCCAGGCGGCGAAGATCGCACCACCGCCCAGCACCAGCCACACCTGGTTGCCTTCCCACACCGGGCCGACAGTGTTGATCACCAGCCGGCGCTCTTCATCGGTTTTCGCCACGAACGGAAGCAGGGTGCCCACGCCCAGGTCGAAGCCGTCCATCACCGCCCAGCCCACCAGCAGGATGCCCAGCAGCAGCCACCAGATCACGCGCAGCGTGGTGTAATCAAGTCCAAGAATTTCCATGGTGTGTCTCCTGCCTTATGCCTGACCGGAAGCCGGTGCGGCGGCAATGGGGGTAATCGGCTTGCGGTCGGGCTGCAGCGAAGGAAGGATGTCGGCCGGACCGGTACGGATCGCCTTCAGCATCAGCTTCACTTCAATCACCAGCAGAATCGTGTAGGTGATGGTGAACACCGCCAGCGTGGTCAGGATTTCGTGCAGGGCCAGGCCCGACGCGGCGTAGAAGGTCGGCAGCACGCCGTCCACCGCCCACGGCTGGCGGCCGTACTCGGCCACGAACCAGCCGCATTCAATCGCGATCCACGGGGCCGGAATGCTCCACACCGCCAGCTTCAGGAACCAACGCTTCTCGTGGAAGGTGTTGCGGCACGAGTAGTAGAAGGCCAGGGCGAAGAAGGCGATCAGGTAGAAGCCCAGCGCCGCCATGATGCGGAAGGTCCAGAACAGCGGGGCCACGCGCGGCACCGTATCCATCGCCGCCTTGGAAATCTCTTCCGGGGTGGCGTTGAGGATGTCATCGCGGTAGCGCTTCAGCAGCAGGCCATGACCCAGGTCCTGCCAGTGGCGGTCGAACATTTCACGCGCTTCAACGTCGTTCTTGTCCTTGCGGATGCGCTCCAGCGCGCCGTAAGCCAGCTGACCGCCCTTGATGCGGTGTTCGGCACGTTCCACCAGCTCCAGAATGCCCGGAATCGGCTGGTTCAACGAGCGCGTGGCAATCAGGCCCATCACATAGGGAATCTTGATCGCGAAGTCATTGCTCTGCGTGGCCTGGTTCGGAATGCCGAAGGCGGTGAAGTCGGCCGGGGCACGCTCGGTTTCCCACATCGCTTCAATCGCGGCCAGCTTCATCTTCTGGTGTTCGCTGGCGGCATAGCCGCTCTCGTCACCCAGCACCACCACGCTCAGCGAAGACAGCAGGCCGAACGCCGCCGCCACCGCGAACGAACGGCGCGCCATGTCCTTGTGCTTGTTGCGCAGCAGGTAGAAGGCGCTGATGCCCATCACGAAGATCGCACCGGTCACGTAGCCGGCGCTCACCGTGTGCACGAACTTGGCCTGCGCGACCGGGTTGAACAGCACGGCGGCGAAGTCCACCACTTCCATGCGCATGGTTTCCGGGTTGAACACCGCACCCGTGGGGTTCTGCATCCAGCCGTTGGCGATCAGGATCCACACCGCCGACAGGTTGGTGCCCAGCGCCATGAACCAGGTCACCGCCAGGTGCTTGACCGGGCTCAGCCGCTTCCAGCCGAAGAAGAACAGGCCGATCAGGGTGGCTTCCAGGAAGAATGCCATCAGGCCCTCGATGGCCAGCGGCGCACCGAAGATGTCACCCACGTAGTGGCTGTAGTACGACCAGTTCATGCCGAACTGGAACTCCATCACCAGGCCGGTTGCGACACCGATGGCGAAGTTGATGCCGAACAGCGTGCCCCAGAACAGGGTCATCTGACGCCAGACCTGTTTGCGGGTCATGACGTACACGCTTTCCATGATGGCCACCATGAAGGACAGGCCAAGCGTGAGGGGAACAAATAGGAAGTGGTACATCGCGGTCAAAGCAAATTGCAGCCGCGACAGCTCTACGACTGTCGAATCAATCATGGCCTGGCTACCTCGTTGGGGGGTTTTGCCGTTTTGGGGTGGCGGGAAGGGGGGTCTACGGGATGAATTCTGTGACCGGCAACTTCTACGAGCCTTGATTCAGATCAATGAAGCGGCATTCAGGGTGGCGGAAGCTGGGCATCCCTCCTGCGACCGCATGCCGCACCGGGAGCGTATGCCGGACCCGATTACACTGTCTTGCAACTCCTTGCGGCCGCCAGTGATCCATTTTGAGCATACCCCCCGAAGCGCCCCCCATCGAGACGTCCACCCTGCGCCGCCAGCGTCTGGCATGGCTGAATGGGCTTGCCGTCACAGTTCGGGGCCGGCAACGGCTGGCCGCTCTGTGCATCTGTACGTCCGGGGCGCTGCTGATCGGCCAGGCCGCCGCCATTGCCTGGCTGATCCAGGCCGTCCTGGTGGAACACCGTCCGCTGGCCCAGGCCACGCCGGTGCTGCTGGGGCTGCTGGCCGTGCTGGTGGTGCGCGCGCTGCTGGGCAGCGCCACCCAGGCGGCCGCCGGCGAGGTGGCCGATGCCGCACGGCTGACCCTGCGCGAGCGGGTGTACACCCGGCTGCTGGGGCGGGGACCGTTGTGGTTGCGCCAGCAGCGCACGGGTGAGTTGGGCGAGCTGATGCTGGCCCATGCCGACGCGGTGGAGAACTACTACAGCGGCTACCAGCCGGTGCGCATCGAAGTGGTGGTGGTGCCGCTGCTGATTGCCATCGCGGTGGCGTACGTGGACTGGGTGGTCGCGCTGATCCTGATCTTCACCGCACCGCTGGTGCCGTTCTTCATGATGCTGGTCGGCTGGGGCGCGGAAGCGGCCGGCCGCGCCCAGCTGGGCGAACTGGCGCGCATGAGCGGGCACTTCGCCGACCGCATCAAGGGGCTGGGCCTGCTGCGCCTGTATGGCCGCGGGGAGGCCGAACTTGCCGGCGTGGAGGCCGCCGCCGAAGGCGTACGCGAGCGCACCATGAAAGTGCTGCGCATCGCCTTCCTCTCATCCACCGTGCTGGAATTCTTCGCCTCGGTCAGCGTGGCCATGGTCGCGCTGTACCTGGGCCTGAGCTATCTCGGCCTGATGTCGCTGCACGCCACGGTGCCGACGCTGGGCGCGGGCATGTTCTGCCTGCTGCTGGCCCCCGAGTTCTACGCGCCGCTGCGGCGGCTGGCCGCGCATTACCACGACCGCGCCAATGCGCTGGCCGCGGCGGCGGAAGTGGAGCGGCTGCTGGGCGAACTGCCCGGCGAGGCGCCGGTCGTGGCGGCGCCCGCTGCGCGGGCACCCGAACTGCAGGAACTGCATGCCGCGCCCGTCGTGGTGAAGAACCTGGTGCTGCGTCCGCTGGGGGCCCCGCACGATGTGATCGATGGGCTCTCGTTCCAGCTGGAAGCCGGGCAACGACTCGCCCTGGTCGGCCCCAGCGGCAGCGGCAAGAGCACGCTGCTGGAAGCGCTGGCCGGCTGGTTGCCGCCGCGCGATGGCAGCATCGTGCTGCGGCCCGGACTGGAGGTGGGGTATGCCGGCCAGCGCCCGTACCTGTTCCACGGCAGCATTGCCGACAACCTGCGCCTGGCCGATCCCGGTGCGACTGATGCACGCCTTCAGGCCGTGGCCGAAGCCGCACAGGTGATGCGCTTCGCGCGCGCGCTGCCGCAGGGGTTGGACACCGTGATCGGCGAACGTGGGTTTGGCCTGTCCGGCGGTGAAGCGCGGCGCATCGGACTGGCGCGGCTGCTGCTGCGCGACCCGCAGGTGCTGCTGCTGGATGAGCCAACTGCGTTCCTCGACCCGGAGACCGAAGCCGCCCTGCTGCAGACGCTGGCCGCCTTTGCGCGCGATCGTGCCGTGGTGGTCGCCACGCACAGTGAGGTGGTGATGCAGTGGGCCGATACGCGGCTGGTGCTGGAAACGCTGCAGGCTCGCACGCAGGAGGTGCAGGCATGAGTGCCCAACGCGCCGAGGGTTTGAAGCAGGTATTCGCCCGCCACAAGGGCCGGCTGCTGCTCACCGTGCTGCTGCTCTGGACCACGATGCTGGCCGGCACCGCGCTGTTGGGGCTGTCGGGTGGTTTCCTCACCGCGGCCGCGCTGGCCGGCGCGGCCGGGCTGGGCAGCGGGTTCAACTTCTTCTCGCCGTCTGCCGGTATCCGTGGGCTGACCATGGCGCGCATTGCCTCGCGCTATTTCGAGAAGCTGGTCGGTCACGACGTCACCCTGCGCATCGCGCGCGACCTGCGCGTGTGGTTTTTCCGCCGTGCGCTGCCGCTGGCTCCGGCAAAGCTGGCCGGCGTGCGTACCGGTGAACTGCTGGCGCGGTTGTTGAGCGACATCGGCGAGGTGGACGGGCTGCTGGTGCGGGCGATCGGCCCGTTGATCGCCCTCGGCGGTGTTTCGCTGGCGGCGGTGGGGTCGGCGGCGCTGATCCATCCGCCGGCAGCGCTGCTGCTGGCGGTGCTGGCGCTGGTCATCGGCGTGGGGGTGCCGTGGTTCACCGTACGCGGCGCGGACGCGCACGAGCAGGACCGTGCACTGCACCGCGCGCAGCTGCGCGCCAATGCCTTCGAAGGACTGGAAGGCGCGGCCGATCTCACCGCGCTGCAGGCGCGGGATTACTGGCGGCAGCGGGTGACCGTGGCCGCCAAGCAGTTGCGCTCGCGCGACCGGCGTCGGCGTCTGCGGCTGGTCGCCGGCAATGCGCTGCACGGGGTGTGCGCCTCGGTCGGGCTGGTGGCGATGCTCTGGCTGGCGCTGCTCGCGTTTGAGCAGGGTCGGGTGGACGCGGCCTATGCGGCGGCGCTGGTGTTTCTCACCGTGGCGTTGATCGAACTGTGGGCCGGCATCGGGCTGGCGTGGCAGTCGTGGTTGAGCGGACGGGTGGCGGCGGCGCGGCTGGAAAACATTGTCGACCAGCCGACGGGCGTAGCGGACGCGGCGGAACCGGTGGCAGTGCCGTCGGCTGCGGCGGTGCTGGAACTGCAGGACGTGCAGTTCAGCTGGCCGGGGCAGGGCAGGGCGCTGCTGCAGGGCGTGAACCTGCAGGTGCAGCCCGGCGAGCGCATCGCGCTGCGGGGTGACAGCGGCAGTGGCAAGACCACGTTGTCGTCGTTGCTGCTGCGCTTGTGGGATCCGGACCAGGGGCGCGTGCTGTTCGGTGGCGTGGACATCCGCGAGGTTGCGCAGGCCGAATGGCACCGGCAGATGGCGTGGTTGCCGCAGAACGCACCGGTGTTCGCTGGCACGGTGGCGGAGAACCTGCGGCTGGGCGATGCGCAGGCCGATGACGCGCGGCTGTGGGCGGTGTTGGCCGATGTGCGTTTGGCGGAGTGGGCGCGCCGCATTGGCGGCTTGAACGCGTGGGTGGGCGAGAACGGCGCGACGATGTCGGCCGGGCAGGCACGGCGCTTGGCGCTGGCGCGTGCGTTGCTGCGTGAGGCACCGGTGTTGTTGCTGGATGAACCGACCGAAGGGTTGGACGTGGACACCGCGCAGGCGCTGCTGCACGACATGGTGGCTGCGCTGGGCGGGCGCAGTCTGGTGATGATCACCCATGACGAACTGCCCGATGGGATTGTGCATCGCAGCTATCGGCTGCGGGATGGCGGGCTCCACCTCGAGTAACGCCACGCGTTGCGTGGCGTCCACGACACTTCCAATCCACGCGGCTCGCATCCTGTTCGTCGGGTGTTGCAGGCACCGCGATGACGCGCATGGCGCATCACTACGCGGATTGCGGTCGGCACCGCTATGGCGCGCGTGGCGCGTCACGACCGGGGGTAGGGTCGGTTCCCAAACGACCGCCGTGAACGATTCCGCGCTCGGTAACGCAGGGAAAGAAGCGAAGGCGTGCTCTGCGTCGGCTGCGATCCGCACCGCGCGGCGTGACGCCCGGTTTGACGCTTCTGGCCAGCTGCTCTCCACGCGAATCGAGACGTCCATTCCAGAATGAAGCACTGGACGCTTACGACATCGCATGACGCTGAACAGGCCATCCGCACAACTTCGGTCCAATCACGACACCAATTGTGTGCCGCGTCCGTCAACTCGCTAGAATCGGCGCGCGCCATCGATTTCCATCACGTCTTCGATGCGCGCATGGTGTGGTCTCGGACCTGAAAATCCGGCAACTAAAAACGCCTCGTAACATGCGTCGGGAGGGTGACGAAATAAAAGACCCCTCAAGGAAATACGTCGCGCCGTAAGTTGTCCGGTTTTCAGCCTCCCGACTCCCTCGCCATCCGGCGAGGGAGCTCTCTACAGGAGCCTGACCATGACCAAAAAACCGATCTCCAAGCGCCGCAAGCACAAGCAGCACTGGCGCAAGCCCAAAAGCGTGATGGTGCATTCGCTGGATCACGACAACGTTGAGTGGGAACCCGGCGATCCTCTGGTGCCCAGCCTGCGGCTGCGTGGTATGTGGTTGCATGAGTTCCTGATGTCGGTGGGGACGCATGTGCCCGTGGAGTACAACCCGCGCGGTATTTTGTTGTGTATACCGGAGCGGGAACAGGCCGGCGGGTAAAGAAGCCGTTGTGTCACGCAGTGTTGGTTTGCCCTTGGTGCACCGAGGGCCGGCCAACGGCCGGCGCTACCCGGTCGGATTCTCGTACGCGCGGTGTCCCGTGGTGTAGAGCTTGTTGGCGCTCCCCTTGTTGCCCGTTGCGAACCGGTTTGGCTCATCGAGCCTGTTCTTCATTTGGGTAACCAGATCAATGTCAGCGTCAGGCTGCACCGGAGGACGCGCGGTTTTGCCGGTTGTGCGGCTTGGCTCTGCCTGCGCGGCAGGTGCGGTCTGCGGCGGTACGCGGCTCGAGGTTTGCGGAGATTGTGGCGGCGTGCTCGGCGTTGGCGGTGGCGTGGTGGCGGCCACCTGCGTAGTGAGGGAGCTGGGTGGCGGCTGCAGCGGGGTGGCGGGCTGCCGAACCATCGCAGCCAGGTTGGCAAACGACGTTTCCTTGTCGAGGCCAGAGGCACCATTGGCGAAGTTGTTGAACTTGGCGGCATTGGCACCGGGATTCGCGTTCTTCACCGCTTCGACCGCTTTCGCGAAGTTCTTGACGAACCTGGCCTTTTCTGCCGCCGCATGTGCGAGTCGGGCCGACGCCCACATGGACCCGACCATGCTCATCAAGCCGCCCGCGGTCCCCAGGCCACCACCAATGGTCTGCAGCATCGCATCGTTCTTGATCATGCCGTAGGTCTGCATGGCCAGTCCCGCTGTCTGCAGACCCACACCGACCAGGGTCACCACCAGCGGTGCGCTCAGGCCCACACTCCAGGGGGCAAAGTAGAGAGACGCCGCGATACCGACGACCGCTGCACCGACCAGCACCCACTTCAGCCAGTCCGGACCCATACCTCCCTGCTCGGGCTGCGGCTGCGGATAGATGTAGTCGGGGGCCTCGCGATAATGGCCGGTGGGATCGCGGTAGCGCACCGGATTGCCGCTGCAGTACGCGTAGGCGTTGAGGCCACCGGCCCCGAACGGGCTTTCCGAATCCGGGCTGTGGAAGCGCATCATCGTGGGGTTGTAGACACGGTAGCCCCGGCCCAGCAGGTACCAGCCGTGCGCCTCGCGCCGTTCACCGTTGTAGCCGAGCAGCGCCACGTCGTCGTTGCTCGCCTCGCCGAACGCACCGTAGGACGCGATGCTCAGCGTCTGCTCATGGCAGGCGGCCACCACGGTGCCGATGGCGGTGCTCAGCAGCAGGCGCGGGGCACTGGCGGCCGCGCTGCCTTGTTGCGCCAGCGGTTCACCGGCGGCCTGCAGGTAATGCAGCTGCTCATCACCCACCACCTCATGATGCAGCGTCATGCCCTGGTAGAAGCGCACGGTCTGCACGCCGGCCGCGTCTTCCATGCTGGCCAGCTCGCCATGCCCGTCGTAGTGGTAGCGGGCCAGCGAGCGGGCACCGTCGGGGCTGCTCACGCCGACCAGATGCCCCTGGCTGTCGTAGCTGAGTTGGTTTCCCTTCGGGTCGACCTCCAGATTGCCGTCCGCGTCGTAACTGAAGGTCTCGGTGCCCGGGTAGCTCGCGTGGCTGTGGGTGATGCTGAGCACCTGGCACGGGTCGATGGTGGAAAAGGTGGACGTGGCCATGTCGCGGCTGCCGTCGGTGAACACCGTGATGCAGGTGGCCACGTTGTCGCGTGCGTCGTGCACGAAGGTCTGCTGCCGGATGCGGTTGCCGAAGCGGTCGACCGGCGGCTCGCTGCCCGTGCACTGGTACAGCAGCAGACGGCCCCGCGTGTCGTAGGTAAAGGTTTCGCCCAGCACCTCAGTGCCATCGCGCGTCTGCGTGCGCTGGCTGAGCTGGTCGTCGGCACGCCACGTCTGGCTGATCTTCACCTCGCTGCCGGCGGCCGTGAACGTACGCAGGGTTTCGCGGTTGAAGGTGTCGTACTCGCGTTCACAGATCACGGTGCTGTCCGCCGCCGGGTCGTGCGTGGTCACCTGCAGGATGCGACCGAACGCGTCGTACGCGATCTCCGCGCGCACCGTGCCTTGCACGTGGGCGGTCATGCGCCCCTGCGGGTCGTACTCCAGCGTGCTCCGCATCGCCGTGCCCGGCGCGTTCGAGATCGTGTCCGTACGCTGCAGCCCGCGGCCCAGCCGCGATGCGATGTGTTCGGTGCGGTAGGTGCGCGCATCCTGCCCCGTCCATTCCTCGTTGGTCAGCGCGCCATCCAGCCGATACCCATAGCGGCGCAGGCCGCCGCGCTGGTTCTGCGCGGTCAGCAGCAGGCCGCTTCGGCCGTCGTAGGTGTACGCCGCCCCGTCGTCGGGCGCGGTCACGCTGCTGGGGGCGTCGTCCAGCCCGGGCGTGTAGGTGTAGTCGATGTGCTTGCCTGCCGGGGTGGTCCGGCGCTCGATGCGGCTGCTGCCGGCGGCATAGGTGAAGGTTTCCGTCCGCCCGCCCACGCGACGTTCGACCAGCCGGTCGACACCGTCATAGGTCTGTTCGCCCACCACCACGGTGGGCTCGGCGTCGTTGGCGGGAATCACCGTGATCTTCACCGGCAGGGCCGCGCAGCTGTGCGTGGCAAACGCCTGCTCGATCACGTCTTCCCCCGGCAAGGTGGTGCGCACGCAGCGGTCGAAGGCGTCGTAGTCGTAGCGGGTTTCCCGCTCCTCGCCCTCGAACAGCTCCAGCGAACGCGTGCAGCGGCCCAGGCCGTCGTAGTGCTGCTGCAGCTCCAGCACAACGGTATCGTCCGCCTCCAGGCGCTGGGTCACTTCCGGCTTGTTGAATCGGTTGAGAAACTCGACTTCACGGTTGTTGACCAGCGGCGGCGTGCTGTTGCTCTCGGTCCAGCGGTGGATCACCTTGCCGGTCTTGCCGAAGGGCGACAGCTGCGTGACCACGGTGGTGCCGTCCGGTGCGGTCACCCGCTCGCGGCCGCCCCAGTCGTCGTAGGCGTACTGCGTGGTGAGCCGGCAGGTGTCGGTACGCAGCCAGTCCAGGGTGGTTTCGCTGACCAGCTGGCCCATGCCATCGTACTGCGCCAGGAAGGTGTCGCGGAACGGTGCCAGCGCCGGGTCCAGGCCGGCCGAGGGGCTGTTGTCGACGTCGCGCTGTTCCTGGCGGATCGTGCGGGCCAGCCCGTCCAGATGGACACGGGTCTCGATGCCTTTGACGTCGGTCATGGCCTGCCAGGCGTGGGCGCCCGGTTCTGCGCCGTCGCCGACCAGATGATAGGTGAACGTGCGCGAGGCGCTGGCGTCGGTGCCCGGGGCCACCGTTTCGCGGGTCACGCGGCCCAGCGCATCGAATTCGTGCAGGATCTCCACGCCATTCTCGTCGCGGCTGAGGATCTCCTCGCCGTTGAGCAGGGAGTGCTGTGCCAGGGTCTCCTGGTGGGTCTCGTCGAACCCGGTGACTGCTTCGACGATCTCCAGCACCGGGGTGCCGAGCTGGGCGTTGTCCAGTAACCGGTAAGTATAGGCCGTGGTTTTGCACTGTGTGTTGAGGGTCTCCTCGGTGCGCTCCGCGCGGCCAAACCGCAGCGTGTCGGCCGGGTCTTCGTGCCAGACGGTGAGGCTGTGCATCAGTTCGCCTGTTCTCCGGCCAGGCTGGGTGATGCGACGCTCACTCTGGCGCAGGTGCGTGGCGTCCGCCGGGCCGCCCAGCACCGGCAGGGCCACATAGGTCAGCTCGGTGTGCACGGAGGCCGCATCACCGTGCTCAGAGGCAGCCGGTACCACGGTGCGCGACTTGAGATTGCGCACGAATCCCTGCGGGTCCTTCGGGCAGCCTTCCTCCCCGGCCGCGGCATACCAGGTCTGCAGTTCCTCGGTGCCGTCAGGCTTCAGCGTGCGCAGCAGGTTGCCATGATCGTCGTACCAGGTCTCGGTGGTTTCCTCCAGCTGTTTCGTGCTGTCCTGGGTGTGCTCCCAGAAGATCTGCCGGCGGTGTACCAGCTGGCAGAACGGCGGCTGCTCGTCGAACGGAAGCGTGCGGTACTCGGGCAGGTCGGCAAAATGCGTGGTGACCTCGCGCTTGCGGCAGGTGCCCTGGAGGGTGATCTCATTGGTCTGCAGGTGAAAGCGGTTGTACCAGCGCTCCACCTTGCGCGGCTGTTCGTCCCCAATGCAGAGCGTGGTGGTGGTGGTGTACTTGAAGTCCGGGTCGGCCAGGTCGTAGAGGTTGTCCAGGCCGTCGTCGTCCCAGTGGTCCAGCGCGTTGTAACCGAGGAAGTTCTCGAGGCTGTAGGCATAGGTCACCTTGAGCGGCGGTTGGCCCTGGCCGGGGCGCACGGTATGCGTGGTCACCCGGGGCAGGGGATCATGTTCCCCACCGGGAAAATCATGGCCGCTTTTGTGCTCGATGATCTCGTGCGCGCCGGAGGGGGTCCACAGTTCGTTGATGCAGACAATGCCCCAGAGCTTCTCGTAGTTCAGTCGCCAGCAGGCCTGTTCGTCTGTCGGAAGGATGATCTTGCGCACCCACTGGTCCGCGTCCAGCTGCAGGATGAAGCGCGAGAGCGGCGTTCCCCCCTCACCCCGCTCGGGAAAGAACTGCATTTCCACGCGCTGCGCGCCTTCGCGCACCACGCGCAGCAGCTCGCCACTGGCGTCGTGCACCGACTCCAGGCGCTGGCCGCCTTCGAAGTCGGTGTAGCGAAGGTCCAGCGTGCGGCCGTCCGCGTCGATCAACTGCACCGGTACCGCCAGCCGCTGGTCGGAGCTGCCCCCCTCCCGAAGCACTTCGACATGCCCGGCCTTGTGCACCACCCGGTAGTACCCGTCGCCGTCGACGTGGAAGTGGAAGTTGTCCAGCTTCTTCTCATCAATCACCGGCGTGGTGCCGCTGCTACTCACGTGATAGGTTTCGCCGCCGGACACCGAGAGCATGTTCGTCTGCGGGTTGTAGTCGGTGAGGTTCATGGTCCAGCCGAAGCCAAAGCCCATGTCGCGCGTGGTCATCGGGCTGAAGCCGATACGCAGCGGCAGCACCGGGCCGCACAGCGCATTGCACTTCAGCTCGGGAACGGCGAGGGACATGGTGTACAGGCCGGTGCGCGGGTCCGGACCGTGCTGCACATGGCTCTGGAAATTGAAAGCCCGGGAATGCACCGCAGATGAAGAAGACATGGTCGACTCCTGGCAGGCGAGGGGTTCAGCGCGGCGGTGGGGTGGTCGTGGTGCTCGACGTCGGCGGCGAGGCCGAGGTGGTGAAGCGCACGCACGACAGCGACTTGGTGAGGTCGGTGGTGTCGCCTTCCTTGCGGTACCGATCCAGCACCAGCAACCCGGGCGTGTAGGGCATACCGGGTTTGGTGAGCAGAAGCTCAGGGAAACGCACGCCCAATTCCAGGCTGGTGGTCGTCGGATTCTTCATCGTACGCATCTCGACCCACCACTGGCCTTTCTCTTTTCTGCACAGATCATCATCGGTCACCAGGATGCGCACGGAAGATTCCACGTTGGTCAGGTTGAACCCCATGTGGATGTCGTTCGGGCAGATCGCTGCATCGTTATGCAGTGTGAGCGTGTAGTCGATGATGCCGCCGGTGAACTTGGGAATGTCGATGGTGCACGGTTGCTCCGTCTCGGTGTTTCTGAACGACATGGTGCCGGCGATGCCGGTGGCGGGCGGTGTTGTCCAGAGGGTGGCGCAGAGGTAGGCAGAAGGACCTTTCTCGTCCCCCTGGTGGTTCCGGCCCACCAACACCTCGTTCTCGCCCGGGCAGTTGAACTCGTGGTCGTCCTCGTAGCCGGCACTGTGCCACCCGCCCGCGAATCGCTGGATCAGGCGCTCGCCTCGATCCGTCACGGGTTGCGCAATGTTGTAGCGGGTGGGGCCGTTCTCGTCGCCATCGTGCTCGCGACCTACCCAGACCCAGGTAATGGGGGCCACGTACCAATGGTCACCTATCCCTCCTACGTCTCCCGGCTCGCCCTCGGGAAAGTTGGGAGTAGTATCCGTGTCCGCAAACGTCAGGCGTACGTTGCGCACCCAGGCAAAAGCGCAGCGATAGCGGGTTTCGCCTTCCTCGCTGCCTTTGTGCTGGCGTCCCGTCAACACCTTGCCGTTTGGACATTTGAACCTGCTGCCGGGTTCATGTATCCAATCGGAGTACTCGTGGCCATTGAGTGTGGCCATCTCGCTCGACGTCTGCGCATGCACGGGCAGTGCCACGCAGGCGGCGAGGGCGAGGGCGAAGAGAAAGACGCGCGTTGCGTGGGCGGATTGCCATGACCGCTTCATGGTCGTTGCCTCGAGAAATGATCGAGCGTTGCCTTTCCGTCAGCGTTCGCCGTGGAAGGTGGGTCCGCTCATGCATTTCCCCCGCGCCGCGAGCATAGACACCGCGGGTTTTTTTTTGCAAGCGAAATTTTTGATGCGTTGCATCGCGAAAACAATCGCGTTTCATCACGTCGAAGTAACGGGTGCAGGCATAGCGTTCGCACTCCCGGCGGTGGCTTGCACGCACCGCAGGGAATTCCACGATAGCCATGAACCACGGTGCGCCTCGGGGGAGGCCACTACCGGTACGCACGTGCCGGCAGGGTGTCGGTGTGACAACGTTGGACCACCGGTCCGATGTGAAATGGGGATGGCTCCGCGCTGACCAGCAGCCTGGAGTACGTCATGTCGTCATCGCAACACGGGATAGCCCGCGCCGCTACGCCGCTGCCGGTACCGCAGGTGCGCGAATCGCATGATCTGCACCTGGACGTGATGGGCGCGCCCACCACGGTGCAGGTGGTCGTGCCGCCGTATCCGGGCATGGCGGTCGGCGATGAGGTGACCTTCACCTTCAAACCGTCATTGGGCCTGCCGAAATGGGAGCGGAAGGAGCCCGTCGAGCCGGGCGACGAAGGCAAGGCGATGATTTGGGCGCTTCCCAAGAGCAGCATGGTTGCAGGTGACGGCTTTGACGCGGAATTCTTCTACGTCGTGGCGCGAGAGGACGGGACGTCCGAGAACTCGCCCGTTCAGGTCATCACCCTGATACCGCCCGAACGCGCCCGGCTGCCTGCCGCACAGCTACCGGACGAACCCGGTCTTGAACTGGACCCGAGCCTGCACCCGGAGGGGCTGGCCGTAGTCGTGCCACTGGACGACCTGCTGGCGGTGGACGACGTGGTGCTGGTGCATTGGCAGGGCGCGCAGAGCAGCGGCAGCACCCTCATCGCCACCCCGGTGACACAGGAAGCGCTCGACGCCGGTGTGCTCACGCTGCGGCTGGAGCCGCAGTGGCTGGAGGCGAACATCGGTGGCAACGTGATGCTGCAGTGGCAGTTCGCACGCGAGGGCGTGGCCTTGTCGTCGGAGGCGCTGTCGCTGCGCATTGTCGCGCCCCTGCAGCTGGACCCGCCGGTGGTGGACAAAGCGCAGAGCGAAGGTGGGGGACTCGGCTACCTGGATGCGGCCAAGGCGTTCTTCGGCGTGTACGTCGATGTGCCGGCGTCGGCTCCGGTGACGGCGGACGATGCCCTCGCGATGCATTGGGACGGTCATCCGGCCGGCGGCCAGCACGTGGCCGAGGCACCGCACAGCCCGGGCAACCCGCTGCGCTTCCAGATTCCTGCTGCGGCGGTGCCGGCCAACATGGGCGGCGAAGACAAACGCCTGGACGTGTTCTACCGGCTCACCCGGCCCGGCGGGCGCGTGCACACCTCCGACCGATTCCGTCTGCGGGTACGCCCGCTGCCGCAGGGCGACTACCCGCCGCCCAAATGCCCGTTGGCGGAGGGCCGGCCGGGCATCGGACTGGTCGACGTGCCCACCGAGGGACTCTGGTTCCAGATGACCGGCTTTTCGTTCGCCGCACCGGGCCACCTGCTGACGCTGTGGGTGACCGGGCTGAGCAGCGACGGCACCTCGGTACAGCAGACCGTACGCGACGCGGTGCCGATCACTGCGGTGGAACTGGAGGCCAAGGCGATGGGCGCGGCCATTCCCCGCGAGTTTCTGCAGACCCTGCGGCCGAACTTCGACTTCAACCTGCGTGCCCGGGTGAGCTTCGATGCGGGTGAGACCTTCTTCACCACGCCGTCGTCCAACGTGCATTGGCTGGGTTGAGGGCACATCTGCCAGGAGCAAGGCCATGAGTGAGTCGCCGCACCGCACCGACATTCTTTCCGAGAGCGAACTGCTGGACTGGCTGCGGGTGAAGCCACGGACCCTGGAGTGGGACGCGCTGCTGGTCTACGACCGCACACGGGCCAATCACTTGTTGACGCAGGAATACATCCGCCGGTTGCATGCGGACAGCTTCCTGCCGCCCATTTCCCAGCTGATAACGCATGTGCAGAACTCGCACTGGGAGTACCTCGCGGACTACCGGCTTTCAGCACCCCGACTGTCGTTCGAGGACAGCAGCATCGCCAACTCGAAGGCGAATCTCACGATGCAGATCCTGGGCGGGACGCAGTGGTCGATCCAGCAGGAGAAAACCGGTACGCGCCAGATCATGAGGATCGAGGAGGACGATCCGCTGCAGGGGCCGAAGCTGACAGGGCAGGTCTACCTCAACGACGTGGAAGGGCACGTGACCACCGATGGCAAGGTCAAGATCAATCTTCATGAGGCGATGAATCTTGAACTGACTTATGCCGGTACGCGGATCATGCGCGGGCGGGCGGGTGAGTACTTCCAGCAGATGTTCGAGGATCTTCCCGAAGAACAACAAGTGTTCATCATCAATGAGCTCGGACCGGTGGATGAGAACGACTTTCTGGATCCAAAGACATTCATGTTCCGCATTTTCCGGGCCAAGAACGCGCAGTACCGCGACTCGCCCACCTGGGGCGAGGGCGCGATCCTGGCGTTCATCAATGGCGAGGGCAACCAGTCGAACCAGGGGCCGATCAATGAGGACGGCTGGGTGTACCCCATCCCCGAAGGTCAGTCGGTCACGTTGCTGATCAGCAATCACTTCTTCATCCGTCGGTTGCTGGAGAACGGCATCCGGAACATCGCCGATCCTAGTGCGGTGATCGAGCTTGACAACCCGGATAACCCTTCTGCGCCGGCGGGAACCATGCGGGTCAGAGGCTACAAGAAAGCGGACATAGTGGAGTCCACTGAGACAGAAGAGGAACACTTCTTCGACTGGATTCGATTCACCGCTACATTCTTGCTGGACTCTGACGGCCCAGGGGACTTTCCGCTGACGGTGCGACACGAGCAGGAGCGTGTTGTCATCGAATGGAAGGGATCCACGGTGGGACTGGACCAAGATCGGATTCCAAAGCTGTCCTTCGAGCGGGGCGGGCAGTCTGGATTGGTGGAGTTTGAGTCTTCATGGCATTTCAAGCGGGTCTATGAATTCAGTGCCACTCAGTTTGGTGCCCATCTCAAAGCGCTCCGGGAGTATGACATCGATGAATTCTCGTTCGCTGTCTCCAAAGTGACGCCGGACTCGGCCAATGACATCAGGGACAAATGGGAGCCGGTCGCACACTGGATTCTGCTCACTCTTCCGCTGATGGTCTTCGACGACACCATCATGCCCACCCGTGAGATCGACCTGTTCCGCCTGCACAGCCTGCTGTTCCGCAACGCGTACTCGATGAAGCTTGCTTCTGGCCACTACCCCACCGACCTGGCCATGTTCGGCCAGCTGGGATCTCACGAGGCGCATTTTGTCGTGGAGCCGGAGGAGGTGCAGCTGATCGCCGGAGGAGAGCAGCAGATGACGGCCGCCCTCGAGGGCGTGAAGTGGACGGTGGAGCACGTTCCGGGTTTCGAAGGAGACGTGGGCACGATCAGCGCGGGCGGCCTCTATACCGCACCTGCCGGTAGTGCGTTTGAAGGCAGCTACACGCTGGTGCTGGTGACGGCCACACTGGGCCGGCATGCCAGTTCCTCGCTGGTGAAAGTGGTGCGGCACAGCGTGGTCTGCAACCCGCGCGTGGTCGTGGTCGGCATGAACGGGCAGGAAGCAAAGTTCTCGGCCGGTGGTCTTGGTGGTGGTGCGCTGACCTGGAAGCTGAAGTCCAGTTCCGGGGCACGGCTTACCGACGAGCCGTCGAAGGACCCGGAACTTTACGAGCCCGGGGATCACTTCTACATCTCTGGTTCTTCGCCGGCCCTGCCAGACAAGCCTGTCGTGGACGATTTCTTCGGCATTGACGAAGTGAGCGTCACCAACGAGGCGACCGGCGACGTGGCCACGTCCTATGTGGTCACCTTGCTCGCCGACGGCATGGTCACACCCAGGCCGGTCGCCGGCTCGTTGACCGAATCAAAGGTCACGCTGCAGCTCTGGGCCAATACGCCAGACCCCATGCCGGACCCGGAATGGCGCGTGTTGCTGGGCGGCGGGACGATCGACGCGGAGGGCGTCTACACCGCTGATCTGGACGCGCCGCTGAAATTCGTGGTGATCAGCGGCTACAAGGACTACGGCATCCCCAGTGTGTCGCCGTTCTGCGGTTACATCCTGCTGCCCATACCGCTGGTGGATATCGAAACGCTGAAGGACGACCTGGATCCGGATGGGCCGTGAACGTGTGCAGGTGCTGCGTTTGATCAGGAGCGATTCCCATGTCTGACTCCCACTTCCCGATACCGACCACAGCCGAGCTGCGGGCATGGCTGCGCGAGCGCCCGCAGACCTACGCATGGGATGTGCTGCTGGCGTATGACCGCGTGCAGTGCAACCGTCTGCTGATGCAGGACTACCTACTGCGTTTCAATACCGGCGCGCCGCTGCCGGCCGTGACCCAACTGCATGAGCACGAAGAAGGCAGCCACTGGGAATACATCCACGGACTCCAGCTGGACGCGCCACGCCTCTCGTTCGAGAACAGCAGCCTGGGCAGCGCGAACGCGACGCTGACCCTGGGCGTGGTGGACGGCCTGCAGTTGACGGTGGAGCAACCCCCGCAGCACGCGCGCCGGCTTGCCAAGGTCGAGGTCTTCGATGCACTGCAGGGACCGAAACTGGTCGGCACGATCTCGCTTTCCGGAGCAGAAGGGGTGGCGTCCGGCTCCGGCAACGTCGAGTTTGCCCTGGGCCAGGTGCGCGACCTTCAGCTGACCTACGCCGATACGCACCGCATGCGCGTGCGGGGCGGGCGCTACTTCCAGCAACTGTTCTCCGGCCTATCGCCGGAACGGCAACACGTCGTGCTGAGCTCGCTCAACTCCGTGCCCGAGAATGCGCTGCTCGATCCGGGCAGTGGCCTGGTCCGGGTGTTCAATCGTCAGGATGCGACCTCGCCCGGGGCGGGCGACGGTGCCGTGGTGGTCTTTGCCCACGGTAAAGGCACCCCGCCCATGACGGGCCCGATCAACCAGGACGGCTGGGTGTATCCCATTTCGACCGGCATGTCAGCGTCGCTGCTGGTGAGCAACCATGTGCTGGTGTGCGGGCTGCTGGACCGTGCCGTGCGTGCGCTGGTCAATGAAGGCACCTGCATCATCGAGTATGACAATCCGACCCATCCGTCGGCCCCTGCGGGCGCGTTGCACGTCACGGAGGGCGTGGTTCGCCACGACCGGGAGCTCTCGCCATTCCTGGAGTTCGACGCCTGCAGGGTGTGTTTCAACCTGCCACTGAACAGCCCGGACTATCTGGCACCCGGGCTGTTCAAGGTGGTGCTGCAGGACGACCGCCTGGTCGTGGAATGGAACGGAAGCACCGGCGGACGATGGGGGGGCGTGGAAGCCTTCTTCGATGTCATGGCCAAGGACAATGCCTTCTTTCCGGAGTCGATGCGGGTCTGGTTCAGTGCCAGCTGGACGCTGAAACGGGTGTACTGGCTGAGCACCCTCGAGAACGCGACCCTCGCGTGGAGGGAAGACACCGATGAGCGCGTGCATGATGTGACGCATCGGCTGCTGAGCTGGTCCACCGACCTGGGGCGCGACCTGGCGGAGCAGTGCTTCGAGCCCGTTGTGTCGCATGTACTCGACGGCCTGGAGGCGGTGTTCAGCGGCGTGCTCGGTTGCATCGACGAAGTCGAGGCGTTCCTGCATACGGGCGCGGTATTCGGTGGCACCGACCGGCTGAAGCCCCGTCGCACCCACTGCCCGATGGACCTGCTGGTGCTGGGTGATCTGGCGCCCCGGGAGCCGGCCTTTGCGGTGTCGCCGCAGGACGTGCGGCTCTGCGTGGGTGGGCAGGCGCGGTTCACGGCTCCCGAAGGTGCGCGCTGGACCCTGACCGGCAGCGGTGAGGATGAAGCGACGTGGGGCAGCATCGACCAGAAGGGCCTGTACACCGCTCCGTCCACCGACCAGATGCACGGGCAGGCCGGCCGCCAGGTGGTAATCAACGCGACGTTCGCCAGCCACACTAGCAGTGCGGTGGCGCGCGTGGTCACCCGGGAGATCGCCTGTAATCCCCATGTGGTGGTGGTGGGTATGGGCGGGCAGAAGGTGAAGTTCTCCGCCGCCGCGCTGGCAGGCGGTGCAGTGCAATGGGAACTGGCGTCCCGCTCGGGTGGTCGGCTGGAAGAGATTCCACTGGACCACCCGGTACCCTACGAGCCGGGGGATCACTTCTACATCTCCGGGCCGGTCATCGAACCCCCGGGCGAGCCGACGCCCGACAGCTTCATTGCCGTGGACGAAGTCGTCGTGACGCACGCCAGCACGCAGACGTCGCAGACCTCCTACGTGGTCACCCTGCTGCGCGCAACCCTGGGCGAAGTGAGGCCGGTCGCCGGGAGCATGACGCCGACCGAGGTGCAGCTGGTGTTTCTGGCCGGTGCGCCCGAGCCCGTGGAGGGCGTGCAATGGTCGATCGTGCTGGGTAGTGGCGCGATCGACGCCACGGGCCTTTACACCGCCGACCCGGACGCCCCGCTGAAGTTCGCCGTCATCCAGGGCTACCGGAATCTCGAGATTCCCGGCGTGCCGGTGTTCTGCAGCTACACCCTGCTGACGGTGCCGCTGGTGGACCTTGAAGCGCTGCCGGTCGCCCCGGTACCCGAGCACTGATCGCATCGTTCTTCCCATCGTCAGGAGGCACGTCCATGTCCCGACCATCCGACCGAGTTCCCACCGCACCCGAGCTGCTGGCTTGGCTGCGGGAGCGCCCGCGGACCTACGAATGGGACGCGCTGCTGGCGTACGACCGCACTCGCGCCAATCGCCTGCTGATGCAGGAATACATCGCGCGGTTCAACAGTGAGCGCTATCTGCCGCCGGTGACCCAGCTGCACGAGCACGCCGAAGGGACGCACTGGGAGTACATCTATGAATACCTGCTGACGTCCCCGCGGCTGTCGTTCGAAGACAGCAGCATTGCAAACTCGAAGGCCAACCTGACGATGCACGTCATGGGAGGCATGCAGCTGACCATCGAGAAGCCGCAGCACCAGGTGCGCCGCATCACGAAGGTGGAAGTCATCGATGCATTGCAGGGCCCCAAGCTGATGGGGAAGGTGCATCTTTCGGACGTGGAGGGGGGGGTGACCACCTCCGGCAAGGTCGAGATCAATCTGCGCGATGCGCTCGATCTTGAACTGACGAACGCCGACACGCCGACGATGCGCAACCTCGGTGGCAAATACTTCCAGCATCTGTTCGACAATCTGCCACCGGAGAAGCAGCGCTTCACACTGAGCGAGCTGGGGCCGGTCGAGGACAACGACTTCCTGGATCCCAAAAGCTTCATGATCCGGGTATTCAGCCGGCGCGACGCGACCCACCGCGCGTCGCCGGCGTGGGGCGAAGGCGCGGTGCTGGTCTTCGTGCATGGCAAGACACAGCCCCCCTCGGTCGGGCCCATCAGTGAAGAGGGCTGGCTCTATCCGATTCCGGTGGGCGACTCGGTGACGCTGCTGGTCGGCATTCACTTCCTGTTGCGGCGCTTGATAGAACGCGGTGTCCGCGACATTGCCGAATGGGGCGAGTGTTTCATTTCGTACGACAACGACACCATTCCTGGGCTCGCCCCTGGCGTCCTGCATGTCACCGCGGGGACGAACAAGCAGGAGTTCAGCTTCGCGCCTTATCTGCGCTGGGATGGCTGCCGGATGTGGGTGATGCTCCCGTTGTGTGACCCCAGTTACTGGCAGCCGGGCGTGTTCGACGTCACTCCGGAAGACGACCGCATCACGGTGGAATGGCGGGGCAGCACGGGTAACAGGGCCGGTATTGATGCGTGGTTCGATGTCATCGACGAGGACCTGGATCCTGAATTCAACTGGATGCGGGTCTGGTTCGACCTTACCTACAACCTGAAGCGGACCTACACCTTCGAGGTCGATGCGGACGGCAGGCTGGCGCTGGTGGAGGACGAGGCACAACGTGTCCACGAGGTGACGCACCGGATTCTGGACTGGGATTCGAGGCTGGGTCGCGAGGCGGCGGCGGAATGCATGGCGCATAACCTTCCCTACGTGCTCGACGGCCTCGAGAATGCGTTTGCCACCGCGCTCAGGTACGTCGGCGAGGTGGACCTGTTCCGCCTCAATAGCCTGTTGTTCCGCAGCGAAGACGCGCTGCAGCTGCGCGCCGGACACCTTCCCACGGATCTGGCCGTATTCGGCACTCTGGCACCCCGGGAGACCGCCTTCGCCATCGAGCCGCAGGAAGTGCTGGTCGTCGCCGGAGGTCAGGCGCAGCTGGAAGGGCCCGCTGGCGCGGTCTGGAGCGTTGAATCCATCGAAGGCTATGACGACGGGACAGGCACCATCAGCGCGGGCGGCCTGTTCACGGCTCCGCCCGCGGATGCCATCGCGCGGCATTACACCATGGTGCTGGTGCGCGCCACGCTGGGTGGGCATGCCAGCACCGCGCTGGTGCGCGTGCTCAAGCGGGAGATCGTGTGCAATCCCAATGTGGTGGTCGTGGGTATGGGCGGCCAGAAGGTGAAATTTTCCGCCGGCGCACTGGACGGTGCTGCCTTGCAGTGGGCGGTGAAGTCCGGGTCGGGCGGGCGGCTGGAGGCGATTCCGCCGGACAACCTGGTGCCGTATGAGCCGGGCGACCACTTCTACATTTCCGGGCCTCAACTTCAGATTCCGGAGGACCCGGCCCCCGCTGACTTCATTGCCATTGACGAAGTGGTCGTCACCCACCCGCGCACCCAGGTCGCCCAGACCTCCTACGTGGTGACGTTGCTGATTCCGACCATGGGCCACGTGCGTCCGGCACCGGAGAGCATGACGCCGGAGCAGGTCCAGCTGCAATTCATGGGAGGTGGGGAGGACCCGATGGAGGGCGTGGAGTGGTCGATCGTGCTGGGCAGTGGTGCGATTTCCGCCGCCGGCCTGTACACCGCCGACCCCGACGCCCCGCTGAAGTTCGCCGTCATCCAGGCCTACAAGAGCTACCCGTTCCCCGGGGTGCCGGTGTTCAGCAGCTACATCCTGCTCACCGTACCGCTCGTGGACCTCGAGCAGCTGAAGGTCGACCCGGTGCCCGAGTCATGAGCGTGCCTCCGCCCCTTGAGCGCCCGGCAGCGCAGTCCGAACAGGAGCTGCTGCAGTGGATGCGGCAGCAGCCCCGCACCCTGGGCTGGGACGCCATCGTCGCGTACGACCGTGTGCATGCCAATCGGATCCTGATGCAGGACTACATCACCCGGCTGGGCGACAGCCAGGCACTGCTGCCGCCGGTGTCGCAGCTGTTCGATGTCATTCCCAACAAGGTCTGGGAGTATGTGCAGGACTATCGCATCGAAGCGCCGCGCCTGTCGTTCGAGCGCGTGTCTTTCGAGAATTCGCAATGCACGCTCGGCATGCGCGTCGCTGGCGGTCTGCACCTGGGGCTGGAGAAGGCCATTGAAGAGCGCTACCGGCGAGTGGCGAGGATCGATGTGATCGATGCGGCCCGCGGACCGCAGGTCACGGCACGGGTGGCGCTGGCGGAGGCACCGGCCACGCTGACCACGGCAGGCAAGGTGCAGCTGGACCTGTCGCGCGCCACGCAGTTCGAAGTGTCATCACCGGATCCGGCGCTGCGCGCGCTGACCGGAAGTTACTTCCAGGAGCTGTTCCGCGCATTGCCCGACCCGCAGAAACTGTATGTGCTGACGACGTTGACCCGGCACGACGGGCGCGACGTGTTCCGGACCGGTCAGTTCACGGTGCGCGTGTTCCCCGCGCCATCGCTACGGCAGGCGGGACCCTCGGCCTACGGCGACGGTGCCGTGCTGTTGTTCATCGCCGCCACGGGCAGCGAGCCGGGGCGTGTTCCCCTGAACGAGCAGAGCTGGAAGTACCCGATTCCGATGGGGCGCTCGGCGACGCTGATGATGGGCCACCACTTCGTCCTGCGCCGACTGGTGGCCGAGGGCATCACACGCGCCTCGCCGAACACCCGGCTGACCTTCGAGAATGCCTCGAACGTGGACGCGCCGGTGGGCGAGGTGACGGTTTCCGCGTCCTATGCCCGGGGTCTGGTCGGCCACCTTGATGACATGGAGCCGTTCGAGAAAGTGCGTAGGGGCATCTTCGGGCTGCCGATGGGTGAGCCTTCCCTGCTGGGGACCGCGTCGTTCTCGTTCCAGTTCGATGATGACGCCTTGCGGTACCGCTGGAGTGGGACGGCAGAGGGACATTCGAGCACGCCGCTGGAGGTGACGACCACGTCACCGGACGGCTACAGCAGCTTCGACAGCCACTGGTCGGTGCAGCGCGACTACCGGTTCGGGGTGGATGACGACGGCGCGCTGTTCATTTCGACGAGCGCTGTGTTGGCAGCGGAGTGCTCGGTGCACGTGCGCACCCAGGTGGCGGCGCACGTGCCGTATGCGGCTGCGGTCGCGCGCGCGGCCACGGAGCTGCTGCAGTCCACGATCGACCAGACCTTCGGCGCGTTCCTCGCACCCTGTGAGGAGATCGAGATCTTCCGCTCCAAAGGGCTGCTGTTCCATACGCAGGACACGGTCACCCTGGACAGTGCGCACTTCCCGATGGACGTGGTGCTGTTCGGTGACCTGACACCGGCTGCGGACGCATTCTCCATTGTCCCTCTGGAAATCGCATTGGCGGCGGAAGGCGAGTGTGACTTCTCGCTGCGGCCGTCGCAGCACGACGTTCGCTGGCGTGTGGAAAGCGTGGACGGCGGACTGGCGGACCCGGGAAGCATCTCCGCCACCGGGCACTACCGGGCACCCCGCGCCGATGCCTGGGTCGGTCCCGACCTGCGGGTGCGGGTCAGTGCGCTGTGCGGAAGTTACATCAGCTCGGCGCTGGTGCGGGTGCTTCGCCACGCGGTGGCGATCAATCCCGTGGTGGCGATCACGGCACTGGGCGGCGCGCGGGTTCGCCTTTCCGCGGGGAGCATCGACGGTGCGGCCCTGGCATGGAGCCTGCAGTCGCAGACCGGAGCCCGGCTGCAGATACCGGCACGCGGTACGGAGGAGACCTCTCGCACCGATGAACGCGAGTATCTGCCGGGTCCGCTCGTGGACGCCCCGGCACGCCTCGTGTCGGTGGACGAAGTCCGGGTGGTCTCGGGGTCGGGCACCGGCGAGCACACCAGCTACATCGTGGTGCTGGAGCGCGGCACAACCGCGCAGATCCGGGTCCGCGAGTCCTCGTTGCCCGAGGGACACCTGCAACTGGAGCTGTCGACCGGGCAGGGAGCGATCGAAGGTGCGAGCTGGTCGTTGCTGGCTGGCGGCGGCCACCTCGATCCGGTGACCGGCGTGCTGACGTTGGACGCGGGTTCGCCGCATGCGTTTGTGGTGGTCATGGCGGCGCTGCAGTTGCCGGGCATCTCCATTACCGACTGCATCATCCTGCCGGTCCCGTTGATTGATCTCGAATCGCTCGGTCGCGAGGCGGCCTGAGTTCCCCTCAACTGCAACAGGAGCAACGACATGTCCTCCAACTCGCTCACCGACCTGCTCGTCAAACTGCAGGCAAAATCGCCGATGTTGGGCTGGGGTGCCATTGCCGCGTTCAGTCGCTCGCATCTCAACACGATGCTCGAGCGGCAGTTCGTCGAAGGATTCAGCGCGGCGCATCTCATCATGCCCTTCTCGGGTGAGATTCCCCTCAACGAATCCGGTACGGCTGTGGTGCAGCTGTCGTCGGTGGTGTTCGGACCGCCCCGGCTGTCATTCGACCGCGCGGAGCTCGGTAACCGCAAGGCCACTCTTTCCATCGAACTGGTGGGTGGAGATTTCGTCGAGCTCGACCGCATGGCGGGCCGGGGGGAGGAACTGCGGGCCAGCTCCCGGCTGACCGAGGGCATGGGCTTTGAACTCACGATGGAGATCGACTTGCGCGCGGTCGGCAGCGAAACCGACCACACCGGGCGTGTGCTGATCAGTGCGGAGAACGGACGCAAGCCGACCTGCAACCTGGTGACCTCGCCCGTGCCGCAGATGATGCTGGGCGAAGTGCTGCTGGCGCACGTGCTCAAGCAGCCGCAGTTCAAGACCCAGTACACCCTGGCGGTAGCCGACGCTGGCAACTATGCCCCGCTCAGCCCGATCGATTTCGAGATCACCACGCAGCCGGCCCCCGGGGCCACGCGGGCCGACGCGGAAAACGCCGGTGACGGTGCGGTGCTGATCTTCATGAAGCTGCGCGGGCTCAAATCGGAATACACCTCGCTGCCTGTCGAGGGGAGTGATTTTCCTTACCTCATTCCGGATGATGCGGGACCCGATGGCCCGCTCTATTCGGCCTCGCTGGTCATCGCGCGGCCGCTGATCAACATCGTGGACGACACGCAGTTGCAGGTGCTCAAGACGCAGCTGCTCCCCCCCAGCCACGTGTTCGTGGAGGCGGCCAACGGCCGGCACACGCCGAACGACATGCTGGTGGTGGGCAACCTGGGCAGGGCACCGGGCTATGTGTCGATCGACCCGCAGTTCACCAGCCTCAAGAACGCACAGTCCCAACAGTTCACCGCGCGGCGCGGGGACGGCACGCCGGTGACCGAGGTGTTGGGGTGGTCCACCCGATGCCTCAACACGCCTGGCGCGGCCGGCACCATCAGCAGCAGCGGTGTGTACCGCGCGCCGCAGAAGACCGTGGACCGTCGCAGCGTGCTGCCGATGGTGGTCACCGCAACGCTCGGCCACAGCGCCGAGCAGAACGCTGCCACCGGTGTGGTCTTCACCCGCTTCGAGAATCTGAACGTGGCACCGCTGGTCGCCACCCGTGCCGCCGAGCCGACGGCACCACCGGTACGCCTGGTGGCTTCATCGGTGGCACGGGGGGCGCTGCAATGGCAACTGCTCGGGGCCAAACTGGGACGATTGGAGGACCTCGGCGGCGGCCGTGCCATCTATTATCCACCCGCCTCCAGCGATGAGCCGTTGGTGGCCCAGGCCATCGAGGTGCGTGACCCCTCGTCCGGTGAGAGCGTGCAGGCGGTCGTGGTGCTGACCGGCCTGGACCACATGTTGAAGATCGAACCCGGCTTCGTGCAGTCGCGCGTGGGGCGCAGCACGCAGCAGTTCGTGATTCCGGAGAAGGCACTGGCCGAGCAGCTGGACGCCCTCGGCGTGGCAGAGGCAGACCGCCGCAACGTGACCTATACCTGGACCGTGATCGGCGACGGTGCCGTCGAGTCTACCGACCACGCCGCGCTCTACACGCCGCCCATGGTGCTGTCGGACGCCCCCATTGCGGTGGTGGGCTGCGTGCTGAGCGTGCAGGGCATCACCTTGTACGGGTACAGCGTGCTGGAGCTGGCGGACCGTGAGCTTGAGATTCCGCACTGGGAAGAACTCCACGCATTCAACATCGAGCCGCTGGGCGACACCCGGGTGTTCGCCAACGGCATGCAGCAGGTACCGGTGCGCATCAAGATCGAGACGCTGAGACTTGAATCGGGCGAATACATCGAGGTATCCCCGGATGAATTGGGCACCCTCAAGTTCGTCGATACCGACACCCATAACGATGTGCCAAAGGTGGGGGATGGCCAGGAAGGCATACCGCATGGCAGCGTCGTGGACTGGGCGTACAGCGACGCACGCAACCGTTTCAAGCCGTTCCGCGACCAGCGCGCCGTTCCGGAGGTGCCGTCGCCGAGCGAAGGCGGCATTCCGCAGTACGTGAACTTCTATCTCCTGCTGGCCGCGCCGATCAGCCGCGAGTTCTATGCCGTGTTCGAGGACATTCACGGCCGCGTGCACAAGTCCACCGAGAAGGGCGGAGCGGACCAGCAGACCATCCGCATCCATGGCGAACCCTTGTCCAACAAGGAGCTGGACAACTACCACTTCACGCGCGAACGGGTATGGAACGGCAACGAAGCGCCCGACATTCCGGGCCAGGAACCCGATCCCTTCGACTACATCCTGACCTCGATCGACTTCTGGTTGCTCAACTACCGTCGCGAGAGCATGGTGTCGGTCGGATTCGCCACGGTGCAGATTGAAGGGCACAGCTCGACGATCCGCTGGGAGAGCGAGCTGATCGATGAGATCTTCTTCAGCCATACCGGCTATGCGTTCAACCCGATCAACCATCTGGTGGATGAGAAACCTCCCACCGCGCTGAGCTTTGATCCTTACTTCACTGCCTTGAACGTCGCAGTGGCGCATCAGCCGCCCGACGACGGCTTCCACTCGCATCCGCCGTCACCTGGTCAGCTGCTTGTCAGCCTGCACCGGCTGGCAGACATGACCTACTGGTACGACGGCATGGCCGGAGGCAAGGAGAACATGAACTTCCGCGAGCAGCTTGATGCGCCGGTGATCTACGTCCTGCGCGATGAGGAGGGCACCCGGCATCGCCTGCAGATCGGCTTCAAAGACGCCAGCATCAGCGGCAGCCGCAATGAACTTGTACTGATCATCCAATGAGGGTGGGAGCAGACCATGTCATCGACTACCAAAGTGCATTCCAACGCGTTCAACTTCCGCAGCAGCGTGCAGCACGGGGTGGACCCGCGCACCGGCCTGTATACCGTGACCCTATCGGTGCCGGAGTTGAAGCCCAACGCCCTGCAGGGACCGCTGCTGCCGCTGACGCTGTCGTTCAGCCCCATGAGTCCACTCGACGTGGGGTTCGGCGTGGGCTGGAACCTGAATCTGACCGAGTTCAATCCGGACAACAACCGGCTGTCGCTCGGTACGGGCGAGTCCTTCAAGGTGACCGGCGGCGGGGTGCTCCCGGACATTGCCGAGAAGAAGCTGGATAGTTTCCATTTCCATGTGCTCGGCGACGGCATGTATCGCGTGGTGCACAAGGCCGGCACCGTGGAGATGCTGCAGACGGGCGGGAGCTCCGACCTGCGACGCGCGGTGCCGGTGCAGGTACTGGATGCCGATGGGCGCCAGCTGGACCTGGAGTATGCGGTGTTCCGCGGTGGGCAACGGCTGGAAAGCGTAAGCGATGCCCGTACCAAGCTGCTGCAGATCGAGCGCCCCGACGACCAGCGTGTGGAACTGCAGTTCTTTCCGCATGAAGGTGAAGACAATGGTCCGCTGGCGCGGTTCGTGCTGGAACTCAACGCCGACGGGTGGGTGACACGGGTGGTGTTGCCGGTCGATGGGGCCAGCTGGCGGTTCACGTACGAAAAGATCAATGAGGTGGTCTGCGTGACCGAGGTGTGGACACCTACCGGGGCCCACGAGACCGTGGAGTACGACAAGGACGGGCATTTCTTCCCGGCCGCGGCGCACCCGCCGCTGCCGCGCGTGGGCAAGCACATCGTGAGGCCGCTGTTCGGGCAGCCACCGATGGAAACCCGCTACAGTTACTCGGACCAGAATTTTCTCGGATATGACGCGCTCGACCGATGGTCCGACGAGGGCGAGGACAATCTGTACGAGGTCGCCAACCCGGATTTCCGCTACACTGTCACCGCCGTGCACTGGAATGCCGGCCTGGCGCAACGCACGGTGGAACGGAAGTTCAACCGGTTCCACCTGCTGGTGGACGAGACGACCACCGAAGGCAACTGCCAGCGCTGGGTGCACACGACGCACCATGCGGACCTGCCAGGCAACATCGGCCTGCCGTTCAAGGACCAGCCGCCGGAGTGCCAGCTGCCGCACACCGTGGAAACGCATTGGAAGTTGACCGACGATGCCACCCGGGAACGCGTGGAAACGGTGACGACCCGTTTCGACGCCTGGGCCAATCTGCTGGAGCGCGTGAATGAGGACGGGACACGCGAGGTCAACGTGTACTTCGAGATGGAGGGGGCACCCGGTCTGTGCCCGGCCGATCCGGAGCAGTTCAAACGCAGCCTGCGTTCGGCCACCGTGTATCCGGCAGCGTCGCAATATGGGGACGCCCCCACGCTGCAGACGGACTACGAGTACGTCGCGCTGGATCCGCTGCCCGGCTTCTACAACCGCCAGTTCCTGCGTGAACGCAATCGGACCCTGAAGCAGGTCGGCGGGCGCGACGAGGTGCTGTTGCGGACCGACAACGAGTACTACACCGACACGTCGGACACGTTGCGGTTGGGGCGCCTGAAGTCGGAAGCGGAAAAACGCAACGGCCTGCCGCACACCACCGACTTCCAGTATGCCCTGCGCGATGCCACCCGGGCGGGGGAGACGATCCTGCAGGTGATTGAAACCCGTACCGGCTTCGATGCCACCCACCAGAAGTTGACCCAGGAGCATTCGCTGCTCAACGGACAGCCGCTGCTGGTGCAGGATCTGAACGGTGTGCAGATCGCCTATACCTACGATGCGTTGCAGCGTGTGGTCAGCGAAACCGTGGCACCCGGCAACGAGTACGAGGCCACCCGCTGGTATGAGTACCACCTGGTGGACGGGGGCAGTGAGGTGACGTCGCAGGCCTGGCAGCTGATGACGGACGTAAAGGGCGTCAAGACCCGCAGCTGGTTCGATGGTGCGGCCCGCACCATCCTGGAGGAGCGGCAGGACGCGGATGGGGCGGTGGAACAGGGGCGCAACCCCTTGGAAGCAGTGTTCCGTCCCACCTACGAGGCCCTGCATGACGGGCTTGGCCAGCTGGAGTCCGAGACGGAGATCGACTGGCTGGGCAGTGCGGATCTGCGCCTCACTTCCACCTATAAGTACGGCTTCTGGGGAGAGCGCGAGCGGACGACGCGTGCGGACGGGGTGACCGAGGTGGATGTGCTGGACCCGATCGGCAGCAAGGACGCACCGGGCGCGATCCGCCAGCGCTGGCTTGAAAGCACGACGGGCGAGCGGGGGGCAATGACCGAGATCTGGCTGGATGCCTTCGATGAACCGGTGCGCGAGGAGCGCACCGAGCCGGGTGGTACCCGCATCAGCCTGGCGCAGCAGCACCGCGACGGGCTGGGCCGGTTGGTGGAGGACATCGACGCGCGTGATGCGTACACCCGGCATGCCTACGATGCGTTCGATCGTGACGTGCTCACCACCCTGCCTGGGGGAGCGGAGGTGGTGCGCGCCTACGCGCCGCACAGCACCGAAGATCTACCGGTCTCCATCGCGGTCAGCGGAAAGGAACTGGGCACGCAGACCTTCGACGGCCTGGATCGCATGGTCGAAACGGTCACCGGGGGACGGAAGCGGACGCTGACCTATGACGAGGGGATGTCGCAGCCGCGAAAGGTGGTTACGCCCGCCGGCAAGGAGTTGACCTATGTGTACGAGCCACAGCTGGGCGAGGCGATGACCCAGCGCGTGCTGCAGGGGTCCAATGCGATCTTCGTTCATGATCCAAAAGACGCCTCGCTGGTGGGGTGCATCAGCGATGAGGTGGAACTGGAACGCACCTACTACAGCACCGGCGCACTGAAGGATGAGACCCGCCGGCAGAACGGGCATAGCGATGTCAGCCGGTTCACCTACAGCCTGAGGGGGCGGTTGTGCTCCAGCAGCGTGCTCGGTGAGCTCCAGGAGCTGCACTACGATCGGGCCGGCCGACTGGAACGGGTGGTGGCCAGCCGTCTGGAGCGGGCGGCGGCTGGGACCACGACGGCGACGTTCCATCATGACGCGTTTGGCCGGGTGGAGCGCATTGTGACCGGCGACAGCGGCGCGGGGACCCAACTGGAGGTGTCGTTGACGTATGACACCCTGGGCCGCGAAAAGATCCGCACGCTGGATGATGGTTTCACCACGCGCTCGCTGGAACGGACCTACGACGCCGAGGACGCACTGACGAATCAGGTGTTGAAGGAAAGTGGCACGGTGGTGCGTGATGAGACCTACCACTACGACGAGCGTGGCCGGCTGTTGATGCACCTGTGCACCGGCAGCGAATTGCCGCGCGATGCCTACGGCAATGAATTCACGCGACAGGTGTTCGTGCACGATGATCTGGACAACATCGAACGCGTGATCACCACCACGGTGTCTGCCGGCACGGTGACCTCGGTCCATCACTACGAGGCCACGGACCCGGTGCAGTTGAGCCGGATCACGCACGACGGCGCGCGCTACCCTGACGAGATCGTGCTCGCGTACGACGCCGACGGCAATCTGGTGCAGGACGACCAGGGGCGTACCCTGCACTATGACGGCCTGGGTCGGCTGACCACGGTGGAAGGGCTTGAGCGCGAGGCACCCCGCACGTACGCCTACGACGGTCTGGACGTGCTGGCGGGCAGCGCCAGCAATGGCGTGCAGGAGCGGCGTTTCTACGTGGAGGACCGGCTGGTCGCACGCGCCGAAGGTGAGCAGCACACCACCTACGTGCGGGCCGCCGCTTTGCCGCTCGCCGAGCGGGTGACCCAGGACGGGGCCACGTCCACGGCGTTGCTGGCGGTGGACGCGAAGGCCAGCGTACTGGGGGTGGTACGACCCGAGGGCACGCAGCATAGGGTGTACACCGCGTACGGGCACGAGGCGGAGGACCCGCCGGATGCTGCATTGGGCTACAACGGTGAGTCGCACGAGGCCGGCACCGGCTGGCAGCTGCTGGGCAACGGCAAGCGCGCGCTCGATGCCTCGACGATGCGCTTCCAGCAGCCGGATGACCAGAGCCCTTTTGACCAAGGGGGTATGAACGCGTACGCCTACTGTGGCAACGATCCGGTGAACTGGATCGACCCCAGCGGGCGGTGGTTCATATCCCCGGCGGTGATGGTGGGCCTGGGAGCGGTGGCGCTGGCAGCCGGCATCGGCGGAGCGAGCCTGGCGGTGCAGGACGAAACCCTGCGCGTGGCCATCCTCTCCGCCGCCACGGTACCCCTGGTGGTGGGTGCCGGGTTGCTGGGCAATGCGCTGTATCGCAGTCATGCCGCAGGGAGATTGGGATCATTCCTCAAAGGCATCGGCAGGACGCGCAACGCGCCGGCAGTGAAAAACAGCGCGGCCGGGTGGAACAACGACAAAACCCCCGAGTTCGTGGAGAACCTCGAGGGCAATGTGTACGCGACACGAATGCCTGATGCCGCTGGCCGGCATCAGGCTGGAGGCGTCGCGCCACGGCATACCGAGAGCACTCGCATTTCGAATCACGAATTGCAGCAATGGATGTACGGAGACGTGGCCATGCAACATCCCAAGGGCCGTGTGTTGCCGCGTCTTCCAAAGACCCCACAGCGCGTCCACACCGATATCAGAACCGGCGGCCAGCGCTCCGGGTTTCCGTTGAACTTCCAGTATTGACGCATCCGCACGCGAGGCATCCATGTCTTCCTCCATCCACACGTTGCATCCGTTCCCCGCGTCGCTTGGCTACAACGGCGAGCGACACGAACCGGACACCCGCTGGCAGCTGCTCGGGGCGGGCTACCGTGCCTACAACCCGGAGCTGAGGCGCTTTCACAGCGTGGATGCCCTGAGCCCGTTCGGTGCCGGAGGCGTCAATGCCTATGCCTACGCGGATGGCGATCCGGCCAACCGCATCGACCCGAGCGGTCAGTCCGCGCTGGTGTCCCTCGCCATCGTGGGCGCGCTGGTCGCGGCGGGCGCGGGCGCGGGCATGGCGCTGGTGAAGGACGACAGCGCCCGCATTGCGCTGGGCGTGGTGTTCGCGGCGGGTACGTTTGTGGCCATCACTGCAGGTGCCAAGGAATGGCGGCAGGGGAGTGATGAAAGGAAGAGGAACAGGTTCCAGGAGCAGCTGAGGAAGACTGCGAAACACGATCCGGCCGCAGCCAAGGCGTCTCCTTCAGGCAAAAAGCTGCTTGACCGTAGCGCGCAATCGTCGTCCAACCGAAAGGGAAAAGCCACTCGAGAGAGTGCCGATCCGAAGAACAAACGGCGGTCTGAACACCTCGTTCAAGCCCGCAATGATCTCGTCCGCGGAGCGGGAAGACCTCTGCCATTCCGGCAGAACCAGGACGACGATTTTGCCGACTGGGGAAGAAAGCCGCACCTCGTTTGAGCCGAATCCCCACTTGGAGATTTCCATGAGCATCTTGCCAAACGCAATCAACGTACCGATGGCCGCGCTCGGCTACAACGGCGAAGCGCATGAGCTTCGTAGCCGCTGGCAGTTGCTGGGCGCGGGTTACCGCGCCTACAACCCCGTGCTGATGCGATTCCACAGCGCGGACACGCTCAGCCCCTTCGGCCGCGGCGGCTTCAACGCGTACGCGTACTGCAGCAACGACCCGGTGAACCGGGTCGACCCGAGCGGACACTTCAACTGGTACGCCCTGGCCGCCCTGGTGATCGGCGGCGGCACGGCGGCAGGCAGCTACTTCATGCCCAATGAGATGGCGGCCCAAACCATGCTCTACACCGGTGCGGCCGTGGGCATCCTCGGTGGCGCAGGGTTGGCCTACAGCGGCCTCAAGTTCCTGTACGGCGGGAAGCGTTCCCTCGGCCCGGGCGGGGTGCCAAGGGTACCTGGACACCCGCATCCGCAACCGCAACCGCTCATTCCGCACGCCAAGGTCAGTGCTCCTCTGCCGGGGGGGCCTCGTCCGCAACCCAGTACACGGTCCACGTCCTTCTCCAGCGCGTCGTCCGTCTCGGGCGGATCGTCGCTGTCCTCACGCAGTGGCTCCACGAACAGCACGAGGTCACTGACGCCTTCAGAGCAGGCGGCGCTCGATACGTTCGAGTACGGGTTTAACCAGGGACTCAAAATGGGACACGACTCGGCACTGCTTCCCACAACGCCGATCGCCTCCACGTCGGTGCCCGCGCCCGCCCCGGTTTCCACACCCCTGCCGGTCCAGACACAGGTGGCAAACGGAGCCGGTGGCCAGAGTTTCACCTTCAACTTCTTCATGGGAGAGGGCAGCAGGGGGCTCTCCACGTCAAACGCCAACACCAACATCAGAGCGTGAGTCCCGCTCTGCGCCGCGTCTCTCCTGACCGAAAGGACCTTCCCATGGCTTCTGTCAGCAAACGCGATATCGCCAAACGCGCACGTCAGGAATGGCGGCAGCAGAAACTGCAGCGCCACCTCGCGCGGAACCGTGCCAGCGGCTTCAATGGCATGGCTCCACCGGGCTTCGACGCCGGGGCCATCGTCGACCCGCTGGATGGCACGCTCAACAAGGATGTGATCGCAGCCGGGCAAGGCCTGGCGGTGCACATTCCGCTGTGGCCCAATCACGCGGAGGCACCGGGGCAGTTCGAGGTTCTGGACCTGGAATGGGCGGCAGGCACGCAGCCGGACGAAGGCGACTACGTGCTGGTGGAATCGCATACGTTCGAAGGTCCCATCGACCCGACCGCCTTCCCGTTCACGCTGCGCATTCCCGCCAACCTGTTGCGCCCGGACGGTCATTACACGCTCCGCTATCGTGTGATCACCTGGAACCAGGTGCCGGCAGTATGTGCGCCGGTGCCACTGATCTGCGACAGCGTCGCCCCCGCCAGCGGTGGCCCGCCGCCCGCACCGGGCGTGCCTGCCGAGCCGGTCACCGATGCCTACCTGGCGGCGCATCCGCAGGGCGTGGAATGGACGGTGCCCGCGTACCAAGGCGCACAGGTGGGCGACGAGATCCGTTACTGGTGGCTGGACACTTTGCCCGAAGACCCGTCCACACTGCCGTTCCAGAGCACGCAGGTCACTGCCGTGCCGATGACCGTGCACGTGCCACCGGACCTGGTGCGGCTGACCGGCGACGGCGGCTGCTATCTGATGTATCAGCTGCGTGATAAAGCCACCAATGCCAGCTCGGTGGGACACGTCCGTCTGGCCGTGGCGCTGGGAACACTTCCGGCGAACCTGCAGCCGCCTCAGGTCACCGGTGCCGACGATGGCCTGGTGACGCTGGAGGACGCGAGCGCCGGCGTCGCGGTGCTGATTCCGGCCTTCGATCACTGGAAGCCGAGCGACCGCATCGAGGTGACCTGGGGCAGTACCGTGCTGGCCGAGGTACCGTTGAGTCAGGTGCCGCATTTCCCCAAGGCCGTGCCGGTGCCTGCGTCGGTGCTGCGCGATACCTACGGCACGTCCGCCGGCGTGATGCTGACGCCGGTTCGCTACCGCATTCTTCGCGGCGACGTGCCGTTCGGGCCCGAAGCAATCTCAGTGGGGGTCGACTTTTCCCACGTCGGTCCCGAGCTGCCGGACTGGCCGGATCTGGTGAACCCCCAGCTGGGCGCGCCGCGTGTGTTCGGCACGGTCTCCAACCAGTTGAACGTGCTCACGCGCGAGGACGCCGGGCTGTCGGCCGTCGTGCTGTTCGACCTCTACGCCCCGTTGAATGCCGGAGAGCAGGTGGAGTTCTACTGGGACGGAACGGCGGTGCCAGAGGCTACGTACACCGTGGGTGTCGACGACGTGCCCGGCACCGAAGCGCAGGTGGAGATACCGTGGGCCGCCATTGCGGAAGCCGGCAATGATCCGGAGCTGCCGGTCCACTACCGTATCCGTGCACCGGGGGCGCCCAATGCGCAGCGGTCGCCACCGGCGTCCGTGAATGCAGACGCCTTCACCCTGGTGCCGCCCGCACCGGCGTACCAGGGGCTGCAGAATGATCTGCTCAACTGCACCTCCCTCGCCGACGAAGATGATGCGGTGCTGGTGGACATTCCGGATCTCTCCGAATGGCTGCAGGCCGGCGATGCGGTGACCGTGACCTGGACGCCGCTGGGTGGTCCGCTGCTGGACGAGGTGATCACCGACGCGATCAAGGAAGACGTGATCATCCTCGGCGCACCCGATGCACAGGTGACCGGCTTCACCTGGCGCATCAAACCCTACGAAACCCACATCCTGCCCATTTACCACTACAACCCGAGCGGCGACAGCTGGGGCAAGGGCCGGGTGCAGTACGCGTTCACCCTCGACGGCGAGCGTATCCATTCGGCGCGCGAAGAAAAGATGGTGGCGATGTTCCTTGGCGATGAGCCCTGCAACGTGTGACCCGGGACAGGGTCATGGCTGCCCCGTCCCCACAAGAGGATACGGTGATGAAGAAGACTTCCAGCGCGACCGGTGCCACACCGCGCGTGCTCCCCAAGCCGGAGGTGGACGGTTTGATTCCCGTCGGCGGGGAAAATCATACCTACATCGTCCCCGCCGATCTGGCCGACAAGCCGCTCGTGGTGATCATCCCCGACTGGGGCGGGGATCTTCCCACCGATCAGATCAAGCACGAAATGAATGTGTTCTGGGATGACACGTCCTTCCATCGGATTACGTTCAGCGCGGCATATACGATTGACGACCTGAAAGCCACGCTGCCGGTGGCGAAAATGACCGACGGTGACCACACGCTCAGCTACCTGATCACCATCGGGGCCGATCCAGGCCAGGCGTCCCAGCAGATCAACCTGCGCGTCGACAAGAAGGCCCCCGAGATTCCGGCAGGAAGCGTGTTGATCTTCGACGTGCCCACCATCACCACCCAGTATCTGACCGACAACGGCAACAAGGTGCCCGTGACCGTGCCGGTGTACACCAGCATGGCCACTGCTGATGTCATCACCCTCACCTGGGACACCACGGAGGACGAGGACCACGACGCCGGCGTCAGTCATACGGTTGCTCCCGGGGAGGTTGGCAGTCCGATCGTCGTGGACATTCCTGGCGCAATGGTCATTGCCAGTGGCGATGGGCCGCGACTTGCCCGGTTCGTGGTGACGGATAGCTTCAACAATCCCAGCCTGCCGTCGGAGTACACGAATGTAGACGTCGATCTGGACCAGGAAGCGCAGATGCCGCTTCCGGAGTTCCACGACGCCGATTTCGTCAATCTGACCACCGGGTTGCTGCAGCCCCGCGTGGTGCACGATAACGAGGGGTTGGAGGTCCTGATTCCGGAATGGGCAAACCTTCCGCCGCCGGGCGTGAGCGAAAAACTGATTCTGTACTGGGCCAAGGGGCATGACCCGGTCACTGCGGACTGGATCAAGGCGCTGGAGGTGATTGTCACCGACCCGGTACCCGTCACCGGTTTTCCCATCGTGATGGTGCTGGATCCCATCCACCTGCAACCCGACGGTCCCATGCTGGTCAGGTACTACCACAAGGGCTGGAATGTTGGTGACGACGAGGGCAGCTACTCGCTGGCCGTACCCTTGATCGTCGATACCACGCCGCCGTGGGAGGGCCGGATGCCCGGCGCTCCGGGGCTGCCCGATGTCGATATCACCGACGACTATCTCGAACAGAACGAGCCCAATGGCGCGCCGTGGACGCTGCCGGCCTATGCGGACTTCCAGGTGGGAGACAAGGTGTACTTCTGGTGGTTGAACCACTTGCCGGCCGACCCCAGCGAGCTGCCCTATGAAGAGGCCGTCGTTACCACTGTGCCCATGCCCCTGCACGTGCCCCGGGCCCTGGTGGAGGAGGTGGGCGATGGCGGTTGCGTGCTGATCTATGTGCTGGAAGACGAGGCCGGTAACCGCAGTGGCACCTCTGAGTACACCCGCGCCCGGGTCGCGCTGGGAGCGCTGCCGGCGAACCTGCTGGCCCCGTTGATGCCGCAGGTGACGCCGGAGAAGGACTGGATCGGGTTGGAGGACGCAGCCGAGGGGGTCGAGATCGCGATTCCCGAATTCGACAACTGGAAGTCCACGGATGAAGTGTGGATCACCTGGGGGTCGACCACCCACCAGCCGCAGCCGATCGGAACGCCGCCGGGCTTTCCGTTGTACTACGGAATTTCGTGGGAGACGCTCCAGCGCGAGTACGGTGCCGCGACGGGCGACGTGGAGATCACCTTCAGCTATCGCATCAGGCGCGGCGACGTGGTGTTCCCATCCCCCCCCGCGACCGTGAATCTCAATCTCTCGCTTCCCGGACCGGTCTATCCCGAGCTGCCGGATCCAGTGAATCCGGCGCTGGCGTTGGCCGTCGTAAGGGGCGCGACCAGCGGCGTCGACAACGAGCTGCGGCCGGAGGACAACAACCAGGATGCGGATCTCGAGTTCGTCATGTATGCCCCCGTCATCGCCGACGAGATCATCGATTTCTACTGGGGACCCACCCTGGTCGAGGAAGCCCGCTACAAGGTGGCCGGAACCGAGCAGCCCGGTGACCTCATCGAGGTCAAGATTCCCTGGGCGATCATTGAAGCGGGCCAGAACAATGACGACCTGAAGGTGCATTACCGCATTGGCCACCCGGATTCGCCCAACGAGCAACGCTCCGGAATGACGTCGGTCGACGTCAACGCCATCATCATCACCCCGGACGCACCGACGTTCCCGGACGCGATCCTGATCGGCGACAAGCTGATGCTGAACTGCGGGTCGTTGGTGGACAACAACGACCATCTGCGCGTCGAGGTGCCGGACCTTTCGGCGTATCTGAAGGAGGGCGACTCGATCACGCTCACCTGGACACCGTATCGCGGGATGGAAAAGGAGGAGCCGATTCCGGACGCGGTCCAGACGGAAACCTGGAACCTGGCACCGGGCGAGGTGACGGGATTCATCTGGAAGGTGGGGCCGTACGCGGAGAAGATTCTGCCCACCTACGATCCGGACGGAGAGGGGCCTACCGGTACCGCCGAGATCCAGTACGCCTTCACGTTCGACGGAAACCAGGTGACCTCGAAGATCACCACCTCCTGGGTGGGCATGTACTACGGCAACAACTCCTGTCCCATTTGAGGGTGCATCCATGTCTGCCCTGAACGCGCCGCCGGACACGCGGCGGAACCTGCCGGTGGTGATGCCGCCGCCCACCACGGCGGCCGCGCTGCCGGACATTCCCGGCGGCGAGACCAATCTGCTGCCGGTGTCGGCACTGGAGGCCCCCCTTCGCATCGACGTGGCGATGTGGGAGAACTCCACGCCGTCACCGGAAATGCCGGAGCGGCTGATCCTGCTCTGGAACGGCGGGGTAGTGGAGACACGCCACTTCACCCAACCCGTGCAGCCGGCGGACCGGCAGTTCGACGTGGAGGACCTGCACCTGCAGGAGGGCGTGCACCGGGTCATCTACCGGTTGATGACCTCCAACCAGTTCGAAGTGGAATCCCATCCGCTCACCCTCACCGTGGACCGTACCCGTCCGGAGCTGGGAGCCAACGGCGGGATACTGGTGTTTCCAGAGCGCGTGGTGGACGAAGGTGTGACGGCGGAATACCTCAACGAGTTCGATGACATCGTGCAGGCGGAAGTGCCGGCCTACGACACTGTGAAGCCCGGCGACGTGATCCATTACTACTGGGACACGCAGCAGGACGACGATCTGCTCGTGGATACCCATACCGTGGAAACGGTAGGGGCTCCGATCCTGTTGACCTTTACCGGTACGATGATCCGTCTTCGCGGCGACGGGCCACGGCAGGCGCGCTACCGGGTGGTCGACCGCGCGGGCAATACCGGCGCATTGGCGCGCTATGCGCCGGTGGACGTCAGTGCCAGCGCTCCGCCGCGCACGTTCGACTGGCCGCACATCCACAACAGTGCCGGCACCGGCGATACCGTGACGCTGGATCCCGACCGTGCGCTCAGCGGACCGCTGGTCAGCCTGCATGACAGCGCCGAGCTTCAGGAAGGGGACCAGGTGTGGATGCAATGGGCGGATCCCGCGTCGGCCGGTGCCTATCGGACCGAGGTGCCGACAACGCCGGGGGGACGGGACTACCGCATCCCCAAGGACAAGCTGGCCTTCTTCATCGGCCGCACGTTGCCTGTGCACTACGAGGTGATCGACAGCAAAGGGCGGACCTACGTTTCGAAGCAGCGCCAGTTGCGGGTGTTGACGTTGAGCGGTCTGCCGCACATCCAGGTGGACGGGGCGGCCGGCACCGGGCAGCTGAGCCTGGCGGCGGTGCCCGAGACCGGTGCCACGCTGAGCCTGCGTGCGTGGGTCTTCGTCTCCGTTGACCAGTGCGTCACCATCGAGGTGGACGGCGTGACGCCGGACAACACGCCGACGAAAGTGACGGTCACGCAGGCGCGCCGCTTGACCGCCACGGAGGTGGAGCAGGGACTGGGCATGGACGGCACGGTGGTCATCCCCAAGGACTTTCTGAGGACGCTCGACCTGCATCACGCGTTCCGCGTGCGGGTGTGGGTGAGTTTCGACCAAGGCGAGACCTGGACGGTGACGCCGAACTTCCCGAGCGTCTCGGTACCGCTGGTGCCCTGAAACGGTCGTTCGGGCTGACTACTGCGCGTCCAGGAACGCGCGCACCGCCGGCCCAAACCGCTCGAAGTCCACCAGAAACGCATCATGCCCCTGCGGCGAGTCCAACCCAATGAACTGCGCGTCGGCTCCCCCGGCGCGCAGGCCGTCGGCAATCTGCTGTTGCTGCTGCACCGGGAACAGGATGTCGGTGTTCGCGCCGATGGCCAGCGCTTTCTGCACCTTGATCTGCGCGAGGCCGGCCATGACGTCGCCGCCGGCATACTCGGCCAGGTCGAACCAGTCCATCGAGCGGCTCAGGTACAGGTAGCAGTTCGGATCGAAGAAGCGCACGAAGCGGCGGGCGTGGCCTTCCAGATAGCTTTCCACCTGGAACTCCAGCCCGAACGGATCATCGTCGGTCTGGTCCGAGTCCAGCCGCACCCGACCGAATCGCCCGTCCCATTCCAGCGCGGAACGGTAGGTGATGACGCCGAGCTTGCGCGCCATGCGCATGCCGGATTCCGGGTAGTTGGTTTCGGTGTAGCGCCCGCCGTTCCACTGCGGGTCCAGGCGGATCGCCTCGCGCTGCAGCGAGCGGATGGCGATGGAGAACGGCAATGCCTGCGCGCTGCCGGAAATGTTGATGTGGCTGCGGGCGATGCCCGGGTGCTGGTGCAGCAGCGCCAGCGCGGTCATGCCGCCCATGGAGTTGCCGATCACGCAGGCCAGTTCGGTGATGCCCAGCGCACGCACGACGTCCACGGCGGCGCGTGCACCGTCCTCAATGGAGAGTTCGGGGTAGCTGAGCCGGTAGGGTTCGCCGGTGGTGGGATCAATGGACGCCGGGCCGGTGGAGCCCTTGCAGCTGCCGAGCGAGTTCACGCAGACGACGAACCAGCGGTCGGTGTCGATCGGCTTGCCGGGGCCGACCATGGCTTCCCACCAGCCGGGTGCGGGGTTGTCGGCGTTGGCCGCCGCATGCGCGTCCGGGGAGAGGCCGGTGACGATGAGCACCGCGTTGCTGGCCTCGGCATTCAACGTGCCCCAGGTCTCGAAGGCCACATGCGCCCCATGCAGATGGCCGCCACGCTTGAAGGCGAAGGGCGAGGGCAGGGCGTGGTAACGGGTACCGGGCGGGATGAATTCGGTCATGCCCCCAGTTTACCGGGCCGGCCCGCGCGGCGGGTGTCAACGGGCGGCACGCTGCATCGCCGCGCCGGTAGAAAGCCACGTAGAGCCACGCCCTGCGTGGCTTCGCGGTGCCGGAACGAACAACAGCCACGCAGGGCGTGGCTCTACGCGTCGTGGGTTTCGCCGTGGAGGTGGGTGGCCTGCATCGACCCGCGCTGCTCAAACGCATCGAACCAACCGGCCAGCCGCGGCCTTCCGTCCCGAAACCCGGTCAGTTCCCGGAACGCCAACCAGCTCAGCGCGGTCCCCAACGCCACGTGCCCCACATGGAACGGCGGCTCCAGCTCGGCCTGCCGCTCAAGCCAGTCATACGTCGCCACCAGCTTCTCAAGATATCCATCCGCGAGCGCTTGGTAACGCAGCGCCGCCGGCCGCCGCACCGTTTCCCACCGCAGCGCAATACCCGCCTCCGCCAGCCCCTGCGCCGCCGCCTGCAGCCGCAGCGCCCGCCAGCGCGCTTCGCCGGCGGCAGGCATCCACCGCGGTCCCGCATGCAGCGTATCGAGATATGCGCAGATCACGTCCGAATCGAACAGCGGCTCCGCCCCGGGACGCAGCAGCACCGGCACCTTGCCGAGCGGGTTCTGCGCGAAGACTTCATTATTGCGCAGGGTGGGGCTGGTTTCGTGGTGGATCACCTCGATCCGTTCGGCAAGGCCGACCTCATGGGCGAACACCAGTACCTTGCGGGCAAAGGGGGAGTGGGTCTGGTACAGGAGTTTCATGGGGCCATGGACGCCGCGTTGAAGGTCCGTCAGCCTAAACGTCGGGGCCCGCGGAACCGCCGCGTTCAGGTGGGGCGCACCGCGTTTTTTCCGCCCGATGGCGCGGGTATCATGCCGGCATGAACCTGGACCGCTTCGACCGCCAGCTACTCAACCTGCTGCAGGAAGACGCCGGGCAGACCGCCGAGCGGCTGGCCGAGCAGGTCGCGCTGTCCGCCTCGGCGGTACAGCGCCGGGTGCGGCGGATGCGCGATGCCGGGGTGATCGTGCGCGATGTGTCGGTGGTCGACCCCAAACAGGTGGGCCGACCGACGCTGTTCGTGGTGCAGGTGCAGGTGGAACGCGAGCATCCGGAGCTGCTGGCCCAGTTTCGTGCCTGGCTGGCGTCGCAGGTGCATGTGCAACAGGCGTTCTATGTGACCGGTGAGGCCGACTTCATCCTGATCATCGCCGCGCCGGATACCGAGACGTACGACGCCCTGATGGCGCGGATGGTGGGCGAGAACCCGAACGTGAAGCGCTTCACCACGAACGTGGCGTTGGGGGTGGTGAAGCGGGGATTGATGCTGCCGTTGGAGACGGGGTGATGCGGTGCCACGCAGGGCGTGGCTCTACGGCTGGGTGAGGTCCAGCTTCAACGTTTCCGCATGCGGCAACTGCACGCGCACCACCGGCGAATCGATGTCGCCTTCCTGACGGTTGGCCTGTCCACTGCGCGAGATCCGCGCAAACACCTCAACCTCCTGCAGCGCTGACAACTTCGCCGTAGGCATCGGGCTGTCCGCGTCATCCAGCGTGATCTGCGGCGGCAGCCCACGCAAGGCGTGCTTCTCCACCGCCACCGGCATCGGCGGGCCGCCGGGTTGGCGGGCGATCACGAACACCGTGGCATCGGCCGGCAGGGTTTTCGCGAGGGCCGGGTCCACGGTTACGCTGACCTGCAGGCCAGCCGAGGCGGACGTTGCCGCTTCCGGCGCATCCGCAGTTGCACCACGTGCAATCGCGATCTGCTCGCGCAACGCCGTGGCAGCGCCCGGTTCCAGCTGCGGCAGCAGCGCTTCCCACGTGGCAGCGGCTTCCGCATTCTGGCCGCGCTGGCGTAGGGCGACACCGATCAACCAGCCAGCGCGCTCATTGCGTGGCTCCACCTGCTGCGCGTGGCGCAGCCACTGCAGCGCGGTGTCGTCGAACTGGCGGGCCGGGTGGCCCTGGGCGCGCGCCTGCGCGGCTTCCACCAGCAACGGGGCTTCGTCAGGGGCAAGGGCGACGGCGCGGGCGTAAGCGGTGCTGGCTTCGGTCAGCTGGCCCAGCGCGAGTTGCGAGCGGCCCAACAAGGCCCAGCCATCCGCCCGTTGCGGGTCACGTTCGAGGGCTTGTTGCAGGTCCTGGATGCCCTGCTGGAGATCGGCCGATTCGGTGGGCGTATCGGTGCGGGTCACCGGGCTGCCCACCAACGCATACAGGGCGGCTCCGGCGACACCGATGATCAGGCAGGCGGCGATGAAGGCCTTCCGGCCGGCCTGGCGCAGCGGCCACAGCACGGCGATCGCCATGGCGGTGGCCGCGACGGCAGCGAGGGTCATCAGCCAACCGTTCACCAGCGTTCCTCGCTGTCATTGATCGGCTGCACGCTGCGGCTGCGACGCCGCACCACCCACACCAGCGTGCCTGCCCCGATCACCAGCACGGCCAGTGGGCCGAACCAGAGCAGGCTGTTGCGCGCGTCCATCGCCGGGCGGTACAGCACGAATTCGCCGTAGCGCTCGACCAGGAACTGCTTGATCTCCGCATCGCTGCGGCCCTGCTGCATCAGCGTGAGCACTTCACGGCGCAGGTCATGCGCGATCTGCGCATTGGAATCGGCCAGTGACTGGTTCTGGCATTGCACGCAGCGCAGCTCGGCGGCCAGCGCATGGAAGCGCGCCTCTTCGGTGGCGTCGCGATACTGCAGCGGGGTCGGGTCGGACACCGCCTGCGCGAACGCAAGCACGGGTATCAGCAGCCACGCCCACAACAGGGCGCCCATGTGCACGCGCATCGCCGGCAGCGCAAGCGCTTCGATCGTGCGGCGCGCAGCGCGCGGCTTACTCGGCCGGCGGCGGCGTAGCAGAAGGCTGCGCATGCACACGCTCCAGTTTGTCCAGCTCGGGCAGCAGCTGGGTGTCGATCACGCGCTGGGTGAGCGCGCCGCTGTACTTCCAGCGCACCACGCCACTGGCGTCCACCAGGAAGGTTTCCGGGGCGGCGGTCACCCCCCAGTCGATGGCGGTGCGGCCCTCAAGGTCGGCCAGCACCAGCACGAACGGATTGCCCAGCGTTTCCAGCCAGCGCAGTGCGTCGGCCGGTTCGTCCTTCCAGTTGTAGCCGATCACGCGCACGCGCTTGGTTTCGGCAAAGCGAGTCAGCACCGGGTGTTCCTCGCGGCAGGCCGCGCACCAGCTGCCCCACACGTTCAGCACATAGGGCGCACCGCGCAGTTCGTCGCTGCTGACCTTGGTGTCCGGGTCATGCAGGATGGGCAGCGAAAACGCCGGTGCCGGCTTGCCGATCAGCGCCGACGGCAGGATGTCGCGGTCCGGCGCGCCGGATTTCATCACCCCGTACACCATCAACCCGAGCAGCCCGAAGAAGAACAGCACGCCGATGACGATGGCGATGGGCGGAATCGGGCGGGAGGCGGGGCGGGGGTCATTCACGGGGAAACTCCTGGGGCATGCGGGTCGTGCGCGGCACGCGGGGTACGAAAGCGGCGGTCGGCGGCGGTGATGAACCCGCCCAGCGCCATCAGCAGTGCACCCAGCCAGATCCAGCGGACGAAGGGCTTGATGTGCACGCGCAGCGCCCAGGCATTGTTGCCCAGTGGCTCCCCCAATGCCACGTACACATCGCCTTGAATGCGCGCATGGATGCCGGCTTCGGTCATCACCTGGCCGCCGCTGGCATACGCGCGCTTTTCCGGATGCAGCAGGGCCAGCTCACGTGCACCGTCGAACACGCGCACATGGCCGCGGTCGGCCACGTAGTTCGGCCCCTGTTGATGGTCCACGCCTTCGAACTGCAACGCGTAGCGGCCGATCTCGATGCGCTGGCCGGGCGCAGCGGCCACTTCGCGCTGCACGTTGAGCGCCTCCACCAGCAACGCGCCGACCAGGAACACGGCCACGCCGAAGTGGCCCAGCAGCATGCCGACCATCTCCGCGGTGAAGCGGCCATTGCCACGCAGGCGGGTCCAGACAAAGCGCGCGGTGCCGAAGGTGACCCAGGCGGCAGCGGCAATGCCGGCGGCGGTCTTGAGCTTGCCCTGCGGGGCCATGAAGTAGGCGATGACGCCCAGCAGCAGCGCGAACACTGCCCACGGTGCGAGCAGCGCGAGCCGGCGCGAGGCCTGGTCGCGCTGCCAGTTCACCAGCGGACCGAACGGCAGCAGCAGCACCAGCGGGGCCATCAGCAGCAGGAACAGGGTGCCGAAGTAGGGCGGGCCCACCGACACTTTGCCCAGCCCCAGCGCATCGGCCAGCAGCGGGTACAACGTGCCCAGCAGCACCATGGCGCACGCGCTGGCCAGCAGCAGGTTGTTGGCCAGCAGCAGGGTTTCGCGCGAGGTGGCAAGGAAGCCGCGACGCGGGTCGTCGCTGCCCAGCGCGCCGGCACGCAGTGCATACAGCAGCAGGGCGGCACCCACCACGAGGGCAAGGAACACCAGGATGAACGCCCCGCGCGCCGGATCGGCGGCGAACGAATGCACGCTGGTGAGCACGCCCGAGCGCACCAGGAACGCGCCGAGCAGGGAGAGTGCGAAGGCGGCGATGGCCAGCAGCAGGGTCCAGCTGGCGAAGCTGCCACGCTTTTCGGTGACGGCCTGCGAATGGATCAGGGCCGCGCCGGCCAGCCACGGCATGAAGCTGGCGTTTTCCACCGGGTCCCAGAACCACCAGCCGCCCCAGCCCAGCTCGTAATAGGCCCACCAGCTGCCCAACGCGATGCCGAGGGTGAGAAAGCCCCAGGCCACATTGGTCCACGGCCGGGTCCAGCGCAGCCAGCGCGCATCCACGCGACCGTCGAGCAGGGCGGCGATGGCGAAGGCGAACGGCACGGTGAAGCCGACGTAGCCGATGTACAGCATTGGCGGGTGGATGATGAGGCCCGGGTCCTGCAGCAGCGGATTGAGGTCGCGTCCTTCCAGCGGCGCGGGCAGCAGACGCGCGAATGGATTGGAGGTGAAGAACAGGAAGGCGATGAAGCCCAGGCTGACCAGGCCCATCACCCCCAGCACGCGGGCGCGCACGGTGTCGGGCAGATGCCGGGAGCCCAGCGCCACCGCGCCGCCCCACAGGGCCAGCACCAGCACCCACAGCAGCAGCGAGCCTTCGTGCGCGCCCCATACCGCCGAGTAGCGGTAGGCCAAGGGCAACAGGGTGTTGGAGTTCTCGGCGACATAGCGCACCGAGAAGTCCTGCTGCACGAAAGCGGCGGTGAGCACCGCGAATGCCCCGATCAGCGCCATCAGCTGCGCGAACGCAGCCGGGCGCGCCACCGCCATCCACGCGCCGCGCTGGCGTTGCGCGCCCCACAGCGGCAATACGGTCTGCAACAGGGCGGCGAGCAGTGCGCAGGCCAGCAGGATCTGCCCCAGCTCAGGCAACACTCAGCGTGCCTCCACGGCCGGCACCGGCACGTCGTGCTTGCTGTGCGCCTTGCCCATCTTGTCGGCCACTTCCTTGGGCACGTAGTTCTCGTCGTGCTTGGCCAGCACTTCGTCGGCGATGAAGCGCCCGTTTTCCAGGCGGCCGCTGGCGACCACGGCGGTGCCTTCGGCAAACATGTCCGGCAGCATGCGCGAGGTGGTCACGGGCAGGGTGGCGTCGCCGTCGGTGACCACGAAGTGCGCGTCCAGCGAGCCGTCCGCGCGCTGGAACGAGCCTTTCACCACCATGCCGCCGAGGCGGAAGCGGTCCTGCGCGCCGGGGTCGCCGCGCAGCACTTCGGACGGGGTGTAGAGGTAGGCGATATTGCGCTGCAGGGCGAAGGCCACCAGCGTGGTGGCCAGGCCGCCGGCCAGCAGCAGCATCAGCACCCACACCATGCGACGACGCTGGACCGGGGTCACCGGGTCGGCTCCGGTGCAATGTCGACGTCTGCAGCGGATGTGGCGGCATTACGCGCGCGCAGGCGCTCCTGCCGGCGTAGCGCGGTGCGTTGTGCGCTGCGCAGGCGCAGCCACGAACCCAGCGCATCGGCCGCGAGCACCAGCACGAACACCGAAAACGCGGCGATCAGAAACGGAACGTGGGTCATCGGGTGGCCTCCGGCGCGGTTGGGGTGCCGAAACGCTCGGCCACCCACGCCTTGCCGGCCTCGCGGCTGAGATTGTCGGCGCGGGCCTTGGCCAGCAGCGAGCCGGCGAACCACAGTTTGGTCGCGACCACCATCCACCACAGCGGGGCGATCAGCTGGTCGCGCACGGCGTTGTCGCCGAACACATTGATGGACTGGCGCTGGTGCAGGCCGCCCCACCAGTCCACCGAGTAGCGGATGACCGGCAGCAGGCTGACGCCGACAATGGCCAGCAGCCCGGCCGCGCGCGCGGCGCTGCGGCGGTCTTCGATGGCCTGGTACAGGCCGATCACGCCCAGATACAGGAACAGCAGCACCAGTTCGCTGGTCATGCGCGGGTCCCAGTCCCACCAGGTACCCCAGGTGCTTTTGCCCCAGATGCTGCCGGTGAGCAGGGTGATGAGGGTGAAGCCCGCGCCCATGGGCGCGCAGGCCATGGCCAGGATCTCGCAGATCTTGATCCGCCAGATCAGCGCGATGGCCGCGTAGAAGGCCATCAGGGCGAACACGAACAGGCTCATCCATGCGCTGGGCACGTGGATGTAGATGATGCGGAAGGCGTCCAGCTGCTTGGCTTCGGCCGGCACCACGAACAGCCCCTGCCACAGCCCGATCAGCAGCACCGGCACGGCGGCCACGTAGAACACGCGCGACCAGCGCGCGCTGAAGCGGTCGAACGTGGGCGGTGAACCGAGTTGGTGGAACCAGCGGGTCAAAGAGTTCATGCAGCGGCGGCTATCCAACAAAGGGCAATGAACCTGCGAAACACGGAATAACGAACATCACATGGCACGGTGGTGGAACCCGGACCGTAGGGACACGCCATGCGTGTCCACGACCCACTCACTTCGGGCGTCAACTCAACGATATCCGTATCGCCGCCGCCGTCGCCAACGGGGCCAGCACCAGCGCCACCACCAGCCCAGCGGCCAGCAGCAGCAGCGCGCCCACGGGATCCTGCCCGCGTGCGGCGGCACCGACACTGCCGGCACCAAACACCAGCACCGGTACATACAGCGGCAATGCCAGCAACGCCACGAGAATACCAGAGCGCCGGATGCTGACGGTCAGCGCGGCCACCACGCCGCCGATCAGGCTGAGCAGCGGGGTACCCAGCAGCAACGATGCCAGCAACAACGGCAGCTGGTCATGTGGCAGATGCAGCATTTCCGCCAGCAGCGGGGCCAGCACGATCATCGGCAGGGCCGTCGTGGCCCAGTGCACGCCTACGCGCACCGCGACCAGCCAGGCCAACGGCACCGGCGCGAGCAGCCATTGTTCCAGCGAGCCATCTTCGGCATCGCTGCGGAACAGGGTGTCCAGCGCCAGCTGCCCGGCCAGCAGCACCGCCAGCCACAGCACGGCGGCGGCCACCTCGGCCATCACCGGTGGGTTGCGGCCCAGAGCCAGTGCAAACAGCACCACCACCAGCAGGGCGAACAGCACCGGCTGCAGGGCATCGCCGCGTCGCCGCCAGAGCAGGCGCAGGTCGCGCACGACCAGGGCGCGGCCGGTCTGCCACAGGCCGGGTTCGGTGCCGGGGGCGATCATGCGACACCTTCCGGAACGGCCGTGTCCGACAACTCGATCAACCGCGTCCGCACCGGCGGCGCGGCATAGGCTCCGTGCGTGGTTACCAGCGCGGCCCCACCGGCGCGCAGGTGCGCGGAGATCATCCGGTTGACCAGATTGATGCCGTCCAGGTCCAGGTTGGCGTAGGGCTCGTCCAGCAGCCACAACGGCGCGGGCGAGAGCCAGATGCGGGCCAGCGCCAGCCGCCGCTTCTGCCCGGCCGAGAGCTGCCGCACCAGGGTGTCCTCGTAGCCGGCCAGACCCACGATCGCCAAGGCATTGCCGGGCATCTGGCGGGTGCGGCGGCCGTGCAGGCCACACAGGAAGTTCAGGTTCTCCAGCGTGTCCAGGTCGCTCTTCAGCGCCGGCAGGTGGCTCAGGTAGGACACGAACTGGGCGCGTTCACGGCGGCCGGCCGGCTTGCCGTCAATCTGGATCTGCCCGGCCGACGGCCGCAGCAGCCCGGCCAGCACCCGCAGCAGGGTGGTCTTGCCGGCCCCGTTGCCACCCTGCACCAGCAGCGCCTCGCCGGCATCCACCTGCAGGTCCAGCGGCCCGAACACCGGTTCATCGTTGCGGTTGAAGGCGAGGCCCCGTGCGGACAGCAACGGAGGGGTATTCGGGGTGTTATGCATGCGGGGAAGTGTAGCGGGATCCGATCCCTTACACTTCAAGGTCTCTTGCCCCACGTGCTGGATGTACATGAACCCGCAGACCAAGCTGCCCAAGGTGGGCACCACCATCTTCACCGTGATGTCCCAGCTCGCCGCCGAGCACGGCGCCGTCAACCTGGGCCAGGGGTTCCCGGATTTCTCCGCGCCGCAGCGACTCATCGATGAGACCGTGAAGGCCATGCACGAAGGCCTGAACCAGTACCCGCCGATGACCGGCGTCGCCCCGCTGCGCCAGGCCATCGCGCAGAAGTCGCTCGATCTGTACGGTGCGCAGGTCAATCCCGACACTGAAATCACCGTCACCAGCGGGGCCACCGAGGCCATCTTCAATGCCATCCACGCCGTGGTCCGCCCCGGCGAGGAAGTCATCGTCCTCGACCCGGCCTATGACTGCTACGAACCGGCCATCGATCTGGCTGGAGCGCGCGCGGTGCACGTGCCGCTGGACCCGAACACCTTCGCCGTCGACTGGGACCGCGTGCGTGCCGCCATCACCCCGCGCACCCGCCTGCTGATGGTCAACACCCCGCACAACCCCTCCGGTGCCATGCTCACCGAAGCCGACATGCAGGCTCTTTGCGACGTGCTGCGTGGCACCGGCATCTATCTCATTTCCGATGAAGTGTACGAACACATCATCTATGACGGCCGCCGCCACGAATCCGCACTGCGCTATCCGGAACTGCGCGAGCGCACCTTCGTCATTTCCAGCTTCGGCAAAACCTATCACTGCACCGGCTGGAAGATCGGCTACGCAGTGGCCCCGCCGTTGCTGACCGCCGAGTTCCGCAAGGTGCACCAGTACAACACCTTCACCAGCTTCGGCCCGGCCCAGTACGGCTTCGCCGCGATGATCCGCGACGAACCCGAACACCACCTGGAACTGGGTGCGTTCTACCAGGCCAAGCGCGACCGCTTCCGCGAGCAGCTGCTCGGCACCCGCCTGAAGCCGCTGCCGGTGCCGGGTGGTTACTTTCAGCTGGTGGACTATTCGGATATCAGCGACCTGCCGGACCACGAATTCGTGAAGTGGCTGACCATTGAGAAGGGCGTGGCGGCCATTCCGCTGTCGCCGTTCTATGAAACCGCGCCGGAAGGCCAGCGCCTGGTGCGCCTGTGCTTTGCCAAGAACGACGCAACCATGGACGCCGCCATTGAACGCTTGAAGGTGCTCTGATGAATGCCCTTGCACGCCCCGATCTGCGCGTCACCCTGGTGCAGGGCAATACCCGCTGGCACGACCCCCAGGGCAACCGCGAGCACTATGGCGCGTTGCTGGCCCCGTTGGCGGGTAACACCGATCTGGTGATCCTGCCGGAAACCTTCACCAGCGGCTTTTCCAACGACGCCATCTTCCGCGCCGAAAGCATGGACGGCCCCACCGTGGCCTGGATCCGCGAGCAGGCCGCCAAGCTGGGCGCAGCCGTCACCGGCAGCGTGCAGCTGCGCGTGGGGGAGGGCGTGTACAACCGTCTGCTCTGGGCCACCCCGGATGGCGAGTTGCAGCACTACGACAAGCGCCACCTGTTCCGTTACGGCGACGAACACCTGCGTTACGCCGCCGGCAACGAGCGCCTGAGCGTGGAATGGAAGGGCTGGCGGATCAATCCGCAGGTCTGCTACGACCTGCGCTTCCCGGTGTTCTGCCGCAACCGCTACGACGTGGAGCGTGCCGAAGACCTTGACTTCGACCTGCAGATTTTCGTCGCCAACTGGCCGTCGGCCCGCGCCTACGCGTGGCGCACGCTGCTGCGTGCACGCGCCATCGAGAACCTGAGCTATGTGGCAGCGGTGAACCGGGTCGGTGTGGACGGCAACAACCTGCACTACGCCGGCGACAGCGCGGTGATCGATTTCCTCGGCCAGCCGCAGCTGGAAGTGCGCGAGCGCGAGCAGGTGGTGACCACCACCCTCTCGGCACAGGCCCTTGCCGAACACCGGGCGAAGTTCCCGGCAATGCTGGACGCCGACGCCTTCACGCTGGGCCCGGGCGCATAACGGAACGCCGACGCGTCCCATCACGCGTCGGCAACATTCCCGGCAGGACACTTGACCTTGCCGTCGGGGGACGGTGGCCCTGGGCCACGCGAGGTAGCGCCGGCCGTTGGCCGGCCCGCATTGCACTCGATGGGGTCCCGCATGCCCGCACACGACGCCAACTTCGCCCTCCCATCGCCGACCGCGCGCATGGGCTTCAATGGCGAACTGCACGAACCCGCAACCGCCTGGCAACTGCTCGGCAACGGCTACCGCGCCTACAACCCGGTGCTGATGCGGTTTCACAGCCCGGATGACCTGAGCCCGTTCGATGCGGGCGGGATCAATGCCTACGCTTACTGCGCAGGCGATCCTGTAAACCTTGCAGATCCAACCGGTCACTGGGTCGCCCCCCTTGCGCTCTTCGGCGTCTCTGCCACAGCAGGCGTGGTGGCCGGACTCATCAAGGACGAGGACACGCGGCTGATCGCTGGCGTGATCTCTGGCGTCGCTGGCGTAGCGGGCATCGTCGCGCTCGGCGCGGTCAACCTGGGAGGGAAAAGCTTGTTCTCCCACGCGCGGGACAAGGTGTCGGGGCTGCTGCACGGCCGCTCATCCACAGCGCCGAAGGCGCATTATCCACCCGTGCCGGGGGAGATCAGCTTCATGGCCACCAGGACGACCCGGCAGAAGGTAGCAGACATGATGAGCGGCTTTGGGAAGCAGGGAGTAACGGCAGAGAACGTCGACCTCGTAGCTGCCAAGAGGCTCATTAAACGAATCAATGAAGAGGAGTTGCGACTTCCGTCGAACACCTCCCGCATTCTCGCACGCATGGAAAATGGTTCGACGGGGGCGCATCCGCAGCCAGATTCGGTGCCGATGGGTAATGCCACCTCCCCTGGTCCCGTGCGGGGGCTGAACCGATCGCGCAGTCTTGATTTTGGACTGGAGCAGAGGGACCTGATGGAGGGCAAGTTTTCGCTCGCTGTAAAGACTTACAGAATACGAGAGAAGCGAGCTCTGTCAGTGATTCGTGGAAGGTGGGCAGGGGTTTAGTGACGTTGTGGGCGTGGGAGAAGCTGCTCTCCAACCCAAACTGGGAAGATGCATTTCCACGAGGCGATTGATGAAGATGCAGAGACAACGGGATCCGCAGTCGAGGATGGGCTTCAACGGTGAACTGCATGAATCCGGAAGGGCGTGGCAACTACTCGGCAACGGCTACCGCGCCTACAACCCGACGCTGATGCGATTCACCAGCATTGATTCCCTCAGCCCCTTCGCTGAAGGTGGGCTCAACGCCTATGCATACTGCGGCAACGATCCGGTCAACCAGCGTGATCTCAACGGTCACTTCCCTACATCGATCCTCGCTATTGGCGTGCTGGCCACCTTGGCTCTCGGCGTCGGTGCAACCGCGCTGGCGGCCAGGACATCGGAGAAGGAGAACACTGGTGTCTACGCGGCAGTGGCGACGCTGTCCTTTGCGGCGACGCTGCTGGGCATTGCCACACCCGTAGGCGGTCGGTCCCTGCTGCAGCGCATGGTGGGCCTGCGCAGTTCCCGGGGAACGCTGTCCATCGCGGGCACGCCGAATCGACAGGTCTCGCATCAAGGGTGGGCGGGCGACCTCCCACGCTACGCAGCGCGGGGATCCTTCGACAAGGCGCACGAACAGGTCGCACCGGTATCACGGGCGTCGCCCCCTGAGCTGCAGCATGCCCAGCTTCACAAACGTCGGCCTACCCAGTGGGAAATCTTCGATACCGCGGTGGAGGTCACCTGGTACGAAGGTGTGGGACCTTTGGCCATGCGCTCCTCGGTCAGATCGACGCAAAGCGTCTCCGACGCCGGTGCCTTCCAGCGGCGCGGTGCCATGCGGCGGAAACGGCAACCGATGACCCACCAGGTCCAACAAGTGCGGAGAGGATCTTCCCAGGCTTGAGTAAGAATTACGATCAAACGGCGGCGGCTGAACGCTCGCTCTATGCGCGCCAGTCCCCTCATTCAGGGTGCACCGGCACGCTGTTAGATTCGGCGGCAGATTCCCAAACGGATGAGCATTATGAGAAGGCCCGTATTGATTCTGGCGACCCTGGCCGCCTTGGCCGTGACGGCCAGTGCCCACGCCGCCGGCAATATCGACTGCGAACTGAAGTACAACCTGTCCGGCTGGTCCGTGTTCTACAAGACCGCCTCCGGCACCGGCACGATCACCTGCGACAACGGTTCGCGCATTCCGGTGAAGATCACGGTCAAGGGCGGTGGCCTGACCGTGGGCAAGTCGAAGATCGTGGATGGCAAGGGTCGCTTCAGCGGAGCCTACTCGGTCAACGACCTGATCGGATCGTACGCCTCGGTTGAAGCACACGCCGGTGCGGACAAGTCCAGCAGTGCGCAGGTGGTGACCAAGGGCGATGTGTCGCTGGCCTTGGCTGGCACTGGCAAGGGCTGGGACTTGGGCGTTGCGGGCAGCAAGTTCACCATAGAGCGCCGCTGAAAGGCTGCGTTCGGCCCCGGTAACGCCGGCCGTTGGCCGGCCCCGGCTGCGTTTGGATGATGCGAGAGCCGGCCAATGGCCGGCGCTACCGGAGGGTGTCATGCATACGATGGGGTTCAACGGTGAACTGCACGAGGCGGGGACGCGCTGGCAGTTGCTGGGCAATGGCTACCGTGCCTACAACTCCGTGCTGATGCGCTTTCATTCGCCGGATTCGGCCAGTCCCTTGGGGGCTGGCGGTCTGAACGTTTATGCATATGTGCTGGACGATCCCATCAACCGTATCGATCCGTCTGGCCATACACCCTTGGTCTTGTTGGCAGCGCGTGCGTTGCAAGCGGCGGTGAAGGTGGTAAAGGTGGGGAAGGTGAGTAATCTGGCGGGAGTGTCTCGTTCCATTAGCAGTGGAACGGCGAATGCCGGTTCAATCACATCGGTGAAGAGCGCCGGTTCCGGCAGCAGTGTCCGCTCACGTGTCGCGTTCGACGATTCGGTGTGGCAGACCATGGCACCCATGGATGGCAAGTTGAAGCGGACGACCGATTGGGTTGAGCATGGGCATCGCTGGAACTCAAAGTTTGAACCCGCCAGCCCAAGCGCTTCTTCGCCTGTTTTCTCCCGCCGACTCACGGAAGGGCGCGATCTGGACTTGCCCGTCAGCGCTGCAGCGCTCCAGGATCCGGGCGGTGGTGTGTCCGCCAGCAGCGCGCATTCGCGGCCCGCTGCCAAGGTGGTCACTTTGAAAAGTCTGCAGGCCGCAACCCCGGTGGAAGTTTCCGGCAGACTGAGGCGCGGATCGACGATTCAGGATGTCCAGGCAGCAATTGACCGGCGGACCTACTACAACCAACACCCACGTCCGAAGACCTTAGATGACCTTCGGTATTGAAATGCACCCCGGGGCGGTGAGCGGTAGCGCCGGCCGTTGGCCGGCCCGCATTGCGTTTGGGTGATGCGAGAGCCGGCCAACGGCCGGCGATACCGGAGGCTGTCATGCAGGCGTTGGGGTTCAACGGTGCACTGCACGAGGCGGGGACGCGCTGGCAGCTGCTGGGTAACGGGCGGCGCGCCTATAACCCAGTGTTGATGCGGTTCCACAGTCCGGACCGGTGGAGTCCGTTCGGTGCCGGGGGACTCAATGCCTACGCCTATTGTGGGGGTGAACCTGTCAACGCTCACGATCCTACCGGCGGTTTTGCAATGCCGCTGGTCATGGGTCTGGTTGCGGCCGCGAGTGGCGCAGCCGCATTCGCAGCACCGTCCGCGGGTGGGGGGAGTGGTGACGAACGCAGCATGAGTCCGTGGATCGTTGCCGCGATCATCGTGGGTGCTGGGCTCTTCGGCGTGGGAATGCTCAAGGCAGGGAGTCGGCGTGGCCGAAGCACGGGCGCGGGCGGCGGATCGTCGGAGATACCTTCGCTGCTTTCCCTGCGGTTGGACGACGTGCCGCGCCGTCCTGCCATCCCGTCGCTTCTGCCAAAGGGATTTGCCCCGAAACCCCAAGCGGGTGAACCGTTGGCCAGACCGGGGTCGCCCGGTGTAGTGCACTCCAATGAGCTCCCGCCGCCGTTCGAGGACACGGCACGGCAAGTGAAACAGGGTGGGCCGTTCAACTTCTCTCACAGTGAAGGAGAGACTTTTCATAATGTCGGCGGGCATCTTCCGGATATGGACCTGGGCTACTACAGGTCCTATACCGTGCAGTTCCGCAGAGACCTTCACAAGGGGCGTGGAACCATGCGCCTGGTCACGGGGGGCTGGGAACCACGGAATCCGGATGTCTGGTACTTCACCCGCGAGCACTATTCAGACTTCAAGCGCGTGCGATGGCGGTTACCAGGCGGAGAACTCGGTGACAGACCGCATCATCTCAAGTGAGGATGGACCATGGCGATGGGATACAACGGTGAGCTGCACGAATCCGGCACGCGCTGGCAACTGCTGGGCAACGGGCGGCGCGCGTACAACCCGGTGCTGATGCGGTTTCATAGCCCGGACGCGATGAGTCCGTTTGGACGCGGTGGCGTCAATGCCTACGGGTATTGCGCTGGCGATCCCGTAAATTTCACAGATCCTGACGGGACGTTTGCGCTGCCTCTGCTGATGACGGCGCTTGGCATGGCGGGGATGGGGGTAACTGCACTGGCTGCGCCTGCTGCATCCGGTGGTGGAAATGGCAAAGACGGTACGACGGCGTGGATCATCGGCGGGGTTGTTGCAGCAGCAGCGGTGGTCGGGCTCGGGATGATGGCGGGAAAGACGGGAGCGTGGAGTACGGTCGTCAAGCGATCTGCCAGAAAGCCTGGATCCTCGTCCGCAGCGCCGGTGTCAGTCACGCCCACCGCATCCAGTTCAACCGCCAACGCGCCGGTTCAGACCATTGGTGCAGACGGAAGCCTGCTCTATCAAATCGATAAGCGAGACATTTTCACTAACCGCAAGGGCAAATTGGCAGTCCACATCGAGAGCCTCGACGATGCGGTAGCGAGCAAGATTCTGAAGATTCGCGACTTCAGCCCCGGGGGAAGAACGCCCAATGCAGCGATGATCGAACGGGGGAATCGATACAGGAACTTTGAAGGGGTACTTCCGCGACGTGACAATCAGCCGAACATGTATTGGGAGTACGCCATCACTGGCAACGGAAAGACCGGTCCGTTTGCGCGTACCCGTGTGGTGACGGCACGAGGCCGCCCAGAACCGGGTGAGAGGCCTCGCATCGGCATGATCCGGGTGACGACCACGCACTACCAAGACTTTCTGGTGGTCCAAGGTTGGGAGAATCATCGCATGCGGTGAGGTGCGTAGAGACAGCCATGGGCTGTCACTGCGCGGTGGAGAACCCGGCGTTGGCCGGGTTCATCCTCACTGCTGCGTCGCCGCCCAGGCGAAATGGCCCCGCTGCGGCTCGGGCAGCTTGGGCAGGTAGGTGTACATGATGCGTACGGCCCAGCAGGCGTCGGCGTCGCTGGAGGTGGCGAGCGTGCTCATCACCTGGCCCAGGCGCTGGCGGTCGTCATCGCTGGGGACCAGCTGCACCAATGCCACGGCGGCCTCGTTGATCTGTGCTTCGCTGACCTGGGTCAGTGGGCGCTGCTGCAGTTCGGCCAGGGTGGCCTGGTAGGCGATGTCGAACCATTCATTGATCACCGGCTGCGGCAGCGTGGCCAGCGTCTCGATGATGCGTTCGCTGTTACGCGCGGCTTCGGCGGGAGTGGTGACCTTGGCCATGGCGGCGCAGTCGGCGACCGACTGCTTGTGCAGCAGCTGGCCGACCAGCTCGGCGCGGCGTTCCAGCACGGGCAGTTCCAGGCGGCCCATGCCGTTCATGGAGAGCTGTGCGCCCATGACCTGGGCCTGTTCGGGGCTGAGGCCCTTCATGCGTTCCAGGTAGGCGGGTTCGCGCACCAGTTTGCGGGTGGTGGTGTCGACCGGAGCGTGCAGGGGTGAGGATTTGGGGAACGGGTTCTGCGAGGCGGCCAGTTCTTCCTGGACCTTTTTGCAGCCGGTGATAGCGGTGAGGGTGAGGGTGCAGAGGAGGAGGGCGGTCAACTTCCGTGTCATTTTGATTTTCCGGTTGAGGAGGGGATACGTTCGACGGGCGTGGCCCGTCGCTACAGCAGAACGGCCCCTGAGGGGCCGTCTTCATTGCATGCTATCAGCCGCCGCGCGGGCCGCCACGATGACCGCCGCCACCCGGGCCGCGGTTGCCGCCGCCGGGGCGACCACCGCCCGGGCGACCGCCCGGACCGCGATTGCCACCGGGGCCGCCGGGGCCACGGTTGCCGCCCGGACCACCCGGACCGCGCGGGCCGGCCGAACGGTTGCCGCTCGGACGCGCGTTGC
>DGLB01000026.1 GCA_002387845.1 Stenotrophomonas maltophilia | reverse complement strand
TGCGGCGGGTGACCGCAGCGATCATGGCATCGGCGGCGCTGCGCGGGCGCGGGGCCGGCGGCGGCGGGGCGACGTCCTTGCGTGCCGCTTCCAGCGCACGCTGCACCGCGCCTTCGTCGTAGTTGGCCGCAGCGACGATCTCAACGCCTTCCTCGATCCGGCGATTGGACAGGATCACCGCGTCAGGGCCGTGTTCCTTGCGCACCAGGTTCATGGCCGAGCGCATATCGGGAGCGACGAAGCGTTTGATTTTCATGCTGTGGTACCGGGACTTGGGCGGCTGTTCGGGTGAAGGGAAGCGCTGGTTGTCGGTGGTCTGCACGGTCCGGGTTTCCCTTCTGTTGCTGCTGCGTGATGTTCGAAGTGGTGTCTGTTTTCTGACGCTGTACTGTCGGAGTTCCGGCTCAGCTGATCGTGCCGACCAGCTTCAACCGCTTGTCCTCGGGTACCTCGCTGTAGGCCAGGACCGACAGCGACGGAACGCTGTGGCGGACCAGGCGTGCCAGCGCGGCACGAACGGGGGCGGGGACCAGGACCACGGCGGGCTCGTTCTTCGCTTCCTGCTTGCCGACACATTCGGCCAGGCTTTGATGCAGTCGCTCGGCGAGTCCGGGTTCCAGCGCGGCGCCATTCCCCTGAGTGGACTCCTGCAAGACCCGTTCCAATTGCGGGTTGAGGGTGAACACCGGCAGCTCCGGCGACATGCCGGCGATCTCCTGCACGATGAAACGGCCCAGCGCGTTGCGCACGGCGGCGGTCAGCACGCCCGGGTCCTGGCTCAGCGGCGCGTTTTCGACCAGCGACTCGGCGATCTTGCGCAGCTGGCGGACCGGAATGCGCTCGATCAGCAGGTTCTGCAGCACCCGCACCACCACCGACAGCGGCAGCGCCTTGGGGGTGAGGTCTTCCACCAGCTTCGGCGCGCTCTTGGCCAGGTTGGCCAGCAGCTGCTGGGCCTCCTCGAAGCCAAGCAGTTCCGGGGCATGCTCGCGGATCAGGTGCGACATGTGGGTGGCCACCACGGTAGCCGGGTCGACCACCGTGTAGCCCATCGATTCGGCGTGGGCGCGCTGGTGCGGCTGGATCCAGGTGGCGTCCAGGCCGAACGCGGGGTCCTTGCCGGCAATGCCTTCAATCGCGCCGAGCGCGCTGCCCGGGTCCAGGGCCAGTTCGCGGTCGGGGTGGATTTCCGCGGTGGCCACCGGCACGCCGTGAATCAGCAGGCGATAGGCCGTAGCCCCCAGTTCCAGGTTGTCGCGGATGTGGACCGATGGAATCAGGAAGCCGATGTCGTGGGTGAGCTTGCGGCGCACGCCTTTGATGCGCGCCATCAGCTCGCCGCCCTGGGCCTTGTCGACCAGCGGGATCAGCCGGTAGCCGACCTCCAGGCCGAGCGGGTCGACCGGGCGCAGTTCGTCCCAGGTCAGTTCGGCGGTGGGCGAGGGGGTGCCGCCGGGCAGGCCGATCACCGGTGCGTTGGGGTCGACCGGGGCGGAATCGGCGGTCGCCGGGGCCTGTTGCTTCTTCCACAGCTTCCAGGCGATGAAGCCAAGAATGGCGGCCAGCGTCAAGAAGGCGACGTTGGGCATGCCCGGGACCAGGCCGACCACGCCAAGAATGGCGGCGGTGATGGCCAGCGCCCGGTACTGACCGAAGGCCTGGCCCATCATCGCCTGGCTCATGTCCTGCGAGCGCGAGGCACGCGTGACCAGCATGGCCACCGCCGAGGACACCAGCAGCGCCGGCAACTGCGCCACCAGACCGTCACCGATGGACAGCAGGGTATAAGTGGCGGCGGCGTCGCCGAACGGCATGCCATGCTGCAGCACGCCGACGGCCAGGCCGCCGATCATGTTGATGAAGAGAATCAGGATGCCGGCGATGGCGTCGCCGCGGATGAACTTGCTGGCACCGTCCATCGCACCGTAGAAGTCGGCTTCCTCGCGGACTTCCTCGCGGCGGACCTTGGCTTCTTCACGCGTCAGCAAACCGGCGTTGAGGTCGGCGTCGATCGCCATCTGCTTGCCGGGCATGGCGTCCAGGATGAAGCGGGCAGTCACTTCCGACACGCGCCCGGCACCCTTGGTGATGACCACGAAGTTGATGATGGTCAGGATCGCGAACACCACGATGCCGACGGCGTAGTTGCCGCCGATCACGAACTCGCCGAAGGCGGCGATCACCTTGCCGGCGGCCTCGTGGCCGTCCTGGCCGTTCAGCAGGATCACGCGGGTGGAGGCCACGTTCAGGGCCAGCCGCAGCATGGTGGTGACCAGCAGCACGATCGGGAAGATGGTGAAGTCCAGCGGGCGCTTCACGTACACGACGGCCAGCAGCACCATCAGCGAGATGGCGATGTTGAACGTGAACAAGGCATCCAGGACCGGCGCGGCCAGCGGCACCACCACCATGGCCAGCAGGGCCAGCACGATCAGCGGGGCCCCCAGGCCGTTGCGGATCATGTCCATGACCCGGCGGGCGTTCATGCCCCCTTGGGCGGGCTGTGCGCTCATGGGCGACCCCCCTTGCCGAATTCATCCACGTCGATGCGCGGCGCAGCCGGCATCGGGCCGCCGCGCCAGGCGCGCAGCTGGTAGACGTAGGAGAGGACCTGGGCCACGGCCGAATACAGTCTCACGGGGATTTCCTTGCCGAGTTTCCCTTCCCGATACAAGGCGCGTGCCAAAGGCGGGGCGGAGACCAGCGGGACCTTGTTGCCGTCGGCCACTTCACGGATGCGCAGGGCCGTTTCGTCCACGCCCAGGGCCACCACGGTGGGGGCTCCCATCTTGCCGCCGTCGTACTTCAGGGCGACGGCGTAGTGGGTCGGGTTGACCACCACCACGTCGGCGGTGGGCACCGCTTCCATCATCTGGCGGTTGGCCATCTGGTGCTGCATCTGGCGGATGCGACCCTTCATTTCCGGGCTGCCTTCGCTTTCCTTCATTTCCCGGCGCAGCTCTTCTCGGGTCATCTTCAGCTTGCGCATCCAGTTCCAGCGCTGGTACGGCGCATCGATCGCTGCCAGCAGGACCATGGCCCCGCCGGTGGCCAGCATCAGCTTGAGGGTGAAGCCCAGGCCATTGACGATGGCCGCTTCCAGCGGCTGGTGGACCAGATCGCGCAGCCCACGGATGCCGTGCCACACGACCAGCCCGGCGGCCACGCCCACGAAGGCCACGCGCAGCAGCGACTTGATGAATTCGGCGATGGCTTCCGGGCCGTACAGGCGCTTCATGCCCGACAGCGGGCTGAGCCGGTTGAACTGCGGCATCAGCGACTTGTTGGACCAGCGCAGGCCGTCCATGACCAGCGGTGAAAGCAGGCTGGCCAGCAGGCAGATCAGCACCAGCGGCCACATCGCCACCAGCAGCTGCAGCAGCAGCTCGCCGAAGTGGCCGAACAGGGCCTGGGGGTGCAGGCGCAGGCCCGGCTCCGGGGACAGGGCAGACTTCATCCATTCCCGGGAATTGGTCGCCATCGTCCCTGAAAACGCCATCAGGGTGGCCACGGCAGCGCCGAACACAGCGGCGGTACCCAGCTCGCGCGAGCGCGGCGTATTGCCCTCTTCGCGGGCATCGCGCAGGCGTTTTTCAGTAGGTTGTTCGGTTTTTTCGCCGGCTTGTTCTTCGTCGGACATCGCTTACGCACCCCGGGGTATCACCCGGGGCCGTGCAAGATCCGTGCCGCCACCCTGAAGCCGACGGTATTGATTGACGTCGGTAGAGTCGCACGTCAGTCGACTGCCGATAGCGGCTCAACACCCGGTAAGGCATGACCACCAACGGAGGCGCGCTTCCCCGGCCAACGTTCATGCCCTACTGCATCCCCAGGCGCTATCGGCAGTCGACTGACGTGCGACTCTACCGTGGCAGGTCAGGTCTGGTCGGCCCAGATCGGACCAGATCGGCCCAGATCGGCCCAGATCGGCCCAGATCGGCCCAGGTCAGGTCAGGTCAGGTCAGGTCGGCCCAGGTCAGCCCAGGTCGGCCCAGCCCAGGTCAGCCCAGGTCAGCCCAGGTCGGATCGTGTGGGTTTGCAGCGCTTCAGTTGAGGAAATCCCCGCCCTCCGGCCCCTTCCAGCCGGCCGCCACCTCGATCCTCGGTCGGGGCAGGTCATGCAGCTGTTTGAACCGCACCGGATCCACCGGGTGACCCAGCAGGTAGCCCTGCAGGTAATCGCAGCCCAGGCGCTCCAGATAGGCCCGCTGCCCGGCGGTTTCCACGCCCTCGGCGACGATGTCCATGTCCAGCGCGTGGCCCAGCGCGACAATGGCCGAGACAATCACCACGTCCTCGGAGCTGTTCTCCAGCTCGCGCACGAAGGCATGGTCGATCTTGATCTCCGATGCCGGCATCCGCTTCAGATAGAGCAGGCTGGAATAGCCGGTGCCGAAGTCATCGATGGAAATGCCCACGCCCAGCCGCGCCAGCGCCTGCAGCAGGCGCAGGCTGGCCTCGGTGTCACGCATGACCGTGCTTTCGGTGATTTCCAGGATCAGCCGCCGCGGTTCGATCCGGTGCCGGGCCAGCACGTCGCGCACCTCGCCCAGCAGCTGTGGCGCGCTGAACTGGATGGGCGAGAGGTTCACCGACATGGTCCAGCTTTCGTGACCGGCGTCATGCCATTGGCGCAGCTGGCGGCAGGCTTCATTCAGCGCCCAGCGGCCGATCTCGTTGATGATGCCGCTGCGTTCGGCCAAGCGGATGAAACGGTCCGGCGGAACCAGCCCCTGCTCCGGATGCTTCCAGCGGATCAGCGCCTCGGCACCGCTGACGGTATGCCGGGCAACGCTGACCTTGGGCTGGTAGTGCATGAACAGCTGGTCGGTACCGATCGCACCCCGCAGGTCGGCCAGCAGCCTGAACTGCTGCTCGGCGCTGTCGTTCATCCATTCGGCAAACACCGCAAAGCCGTTACGACCGGCCTCCTTGGCCTGGTACATGGCCGAATCTGCATAGCCCATGAGGTGCCGTTCGCTGGCGGCATGGTCCGGGCAGATGGCAATGCCGATGCTGGCGGTGACCTGCAGCTCATGGCTGGGCACCAGCCGGCTGCTGCCGATGGCGTGGATGATGCGGCTGGCCAACGCCGCCACGTCTTCGTCGCCTTCAATGTTCACCACCATGACGAACTCGTCGCCGCCCAGCCGCGCCAGCACGTCGGTAGCACGCAGCAGCTGGCCGGTGCGTTCGGCCACGGCGACCAGCAGCGCATCGCCGGTCTGGTGGCCGTAGGCGTCGTTGACCTGCTTGAAACCGTCCAGGTCCATGAACATCACGGCAAAGCGGCTGCCACGCTGCTCTGCTTCGATCAGCGCACTTTCAATGTGCTGCTGCAGCAGGCGACGGTTGGGCAGGCGGGTCAGCGGATCGTGCAGCGCCGCCTGGCTGAGTTCGGCGTGCGCGTCGTTGAGCGAACTGCGCAGGTCCTGGTTGCGCAGGCGCAGCAGTTGCGCCTGCATGCGCTGGTCAAGCCAGGAAACCAGCAGCACCACACCGAGGATGGCGATGGACAGGATCATCACCAGCGTCGCCAGCCATTGCGAGTGCAGTCCGGACCCGGCGGCGGCACCGCAGACGCTGTCAGCCGGGAAGCGCGCCGCCGCCATGCCGGTGTAATGCATGCCGACGATGGCCAGGCCGAGCAGAATGGCCGGAGGCACCCGATGACGCAGGCGACTGTCGTGATGTCGCAGGCGGAACGCGATGAACAGCGCCACCCAGGAAGCGGCGACCGCGATCAGCAACGACAGCAGCACCCAGGCGGGGTCATAGTCGATGCCAGGCTGCATGCGCATGGCGGCCATGCCGAGATAGTGCATGCTGGCAATGCCAGCGCCCATCAACAGCGCGCCAAAGGCCAATCGTGCGTGTGGCAGCGTCGGGCGCGACACCAGCCACAGTGCGTAGATGGACGACGCAATGGCGGCCAGCAGCGAAACCGAGGTCCAGACCACGTCGTAGCCGAGTGGAATGGGCAGGCGGAAGGCCAGCATGCCGATGAAGTGCATGGACCAGATGCCGAGGCCCATGGCGCAGCCGCCCCCCATCAGCCACAGCTGGCCCTGCCTGGGTGTGGTTGCGGTGGTGATGCGATTGGCCATCACCAGTGCGGTGAAGGAGGCCAATATGGCAACCAGCAATGAAACGACGACCAACCACGGTGTGTAGTTGCCGACGAGCATCGAAGCATCTCCTGAAGCCAGCACGTGATAATCGAAAGTTTCAATCCAAAAATCTTTCGGTTGCAGCTTCCACTGCGGCAGACAGCGGCCCCCCGTTGCCGTGCGGGCAAACTGTACTCACACCCCCGGGGGGGTATGCAATACCTGAAAGGGTAATTTTTGTCGGAATTATGTTATTGGCAGTTTCTACGCTGAATAATCACGCCAATTACACGCGCGATATTCAAACCTGCCTGATTGATACTCAATGCGTGACGCTGTCGGCGGCCTGGAATGTGGCGTTGAACAAGCGTTGCACCGGTGGTCCCATTTCGCCGGCCAACACGGTGAGCAGGAACAACCCGAGCAGCAGCGAGACCGGCAGGCCGAGCTGGATCGGATTGAGCGCAGGTGCGGCTTTGGCCAGCACACCAAAGGCGAGATTGATCGCCAGCATTGCCACCACCACCGGCAACGCCAGGCTCAGCGCGCCGCGCAGCACCTGCAGCAGAAAGCTGGGGGCGACGCTGAGGAATGCGTCCATGTCTGGCAGGGAGGTGCCGATGGGCACGGCTTTGTAGCTGTCCATCAACAGCGAGATCAGGGCCAGATGGCCGTTGGCGCTGAAGAACAACAGGCCGAACAACAGATAGAACCACTGCCCGATCACGCCGGAGCTGCCGCCACGCATGGGGTCGCTCATCTGCGCGAAGGCCAGGCCGGTGCCCTGTGCGACCAGTTCGCCAGCCAGCGCGCCGGCTTCGAACACCATCCGCAGCAGAAACCCGATGGAAATGCCAATGGCCAGCTCGCGCGCAATGCTGAGCACGGTGGCCGCATCGAAACCGGTCCACTCCGGCACGGGCGGCAGCATCGGCGAAAACGCAATGGCCAGTGCGCCGGCAAGCATGACCCGGACGCGCGCCGGCACCGCACGGGTACCAACCAGCGGCATGGCCATGATCATCGCGCCGATGCGCAACATGGTCCACAGAATGGTGCCGATCATGCCGAAGGCCTGCAGGCCGTCGGCAGCCATCTGGGTGGCGGAATCCATGGCGGCGGCTACCCGATCAGATGCGGTATGCGCTGGAACAGCAAGGTGGTGTACTCCACCAGGTGACCAATGAGCAGGCTGCCCAGCGCGAACAACACCGCTGTCAGCGCGGCGGCTTTGGCCACGAAGGCGATGGTCGGTTCGTTCAGCTGGGTCGCGGCCTGCACCACGCCGACCACCACGCCCACAATCAGCACGGTGAGCAGCAGCGGGCCGGCAACCCACAGCACGGTGATCAGGCCGCCGCGCAGTTCGGTCAGGGCGAGTTCGGGAGTCATGGCGTGCTCAGACCGCGTTGAAGCTGGCGGCCAGCGTGCCGACCACCAGCACCCAGCCGTCGACCAGCACGAACAGCAGGATCTTGAACGGGGCCGAGACCAGCATCGGCGACAGCATCATCATGCCCATCGACATCAGCACGCTGGCGACGACCAGGTCGATGATGACGAACGGAATGAAGATCAGGAAGCCGATTTCAAAGGCGGTTTTCAGTTCGCTGGTGACGAACGAGGCGACCAGCACCGGGAACGGAATCGCGTCGGGGCTGGCATAGGTGCCGTGCCCGGCCATGCCGGCAAAGGTCATCAGATCGGTTTCGCGGATCTGCGCCAGCATGAAGGCGCGCAGCGGCTGGGTGGTCAGGTTCCAGGCGGTCTGGAAATCGATCTCGCCATTGAGATACGGAGCCATGCCGGTTCCCCATGCCTTCTGCCACACCGGCAGCATGACCATGGCGGTGAGGAACAGGGCCAGGCCGAGCAGGACCTGGTTGGATGGGGTCTGGCCGGTACCCAGCGCCTGTCGCAGCAGGCCGAGCACGATGATGATGCGGGTGAACGCGGTCAGCACCAGCAGCATCGACGGAATCAGCGTGATCGCCGTCATCAGCAGCAGGGTCTGCAACGGCAGGCTGACGTTCTGGCCGCCGATCTTGCCGACATTCACGTCCGGCAGGGCAGGTACGGCAGGCGCACCGGGGGCGGCCATGGCCAGTGCAGGCAGGGCGCACAGCAACAGCACGAACAGCAACGGAAGGTAACGGGTCCAGGACGCTCGGGGGCCACGCATGATCATTTTTCCTTGCGCAGCCGCTGCTGCAGCAGCTGGGCGAAATTCGGCAGGTTCTTCAGGTCCGGCAGGCGTGCCGGTTCGGGCGTGGGCAGGGGTTCGGCGAGCTGATGCAGGGTGTTGATGCCGCCCGCGGTGACGCCGAGCAACAGCTGCTGGCCGTTCACCTCCACCACCACAACACGTTCCTTGGCACCCACGTTGAGGCTGGCCACCATGCGCAGGCCGTCAGCGGGTTTGAATCCGCTGCCGGGCATGCGCTTGAGCACCCAGCCCAGGCCGACGATCAGCGCCAGCACGCCCAGCAGGGCGAGGATTGCCCCGAACATGCTGGGTGCCGCGGCGGCGTGCTGGCCGACCTTGACCGCCGGCGTGCCGGCGGCGATGAGTGCCAGGGTGATCAACGCAGTCTCCGGATCCGCTCGCTGGGGCTGACCACGTCGGTCAGGCGCACGCCGAAGCGGTCGTTGATGACCACCACCTCGCCATGGGCGATGAGGGTGCCGTTGACGAACACGTCCAGCGATTCGCCGGCACCGCGTTCCAGTTCGACCACCGAGCCCTGGTTGAGCTGCAGCAGGTTGCGGATCGGCAGGCGGGCACGGCCGACTTCCAGCGACAGGGTCACCGGCACGTCCAGAATGACGTCCAGATTCAGATCCGGCGCACCGGCATCTTCGGCATGCAGGTCGGAGAACTGGGCGGCGGCCGGTTCGTTGGTTTCGATGTCGTTCATTGCGGGTCTTCCTGGATGACGGGTACGCGCGGGCGGGTGCCCGGAGGGTGGGTCGCGGTGATCTTGACGGCGTTCATGCCATTGGCGATGCCGAACTGACCGGTGAACACGGGAATGTTCTCGATGCACACCGGCACCTGGTTGGGCAGGTCGATGGGCAGGATGTCGCCGACTTTCAGCCTGGTCAGTTCGCGCAGGCTCATGCGCTTGCTGGCAAGCACGCTGGACAGGGTGACTTCGGCGATGTTGAGCTGTTCGCGCAGCATCACGCCCCAGCTTTCATCGCGGTCGTTGCGGTCGCTCTGGATGCCGGCATCGAGCAGTTCGCGGATCGGCTCGAGCATGGAGTACGGCAGGGTGACGTGGATGTCGCCGCCACCGCCGTCCAGTTCCACATGCAGGCGGCACACCACGACATACTCCCGCGGGGTGACGATGTTGGCGAAATGCGGGTTGATTTCCGAGTTGATGTATTCAAGCTCGACATCCATGACCGGTGCCCAGGCTTCGCGCAGGTCGGCGAAGGTCTGCTTGAGCAGCAGGTGGATGACGCGCATTTCGGTGGCGGTGAACTCGCGGCCTTCGATGCGGGTGGGGTAGCGCCCGTCACCGCCGAAGAAGTTGTCGACGATGGCGAACACCAGGGTGGGTTCGAACACGATCAGGCCGGTGCCGCGCAGGGGCTTGAAGCGGATCAGGTTCAGGTTGGTGGGCACATACAGCGAGTGCATGTAATCGTTGAACTTGATCAGCTCGATGCCGCGAACGGACAGTTCCGCCGAGCGACGGATCAGGTTGAACAGGCCGATGCGCCACAGGCGCGCGAACCGTTCGTTGACCATTTCCAGGGTCGGCATGCGACCGCGGATGATCCGGTCCTGGCTGGCGAAGTCGTAGTTGCGGGCTTCGCCGGGCGGAACGCCTTCGTCCTTGGTTTCGACCGCACCCGAGTCGACGCCGTGAAGCAGCGCATCGATCTCGTCCTGGGAAAGCAGGTCATTCATGGGGCGGCCCTTACTGGGTGACGAAGCTGGTGAACAGCAGTTCGTCGACGCTGTTGTTGCCGGTTTCGGCCTTCATCAGCTTCTGCACTTCGGCCAGGGAGTCGGCCTGCAGCTTTTCCTTGCCGGCGCGGTCGGCGATCTGGGCGGGCTCGACCTGCGAGAACAGCATGAGCAGCTTGGCGCGGATGGCGGGAGCGTGCAGCTTGAGGGCTTCCAGGGCGGCAGGGTCGCGGGTCATGAGCTGGACTTCGACCTGCAGGTAGCGCGGGCCGTCGAAGCTGCTGCTGAGATTGACCACGAACGGCGGCTCGAGCCCGAAGTACTGGGCGGGCGCGGGCACGGCGGGCTTGGCGGCGGCCTTCTTGTCGGGGGCCTTCTCGTCGTGGCCCTGGGTGAAGTACCAGACGCCACCGCCGGCGGCACCGGCGGCAAGCACGGCGATCAGGGCACTGATGAGCAACGGGCTGCGCGGCTTGGCGGCCTTGTCCT
>DGLB01000031.1:16545-16665 GCA_002387845.1 Stenotrophomonas maltophilia | reverse complement strand
CAGATCATGCGTCACCCTGCGGATCACCGCTATCGGTCGTCGTCTGTCGACCGACGCTACCCATGCAGGTGGGCGACGACCAGATCGTACAGGCCCGTAATGGAAACGCCCGGTAGGGTC
>DGLB01000031.1:7516-16499 GCA_002387845.1 Stenotrophomonas maltophilia | reverse complement strand
CGACCGCCGATAACGCTGATCACTGCTATAGGGCATGACCCTGAAACGCAGACACGCTTCTACGACGCAGATCATGCGTCACCCTGCGGATCACCGCCATCGGTCGTCGTCTGTCGACCGACGCTACCAACTTGGCTGGCGCGTTCCGCTAGTTGGACCCTAGAATCGGCCCCAGGACAAAGGATCGCATGCCCATGCCCATCGCCAGAGAAGGCCGCTTTCTCCTCACGCACGATCTGAATCGGGGTAGCACCAGCCTCGGTCTCGAGTCTTCGATGCTGTCCGACTGCATCCAGGAAGTGCAGCAGAAGGGCTATGCCGGTGTATTCGGCAATCCCGGGGCTGGTTTCCACGAGACTACCCTGGATGCCTTGACCCAGTTGCCTCATCTCCGCCACGTGTGGTTCTGGGATATCCACCTCAAGAATGTCGACGGACTCTACGCGCTGCAGCAATTGGAGACCTTTGGCGTTCACCAGCGTCGACCGCCGATCGCATTCGAGCGCCTGCCAACACTGCGGCAGATCGTGTGGGAACACCGCCCGCGCGACACCGGCGTGGAAACCTTGCCGCTGGAACTGCTGCATTTGTGGCGCTATGCACCCAAGCACGCCAGCTTCGCCGGCCTGATGCTGCCGGACACACTGGAAGCGCTCGACATCAACTGGTGCAATCCCGCCAGTCTGGAGGGCCTACCGCGGCTACCGAATGTCCGCCGGCTAGGTATCCATCGGTGCCGCCACATGAGCAGCCTCGCCGCAATTCCCGATCTGTTCCCTGCGTTGGAGCACCTGGTGGTGGGCGCGTGCGGACGGATGCCGGTGGAGGAGGGGGAACGGCTGGTCGAGCAGATGCCGGGGCTGAAGCACGCGTTCGTGCAGAAGCGGGTGGTGACGAAGGGGTAAGTCGGGCTAAACAAAAAGCCCGGAACTCCTCGCGGAATTCCGGGCTTGTCGTAGGTTCTTTCGAACCTGTGTTGGTGGAGGTGGGCGGAATTGAACCGCCGTCCGAAGGCACTCCATCCCCAGTTCTACATGCTTAGCTCACCGTTTGGTGTCGTCCTGAAGCAGTACGGTGTGCGAAACGCACCCCAGGATCAGCCCGCTTTAGGTTAGGCCGTGACTGACGGGCAGCCACCACAGCCGATTCCATGATAATGACCCTACACCGACGAGCATGGACACAAGTGGGTTCGGGGATCCGCCTTATACGGCGAAAGGAACTGCTACAACCGCTGTTTTTTAGGCAGCGACGGCAACCGGTTCCAGATCGTACTTGTCAGCGTTGGCAAGTATGGTTTTTGCCGCTGGATTTACGAGGAAAGCTGCCCCCTCGGCATGCACCAGGTAACTTCACAACCCCCGTCGAAACCAATGCACCCCCGGTTTCTTCAGTTCTTGCAAGGCTTTCAGGCTGCTGGATGGTCGAAACCGGCCAACGGCCCTACCCGATGGCGGAGATGCTACGCCAAAAAGGCTGAACAGTCACCTGTGGGGAAGAGCAGCCGGGCGAGCCCGGCTCTACGTGGCTCATGGCGAGTGTCGGGCAATGCGGCCCGGGTCATGCGCGACGGCGCGGGGGCTTACCGCTGGCGCAGGTTCTCGGCGCGGTGCCGGGCCTTTTCGCGGCGCTGGTTGCTCTTTTCGTGTTTCAGTGCGGTGATCTGGCGCTGGGCTTCGGGCTGCACCTGGTCCAGCAGGGTCTGCAGCCGGGCAATCCGGGCCTGCAGCAGCGGGCTGTCGGTTTCAACCGCTTCGCGCTGGGCATTGCGCAGCAGGTAGGTCAGCACCTTGAGCAGGGCGGCCGGCTCCATGGTGCGGCTGAATTCGGCGAAGATGAACTCAAATGCCGCAATGTCTGCCTGCAGTTGAGCCGGGGTGAGGGTCTGGGTCACGTGCGGCTCCTGCCGTGGGAAAGTAAGGGATAGGGCATTGCAGGTCAGGCGTCACGGTTACCGCGACGCATGGCGCGCTGCTTTTCAATCGCCCAGTCGCGATCCTTGGCGGCGTCGCGCTTGTCGTGGGTCTGCTTGCCCTTGGCCAGTGCCACTTCCAGCTTGATCTTGTTCTTGCTCCAGTACATCGCGGTGGGCACGATGGTGTAGCCATCGCGTTCGACCTTGCCGACCAGCTTGTCGATCTCCCGGCGGTGCAGCAGCAGCTTGCGCTCGCGACGGTCATTGGCCACCACATGGGTGGAGGCCTGGATCAACGGGGTGATCTGCGCGCCGATCAGGTAGATCTCGCCCGACTTCACATAGGCGTAGGCGTCGACGATGTTGCCGCGCCCGGCACGGATCGACTTGACCTCCCAGCCCTGCAGGGCCAGACCGGCCTCGAAGCGCTCTTCAATGTGGTACTCGTGGCGGGCACGCTTGTTGAGCGCGATGGTTTTATTGGCCGTCGCGTTCTTTGCTTTATCCTTGGCGCTGTTCTTGCTCATTTATCTATTGTCTCCGATTCCGGCCGTCCGTGGTCGATTCGTCAGCCAAGCCAACGTATGACTACCATCCGCCGCAGTGCCCTGGTTGAACATTCCGCCGCCCGCCTGTTCGACCTGGTAAATGATGTCGAGGCCTACCCGCGCCGGTTCCGCTGGTGCTCGGCCTCGCAGGTTCTGGAATCCAGCCCGGACCGGGTGGTGGCGCGGCTGGACCTGGGCCTGGGCTCGTTTTCCACCTGGTTCATGACCGAAAACAGCCTGCAGCGGCCGCACCATATTGATATGCAGCTGCGCGACGGGCCGTTCAAGCAGCTCCACGGCCGCTGGGAGTTCCATGCGCTGGCCGAAGATGCCTGCAAGGTCACCCTCACCCTGGACTTCGAACCCACCAGCCGCCTGCTCGGCCCGGCGCTGGCGCTGGGCTTCCAGGGCCTGGCCGACCGCATGGTCAACGACTTCATCCGCGTCGCCGACAGCCAGGACTGACGCGTGATCCGCGTCGAGGTGGTGCTGGCGTGGCCGGACCGGGTGGAACGGCAGTCACTGGAGCTGGCCGAAGGGGCGACCGTGGCCGATGCGATTGCGGTGGCGAACCTGCCCGGCAGCGCGGACTGCCCGGCGGTGGCGGTGCACGGGCTGCTGGCCCGGCCTGCCCAGGTGCTGCAGGACAATGACCGGGTGGAACTGCTCAGGCCCCTGCTGGCCGACCCGAAGGACAACCGCCGCCGGCGCGCCGCGCGGTAAGGTCGTCCGCGGTCTGGTCAGCCGGGCAAGCCCGGCTCTACCTGGCACCGCGTGGGTCAGCCGTTACCGGCCGCGCTGCTTCTTCTTGTCCTTGGCCAGGTTGCGGCCGAACTGGCGGACGGTGTCCTGGGCCAGCTGGGCGTCGCGGGTGGCGAAGAAGTCGCCTTCCCAGCGGGTGACCAGGTCGTTCTCGAAGAACACGGTGAAGTTCTTCACTTCGGTACGGCCCACCCGGTTGGTCCGCTCGGTGGCGGTGTAGTCCCAGCGCTGGGCGTGGAACGGGTCGGGAATGGACGGGGTGCCGAGCAGGGCGTTCACCTGCTGCTTGCTCTGGCCGACCTGCAGCTGACCGACGGCCTGCTCCCGGACCAGGTTGCCCTGATAAATGGGTTGCTTGTAGATGATGCCGCACCCGGTGGTGGACAGGGCAACGGCGGCGACCAGCAGGAGATTGCGCATCGGAAAGGGCGTTTGGGGAAATCCAGTCGATGATACACTCCCGACGTGTCGCCGCGACCCATACCGAGGCAGCTGGCGCTAAATCGCCAATGAACGAGACCTATGGAAACCAACGACCTTCGTAAAGTCGGCCTGAAGGTGACGCACCCCCGGATGCGGATCCTGGCCCTGCTGGAACAGCGCGACGCCCAGAAGCACCACCACCACATGACGGCCGAAGACATCTACCGGCAGCTGCTGGAGCATGGGGATGAAATCGGCCTGGCCACCGTGTACCGGGTGCTGACCCAGTTCGAAGCCGCCGGCCTGGTGCTGAAGCACAACTTCGAGGGCGGCCAGGCCGTCTACGAACTGGACCGCGGCGGCCACCACGACCACATGGTGGACGTGGACAGCGGCAAGATCATCGAATTCGAAAGCCACGAGATCGAGGAGCTGCAGCGCAAGATCGCGGCCGATCACGGCTACGAGCTGGAAGAGCACTCGCTCGTCCTGTACGTGCGCAAGAAGCGCAAGTAAGCAAAAACCCGGGTGAAAACCCGGGTTTTTTGCATTTGATGCAGATAGCAGCACCCCGGTAGCGCCGACCGTTGGCCGGCCCTCCGGACGCCTTACACCTCCTGCAGCAGCTTCCGCGCGGCGGCCCGGGCTTCCTTGCTCACTTCCACGCCGCCGAGCATGCGCGCCAGCTCTTCCTCGCGCGCCTTGCTGTCCAGCTTTTCCACGGCGCTCTGGGTCATGCCCTCGACCGGGGCCTTGCTGACCCGGTAGTGCCAATGGCCCTTGGAAGCCACCTGCGGCAGATGGGTCACGCACAGCACCTGGCGCTTCTCGCCCAGGGCGCGCAGCTTCTGGCCGACGATGTCGGCCACGGCACCGCCAATGCCGGAGTCCACTTCGTCGAACACCATGGTCGGCACCGCGTCCAGGTCCAGCGCGGCCACTTCAATGGCCAGCGAGATGCGTGACAGCTCGCCGCCGGAGGCGACCTTGCGCAGGGCGCGGGGCGGCTGGCCGGCGTTGGCGGCGACCAGGAACTCGACCCGTTCGGCCCCGTTCGGGTCCGGCTTGGCCACGGCCTGGGGCTCGATCTCGATCAGGAACTGACCGCCGCCCATGCCCAGCTCGCCGATCAGCGCGGTGGTGGTGTCCGAAAGCCCGGCGGCGGCGCTGCGCCGGCTGGCGCTCAGGGTGGCGGCCACGGCCTGCCACTGCCCGGCGGCGCGCTCGATCTCGCCGGCCAGCGCCTGCAGGCGGGCGTCGGCCCCGCGCAGCTGCTCCACTTCGGCTTCCAATGCGTCGCGATGCTCGCCCAGCTGTTCCATCGGCACCCGGTGCTTGCGCGACAGGTCGTGCAGGCGGCCCAGGCGGCGCTCGATGTCCTCGAACTGCTCCGGGTCCGCATCCAGGTCGTCGTGCACCCGGTCCAGCAGGGCCAGGGCTTCGTGCAGCTGGATGGCGGCTCCGTCCAGCAGCGCGTCCACCTCGCCCAGGCGCGGGTCGTGCTCGGCCACGCGCGACAGCTCGTGCCGGGTCTGCTGGAGCAGTTGCAGCACCGACACGTCGTCATCGCCATTCAGGCGCGCAGCGGCCACGTCGCAGGCGGTCAACAGCGCCCCGGCGTGGGCCTGGCGACGGTGGCTGCTGGTCAGCCCGGCAATCGAGGCCGGCTCCAGCTCTTCGCGCTGCAGCTCGCCCAGCTGGTGCTCCAGGAAGCCGATGCGGTCGCTGACATCGCCCTGGCGCGACAGCGCCTCGGCTTCGTCCACCAGCGCCTGCCAGCGGGCGGCGGCCTGGCGTACCTGGGTGCGCTCGGCCTCGTTGCGGGCGTAGGCGTCCAGCAGCGCCAGCTGCGAAGGCCGCGCCAGCAGAGCCTGCTGGTCATGCTGGCCGTGAATCTCCACCAGCATGCCGGCCAGCTCACCCAGCTGGGTCAGGGTGACCGGGCGGCCGTTGATCCACGCCCGTGAACCGCCGTCGGCGCGGATCACCCGGCGCAGCTGGCACTGGTCGTCGTCGTCCAGTTCGTTGTCGCGCAGCCAGGCGCGCGCGGGCGCGTCGGCGTCGGGCGCGAACTCGGCCGACAGTTCGGCGCGCGCGGCCCCGTGGCGGACCACGCCGCTGTCGGCGCGCAGGCCGGACAGGAAGCCGAGGGCGTCCACCATCAGCGACTTGCCGGTGCCGGTTTCACCGGAAACCACGGTCATGCCCGGCCCGAATTCAAGTTCGGTGGCGCGGACGACGGCGAAATCCTTGATCGAAAGATGTCTGAGCATGGTATTGGGTTCTTGAGCCGCGCAACGCTAGCATGGGCGCGGGGCCACTCCAATGACTTGCCAACGTCCACGCCAGCCATTATCAAGGCGGGCGTCTCACAGGCTGATTCCATGCACGCACCTTCGCCACCGCTGGCACCGCGCGCCCGCCACCTGCTGCGGACCCTGATCGCGCGCCACATCCAGGACGGCGAGCCGGTGGGGTCGCAGACGCTGGCGCGGTTGGCCGGGCTGGACGTCAGCCCGGCCACCATCCGCAACATCCTCGGCGACCTGGAAGACCTGGGCCTGCTCAGCTCGCCGCATGCCTCGGCCGGGCGCGTGCCCACGGCGACCGGCTACCGGGTGTTCGTCGACAGCCTGGTGAAAATGCAGCCGCCGGGCGAGGGCGAACTGCAGCGCCTGCGCAGCGAGCTGTCCAGCGGCACCGGCACCCAGGCGTTGCTGGGCAGCGCCTCGGAGCTGCTGTCGGCGATGAGTCATTTCGTGGGTGTCGTGGGGGCCCCCCGGCGCGAACAGTTCGCGTTCCGGCATATCGATTTCGTGGCGCTGGACGCCCGCCGCGTGCTGGCCATCCTGGTGTTTGCGGACAACGAGGTGCAGAACCGGGTGATCGAACCCCGCCGTGCCTGGGAACCGGCCGAGCTGGAGCGGGTGGCCAACTACCTCAATGCCCACTGCGCCGGCCGCACCCTGGCCGAGATCCGTGCCGGCCTGCTGCTGGAGCTGCGCCAGGCGCGCTCGGAGATGGAGCAGCTGCTGGCCCACAGCGTGGAGCTGGCCGAACAGGCACTGGCCCCGCCGGCCGACGACATCGTGCTGGCCGGGCAGACCCGGTTGATGGGAGTGCAGGACCTGTCCGACCTGGAGCGGCTGCGCGAACTGTTTGACGTTTTTGCCAGCAAGCGCGAGATCCTGCAGTTGCTCGAGCGCACCAGCCAGGCCCCGGGGGTGCGCATCTTCATCGGCGAGGAGACCGGGGTGGTGCCGCTGGAAAGCGTGTCGCTGGTGACTGCGCCGTACTCGGCCGGCGGCCAGGTGCTGGGCGTGCTGGGGGTGATCGGCCCGAAACGGATGGCCTATGACCGCATGATTCCGCTGGTGGAGGCCACCGCCCAGGTGCTGGGGGCAGCGCTGGATGCGCCCTCAAGCGGCGGATTGTCCCGTGAACGCACCTAAAAGCGTCATGGGCTCTTGAATCGGTCCGCCGCGCCCACATAGGGGGTGTGGAGGCGGGGAGTGACCGCCAAGGACCCGAACATGAATCAAGATCAGCCCGATACCGCCACCCCGTCCCCGGCCGACGCCGCTGCCGAAGGCTCTTCGCTGCAGCAGCAGCTGGAGGCCCTGCAGAACGAGGTCGCCCTGCTGCGTTCGGAGTCGCTGCGCGAACGCGCCGACCTGGACAACCAGCGCAAGCGCGTGGCCCGCGACGTGGAACAGGCGCGCCGCTTCGCCAATGAAAAACTGCTGGGCGAACTGCTGCCGGTGTTCGACAGCCTGGACGCCGGCCTGAATGCCGCCGGCACCGATGCCAGCCCGCTGCGCGAAGGCCTGGAGCTGACCTACAAGCAGCTGCTCAAGGTCGCCGCCGACAACGGCCTGACCCTGCTGGACCCGACCGGCCAGCCCTTCAACCCGGAACACCACCAGGCCATCAGCCAGGTCGACGCCCCCGGCGCGGCCCCGGGCAGCGTGGTCCAGGTGTTCCAGAAGGGCTACCTGCTGAATGACCGCCTGCTGCGTCCCGCCTTGGTGGTTGTCGCGCGGGATTGAGGGAGCGGCAGCCGGGCAGGGCCCGGCTCCACGGCAACCTTGATTGAACACAGCGTTCGGGGAATGGGTTGAATGTGACAAACCCATCCCCCACATCCCATTCATAACCCGGCAGCCGCCGGACAGCACATAAGAACTTTCAGGAGTCTCCCCATGGGCAAGATCATTGGTATCGACCTCGGCACCACCAACTCGTGTGTGGCGATCATGGACGGCGGCAAGGCCCGCGTCATCGAAAATGCAGAGGGCGACCGCACCACGCCTTCCATCGTCGCCTACACGAAGGACGGCGAAGTGCTGGTGGGTGCCTCGGCCAAGCGCCAGGCGGTCACCAACCCGAAGAACACCTTCTACGCCGTCAAGCGCCTGATCGGCCGCAAGTTCACCGACGCTGAAGTCCAGAAGGACATCGCGCACGTGCCGTATTCGATCCTGGCCCACGACAACGGCGACGCCTGGGTGGCCACCAGCGATGCCAAGAAGATGGCTCCGCAGGAAATCTCCGCCCGCGTGCTGGAGAAGATGAAGAAGACCGCCGAAGCGTTCCTGGGTGAGACCGTCACCGAGGCCGTGATCACCGTGCCGGCCTACTTCAACGACAGCCAGCGCCAGGCCACCAAGGACGCCGGCCGCATCGCCGGTCTGGAAGTGAAGCGCATCATCAACGAGCCGACCGCCGCGGCACTGGCCTATGGCCTGGACAAGGGCGACGGCAAGGACCGCAAGATCGTCGTCTATGACCTGGGCGGCGGCACCTTCGACGTGTCGATCATTGAAATCGCCAACGTCGACGGCGAAAAGCAGTTCGAAGTGCTGGCCACCAACGGCGACACGTTCCTGGGCGGTGAAGACTTCGACAACCGCGTCATCGAATACCTGGTCGACGAGTTCAACAAGGACCAGGGCATCGACCTGCGCAAGGATCCGCTCGCCCTGCAGCGCCTGAAGGACGCCGCCGAGCGCGCCAAGATCGAGCTGTCCACCAGCCAGCAGACCGAAGTGAACCTGCCGTACGTCACCGCTGACGCGTCGGGTCCGAAGCACCTGAACATCAAGCTGACCCGCGCCAAGCTGGAAGCGCTGGTGGAAGACCTGATCAAGAAGTCGATCGAACCGTGCCGCATCGCGCTGAACGACGCCGGCCTGCGTTCCAGCGACATCAGCGAAGTGATCCTGGTCGGCGGCCAGACCCGCATGCCGAAGGTGCAGCAGGCGGTGACCGAGTTCTTCGGCAAGGAACCGCGCAAGGACGTCAACCCGGACGAAGCCGTGGCACTGGGTGCGGC
>DGLB01000031.1:0-7412 GCA_002387845.1 Stenotrophomonas maltophilia | reverse complement strand
CGCAGGTGTTCTCCACTGCCGAGGACAACCAGTCGGCCGTGACCGTGCACGTGCTGCAGGGTGAGCGCGAACAGGCCCGCTTCAACAAGTCGCTGGCCAAGTTCGACCTGTCGGGCATTGAACCGGCTCCGCGCGGCCTGCCGCAGGTGGAAGTGTCGTTCGACATCGACGCCAACGGCATCCTGCACGTGTCGGCCAAGGACAAGAAGACCAACAAGGAACAGAAGGTCGAGATCAAGGCCGGTTCGGGTCTGTCCGAGGACGAAATCGCACGCATGGTGGCCGATGCCGAAGCCAACCGCGAAGAGGACAAGAAGTTCCACGAGCTGGTCCAGGCCCGCAACCAGGCCGACGCGCTGATCCACGGTACCCGTACCGCGATCACCGAACACGGCAGCAAGGTCGGCGGCGATGTGATCGGCAAGGTGGAATCGGCCCTGGCCGACCTGGAAACCGCGATGAAGGGCGACGACAAGGCCCAGATCGAAGCCAAGTCGAAGGCGCTGGAAGAAGCCGGCCAGTCGCTGTTCGCAGCGGCGTCGGCGTCTGACCAGGGCGGTGCCGCCCCGGGTGGCGAGTCGGCCGGCAACGGCGGTTCGGCAGCCCACGACGACGTGGTCGATGCCGAGTTCACCGAAGTCAAGGACGACAAGAAGTCCTGATCCAGACGCGACACGGGACGCTGCGCAGGCAGCGTCCCGTTGTCACATCTCAGATCCTGACCGCCGCAGCCCGGTGTGTCGGGGGCGACACCCGACTGCCGGACAACGATTGAAGTTATGAGCAAGCGCGACTATTACGAAGTGCTGGGCGTGACCCGCACCGCCAGCGAAGAAGAACTGAAGAAGGCCTATCGCCGTTGCGCGATGAAGTTCCACCCTGACCGCAATCCGGGTGATGCCGCCGCCGAAGCCTCCTTCAAGGAGTGCAAGGAGGCGTACGAGACCCTGTCCGATACCAACAAGCGCCGCATGTACGACGCCCACGGCCACGCCGCGTTCGAGCACGGCATGGGCGGCGGTGGTCCGGGCGGTCCGGACATGGGCGACATTTTCGGCGACATTTTCGGCAACATCTTCGGGGGTGCCGGCGGCGGGCAGCGCCAGGCGCGTCGCGGTGCCGACATCGGTTACGTGATGGAGCTGGACCTGGAAGAAGCGGTGCGTGGCATTGAGCGCCGCATCGAGATTCCGACCCTGGCCGAGTGCGATGACTGCCACGGCAGCGGCTCGGAAGACGGCAAGGTGGAAACCTGCTCGGTCTGCAAGGGCCATGGCCAGGTGCGCATCCAGCGCGGCATCTTCGCCATGCAGCAGGCCTGCCACAACTGCAACGGCCGCGGCCAGATCATCCAGACCCCCTGCAAGACCTGCCACGGCAATGGCCGTGTCGAGGAAGACAAGGTGTTGTCGGTGAAGGTGCCTGCGGGCGTGGACACCGGCGACCGCATCCGCCTGGCCGGTGAAGGCGAAGCGGGCCCAACCGGTACGCCGCCGGGCGACCTGTATGTGGAAGTGCGCGTGCGCGACCACGATATTTTCCAGCGCGATGGCGATGACCTGCACTGCGAAGTGCCGATCCGCATCTCGCAGGCGGCACTGGGCGACACCGTGCGCGTGGCCACCCTCGGCGGTTACGCGGAGATCCGCATTCCGGCGGAAACCCAGACCGGCAAGCTGTTCCGCCTGCGCGGCAAGGGCGTGCGTTCGGTGCGCAGCCGCAGCGAAGGCGACCTGTACTGCCGCGTCGTGGTGGAAACGCCGGTCAACCTCACCACCGACCAGCGCAAGCTGCTGGAGCAGTTCGAAGCCACCTTCGTGGGCGAGGAAGCACGTAAACACTCGCCGAAGTCGGCCACCTTCCTGGATGGCGTCAAGGGCTTCTGGGACCGCATGACCTCGTAATCACGAGTGGCTCCATCCAAAAAGGGGTCAGGTGTAGTTAATCGCCTTTAACTACACCTGACCCCTTTTTGTAGAATGCGGGCATGAACGACTCCCTCGAAAGCCACCTCGTCCACGGTCGCCGCCAGCGGCCGGACGGTCCGTCGCCGGTCGACGTCATCTCGGTCCAGTCGCAGCTGGTCTACGGCCATGCCGGTAACAGCGCGGCGGTGCCGCCGCTGCGCGCGCTGGGTGTGCGGGTGGCGGAAATTCCCACCACGCTGCTCAGCAATGCGCCGTTCTACGCCACCACGCGTGGCCGCGTGCTGCCGTCGGACTGGTTCGCCGACCTGCTGCTGGGTGCGGGCGAACGCGGCCTGCCGCAACGCGCGCGCATGCTGGTGTCGGGTTACTTCGGCAGCGTCGGCAATGGGGCGGCGTTTGCCGACTGGCTGGATGCGGTGCTGCCGGCCTCGCCGCAGCTGCGCTACTGCCTGGACCCGGTGATCGGCGACACCCACACCGGTCCCTATGTGGAACCCGGCCTGGAAACCATCTTCGCCGAGCGCCTGCTGCCCCACGCGTGGCTGGTGACGCCCAACGCGTTCGAACTCAATCGCCTGACCGGGCTGCCCAGCCTGGAAGAGGGCGATGCCATCGTCGCGGCGCAGGCACTGCTGGCACGTGGCCCCGAGTGGGTGCTGGCGCACAGCGTCGGCGGTGAGCCCGGCCAGCTGGTCACCCTGGCGGTCAGCCGCAACGCGATCTGGCGCTGGTCCTCGCCGCACCTGCCGGTGGACGTGGCCGGCACCGGTGACGTGCTGATGTCGCTGCTGGTCGCCTTCCTGCTGCGTGGCGAGGCGTTTGAACAGGCCATCTCGCGCGCCATTGCCGGCGTGCATGTGGCGTTGGAAACCACCCTGGCCAATCACCACGAAGAGTTCGATGTGCTGGCCGCCGCACCCGCGGCTTTGGCGTTCCCCGATCGCTTCGTTGCCGAGCGCCTGGCGTGAGCGTGCGTCCGCTGATTGGCATTGTCGGCAGTGCCGGTGCTTACGGGCGTTGGCTGCAGCGTTTCTTCGAACAGCGCATGGGCCTGGAGGTGATCGGCCATGATCCGGCCGATCCGGATTCGCATTCGCCGGACGAGCTGCTGGAGCGCGCGCAGGTGTTGATTTTCTCGGCACCGATCCGGCACACCCCGGCGCTGGTGGCCGAGTACGTGGAACGCGCGGCCGGGCGCGAAGCCGGCCGGCTGTGGCTGGACGTCACCTCGGTCAAGAGTGCGCCGGTGGCGGCCATGCTGGAATCGCAGGCCGAGGTGGTGGGGCTGCACCCGATGACCGCGCCGCCCAAGGCTCCCACCCTGAAGGGGCGGGTCATGGTCGTCTGCCAGTCACGCGTGGACGCGTGGCAGCCGTGGGTGGAGGCGCTGTGCGCGGCGCTGGAAGCCGAATGCGTGCAGGCCACCCCGGAACACCACGACCAAGTGATGGCGCTGGTGCAGGCCATGGTGCATGCCACTCACCTGGCCCAGGCCGGCGTGCTGCGCGAGTACGCGCCACTGCTGGGGGCGCTGCCGGCGCTGATGCCGTACCGCTCGGCCTCGTTCGAGCTGGATACCGCGATCATCGCCCGCATCCTGTCGATGAACCCGGTGATCTACGAGGACATCCAGTTCGGCAACCCGCATGTGGCCCCGATGCTGGAGCGTCTGCTCGGCCAGCTGCAGCAGCTGCATCAACAGGTGCTGCAGGGCGATGACGCGGCGCGGGCGGATTTCCGTCACCAGCTGTTGCGGGTGAACCGTGAGCACCAGGGTGACGTGCAGCTGGCCGAAGGCAACTACACCTTTGAGCGGGTGGGGTATCTGCTGGCCGACCTCACCGAGCGCAATGCGATCAGTGTGCACCTGCCGGAAGACAGGCCCGGCTCGCTGCGTGAACTGCTGCACGTGTTCGAGCGCCATGGCGTCAGCCTGGCCTCGATCCATTCCTCGCGTACGCCGGGTGGCGAAGTGCACTTCCGCGTGGGCTTCGTGGCCGGCAGCGATGCGCAGGCGCTGGCGCGGGCGTCGCAGGAGATCGACGCCAGCGGCATCGGTCGGGTGCTGTCGCGCTGAGGCGGTGCGGAGTTCATCCACAGGGGGTGTGGATGAACTGCGCACAAAGGTGTGGATAAGTGTGTGCAGCGCCCAGCTGGCAACGCTGTCAAGAGACCTGGCAAAAAATTCACCACCGTCGGTTGCAGCATCGCGCAGCCATGCTGGCTGTTGCGCTACGTGCTGAACGTCATCGCACCATCGCGCGTGTGGTACTGGCGTCCATCACGCTCCAGCGGCTCACCGGAATCCAGCTTGTAATGTTTTTCGCCGCCATCGGCCTGGTCCGACACGAACTCCAGAATGATGCGGGTCTCGCCATTGGCGTCAGTGGCGGGGAACTGGCGGAACGACATGCAGCACCTCCTTCAACGGCCTGTTGGGTAGCGCCACGATGCGACTGCTGCCGTTACCGGCGCGTCATCAATCGATGAATTGCAGCCGGGCCAGTTCAGCGTACAGTCCGCCTTCGGCCAGCAGCTGCGCGTGCGTGCCCTGGGCAACGATGCGGCCGTGGTCCATCACCACGATCCGGTCGGCCTTCAGCACGGTCGCCAACCGGTGCGCGATCACCAGCGTGGTGCGTCCGGCCATCAGCCGCTCCAGGGCCTGCTGCACCGCGCGCTCGCTCTGTGCGTCCAGCGCGCTGGTGGCTTCGTCCAGCAGCAGGATGGGGGCATCCTTGAGCAGGGCACGGGCAATGGCGATGCGTTGCTGCTGGCCACCGGACAGGCGCGCGCCGCGCTCGCCCAGCTCGCTCAGGTAGCCGTCGGGCAGGGCCTGCAGGAATTCGTCGGCCTCGGCGGCTTCCGCCGCGCGCTGCACGTCCTCGTCGCTGGCCTCCAGCCGCCCGTAGCGGATGTTGTCCAGCGCGGTGGCGGCAAACAGCGTGGGCTGCTGTGGCACCAGCGCCATTCTCGCGCGCAGCTGGGCCGGGTCGAACTGCCGGATGTCCACGCCGTCCACCTCCACGCCCCCGTGGGCGGGGTCGTGGAAGCGCAGCAGCATCGACAGCACCGTGCTCTTGCCGGCACCGGAGGGGCCGACCAGCGCCACGGTTTCGCCCGGGCGCACGTGCAGGTCGAAGTGATCCAGCGCGGCCGTGTCCGGGCGCTGCGGGTAGTGGAACACCACGTCGTTGAAGCGGATCTCACCGCGCAGCGGTGCGGGCAGCGCACGCGGGTGCGCGGGCGAGGTGATCTCCACGTCTTCCTGCAGCAGTTCGGCAATACGGCCCATGCCGCCCGAGGCGCGCTGCAGCTCGTTCCACACTTCCGCCAGTGCGCCCACCGAACCGCCGCCGATCAGCGCGTACAGCACGAACTGCCCCAGCGTGCCCGCACTCATGCGGCCATCAATGACATCGTGCGCGCCCAGCCACAGCACGCCGACGATGGCACCGAAGATCAGCACGATGGCCACGGCGGTAACCAGCGATTGCGCGGTAATGCGACGGCGCGCGGCCCGTATCGATTCGCCCAGCGCGGCATTGAAGCGTCCACGCTCGTAAGGCTCGCGTGCGTGCGCCTGCACCGTGCGCACCGCGCCCAGGGTTTCGGCGGCCAGCGAGTTGGCATCGGCAATGCGGTCCTGGCTGGCGCGCGAGATGTTGCGCAGGCGGGCCGCACCAATGAGGATCGGCAGGATCGCCAGCGGAATGCCGACCAGCGACCAGGCCGCCAGCCGCGGGCTGGTGATGAACAGCATGGTCAGGCTGCCGATCACGGTGACGCTGCTGCGCAGTGCCACCGACATGGTGGAACCGATCACGCTGCGCAGCAGCTCGCTGTCGGCGGTGAGGCGCGAAACCAGTTCGCCGCTGCGGCTGCGGTCGTGGAAACCCGCGCCCAGGCTGATCAGGTGGGCGTACAGCTGGCTGCGCAGGTCGGCCACCACTTTTTCGCCCAGCATCGACACGAAGAAGAAGCGCGCGGCCGTCGCCAGCGCCAGCACCACGGCAACCAGGAACAGCAGGGCGAAGGCGCGGTTGATGTCACCGTTGCTGCTGAAGCCGTGGTCGATCATCTGCTTTACCGCCGGTGGCAGGCTCAGCGTGGCCGCCGACGACACCGCCAGTGCCACCAGCCAGGCAGAGAACAGGCCGATATGGCGACGCACGAACGGCCACAACGTACCCAGGCTGCCAATGCGGCGCAGGGGCGGGGCAGGCGTGGCGGGGGTGTCAGTCATGTAAGGGACCCTGGGGCGGTGCGCAGATGGATGCGGATACGATCACGTGTGGCGTCGCGGAGGCGGATTTTCAACGGCTCGACCTGGTCGGCCGGCAACCGCAGCTGCAGATCCACGCCACGGGCGGTAAACGACTCGTCGAGTTTTTCGGCCGCATGCGCGGCCACGGCGGCGTGCAGCAGGCCCAGGTCCTCGAAGGCGGCATGCACCTCCAGCTCGGCCAGTGCGATCAGCGGCACCCGGGGCGCGGTGCGCAGGCATTCGGCGGCCGTGCCGCCATAAGCCCTGACCAGCCCGCCGGCCCCCAGTTTGATGCCGCCGTACCAGCGGATCACCACCACCATCACCCGGTCGAAGCCCTGGCCATCAATGGCGGCCAGGATCGGGCGGCCGGCGGTGCCGGCCGGCTCGCCGTCATCGCTGGAGCGGTAATCCTGGCCATGGCGGTAGGCCCAGCAGTTGTGCGTGGCATCGGCCACGGCCACCTGCTGCAGGAAGTCCAACGCGGCCGCCGCGCTTTCAATCGGCGCGGCGTGCGCGATGAAACGGCTGTGCTTGACGTCCAGGCTGTGGCTGACGGGGTGGGCGAGTGTATCGGGCATCGCCGACCATTCTAGTGGGCCGCGGTCAGGAATCGAGCAGGTCGCGCAGGTCGCGCGGTACGCGGACTTCCGGGTAATGCTGCAGGTAGCGCTGCAGGCTGGCGCGGGCGGTCTCCAGGTCGCCGGCATCGCGGCGTTCCCGAATGCGCTCGATCCACTGTCGTCGCGGCAGCAGCGCATCGGCATCCACCGCCGTGGTGATCGTGTCCGGACCCGGCTGCCCGCCGAAGGTGGCAGGCGCGGCCATCGTCGAGGCCGGCGCAGGCGTCGCGCTGCGTGCGGAAAGCGTCGGTGCGGCGCGCTGGTTGCGCAGAAGGGGCTTCTCGCGTGGCGTTTCGATCTTGGATCCGGTCACCTCGATGGCATCCAGCGTGGCACGTTCCTCTGCCGCAGGTGCTGCAGCCATGGCGGCCGGAGCCGGTGGGGCTGGCATCGGCGGGGCGGCGCTGTAGCTGTCTGCTTCCGCTGCTTCCACTGCTTCTGCCGTTTGTGCGGCCGGTGCTGCTGCGGTGGCAGGCGCGGGGGGCGCGGGATCCAGGCGCTTGACCGGCGCGGGCGGGGTGGCTGGAGCCTGCGCCGGCTCGTGGGTGGGCGCAGGTTCGAGCGCTGCGGCTGCCGGGGCAGCGGGGGCGTGCG
>DGLB01000045.1 GCA_002387845.1 Stenotrophomonas maltophilia | reverse complement strand
TTCCGCCAGAAGTTCGCCAAGGACGTGGTCATCGACCTGATGTGCTACCGCCGTTGGGGCCACAACGAGGCCGACGAACCGGCGATCACCCAGCCGCTGATGTACCAGGTCATCCGCAAGCACCAGACCACCCGCGAGCTGTACGCCGCGCAGCTGGAACAGGCCGGCGTCATCGCCGCCGGTGCCGGCAAGGCCATGGTCGATGCCTACCGCGAAAAGCTGGACGCCGGTGAAGTCACCACCGAGCTGGCCAAGGTGGAAAAGACCCCGCCGACCAGCCCGCTGTTCGTGGATTGGCCGAAGCTGCTGGAAGGCAAGCTGTCCGACCCGGTCTCGACCAAGGTCGAAATGGGCAAGCTCAAGCAGCTTGCTGAAATGATCAACACCGTGCCGGCCGAAGTGGAACTGCACTCGCGCGTGGCCAAGGTGTACGACGACCGTCGCAAGATGGCCGCCGGCGACATCCCGGGCGACTGGGGCTTCGCGGAAAACCTCGCCTACGCCACCCTGCTCGACGAAGGCCATGCCATGCGCCTGGTCGGCCAGGACGTGGGCCGCGGCACCTTCACCCATCGCCACGCGATCCTGCACGACCAGAAGACCGACAACTACTACCTGCCGCTGCGGCAGCTGGTGGATTCGCCGGAAAAGGTCGCGGTGATCGACTCGCTGCTCAGCGAGGAAGCGGTGATGGCCTATGAGTACGGCTTCTCCACCACCGATCCCAACACCCTGTGCATCTGGGAAGGCCAGTTCGGCGACTTCGCCAACGGTGCCCAGGTGGTCATCGACCAGTTCATCGCCGCCGGCGAAGCCAAGTGGGGCCGTATCTCCGGCCTGACCCTGCTGCTGCCGCACGGCTATGAAGGGCAAGGTCCGGAACACAGCTCGGCGCGCCTGGAGCGCTTCCTGCAGCTGTGCGCGTTGGAGAACATGCTGGTGGTGGTGCCCTCCACCCCGGCCCAGGCCTTCCACATGCTGCGTCGCCAGCTGTGCATGACCACCCGCAAGCCGCTGGTGGTGATGTCGCCGAAGTCGCTGCTGCGCCACAAGCTGGCCGTGTCGACCCTGGACGAACTGGCCAATGGCGAGTTCCAGCACCTGATCGGCGATGCCAATGCGGACGCCAAGAAGGTCAAGCGCGTGGTGCTGTGCTCGGGCAAGGTCTACTACGACCTGCTCGAAGACCAGACCAAGCGCGGCCAGGACGACGTTGCCATCATCCGCGTGGAACAGCTGTATCCGTTCCCGCGCGCACTGCTGGCCGCCGAGCTGAAGAAGTACGGCAAGGCCACCGACGTGGTGTGGACGCAGGAAGAACCGCAGAACCAGGGTGCGTGGTACCAGATCCGCCACCACCTGCAGTTCTGCCTGGCCGACGGCCAGAACCTGCACTACGCCGGTCGCGCGCGTTCGGCTTCGCCGGCCGCCGGTCACATGGCTGACCACATCATCGAACAGCAGAAGCTGGTCGCCGATGCCCTGGTCAACCCGTTCAACGACGTTGTCGCTGAATAACCCCCACTCATTTCTAGAAAAGACAAATCAGGAAGCTCCCGCATGGCCACCGAAGTCAAAGCCCCGGTACTGCCCGAATCCGTCGCCGACGGCACCATCGCCACCTGGCACAAGAAAGTCGGCGATGCCGTCAAGCGCGATGAAAACCTGCTGGATCTGGAAACCGACAAGGTCGTTCTGGAAGTGCCGTCGCCGGTTGATGGCGTGCTGAAGGAAATCAAGTTCGAAGTGGGTTCCACCGTGACCTCCAGCCAGGTCGTGGCGATCATCGAAGAAGGCGCCGTCGCTGCTGCCCCGGCTCCGGCTGCGGAAGCCCCGAAGGCCGCCGCACCGGCCGCTGCTGCCCCGGCCGCTGCCGCCGCTCCGGCTCCGGCTGCCAAGTCGGCTGCCGATGCCCTGCCCCCGGGTGCCCGCTTCACCGCCATCACCGAAGGCGTGAACCCGGCCGACGTCGACGGCACCGGCCGTCGCGGCGCGGTGACCAAGGAAGACATCGTCAACTTCGCCCGTAACGGCGGTGCCGGCAAGGCCGGTGGCGCGCGTCCGGAAGAACGCGTGCCGATGACCCGCATCCGCAAGCGCATTGCCGAACGCCTGATGGAGTCGAAGAACTCCACCGCCATGCTGACCACCTTCAACGAAGTCGACCTGAGCAAGGTGTCGGCCGCGCGCAAGGAACTGCAGGACGAGTTCGTCAAGGCCCACGGCATCAAGCTGGGCTTCATGAGCTTCTTCGTGAAGGCCGCCGCCAACGCGCTGCAGCGCTTCCCGCTGGTCAATGCCTCGATCGATGGTGACGACATCATCTATCACGGCTACGCCGACGTCTCGATCGCCGTGTCCACCGAAAAGGGCCTGGTGACCCCGGTGCTGCGCAACGTCGAGCGCATGTCCTTCGCCGACATCGAAAAGACCATTGCCGAGTACGCCAAGAAGGCGCGCGACGGCAAGCTGGGCCTGGACGAACTGCAGGGCGGCACCTTCACCGTGACCAACGGCGGCACCTTCGGTTCGCTGCTGTCCACCCCGATCATCAACCCGCCGCAGAGCGCCATCCTGGGCATGCACGCCATCAAGGAGCGTCCGATCGCCCAGAACGGCCAGGTCGTGATCGCGCCGATGATGTACCTGGCGCTGTCCTACGACCACCGCATCATCGACGGCAAGGACTCGGTGCAGTTCCTGGTGGACATCAAGAACCAGCTGGAAAACCCGGGCCGCATGCTGTTCGGCCTGTAAGACCTTCCCGCCCCTCCGTGCTCTGCGCGGAGGGGTTCTGGTAAAGCAACAAGGAACTATCAATGGCTGAACAATTCGACGTCGTCGTCATCGGTGCCGGCCCGGCCGGCTACCATGCCGCCATCCGCGCCGCCCAGCTGGGCCTGAAGACCGCCTGCATCGACGCCGCACTGGGCAAGGACGGCAAGCCGGCCCTGGGTGGCACCTGCCTGCGCGTGGGCTGCATTCCGTCCAAGGCGCTGCTGGACTCCTCGCGCCAGTACTGGAACATGGGCCACATCTTTGGCGACCACGGCATCAGCTTCAAGGACGCCAAGATCGACGTCGAAGCGATGGTGGGCCGCAAGGACAAGATCGTAAAGCAGTTCACCGGCGGCATCGGCATGCTGTTCAAGGCCAACAAGGTCGCTGCCTACTACGGTTTCGGTGAGCTGCAGCCGGGCAAGATCGTCAAGGTCACCCAGCACGACGGCACCGTGGTCGAACTGGCCGGTACCAACATCATCATCGCCGCCGGTTCGGATTCGATCGAACTGCCGTTCGCCAAGTTCGACGGCGACACCATCGTCGACAACGTCGGCGGCCTGGACTTCACCGAAGTGCCGGCGCGTCTGGCCGTCATCGGTGCCGGCGTGATCGGCCTGGAACTGGGCAGCGTGTGGAAGCGCCTGGGTTCGGAAGTGACCATCCTGGAAGCGCTGCCGGACTTCCTGGCCGCGGCGGACGCCGAAGTGGCCAAGGTGGCCGCCAAGGAATTCAAGAAGCAGGGTCTGGACATCCGCCTGGGGGCCAAGGTCTCCAAGGCAGAAGTCACCGGCAAGGGCAAGAAGAAGGAAGTCGCCCTCACCTACGCGGACGCCGAAGGCGAGAAGAGCCTCACCGTCGACAAGCTGCTGGTCGCCGTGGGCCGTCGCGCCGCCACCAAGGGCCTGCTGGCCGAAGGCACCGGCGTGAAGATCAACGAACGCGGCCAGATCGAAGTGGACGCCCACTGCCACACTGGCGTGGACGGCATCTGGGCGGTTGGCGACTGCGTGCGCGGCCCGATGCTGGCACACAAGGGCTTCGAGGAAGGCATCGCGGTGGCTGAGCTGATCGCCGGCCTGCCGGGCCACGTCAACTTCGACACCATTCCGTGGGTGATCTACACCGAACCGGAACTGGCCTGGGTCGGCAAGACCGAGCAGCAGCTGAAGGACGAAGGCATTCCGTACAAGGCCGGCAGCTTCCCGTTCGCCGCCAACGGCCGTGCCGTCGCCATGATCGAGCCGGCTGGCTTCGTCAAGGTGCTGGCCCACGCTGAAACCGACCGCATCCTCGGCATGCACCTGGTCGGTGCCAACGTCTCCGAACTGGTGCACGAAGGTGTGCTGACCATGGAGTTCAGCGGCTCGGCCGACGACCTGGCCCGCATCTGCCACGCGCACCCGTCGCTGTCGGAAGTGGTCCACGACGCCGCCATGGCCGTCAGCAAGCGCGCCATCCACAAGGCCAACTGATCGGCCCCGTGGTGGTGTGACGAAAAACCCCGCTCCGGCGGGGTTTTTTATGGGTCGCCGCTGCGCCCGTAGAGCCGGGCTTGCCCGGCTGCGCGGAATGTCACGCCGCCGCCGTACGCCCGCCACCCAGCATCCGCGCCGGCAGCATCAACACCGCGCCCATGAACGCGAACAGCGCCGAGAACGTGATCCCAACCAGCCGGAACGGCAGGCTCAGCAGCCACACGAACGGCCAGGCCAGCAGGGCCAGGATCGCCAGCGGCCAGCACAGGACGAACAGCAGGCACCACACACCGAGCGCGAACAGGGTCTTCATGACGGTCTCCAGAGCGGCACCTTGCCGCAGCGTCAGCCTGCCGCCCTGCCCCGGACCGGAGCAAGCGGTTTGCGACGAAACGCCGGATGCGCCGACGAAACCGGTTATTCGAACGAACCCACCGAATCGTGCGACAGGTTGTCGAAGCGGGTGTACTCACCGAAGAACTTCAGCTTGCACGAGCCGGTCGGGCCGCCTCGGTGCTTGCCAATGATGATCTCGGCCAGGCCCTTGTCCGGCGAGTTTTCCTTGTTGTAGTAGTCGTCGCGGTAGATGAACACGATCATGTCCGCGTCCTGCTCGATTGCGCCGGATTCGCGAAGGTCGGCCATCACCGGGCGCTTGTCGGTTCGCGTTTCCAGCGAACGGTTCAGCTGCGACAGCGCGATCACCGGCACGTTCAGTTCCTTGGCGAGGCCCTTGAGCGAGCGCGAGATCTCCGAAATTTCGGTGGCGCGGTTTTCACTGTTGCCAGGAACGCTCATCAGCTGCAGGTAGTCGATCACGATCAAGCCGAGATCATGCTCGCGCTTGAGGCGGCGGCACTTGGAGCGCAACACCTCCGGCGACACACCGGGGGTGTCGTCGATGAAGATCTTGGTTTCCTTCAGCATGCGGATGGCACCGGTGACGCGGCTCCAGTCCTCGTCCTCCAGCTGGCCGGTACGCAGCCGCGAGGCATTGATGCGGCCATTGGAGGAGATCAGACGCATCGCCAGCTGCGAAGCCGACATTTCCATCGAGAACACCGCCACGCCCTTCTTCGACTTGATCGCCGCGTACTCGGCGATGTTCAGCGCGAAGGTGGTCTTGCCCATGGCCGGTCGCGCGGCCAGGATGATCAGGTCGGTGGGCTGCAGGCCGGCGGTCATCGCGTCGAAGTCGGCGTAGCCGGTCGGCAGGCCGGTGATGTTGCCGCCGTTCTCGAAGCGGTTGCGCAGCTCCTCGAAGGCGTCCTTCAGCGCGCCCGGCATGGCCACGAAATCGGTGCGGCCACGTGCGCCCTGCTCGGCAATCGCGAACACCGACTTTTCCGCGGCCGACAGCAGTTCGGAGCTGTCACGCCCTTCCGGCTGGAAGCCATCGTTGACGATGTCCGTGCCGACCTGGATCAGCTGGCGCAGCACCGCCTTGTCGCGGACGATCTCGGCATAGGCCGCGATGTTGGCTGCCGAAGGCGTGGTGCTGGCCAGTTCGATCAGGTACGCCCCGTCGCCGACCAGTTCCAGCTTGCCCTGCGATTCGAACCACTCGCCCAGGGTGACCGCGTCGAACGGGCGGTCGCGCTCGGACAGCTCGCGGATCGCCCGGTAGATCATCTGGTGGTCGCGACGGTAGAAGTCGGTCTCGTTGAGCTGGTCGTTGACCCGGTCGTAGCTTTCCGGAGCCAGCATCAGCCCGCCCAGCACCGCCTGCTCGGCTTCGATCGAATGCGGCGGCACGCGCAGCTGGTCGATGCGCGATTCGTCGCGTTCGAAACGGTCGCCGCGTTCTTTGCGGTCGTTACGGAAGCCGGAGCGGGCAGACATGTAGGACGGGGTTCCTGCGGCGTGGAGCGTGCTACATGGTACCGCCAACCGTCCGCCACAACCGGTATAACCTTGTGGATAAGCCGTGGATGGCGTGGGGACAGTGCTCAGCCCTGCCGGTGCGTGGCAATCCACGCCAGGAACTTGTCGGTGAACCCCTGCAGGAAACCGCGGGTGCTGTCGTTGCCGATCTCGCCATCGGCGTCGATCAGGCCCTCCTTGAAGTGCAGGAACACTTCCGGTTGGCCCAGCACCGGCATGTCCAGGTAGGCCAGCACGTTGCGCAGGTGCTGCTGGGCCAGCGCGGTGCCGATCACGCCGATGGAGGCTCCCACCACGGCGGCGGGCTTGCCGGCGAAGGCGCTGTCGCCGTAGGGGCGCGATGCCAGGTCGATGGCGTTTTTCAGCACCCCCGGAATGGAGCGGTTGTATTCGGGGGTGACGAACAGCACCGCATCGGCGCTGCGGATCTGGTCTTTCAGGCGCACCCCTTCAGCCGGGTAGTGCTTGTCGAAGTCCTGGTTGTACAGCGGCAGGTCGCCGATCTGCACGTAGTCGAAGCTGGCTTTGTTGCCGGCGAGTTTTTCCAGCACGTGCGCCAAGGCGAGGTTGTGCGAGCCGCTGCGCAGGCTGCCGACGAGGACGGCGATCTTGGGGGTGGCCATGGGGGTCTCCGGGTGCTTGGGGAACCCCCAGCGTAGGGACACGCCCTGCGCGTCCCCGTGAACGTGTCCGGAGGTCCGATGGACACGCACGGCGTGTCCCCACGCCGGCCGGGTGCATCAGGTGCGCGAAACGGTGCCCCGCACCTGCTTCCAATGCGCCTGCCAGGCCTGGAACATCAACACGTTCCACAGATGGGTGTGCCACTTGCGCTCGCCCTGCTGGAACTGCTGCCACAACGGGGCGACCGCATTCACCTGGAACACGCCCTCGCCCGCCAGCCGCGCCGGGTCCAGCAGATCGTCGGCCCAGCCGCGCAGGTCGCCCTTCAACCACGCGCTCACCGGCGCGCCAAAGCCGCGCTTGGGCCGATGCACCATGTCCTGCGGCACGTAACGGCCCAGCACCCGCTTGAGCAAGTACTTGCTGACCCCGTCGCGTTGCTTCAGGTGCAGCGGCAGCGACCAGGCGAATTCGGCCACCCGCCAGTCCAGCAACGGTGCCCGCGCCTCCAGGCTGACCGCCATGCTGGTGCGGTCCACCTTGCACAGCAGGTCATCGGGCAGATAGGTGCTGAAGTCGGCCAGCATCATCGCGTCGGCCGGTGAACCGGCCCCATGCAGCGGATCGGCCAGGTCGTAGAAACTGCCCGCCCCCTTGGCAGCGATCACCGCGCTGACCGGGTCGCGCCAGCGCGAAATGCGGTTGCGGTACACATCGCCGATACCCCGTGCACCGGTTTCGGCCAACAATGCGGCCAGACCGCCCGTGCGCGAGGCCTCGCCCTGGGTGTGCGCATGCGCGGCCATCCAGCGCCGCAGCGGGGCCGGCACGCGGCCGAGCAGGTTCCAGTTGCGCAGCGCGCGTTGATAGCGGCTGTAGCCGAAGAACAGTTCGTCGCCACCATCGCCGGACAGCGCCACCGCCACCGAGCCGCGGGCCAGCTTGGCCACCAGCGCGGTCGGCACCTGCGAGGCGTCAGCGAACGGTTCGTCGAACATCGACGGCAGCTGCGGCACCACGGCCAGCGCGTCCGCGCCACTGACATACAGCTCGGTGTGGTCGGTGCCCAGGTGCCCGGCCAGCGCCTTGGCCAGCGGCGCTTCGTCGTGGTCCGAGCCCTGGAAGCCAATGCTGAAGCTGTGGATGGGGGTGGACGACTGCGCCTGCATCAGCGACGCCACCACGGAAGAATCGGTGCCACCGGACAGGAACACGCCCACCGGCACGTCGGCCACCATGCGCAGCCCCACCGCGTCGCGCAGCAGGCCGTCCAGCTGGAATTCGGCATCGTCGTCGCTGCCGGCAAACGGCGCGGCCAGCGCGTGCTGCATGCGCTCGCGCGCATTCCAGAACGGCACCTGCTGCTGGTCCGGGCGGTGCGCGGCAGCACCGGCCGCCACCGCCGCCGCATCCAGGCGCAGCACCCGCCCCGGCATCAGCTTGAAGCAGCGCTCGTGGATGCAATGCGGCGCCGGAATGTAGTCCAGGCGCATCAGCAGGGTCAGCGCATCACGGTCCACGTCGTTGTCGAACTGCGGATGCTGCCACAGCGCTTTCAGCTCCGAGCCGAACACCAGCGTGTCACCGGCCCAGCCGTAGTACAGCGGCTTCTTGCCGACCCGGTCGCGGGCCAGCCACAGGCAGTGGTCCTGGCGGTCCCACAGCGCGATGGCGAACATGCCATTGGCGCGCTGAAGGGTGTCGTCCACGCCCCAGGCGACGAACGCGGCCAGCAATACCTCGGTGTCCGAATGACCACGGAACGCATGCCCCAGCGCTTCCAGTTCCGCGCGCAGTGCGGCGAAGTTGTAGACCTCGCCGTTGTAGGCGAGTACGTAGCGACCGTCCACCGACGCCATCGGCTGATGGCCCAGTGGCGACAGGTCCAGGATGCTCAGCCGGCGATGCGCCAGGGCGATGCCGGCGGCGGCATCGGCCCATACCCCGCGATCATCCGGTCCCCGGTGCAGCAGGGCATCGCCCATCTGCCCTGCCTGGTGTTCCAGCGCGGCCTGTTCCGTTCCCGGGGCCGCCAACAACATGCCTGCCAATCCACACATCAGTCAGTGTTCCTGCGCCAACACCCGCGCGGCGCTTACCAGTGCATTGTCGCTTGGAAGCACGCACATTGCTGCCCCTGCCAGCGGCGTGTAGGTGTCGGCCCCACTGACCCGCTGCAGCGGCAGGTGGCCCAGCCCGGCCTCGACCAGCGCGGTGACCACGCCCTCGCCCACTCCCGCACTGTGCCGGCCCTCGTCCACCACCAGCACCCGCCGCGCATCTGCGGCCTGCGCGGCGATGAAGCCCGCATTGAGCGGCACCAGCCAGCGCAGGTCCACCACCCGCACCTGCCAGCCGTGTTCCTCGCCAATGCGGGCGGCTGCGCGCAGGCTCATCGGCACCCCGTTGCCATAGGTGAAGACCACCAGGTCGCTGGCCTCGGGCTGGTACACCCGGCCCTCACCCAGCACCAGCGCCTGGTCCGGGGCCGGGTACGGGAACAGCCACTGGCCATCGCCCGGCGCGTGCAGGTCCTTGGTCATGTACAACGCGATCGGCTCCAGGAACACCGCCACCCGGCCGTCCACCTGCGCCAGCGCGGCCAGGGTGCGCAGCATCATCGCCGCATCGTCGCCGCGCGAGGGACAGCCCACCACCAGCCCGGGAATGTCACGCAGCGCGGCAATCGAGTTGTCGTTGTGGAAGTGCCCGCCGAACCCCTTCTGGTAGCCCAACCCGGCAATGCGCACCAGCATCGGGTTGCGGTACTGGTTGTTGGAGAAGAACTGCAGCGAACAGGCTTCGCCGCGCAGCTGGTCGGCGGCGTTGTGCAGGTAGGCCAGGTACTGGATCTCCGGAATTGGCAGCATGCCCAGGTTGGCCAGGCCCTGCGCCATGCCCAGGATCATGGTTTCGTCCAGCAGCGTGTTGAACACACGGCGCGGACCGAACGCCTTCAGCAGGCCCTTGCTGACCGTGTACACGCCGCCCTTCTGCGCCACGTCCTCCCCAAACAGCAGCGCGGCCGGGTACTTGCACAGCAGGTCGTGCAGGGCCTGGTTGATCTGCACGGCGAGGTGACGCGGTGGCTGCAGTTCGGGCAGCTGCGCGGCGCTGCCGAAAGCCTGCTCGCGCTCTTCGGCCGGTGCCGGGCGGGTCGCTTCGGCATGTACAACGGCTGGCGTGTACGGAGCCAGCGGCGCGATGATCTCTTCGAGTGTGTCCAGCTTGGGACGCGCGTCAGCCGCTTCGGCCGCGGCGAAACAGCGCGCCCGGATCGCTTCGTAGCGCTCCAGAATGCCGTCGGCGCTCAGCCAGCCTGACTGCAGCGCGATCTGGGCGGAGCGCAGCAGCGGATCCGTGGCTTCGGCCGCGCACAGTTCCGCCAGCGGTCGCCATTCGATCTCGAAATCGGTCCCTGCGTGCCCCATCAGGCGCGTGGTACGCAGATGCAGGAAGGTCGGGCGGCGCGTGTAGCGGCAGTGCTCCAGCGCGCGCTCGACCTGGGCATGGCCCTCGGCCAGATCCAGGCCGTCGGCATGGAAGTAATCCATGCCCGGACGGTGACTGAAGCTGTCGGCGATCCAACCGGTGGGGGTTTTCACCGAAATGCCGATGCCGTTGTCTTCGCACACGAACAGGATGGGGGCCGGCAGGCGCTGGTAGGCCGCCCAGGCAGCGGTGTTGAACGCGGTCTGGGCCGTGGCATGGTTGGCCGAGGCATCGCCGAACGAGCAGATCACCACGCTGTCTTCAGGGATGGGCAGGGCGTGGCCGATACGCCGGGCGCTTTCGATGGCCAGCGCCGTGCCCAGCGCCTTGGGCAGGTGCGAGGCGATGGTCGAGGTCTGCGGCAGCACCCACAACGGCTTGCTGCCCCAGACCTTGTGTCGGCCACCGCTGGCCGGGTCGTCGCGGCTGGCGGCGAACGACAATGCCGCATCCATCACCGGGTCCATGCCTGGCAGCTGCCGGAAGCGCTCGGCCATGAACGCGCCGGAACGGTAGTGCAGAAAAGCCGGATCGGTCGGTCGGGCCGCGCGTGCGACCAGCGCGTTGCCTTCGTGGCCGGACGACCCGATGGTGTAGAAGACCTTGTTCTGTACCCGCAGCACCCGCGCCATCAGATCGAGATGGCGGCTGATCAGCTGGGACTCGAACAGCGCGTCGAAACCGGCTGCGTCCAGCGTGCTGCCAGGCAGGATGGGGGCGTGTGGTGCCGGGCGAAACCCCGGTTGTCCCTGCCAGTGACGGACAAACTCGATGAAATTGGTGTCGCAGATTTCAGCGCGGTTGAGGCCCTTCATGCGGGCCGGAATTGGATCGGGAACCACGGCAAACATCCATCACCCTCCGTGACGTGTTGCGGACGTAGACGACCTTTCGCCGCATCAGGCCATACGCGATTCGGGTTTGCCAAGAGCAGGCGCAACAAAAAAGGGGTCAGGTGTAATTAAGTCATCAACTTAATTACACCTGACCCCTTTTTTGCCCAACCGTCAGTTCGATACCGCGGCGGTCTGGGTGACCAGCTGGCCATCCACCACCGGCAGGCGGTCGCTGGCCGGCTTGTTGTCCATTTTCACGGTCTTTTCGACGCCGTCGTAGCGGTAGGTCACGTTGTAACCGGTGACCGCATCGGTGGTGCCCATGGCAATGCGGTTACCCGGCTTGCTGGCCATGCGCATGGTGCCGGTGGTGCCGTCTTCGTTGCGGTACGTCACGTTGTAACCGGTGACCTTGGTCGATTCGGAGGTGGCGGTTTCGGTGTGGCACTGGCGCTCGGTGCGGTTGACCACGCGGCCACCTACGTGACGCTTGTCGATCTGGTTGCCGATCACACCGCCGGCCACGGCACCGGCAGCAGTGGCAGCCTTCTTGCCGTTGCCACCGCCCACCTGGTTGCCGAGCAGGCCACCGATGACCGCACCGGCCACGGTGCCGCCCACATTGCCGTCGCGCTCGGGCAGGCGTTCCTGCACCACCACGTCCTGGCAGACCTCGTGCGGGGTCTGGGTGGTGGAGGTTTCGCGCACCGGTTCGGTACCGATCACGGTGGCGTAGGCCTTTTCCTTCCTGGTCAGCGGATCCACCTTGACCACGTCGGCGTACTCCAGCCCACGCGGGGCGTCCACCGGTACCGCATTCGAGGCGGCACCGTCATTGGCCAACGGCGTGGTGTCCAGAGTCGGTCGGGTCTGGCTGGCGGTGACCGGGTCGGCGGAGTTGCCGCTTTTCATGAAGGCAGCGGTGGCAATGCCACCGACCAGCAGGGCACCTGCAGCGACCAGAGCAGTAGTAGTTGTGCTTTTCATATCCGACTCCTTGCGGACGATCCGCAACGTTCTTGGCGAGGATTCCAGCATGCAACACCTGAACGGAATCTCCACATGACGCTTACAGCCGCATCGCCCATTCAGGTTCTGTCATTCTACGGCGCGTGATAGCGTTTACAGCATTACTGGAGGACTCCGCGATGGCCAATCCCCTGCTGCTTCCGATCGTCAACTGGGCGCGTCGGTTGCGCTACCCCACCCTGTTCAAGATCACCGCGGCGCTGTTCGCGCTGACCTTGTTCATTCCCGACCCGGTGCCGTTCGTCGACGAGATCCTGTTCGCGCTGGGCACCCTGCTGCTGGCCAACTGGAAGCGGCGCAGCGACGACCTGCCCCCCACCCTGCCGACGCCGCCGCGCGCGTGATCCTGTTCGACAGCCACTGTCATCTGGATGCGGATGAATTCGATGCGGACCGCGCCGAGGTGATCGCGCGCGCGCAGGCTGCAGGCGTGCGTGCGCAGGTGCTGCCGGCGGTGACGGCGGCGAGCTGGCCCAAGTTGCGCGAAACCTGTGCCCTGGCCGACGGGCTTCATCCAGCCTACGGTCTGCATCCGATGTTCCTTGACCAGCATCGGCCCGAGCATCTGGAGCAGCTGCGCGAGTGGATCGCGCGCGAGCGCCCCTGCGCGGTCGGCGAATGCGGGCTGGATTTCTTCGTGGAGGGGCTGGATGCCGATCAGCAGCAGTTCTACTTCGTGGAGCAGCTGAAGATCGCGCGCGACTTCGATCTGCCGGTGATCGTACACGCGCGCCGCGCGGTGGACGCGGTGATTGCCGCCATCAAGCAGGTGGGCGGGCTGCGCGGGGTGGTGCACAGTTTTCCAGGCAGTCCCGAGCAGGCCGATCAGCTGCACAAGCTGGGCTTCCTGCTGGGGCTGGGTGGCCCGCTGACCTATGACCGGGCACAGCGGCTACGGCGGCTGGTCGCGCAGATGCCGCTGGAGCAGTTGCTTCTTGAGACCGACGCGCCCGACCAGCCGGATGCCGGCATTCGGGGAGAACGCAATGAACCGGCACGGTTGCGGGTGATCCTGGACACCGTGGCGCACCTGCGCGGTGAACCGGCGGAGCTGATCGCGGCGCAGACGACCGCCAACGCGAGCCGGTTGTTCACACCTGGGGACGGGGTGCTTTCTGCTTCAACAACATCTCCAGCGCCTTGCCTACCGCCGCAAACGCGAACGCGCCGGTGATGTGGGTGGCCGCGCCCAGCCCGGCACCGCAATCCAGTTTCAGCGCGGCATCGGCACCCAGCTGCGGACGCAGGCCACATACCGTGCCATCGGCCTGCGGATACTTCACGTTTTCCAGCGAATAGATCGCCGGCACGCCGAAGTAGCGTGAGGCATTCTTGGGGAAATTGAAGTCGCTGCGCAGCTTCTTGCGGATCAGCGCCAGCATCGCGTCATGCTCGGTGCGCGAGACATCACGCACCCGCACCAGGGTGGGGTCGGTACGGCCGCCGGCCGCGCCCACGGTCAGGATCGGCAGCTTGCGCCGACGGCACCAGGCGATGGTTTCCACCTTTACCCGGAAACTGTCGCAGGCATCGATGACCAGGTCGAAGTCGCGGTCCAGCAGGTCTTCCATGTTGCCCACGGTCAGGAATGCCGCCACCGGGTCGACCGATATGTCCGGGTTGATCGCGCGGCAGCGCTCGGCCATCGCCTCGGCCTTGTTGCGACCGTACATGCCGGCCAGCGCCGGCAGCTGACGGTTGGTGTTGGACACGCAGATGTCGTCGGCGTCGATCAGGGTCAGGTGCCCTACCGCGGTCCGCGCCAACGCCTCCACCACCCACGAGCCGACCCCGCCCATGCCGACCACCGCCACCCGGCGCTGCGACAGCAGGTCCACGGTGCCTACCCCATACAGCCGGTCGATGCCGGCGAAGCGTTCACGCAATACGTCGTTCATGGGCGGCATTTTAGACGCCCGGATGCACCGATTCATCTGCCAGCCACGAATCCGTGTCCGGATTGGCGTCCTGTTCACACTGCGCAGGACAGGATCGCCCCATGCGCACCAGACGCATGCAACCACCCGATCTGGCCAGGAGAACCTTCATGAAGATCCAACTTATTGCTGCCGCTGCCGTGGCCACCGTCGCACTGGCCGGCTGTGCCACCTCGCCGGGTTATGGCGGCGGCGGTTACAACAATGGCGGCTACAACAACGGTTACGGCAACAGCGGCGGCTACAACCAGTCGCGCTGCGCCGACTGCGGCATCGTGACCCGCATCAACACCGTGGCTTCGGGCCGCACCGCTCCCGCCGCCACCGGCGCGATCCTGGGCGGCATTGTCGGTGCCGTGGCCGGCCATGAGATTTCCGACCACACCGGCGGCAGCAAGGGCAACCAGAATGTCGCTGCCGCAGCCGGTGCCATCGGCGGTGCGCTGGCCGGTAACCAGATCCAGAAGAACGTGACCAGCGACACCTTCGACATTACCGTGCGCATGGATGACGGCCGCACCATCGTGGTCAACCAGCGCGACCTCGGCGGTATTCGCGAGAATACCTACGTGCGCGTGGTCAATGGCCGGGTGATTCTGCGTTGAGTTTCAGGCCCCATGACAGATAACGATGAAGGCCCGCTTGCGCGGGCCTTCATTTTGGAACAGAGGAATTACGGCGTTACAGCGGCTCGACCGCGTCCGCCTGCAGGCCCTTCTGGCCCTGGACCACGGTGAAGGCGACCTTCTGGCCTTCCTTCAGGCTCTTGAAGCCCTGCGACTGGATCGCGCGGAAATGCACGAACACGTCTTCGCCGTTCTCGCGGCTGATGAAGCCAAAGCCCTTGGCATCATTGAACCACTTCACGGTACCGTTTTCACGCTCAGCCATCTCACTTACTCCCTGGGGATCATTGCTTTGTCGTTGGATACGCCTGTTGGGCGGCTGACAGCAAGGGGGGAAGCGAGGTGCGTAGATGCATCTGGACGGATCTAGCATCATCAGGCCACGATCCACGGTGACCTTGCCAAGCTCAGCGCCTGCAACTTAACCCGGGCAAAATCAAAAAGCAACATATCCAAATCGAATATGTCAACCCTATTTTCCAAACCGTACGGTACAGAATGGACCCTTCATTCATCTTTTACCTGCTAGCGGTCGTCCTGGTCCTGGTGGGCATCGCCGGCATCATCCTGCCCGCTCTGCCCGGCATTCCGCTGGTGTTTGCCGGCCTGCTGGCCGCCGCGTGGACCGATGGCTTCCGCCATGTCGGCTGGGTACCGCTGACGGTGCTGGGCCTGCTCACCCTGACCTCGTTCGCGGTGGACATTCTGGCCACCGTGGTGGGGGCCAAGCGCGTGCAGGCCAGCAGCAAGGCGCTGTGGGGCACCTTCATCGGCAGCATCGTCGGCTTGTTCTTCATGCCGATCGGGCTGTTCGCCGGGCCGCTGCTGGGGGCCCTGGCGGGCGAGTACTGGCATACCCGCGAGCTGGGCCGCTCGACCAAGGTGGGGCTGGCGACGTGGATGGGCATATTGCTCGGGGTAGCGCTGAAGCTGGCCATCGTGATCGCGATGCTGGGAATCTTCGCGTTCTCCTGGTTCTTCTAGGCCACGCGCGCAACGCCCGTGGGCGGACCGGGCCGCGCCGTGGGAACCGCAACTGGTGCAGAATGTGCCCGTTTCCCCCTTACCGTGCGGCCTGCCCCCATGACCACACCCCGCCCTCGCTCCGCCCTGTTCTGCGCCCTGGGCCTGGCCTGCGCCAGCTTCTCCGTTGCCGCACAGGAAGCCGCCCCCACCCCGGCTACGCCGGAGGCCTGCGCGCTGGTCGGCTCCGACGCCGCTCGCCTGGCCTGCTACGACACCCTGTTCCGGCGTGGCGCGCAGACCACCCAGGAAGCCGATGCGGCTGCCATCGCCGCCCAACAGGCACGCCGCGAGGAACGCCAGGCCGCGCGCGAAGCGCAGGCCGACGCGCCCACCGGTGAGAAGGTCAAACACCGCCTGGGCGAACTGTTCAAGAACGATGGCCACGAGCAGGCGCTGGCCAACGCCGGCAAGGGCTCGCTGCTGGACAGCCGCTGGGAACTGGCGCAGGACTCCAAGCTGGGGGCGTTCCAGTTGCGCGCCTACAAGCCGGTGTACCTGCTGCCCGCGTTCTGGACCAGCGACAAGAACCAGATGCCGCAGTCGCCCAACCCGGACAACACCGTCACCACCCCGCAACAGCTGGACAGCAACGAGCTGAAGTTCCAGCTCAGCTTCAAGACCAAGGTGTGGGAGAACGTGTTCGGTGACAACGGTGACCTGTGGGCCGGCTATACCCAGAGCTCGCGCTGGCAGGCCTACAACGCCGACAACTCGCGTCCCTTCCGCGAAACCAACTACGAGCCGGAAGTGATGATGATGTTCCGCACCGGCTATTCGATTGGCGGCTGGCGTGGGCGCATGGCGGGCCTCAGCCTCACCCATCAGTCCAACGGCCGCGCCGACCCGCTGTCGCGCAGCTGGAACCGGGTGATCCTCAACGTCGGCCTGGACCGCGAGAACTGGGCGCTGGTCCTGCGCCCGTGGTACCGCCTGCCGGAAGACCGCGAAGACGACAACAATCCGGACATCGAGGATTACATGGGCCGTGGCGACGCGGTACTGACCTGGAACCGGAACGGCCATGAGGTCTCCTTGCTGGCGCGGCACTCGCTGCGCGGCGGTGACCGCTCGCACGGCGCGTTGCAGCTGGACTACGGCTTCCCGATCAGCAACCTGCTGCGCGGCCACATCCAGGTCTTCGACGGCTATGGCGAAAGCATGATCGACTACAACCACAAGGCCACCTACGTGGGCGTGGGCGTGTCGCTGCTGGAGTGGTACTGATGACCGTGACGATCTGGCACAACCCGCGTTGCGGCAATTCGCGCGGGGCATTGGAACGGATCCGTGCCGCCGGCATCGAGCCGGTGATCCGCGACTACCTGACCGATGTGCCCAGCGAGGCGGAACTGCGTGCGGTGCTGCGCGATGCCGGGCTGCGCGCGAGCGAGCTGGTGCGTGCGAAGGAGACGCTGTTTGCCGAGCTGGGGCTGGTGGGGGCGGATGAGGACGCGCTGATCGCGGAAATGCTCGCACATCCCCTGCTGATCAATCGGCCGGTGGTGATCACGGACAAGGGAACGGCGCTGTGCCGGCCGCCGGAGAAGGTTGAGGCGTTGCTGTAAGACCGCGAGGACACGCATGGCGTGTCCCTACGGGGCTTCGGCGTAGTGACGCGCCATGCGCGTCATCGGGAATCACCCGCCGCACGCCGACATGCACTGGCTCAGCCTCTCGCCGCAGCCGAGCTCCGGCATGCGGTCGGCGCAGCTGCTGACGCTCGACTCGCAGAAGCGCCGTTGTTCGGCATCCTTGAGCTTCGAGCAACGGGACTGCTCTGTTATCTGCGATTCGCAGGTCGCCACGCGCGTGGAACGTGGTTCCGCAGCGCAACTGCGGTAGCGCGCCTGGCACTGGATCGCGCACTGGGCACTGGCGGTGAAGCCGACGCCGCCGTCGTAGCCGGTGTCGGTGCTGCGGCAGGAGGACAGGCTGAAACAGATGGCGAAAGCAGCTGCAATGCGGATTCCGTGCATGAGGGCTCCTTATGTTGCCTGCACCGTAGCAGATTCAGCCGGGCAGAGCCCGGCTCTACAGGGTGCGTCACCGCCAATCGGTGATGTCCTCGCGCCGATACACCTCTGCAAATGCAGGACGCGCCTTCAACCGCTCCGCATACGCTTTCAACACCGGCCACGTATCCGTCGGTCGGGGCATGTTGCGCGACCAGCGCATCAACATCACCAGCATGAAATCCACCACGCTCAGCTGCTCGCCCAGGACATAAGGGCCTGCGTCCCGCAGGTGGTCGGCAAATTGCTGCCAGGCATTTTCCAGCTGCTGGCGGGCATGATCGCGGACCGCGTCGACATTATCCGCACCCGCCACTTCATCGGCGTAAAACCACGCCCGGTACGCCGGCTGCAGCGTATTGGCGCACCAGAACATCCAGCGATAGGCCGCGCCGCGTGCTGGCGTTCCCGGCGCGGGCAGCAGGCCGGCCTGCGGGTGGCGGTCAGCCAGGTACAGCGCGATTGCAGCGGCTTCGGTCAGGACCTGTCCGTCGATCCGCAGCGTTGGGACGCGGCCGGCTGGGTTGAGGGCCAGGTAATCGACGGCTTTCTGCTCGCGCGTGTCGAAATCGAGCAGGATCAGTTCGTGCTCGATCTGCAGTTCCAGCAGCAGCCAGTGCACCACCAGCGAGGCGGTGCTGCGGGAACCGTAGAGAGTGGTGGTCATGGGCGCGGCGGGGGTCGGGATGGGAGCCCGATTATGTCTGGCGGGAAAGCCTGCCGCGATGGTTTCCATGCCCTACCGGGCGTTGGCCCGTCCACGGCGGTCGCGCGCCACGTCTAGTGGAGAGCCCCCTTCTTGTTGAAGGGGGCGCGCCGACGGCGCGGGGTTAAGGTGGAATGCGTGGCCCCGTTTTGGTGGCCTCAGGCCACCACAACGGGGATGCCCGCGATACGGGCCTGCCACTCGCGCGGGCCGGTGGTGTGCACCGATTCGCCGGTGGAATCCACCGCCACCGTCACCGGCATGTCCTGCACGGTGAACTCGTAGATCGCTTCCATGCCCAGGTCGGCGAAGCCCACCACCTTGGCGGCCTTGATCGCCTTGGACACCAGGTAGGCCGAACCGCCGACCGCCATCAGGTAGGCCGACTTGTTGTCGCGGATCGCTTCGATCGCCGCCGGACCGCGTTCGGCCTTGCCGACCATGCCCAGCAGGCCGGTCTGTTCCAGCACCTGGCGGGTGAACTTGTCCATGCGCGTGGCCGTGGTCGGACCGGCCGGGCCCACCACTTCGTCACGCACCGGGTCGACCGGACCGACGTAGTAGATGAAGCGGCCCTTCAGGTCCACCGGCAGCGGTTCGCCCTTGTTGAGCATGTCGACCATGCGCTTGTGCGCCGCATCGCGGCCCGTCAGCAGCTTGCCGTTGAGCAGCAGGGTCTGGCCCGGCTTCCAGCTGGCCACGTCTTCCGGGGTGATCGTGTCCAGGTCCACGCGGGTGCCCTTGGACGCGTCATAGGTGATCTGCGGCCAGTCTTCGAGCGACGGCGGGTCCAGCATCACCGGACCGCTGCCATCGAGGGTGAAGTGCGCATGGCGGGTGGCCGCGCAGTTCGGAATCATCGCCACCGGCAGGTTCGCCGCATGGGTCGGGAAATCCTTGACCTTGATGTCCAGCACCGTGGTCAGGCCGCCCAGGCCCTGCGCGCCGATGCCCAGCGCATTGACCTTCTCGTACAGCTCCAGGCGCAGCTCTTCGGCGCGGTTGGACGCGCCACGGGCCTTCAGTTCGTTGATGTCGATCGGCTCCATCAGCGATTCCTTGGCCAGCAGCATCGCCTTCTCGGCGGTGCCGCCGATGCCGATGCCGAGCATGCCCGGCGGGCACCAGCCCGCGCCCATGGTCGGCACGGTCTTCAGGACCCAGTCCACGATCGAGTCGGACGGGTTGAGCATCGCGAACTTGCTCTTCGCTTCCGAACCGCCGCCCTTGGCCGCCACGATCACGTCCACGGTGTCGCCCGGAACGATCTTCATGTTGACCACGCCCGGCGTGTTGTCCTTGGTGTTGGTGCGCTTGCCGGCCGGGTCGGCCAGCACCGAGGCGCGCAGCTTGTTGTCCGGATGGTTGTAGGCGCGACGCACGCCTTCGTTGGCCATGTCTTCCAGGCTCATGGTGGCGTCGTCCCAGCGCACGTTCATGCCGACTTCCAGGAACACGGTGACGATGCCGGTGTCCTGGCAGATCGGGCGGTGACCTTCGGCGCACATGCGCGAATTGATCAGGATCTGCGCCATCGCTTCCTTCGCCGCCGGCGATTCCTCGCGCTCGTAGGCAGCGGCAAGGCTCTTGATGTAATCGACCGGGTGGTAGTACGAGATGTACTGCAGCGCGTCGGCGATGGACTGGATGAGGTCTTCCTGCTTGATCGATGTCACGTAATGCTCGCTTGCTCGGGGCTGGCGGAGGGGGTAGCCCGCCATTTTACCCCGCCGGCCCGGCGGAGTTGGGAATGACTCCTGACAACATCCGGACAGACCGTTCCGACCTGTCACAGCGCCATTCCCTGCCCCGTCTACTAGGATGAAGACGTCCGTTCCGGACGTCATGGAGTTCCCGCAATGTCTGCTTCGCCCCGCGTTCCCTATGCCCGCCTTGCCCACGAGGCATTCAAGGCCCTGTTGGCTACCAGCAAGGCCGTGCACGACAGCTCCATCGACCCCACCCTGATGGAACTGGTGTTCCTGCGGGTCTCCCAGATCAACGGCTGCGGCTACTGCATGGACATGCACGGCACCGCCCTGCGCAAGGGCGGGATCGAGCCGCGCAAGCTGGATACGCTGCCGGCCTGGCATGAAAGCCGGTTCTTCGACGCGCGTGAGAAAGCCGCACTGGGGTGGGCCGAGGCGCTGACCCGGTTGCCCGATGGTGCCCCGTCGGATGCCGCGTTCGATGCGCTGGCCCCGCATTTTGACGAGAAAGGCATCAGTGACCTGAGCATGGGGATTGCGGTGATCAATGCCTGGAACCGGTTGGGCGCGGGATTGCTGCCGCCGCTGCCCTGAGCCGGGCGCTACCGGAATCCCGTGCGTTGACGTGGACCGGGGCACAATGACCCCCATGCCCGCCCCCACCCCCGCCAAAAACCCCAGCCTGCGCGAGCGCTTCCAGGCGCTGCGCAACCTGCCACCGTTCCTGCGCCAGATCTGGCAGGCCAGCCCCTGGCTGGCCACCGCCAGCCTGGGCCTGCGCGTCATCCGCGCACTGCTGCCGGTGGCCATGTTGTACGTGGGCAAGCTGATCATCGACGCGGCGCTGCTGCTCAGCCGCCATGAGGCCGGCTTCCCGCCGTTCGGCGAGGCGCTGTCCAGCGGCCTGCTCAATCCGCTGCTGGTGCTGCTGGCGCTGGAGTTCGGCCTGGCCATCGCTTCGGACCTGCTCGGTCGTATCGTCAGCTACGCCGATACCCTGCTTTCGGAGCTGTTCACCAACGCCACCAGCGTGCGCCTGATGGAGCACGCCGCCGAGCTGGACCTGGAGGACTTCGAAGACCCGGACCTGCAGGACAAGCTGGACCGTGCCCGCCGCCAGACCATGGGCCGCATGAACCTGATGAGCCAGTTGTTCGGCTAGGTCCAGGATGCCATCACCGTGGCCAGCCTGGCGGTGGGCCTGCTGGTGTATGCACCGTGGCTGATCCTGCTGCTGGCAGTGGCGCTGGTGCCGGCGTTCATCGGCGAATCGCACTTCAACGCGGCCGGCTACAGCCTCAACTTCCAGTGGACGCCCGAGCGCCGCCAGCTCGACTACCTGCGCCAGATCGGGGCCAGCGTCGAAACCGCCAAGGAAGTGAAGATCTTCAACCTGCACCGGTTCCTGATCGACCGTTATCGCTTCCTGGCCGACAAGTTCTTCCACGCCAACCGCCGACTGGCACGCAAGCGCGCGTTCTGGGGCACCCTGCTGGCCGCGCTGGGCACGCTGGGTTACTACACCGCCTATGCGTACATCGCCTGGCGCACGGTGCGCGGCGACTTCTCGATCGGCGACCTGACCTTCCTGGCCGGCAGCTTCCTGCGCCTGCGCCAACTGCTGGAAGGCCTGCTGATCGGCTTTTCGCAGGTGGCCAGCCAGGCCCTGTATCTGGACGATCTGTTCTCGTTCTTCCAGATCCAGCCGGAAATCCATTCGCGCACCGATGCGGTGCCGGTGCCGCAGCCGATCACCCAGGGCTTCGTGTTCGACAACGTCGGCTTCCGTTACCCCGACGCGGAGCGATGGGCGGTGCGTCATCTGAGCTTTGAACTGCGCGCCGGCGAGGTGCTGGCGCTGGTGGGCGAGAACGGGGCCGGCAAAACCACCCTGGTGAAGCTGCTGGCCCGCCTGTACGACCCCGACGAAGGCCGCATCCTGCTGGACGGCCGCGACCTGCGCGATTACGACCTGGACGACCTGCGCGCCAACATGGGGGTGATTTTCCAGGACTTCGTCCGCTACAACCTGACCGCCGGCGAGAACATCGGGGTGGGCCTGGTCGGGTCGATGGACGATGCCACCCGCATCCGCGACGCCGCCCGCCGCGGCATGGCCGACGAGGTGATTGCCGGCCTGCCCGAGGGCTACGACCAGTTGATCGGGCGGCGCTTCAAGCAGGGGGTGGACCTGTCTGGCGGCCAGTGGCAGAAGATCGCCATCGCCCGGGCCTACATGCGCGATGCACAGGTGATGATTCTCGACGAACCCACGGCCGCGCTGGATGCACGGGCCGAATTCGAGGTATTCCAGCGCTTCAAGGAGCTGTCCGACAACCGCACTGCCGTGCTGATCTCGCACCGTTTTTCCTCGGTGCGGATGGCGGACCGGATTCTGGTGCTGGCCGAGGGGCGGCTGGAGGCCAGTGGTACCCATGCCGAGCTGATGGCCCAGGGCGGTCGCTATGCCGAGCTGTTCGAGTTGCAGGCGGCGGGGTATCGCTGAGGCTGCGATGCCCTTGCGATCTGGTGCCTGAGGCGTAGAGCGGGGCTTGCCCCGCTTGCTGGTGCATCGGGAAAGCTTCAGCGGGGCAAGCCCCGCTCTACGCGATTTGCTGGATGCATCGGGAAAGCTTCAGCGGGGCAAGCCCCGCTCTACGTCGCCAGGACGCCAGCGGAAATGCCCCTGCGGGCCAGTCAATGAGAATTTATCTCATCTGCGCTAGAATAGGCGCGACGAACCAGATCAGACCCCACCCCCATGTCTTCCGCTTTTGGTGCCGAAACGGTGCTTGAAGTCCGTCATTGGACGGACGCCTACTTCAGCTTCACCACCACCCGCGACAGCGGTTTCCGCTTCGAGAACGGCCAGTTCGTGATGATCGGCCTGGAAACCGAGGCGCGGCCGCTGCTGCGTGCGTATTCCATCGCCAGCGCGAACTGGGAAGAGAACCTGGAGTTCTTCAGCATCAAGGTGCAGGACGGTCCGCTGACCTCGCGCCTGCAGCACATCAAGCCCGGCGACAAGGTGCTGGTGGGCAAGAAGCCGACCGGCACCCTGCTGATCAGCGACCTGCACCCCGGCAAGCATCTGTACCTGCTGGGCACCGGCACCGGGCTGGCCCCGTGGCTGTCGGTGATCAAGGACCCGGAAACCTACGAGCGCTTCGACAAGGTGATCCTCACCCACGGCGTGCGCTTCGAGAAGGACCTGGCCTACCGCGACCTGTTCGAAAAGGAACTGCGCGAACACGAGTTCCTGGGCGAGATGATCGGCGACAAGCTGCTGTATTACCCGGCCGTCACCCGCGAACCGTTCCCCAACCAGGGCCGCCTGACCTCGCTGCTGGAAAGCGGTGAAATGCAGCGCACCCTGGGCCTGCCGGAACTGAGCCCGGAGAACGACCGCGCCATGATCTGCGGCAGCCCGCAGATGCTGGCCGACCTGCGCCAGGTGCTCGACGCGCGTGGCTTCCAGACCTCGCCGCGCATTGGTACGCCGGGGCACTACGTATTCGAGCGCGCATTCGTCGAGAAGTGAACGTCGGCCGGGGGACGGCCGGCGCTGCGGTGACACGCATGGCGTGTCACTACGCGCTCAAGGCCTTCTCGATATCGCCGCGCAGGTTTTCCGGCTTGTCGGTGGGCGCATAGCGCTCCAGCATCTGCCCGTCGCGCCCGATCAGGAATTTGCTGAAGTTCCACTTGATCGCGCTAAAGCCAAGCAGGCCGCTCTTCTCGGCCTTCAGCCACTTCCACAGCGGATGCGCGGCGTCACCGTTGACCTGGATCTTCTCCGACAGGGGGAAATCCACGTCGTAGTTCAGCGAGCAGAAATTCCGGATCTCCTCGGCGTTGCCCGGTTCCTGGTGCCCGAACTGGTCACAGGGGAAGCCGATCACCACCAGCCCCTTGGGGCCGTAGTCGCGCCACAGGGTCTCCAGCCCTTCGTACTGCGGGGTGAAGCCACATTTGCTGGCCACATTGACCAGCAGCAGCGCCTTGCCCCGGTACTGGTCCAGGGACTGCGGCTGGCCGTCCAGGTCGGTGAAGGTGAAATCGAAGGCAGTGCTCATGGCGCAGCTCCAGGGGCGAGGTCTCCTGATTGTACGCCCATGCCTTTCGACACAAGCCCGGCCCGCTCACCCCGGGTTACCCTCGGGCACTTGTCTGACCGGAGATTTCCCCTTGACCACCCGTCTTGCCCTCGCTGTCGCCGTGACCCTCGGCCTGGCCCTGCCCGCCTACTCCGCCGTGGCCGCCACCCCGGCCGCCGCTGCCGCCCAGCAGGCCAACCCGTTCTTCGCCGACAGCCCGCTGCCGCTGCACTACCCGCAGTTCGACAAGATCAAGGACAGCGACTTCGCTCCCGCCTTTGACGCCGGCATGGTCCAGCAGCTGAAGGAAGTGGACGCCATCGCCAACAACAAGGCCAAGCCGACCTTCGACAACACCATCATCGCCCTCGAAAAGAGCGGTGACACCCTGGACCGCGCCACCACCGTGTTCTTCTCGCTGGTCGGTGCCGATACCAACGACACCCGCAAGAAGCTGCAGGCGGATTACTCGGCCAAGTTCGCCGCGCACAGCGACGCCATCGCGCTGAACGGCAAGCTGTTCGCCCGCATCCAGGCGCTGTATGACACCCGCACCCAGCTGGGCCTGGACGCCGAAGGCGTGCGCCTGGTCGAGAAGTACTACGAAAGCTACGTCCGCGCCGGTGCCAAGCTCAACGACGCCGACAAGGCCAAGCTGAAGGAAATGAACGCCGAGCTGGCCAACCTGGGTACCAAGTTCAGCCAGAACGTGCAGAACGAAGTGAACGCCTCGGCCGTGGTGGTCGACGACGTCAAGCAGCTCGACGGCCTGTCGGCCGAACAGATCGCCGCTGCCGCCGAAGCCGCCAAGGCACGCAAGCTGGACGGCAAGTACGTCATTGCCCTGCTCAACACCACCGGCCAGCCGCCGCTGACCAACCTGACCAACCGCGACCTGCGCAAGAAGATCTTCGAAGCGTCGACCACGCGTGGCAGCCGCGGCGGTGAGTTCGACAACACCGCCCTGGTCTCGCGCATCATGACCCTGCGTGCGGAGAAGGCCAAGATGATGGGCTTCCCGAACTTCGCCGCCTACAACCTGACCAACCAGACCGCCAAGACCCCCGAAGCGGTCAACGCCATGCTGGGCCAACTGGCCCCGGCTGCGGTGGCCAACGCCAAGCGCGAAGCCGCCGACCTGCAGGCGATGATCGACAAGGAACAGAAGGCCGCCGGCAAGCCGACCTTCAAGCTGGAAGCCTGGGACTGGGCCTTCTACAGCGAGAAGGTGCGCCAGGCCAAGTACAACTTCGACGAATCGCAGCTGAAGCCGTATTTCGAAATCAAGAACGTGCTGGAAAACGGCGTGTTCTTCGCCGCCAACCAGGAATTCGGCCTGACCTTCAAGCAGCGCACCGACCTGCCGGTCTACCACGAAGACGTCACCGTGTATGACGTGTTCGATGCCGACGGCAGCCAGCTGGCGATCTTCATCTTCGACCCCTACGCGCGCGCCTCCAAGCGTGGCGGTGCGTGGATGAACTCGTACGTGTCGCAGTCCGAGCTGACCGGCTTCAAGCCGGTGGTGGCCAACCACCTCAACATTCCCAAGCCGCCGGCCGGCCAGCCGACCCTGCTGACCTGGGACGAAGTGACCACCACCTTCCACGAATTCGGCCACGCCCTGCACGGCATGTTCTCGAACGTGAAGTACCCCTACTTCTCGGGCACCTCGGTGCCGCGTGACTTCGTCGAGTTCCCCTCGCAGGTCAACGAGATGTGGGCCGACAACCCGCTCATCCTGAAGAACTACGCCAAGCACTACCAGAACAGCACGGCCATGCCGCAGGAACTGCTGGACAAGGTGATCGCCGCCGCCAAGTTCAACCAGGGCTTCGCCACCACCGAATACCTCGGTGCGGCCATGCTCGACCAGCGCTGGCACCAGATCAGCGCCGACCAGGTGCCGGCCGCCAAGGGCGTGATGGACTTCGAGCGTGCTGCGCTGGAAAAGGACGGCATCTACTTCGCCCCGGTGCCGCCGCGTTACCGCACCCCGTACTTCAGCCACATCATGGGCGGGTACTCGGCCGGTTACTACGCCTACATCTGGTCGGAAGTGCTGGACGCCAACACCCAGAAGTGGTTCCGCGACAACGGTGGCCTGAGCCGCAAGAACGGCGACCACTTCCGCCAGACCCTGCTGTCCAAGGGCGGCAGCGTGGACGCGATGCAGCTGTTCCGCGACTTCGCCGGCCACGAACCGCAGATCGAGCCGCTGCTTGAAAAGCGCGGGCTGACTTCGGAAACGAAGTAACCCTTGAAACCGCCCGGTGACCCCGGGCGGTTTTTTTTGGGGTACCGCGTTCGCTCAACCCGGCACGAAGGTTTCCGACCAGAACGTGCATTTGAACGCGTTGTCCTTCAGCCGCACCCGTAAGGGGCCGTCAGGCGATCCTTGCCCGCTGACAAACACGCTGCCTTCTGCAAGCGGATCGGATACCGACACCTTCTGTGACTCGCCCGGCTCCAGCGAAAGTTCGAACGGTGCCGGCGCATACTCGGAAAGCGTGACAACCACGGGTGCCCACTGACCGTCGGTCAGCGCTTCAACCTCCACTGGATGACCGAACAGCAGCGCTTCCCTTTGCGTCCAAAGATTGAAGCGGATGCGGCCGGGACCGTGGTTGGTCAGATTGAAAAAGCCAATGCGACCTCGCTCGAAACGCTGGCTTTCACCCGTATAGCGCATCTCAACATGGGGGCATCCGGTTGCGTCGGGGCGGGTACCCGCGCCACTGCACCCAGAAAGCAGCAGAAGCGTCATGGCGAGCATCAGGTGGCGCACGTCCATTTCTCCCCGGGGAATCAGTTCCCTCTCCAGGATGATGGTAACGCCAACACGCCGGTAGCGCGGCCGTGCCAGCGCGGTGCGACATAGCCGCCCGGTAGCCCCGGACGTCTTCTTGTAGTGGGCGCGCGCTCCGGCCGGATGGCGTTGACACGCATGGCGGTGATGCGGCCTCCGGACGGATGGCGTTGACACGCATGGCGTGTCACTACGACCCTTGGTCGCCCGGTTGTAGGGACGCGCCATGCGCGTCCGCGCGGTGTCCGAACGCCACATGACCCCCGGTAGCCCCGGCCGTTGGCCGGACCTCGGCAATGCGTGCCACCGCACGGACCTATGCTCAACCACGACACCATCGCCGCGCTCGACTCAATCTTTCAGAGAATCATCATCGATTGCGCGCTTCGCTACATCTAGCATCGCGCGGACCCGCTGACGGGTCTTTGAAGTTGGAGATGAATCGTGTGGAAAGCCCCCGTGGGAAGAGCATTCTCGCTCGTAGCAATGATGGTCTCGCCGATGTCTGCCTTGGCGCTTTGCTGCCCAGGAGAGGGACAGATCAACAAGCCTGCCGGCAGCGGTATCGGGCAGGGTCAACCGCGCGCTGATGACCTGAGCCAAGATCCACGCTGGAGCGTTCACGAGTTTGAGCGCGATGCCGTCAATTACTTCCAGATCAGCAACCCAACAGGGACCATTGAATTCATTCTGGGCAAAGTAGGCAATCACTACTGGCTGCTGCCGGCCGGACCAACTGAGACGCAGATTTCGCTACCGGACGAACTTCTTACACCAGCGAAATCCGTGAAGGGCAACGTCGTATTTCAACATCCTGAATTCCGGCTGCTCGTAAGCGAAGCAGCCGACTCATTCTCATGGCACGTGGAAGAAATTCCACCTGGATCCTAGCGTCCTATCGTCTCCGCGAAGAACAACCGAATTCGATTTCGGCGACAGTGTACGGCTCCACTGTACGCCTGAGTGCGGCCACTGAGGCGTCCAATGGCCATGGTGGCCGTACTCCGGGAGATGTGGTGCCGAGGATCAACCATGCCAATCGTTACCACGATTCCGCGCATCGACTGAGATCGTCCGCATCTAGCGCGGATTTTCAACCGACCGCGCTCATTCTCGAGAAGCAGCGACACCGCTTCGGACAAGGCACGATAGGCTGTCAACTGTAGATCCAGACTTAGGCAGCAAGGGTCACCAACGAGGTAGGGTTCGGCCAGAAGGTGCTCCTGGTCCCATGCATCACCTATGCCACCCGTCTGGAGGGCGAGATACAGGCCAACATGCTCTATCGTCGCGGGATATACCATGCTCGCCTGCTCTCGAAACTTTCGGGAGTGAACGGTTGCCACGTCCAAGAGACACGAGGCCATGTCGTGATGTCCGTGAATCCTGAGCCAGTCCACGACATCGCTGAGGGCAGCATCCAGCCCGTCACCAATTCTTCGCAGACTTTGGGCACGATTTCGCAGTTCGCGCTCGCCCGTAAAGTGAGAGACCCGGGAATTTGAGATCGCCTGACGACCAGCCTTTACGTGGATGATGTTTTGACGATAGAAGTCGGTGATTTTCGACCCGAGCGCCAACAGCGCAGTACCGGCAAGTGCGGTGATCAATTGAATCTGAAAAGAGTCAAGGTCAAACGAGCCTGGCAGTCCAGTTACAGGCGTGCCAAGTCGAATGAAGATACTCATCAAAGGCATTCCTATGGCGGCTCCCCACCAACCTTGAAGACAGGTGAGTGCAATCACTGGAGCCGCCATGAGAAGTTGAATAGTGGCCTTCTCGCCAGCGGCTTCGTCTGGAACGACGACCGAAATGCAACCACAGACCGTCAGCGAAGCCAAAGCGTAAAGAGTTGCTCGCTGATTCCACATAGACCAATCGACTTGTTGCCGCCTCATCAACAACAGCGCCAATGGCGCTACCGTCAGTATTGCCATGTAGTGGCCGAGCACATAGCGCAGAGCAATGGGCAGGAATCCACCTTCCGGTGGCGAGTCCCAGAAGACGTGCATCAGGCCGAGATTGGCGAAACCGATCAGCGTGGCCGCACAGCCGGCGAGTGTGAGCAGCCAGCTGTCCGTTTGACTGGCGATTGAATGGCGGTGAAGGTAGACGACAAGCGCGATCGCGGGAAACTGATAGGCCGAGGATAGGATCACCCACGCCAGCCCGTGCTCCTCGATCATGGGAATGCGCATGTGGGAGAAGTAGGCATATTCTCCAAGGAGCAGATAAGGCCAAAGGCGAAATGGAAGCGCAAGGAGCAGCGCCACCCGGATGCCCGATGGCAGGAAGAACTGATCCAGCGACACCTGCCGCGAAGCCCAACATGCTGCCGCGTACAGCACAGCAACCAGTAACCCCTCCGGCAGCTCCAGCAACCGCGCTTGAAATCCCCGTACCAGCTTGCTGTCCGACATCCCTACCCTCCTTAGGTGGGCCGTTGTCGCATTCCGTCTGCGACGCCTGCCTGTTGCGAGGGCGGGAAAATAGCGGGTGGGTTGCGGGGGAGCAATGCGATTTGTGGGTATTCGGGTGAAGTTGAAACAGTTCTGATGTGGGGGTCAGGCGGGGGTTGGGGTGTGGGTGGTTTGCGCGTTGTGCGGCCAGGTGCTGGGATGTCGTAAGGGGCACCGTTGTTGGACCGCGGCGTCGGGGGCGTTGTTTTGGTTTGGGGCCATGCGTTAAAGCGGTGATCACCGTTATCGGCAGTCGTCTGGCGATCGACTCTACCAGTGCACAGATTCCGGTTTACCGGGGGGCTACGTAGCCGCCGGGGATGCCGTTTGGCGAGAGAACGAGCTGCCACAGCTGCGCGTGGCGGCAGCGGAAGCTGGCCATGGAGCCGGCCAGGTAGAAGCGCCACATGCGCTTGAAGCGTTCGTCGTAGCGCTGTGGGTCCAGGCGTGGCCACGCGGATTCCACATTGGCCCGCCAGGCCTGCAGGGTCCGGTCGTAGTCCGCACCGAAGCTGTGCCAGTCTTCCAGCACGAACAGGCCCTCATATGCTTCGGTGATCTGCGCGGCCGAAGGCAACATGGAGTTGGGGAAGATGTAGCGCGCGATCCATGGGTCGGTGCGGTGGCGCGATACATTGCTGCCAATCGTGTGCAGCAGGAACACGCCGTCCGGCTGCAGGCAGCGCCGGACCATCTCGAAGTACGTCCGGTAGTTCTTGTCGCCCACGTGCTCGAACATGCCCACTGACAAAATGGCGTCAAAGTGTTCATCCAGCTCGCGGTAGTCCTGCAGGCGGATCTCCACTGGCAGCCCGGCGCAGCGATGCCGTGCGAACTCGGCCTGCTCCTGCGAGATGGTGATGCCCACGCCAGACACGCCGTAGCGCGTGGCGGCATACTCCAGCGCTTCCCCCCAGCCACAGCCGATGTCCAGCACGCGCTGGCCCGGGCGCAGCCGCAGCTTGCGGCAGATCAGGTCGAGCTTGGCTTCCTGCGCACTGTCCAGGTCCACCGCGTCGGCCCAGTAGCCGCAGCTGTACACCAGCCGTCGGCCAAGCATGGCCTGGTACAGGTCGTTGCCGAGATCGTAGTGGCGCTTGCCGACTTCGAGCCCGCCGCTGCCGGCCTGCAGATTGAACAGCCGCGCCTTCACCGCATCGGCCAGCTCGCGCCAGCCGTGCACGCGTTCGTCCAGATGCGCCTGCATCAGGTGCAGCAGAAAGCCGTCGAGCGAGGCGGCATCCCACTGCCCGTCCATGTAGCTTTCGCCCAGGCCCAGCGAGCCCTGGGCGATCACCCGCGAATAGAAGTGTTCGTCGTGGACCTGCAGGTCATGTGGGCGGCTGCCGCCCACGATCACATCGGCTTCGAGCAGCAGTTCGGCAACCCGACGCTGCAGCCCGACGTCCACGCCCGCCTCCGCCTCAGCCTTTTGCGAACAGGCCGGCGTAAGCCGGTGCCACGTGCGGGGCCAGCAGGCTGGCCGGCACGTCCACGGTCTGGGTGCCGTCCGAATACGGCCCTACCTGGTACGGCGGGAACACGAAACGCAGCGCGGTGATGTGACCCTGCGGGTCGGTCACCGGCTGGAACTGGCTGAAGTTGTCGGCGCTGGCCCCGGTGCCGTCGGCAATCATGCGGCTGGCGCTGCGCAGCGATTCCTGCAGCTGCCCGGGCTCCATGTCCTCGGCGCTCAGGCGGGTGGCCACGCGCTCACGCAGCTGGTCGGACACGTAGTCGCTGACCGCAGCCCAGCCCTTGGTGTCGGGAATCAGGGTGTCGGCGGTCAGCATCTTCTGCTGTTCCGGCAGCCACACAAAACGGGCGACCAGCGGCTCACCGTGGGCACCCCCGGTGTAGCGGCTGCCGTCGGCGCTGATCACCACCAACTGGGGCGTTTCCAGCAGTTTTTCGAAACTCAGCGACAGCTCGTAGGGCATGGTCGGGGTGTCGTTTCCGAGCCCGTCGATCGCCTGCTGCAGCTCACCGCGCGCAGCGGTCGCGTAATCCGACAGCGCCTTGGCCAGGCCCGGATACTGGCTCACGTCCTGCGGGTAGCTGATGCCGACCACCGCCTTCGGGCTGTTCTCGCTGACGTCGCGCAGTTCGACGGGGGCGTCAGGCGCCACCGGCGCGTCGACGTTCTCCGGCAGCGCGGCTGCCGGGTCCTGCGCTGGCGCGTCAGCCGGCGTTTCCGCGTCGCGTTTGCAGCCTGCCAGCAGGACCACACCCAGTGCCAGCACCCAGCCGCCGTAACCCAAAGCCCGGCGGTTTCCTGCGATCTTCATTGCAATCCCCTTGTTGAATCCACGCATGATGATCCTTCTTCCGTGAAGCACAACTCATCCTCATTCAGCCGAGCAGCAGATCCTGATATTCGGCGTGATTCCGGTCCAGAAAGTCCTCGGCATAGGCGCAGGCGGGAATGACCTTGAAGCCCTGTTCCCGCGCAAAACGCAGCGCCACCTTGGTGAGTTCCCCGGCGATACCGCGCCCCTGGATCTCTTCGGACACCACGGTATGGGTGATGGTCATCCGTTTGCCCCTGATCCGGTAATCCAGCCAGGCTTCATGCCCGCTGACCCGGGCCTTGAAACGACGGTTCAAGCGGTCGTGTTCGACCTCGTAAGCCAATCCGGGCGGGGTGACGGAAGCCATGGGCGCGGTCTCCTGCGGCGACTGCCCGCGATAGTGCGCAGCCGCCCGCCACGGCCATGTGAAGTCTGAATCGGGGCAGTTGTGGACGTTATGTGTCACATCCCGGCACGGGAGCCACGCCATGCACGGCCGGGGGCAGGTCGCCGATCCCCTAAAGTCTGGCCGGCTCAAGCCGATACAGGGAACTGACAGGCCGCAAAAGCTGGCACGAGCCTTGCGATATCCGCCTGCCCTCTCCGTGTCATAAGGAGCCGTACATGGACCACACCCCTGCCAATCCGCTGCCCGTCGACGCCGACAGCTCGCTGCTGGAAGGCCTGTTCCAGCTGGCCCTCAACGGCCAGACCCAGGGTTCGGAGTTCGACCTGATCGACCACGAGGTCTACGCTCGCCTGCTCAGCGCCTACGGGGTCGACGGCCGCATCGCGGCCTGAGCCAGACACCGGCAGGTCACGCCCGGCGGGCGTGACCTGCGCAACCCTCAACCGCCCATCAGGTTGAAGCGCGGGTTGCTCAGCTCAACCAGGAAGTGCTGGAAGATCTCCGGGCGCATGGCCAGCATGAACAGCACGCCGAAGGCGGCACCGGCCAGGTGCGCGCTGTGGTTGATGCGGTCACCGCCGCGGCGGTCCATCCAGATGCTGTAGCCCACGTAGAACGCGGCATAGATGATCGCCGGGGCGGGAATGAAGAACACGAAGATGATGCTCCACGGGCTGAGCAGGATGAAGGCGAACAGCACCGCCGACACCGCGCCCGACGCACCCAGGCTCAGGTAGTTCGGGTTCTTCTGGTTCTTCAGGTAGCTGGGCAGGATCGAGACCAGCAGCGCGCCCAGATAGAACGCCGGGTAGGTCAGGTAACTGCCGGTCAGGCCCAGCATCACCCGTTCGATCTGCCCGCCGAAGAAGAACAGGGTGATCATGTTGAACGCCAGGTGCGCCAGATCCGCATGGATGAAGCCATAGGTGATCAGGCGGTCGTACTGGCGCTTGCGGTCCACCGCCGGCGGCCACAGGATCAGGCGGTCGGCCAGTGCACGGTTTTTGAACGCCATCCACGACACCAGGACGGTGATGGCGATCAGCAGCAGGTTCACGGGGGTCATCGGGGTACTCAGGCAGCGCGGTAGTTGTCGACCATACGATAGCGCTTGGCATACCAACCGAAGGCCAACGCCGCGACAAAGGCGAAGCCGGCAAAGAAGAACATCAGGAACGCGGCCTCGCTCAGGCCGGTGCTGGCGATCTTGTGGGTCACCGTCTCATTGCGCACGGCGGCGTTGGACAGCAGCACCCACAGGTTGCCGATGGTCGTGGTCAGGTTCCAGAAGCTCATCACCACGCCCTTCATGGCCTGCGGGGCCTGGCTGTAGGCGAACTCCAGCCCGGTGGCCGAGACCAGCACCTCACCGAAGGTCAGCAGCGCGTACGGCAGCACCTGCCAGAAGATCGACATGGCGTCGCCGCCATCCATCATCACCTGGATGCCACCCACCACCACCCAGGCCAGGCCGCTGAAGGCAATGCCGGCGGTCATGCGGCGCAGCGCGGTCGGCTCGAAACCGAAGCGGCGCAGGGCCGGGTACAGCACCAGGTTGTTGAACGGAATCAGGATCATCACCAGCAGCGGGTTCAGCGCCTGCATCTGCGAGGCGGTGAACCACGACGGCATGCTCATCTGCTGGCCCTGCAGCACCCAGGTGGAGGCCTTCTGGTCGAACAGCGAGAAGAACGGCGTGGTCAGGGCGAAGATGACCAGCACGCGCAGCACCGAGCGCACGCCTTCCACGGCCTCGGCCGGGTGCACCGCACGTGCACGGTCCAGCTGGATCCAGGTACCCCCGCCCACGCCGGCCAGCACCAGCACCAGCGCGATGCACAGGCAGATCACAATGCCCAGGGTACCCACCAGGCCCATCGAGGCGATGGCCAGCACCAGCCCGAGCACGGCCAGGGTCAGGCCCGGGCGGCCCTTGCCCGGCACCTGCGCGGTCAGCGCGGTGCGCACCACGTTGCCGAACGAATGCGGGTCTTTCGGCGGCAGCGGCACCAGCACGTAGCGCTTGCGGCCCAGCCAGAACACGAAGGTGGCCACGAACATCAGAATGCCCGGAATGCCGAACGCCCACTGCGGGCCCAGGTTCTTCAGCGCCAGCGGAATCAGCAGCGAAGCGAACAGCGAGCCGAAATTGATGATCCAGTAGAAGGCGTCGAACACCAGCTTGGCCAGGTGCTTGTTGCTCTGGTCGAACTGGTCGCCCATGAACGAGGCCACCAGCGGCTTGATCCCGCCCGCGCCCAGCGCGATCAGCCCCAGGCCCAGGAAGAAGCCCTCACGGCTGTTCTCGAACACCGCCAGACACGCATGGCCGGCACAGTAGACCAGGCTGAACCACAGAATGGTGTGGTACTTGCCGAAGAACTTGTCCGCCAGCCAGCCGCCCAGCAGCGGGAAGAAGTACACGCCGATCATGAAGCTGTGCATGATGTCCTTGGCCTCGCCCGCCCGTCCTTCGGCGGTGATCTCCTGCAGCAGCAGCGAGGTGATCAGGAACTGCACCAGGATGTTGCGCATCCCATAGAAGCTGAACCGCTCGCAGGCCTCGTTGCCAATGATGTACGGAATCTGGCCTGGCATTTTTCCTTTGCCAGCGCTGGCGGCTGCATGCGTGCTCATTCGATGGGGCTGTCCTGCGTGTATAAAGAGTGAAAGGGTACCGGAAGGGCCGCAGTGGCGCACGTTGCGACCGGACGTGACAGGCGGCCGTTTCCATGGCAGGCCGCCCGAGGTCACGGCACCTCCACGGCAGAAGCGTAAACTTATCGTTATGCCCCCCCTCCCCTCGCTTGGACCGGGACGCTGGCCCTGCTGGCTCCTGATGCTGCTGCTGGTGACACCCACCGCCCTGGCCCACGCCCGCCAGGGCGAGGCTGCGCCGCGCCTGTTGAAAGTGGCCACGCTGGAGCTGCCCGAACAGGACGACAGCCAGTGGCAGCAACGCCGCGAGCAGGTGCTGCAGCTGCTGGAGTCGTTACAACCGGACGTCATCGCCGTGCAGCGGGTGGCGCAGGACAAGAGCCGCAACAACCGTGCCTGCTGGCTGGCGGTACGCCTGCGCTACAGCTGCGATTTCGTCACCGCCGACCCGCCCAGCCAGCCCCTTCGCCAGGGCAGCGCCATGCTGAGCCGGCTTGAAGTGGTCGAGGACGGGGTGACGCTGCTGCACCCGCCCGGGCGCTACAGCGCGGCCGGCATGCTGCGGGTGAAGCAGGGCGAGGACCTGATCAATGTCTATGTGGCCCGGCTGTGGCCCGAGCCGGACGAAGCGACCCTCCGCCGCCACCAGACCAGTGACCTGATGACCTGGATCGGGGCCACCGCCGATGGCCTGCCCTCGCTGATTGCCGGGGCGTATGCGGCCAGCACCGATGAGCTGGTCAACAGCGCGCCCGGGTTCCAGCCCGCGCGCAGGAATCCCGGCGAACGGGTGGAACCGCCGTCCGCCGCCGGCAGCACCCGCGCGCATGGGCTGGATGTGCTGTTCCAGGTGAAGCACTTCAGTGGAGTGAGCCTGGAGGCGGTGAAGCTGCCGCCGACGGATGATGTGGACGGCAAGCCGGTGCGGCTGGGGGTGATGGCCACGTTGCAGTTGCAGGATGCCGCCCTCTGACCCCACGGGTCATATCCAAACAAAAACGGCCGGGCAATGCCCGGCCGTTCGGCGTCACGCCTACCGTGCGATCAGGCGATCGCTTCCTGGTAGCGGCGCTCCACTTCGTTCCAGTCGACCACGTTGAAGAACGCGCCGATGTATTCCGGACGACGGTTCTGGTACTTCAGGTAGTAAGCGTGTTCCCACACGTCCAGCGCCAGGATCGGGGTGTTGCCGTCCATCAGCGGGCTGTCCTGGTTGGCACTGCTTTCCACCACGACCTTCTTGTCCGGGGTGACGCTCAGCCAGGCCCAGCCGCTGCCGAAGCGGGTCAGCGCGGCCTTGGTGAAGGCTTCCTTGAACTTCTCGAAACCACCCAGCTGGGCGTCGATGGCCTTGGCCACGTCGCCCACCGGATTGCCACCGGCGTTCGGAGCCATCACCGTCCAGAACAGGGTGTGGTTGGCGTGGCCGCCACCGTTGTTGCGCACGACGCCCTGCAGGTTTTCCGGCAGCGACTTGGTCTTCTTGACCAGTTCTTCCACCGGCAGGTCGGCGTATTCGGTGCCTTCCAGTGCTGCATTGACGTTGTTGATGTAGGTCTGGTGGTGCTTGGTGTGATGGATTTCCATCGTCTTTGCGTCGATATGCGGCTCAAGCGCATCGTAGGCGTAGGACAGCTTGGGGAGGGTGTAGGCCATGTGGTTCTCCTGGTAGCTCACTCACCCGGTGGAACCCGGGCGTTGCGTGACGATGATGGGGATGGTCGCCCAGCTTACCAAGCCCTGCGTAAACAAATCTGAGTTCCAGGTGGCGCGCATGTTATGCAGCGGTGATGAGACCCTCACGCCACGCGTTACAGTAGCCCCGGTTTTCCCCTGCCCCTCTGTCCATGCGCAAGCCTCTTCTTCTGCTGGTTGCCATCGTGCTGCTTGTTGGCGGCCTGTTCGCCATCAAGGAATCACAGCGGCCACCGCCGCCTCAGTTCGCTCCATCCCTGACCGGTGGCGCAACGCCCGTCGACCCGGCATCGCCGGCCGCCGCCCGCGACCCGCTGCCGTCGTTCCTGCCGCCCGAGGCGCGCCAGACCATCGCGCTGATTCAGCGCGGTGGCCCCTACCCGCACCGTCAGGATGGCAGTGTGTTCGGCAACCGCGAACAGCGCCTGCCCGACCGCCCGCGCGGCTACTACCGCGAATTCACCGTGGAGACCCCCGGTGCTTCAAACCGGGGCGCGCGCCGCATTGTGACCGGCGGGAACCCACCCACCGGCTGGTTCTACACCGATGATCACTACGAAACCTTCCGCAGTTTTGACGTCCCCGCGGCCGGGAGCTGGCAATGACCCATGATCCGTTCGACCTGGGGTTGCATGACCTCAACAATGCTGGCGTGTATGCCATTGGCAACGACGACGTCGGCCCCCTGTCGGCCGCGATGCGCGATGCCGGCCTGAAAGTGCTGCGGGTGGACCTGGACGGCTGCGGCGACAAGCGCACCCTGCTGGCCCGGCTGGGCGCACAGCTGGATTTCCCGCAGGGCACGGGCGGCAACTGGGATGCGTTGTCAGACAACCTGCGCGACCTGGGCTGGCTGAAGTCGCCGGGTGGGTATGCGCTGTTTTTGAGCGATGCCGATGGATTGCGCGAGGCCGGGGCAGAAGATTTCGAGACCCTGCTGGAGGTGCTGGACGAGGCCAGCCAGAGCTGGGTGCAGGATGACGTGCCGTTCTGGGCGTTCGTGGCGCTGAAGGATGTGCCCACCGAGGGTTGATCCCACACCACGACCAACGGTCGTGGCCTCTCACTGTCAGCGCAGGAGCCCCCTTGATGTTCAAGGGGGCGCGCCAACGGCGCCGAAGGCGTCACCGGCTCCCGTTGTCTTCCTGCAGTTCCTTTTTGAATGGGATATCCGGCGGCGGCCTGGCCACGGCCGGCTGGTCCTGCATGTTCGGGTCGGTCAGGCCGCAGCCGCCACCGAACTGCAGTACCGAGATCACGCACGATAGCTTCGAGCTGGTACCCGGAATCGGGATCTCCATGGTCTGGATGCCCCGGCGCACCCACTCGGCCAGCAACGACTCATTCGGGGCCCAGTACTTGTCGAACGACGTCGGCGTGTAGTCATAGGGCGGGCGCTTGAGCCAGGTGCCGGACTGGGCGATGCGCTCGCGGCTCCAGCCGTCGTTTTCACCGCCGGGAGCGCCGCGTTCGCTGTTGCCGCTGCCTTCCTGGTTCGGCACGCGCACGCTGCCGTCCGCGTTGAACAGTCCATCGCCGGTGCGGCCGGTGCCTTGGTTCGCCTGCGCGGTGCTGCCATCGCGATTGCGTGCGGCGGCACCCCAGTCGTCGCCGCGGGCCGGGGTGGACCAGTCACCGGGGTTCGGTGCGGGACGCGCTGCGGGCGCGGTCGAAGGTGACGGCGTGGACGATGCGGTGGACGTGGACGACGCTGGGGACCTCGTCGACGTGGATGGGGATGCGGTCGTAGCGCCGGGCTCTGCCCGGCTGCTTGACGGTTGCGGGGCGGACGGCAGCGGGGCAGAGCCCCGCTCTACGACAGCGGCCGGAGCCGTGGTCGCCGCCGGGGCCGTCGTTGTCGCCGGGGCCGGACGCGGAGTCGCGTTGGGAATGGTGCGCTCACGCACCGCCACCTCGGGGCTGCGCATCGACGCCGGTGCCGCCACCTCACGCGTCGGCAGCTGCGGCACGGTCACATCCACCACCGGTGCCGACGGCACCTCACGCTCGCGCACCTGCACCTCGCGCTGCGGCAGGGTCACCTCCACGCGTGGACCGGGTACCGACACAGAGGGCGAAGGTGCCGTCACCACGGCGACCTCGCGCTCGCGCACGGTGATCTCGCGTGGGCGCACCTGCGGCTCGATCGGACGCAGCTGCGGCGTGGTGGGCGTGACCTGCGGCGCTTCCACCGTGGTGACCGTGCGTTCGCGCACCGTCACCTCGGGTGCCTCACGCGGCACCACCCGCACTTCGGTGCGCGGCACCGTGGTCGGCGGCACGACGAAGTCGGTGCTGGCTTCGGCGACGTCGGTGGCCTGGATCGGTTGTTCCACCGCTGGTGCCGGTGGGGTTGAGGTCGGCTGCGGAACCGGGGTCGGCTCCGGCGGCGGCGTCGCGGCGACGGGTGTCGGCGGGGGCGGTGGGGATGGTGCTGCCGGAGTGGATACCGGGGGAATGGGCTCTGCCTGGCTGGCCGTTGGCGGAACATCGGCCGGTTGCGGCGGGCTGGTTTCGCTCAGCGGGGCAGAGCCCCGCTCTACGGCAGATTGCACAGTCCGCGTTCGCGAGGCGGTCGGCTGCGCGGCGGCGGCATCACCCGGTTGACCGCCGCCCTCCTCCGCCGGCGTGCCCTGGCCAATGAAGTCCACCCGCATGCGCCCGCCATCCCCCCCCTGCTCCGGCTCGACCGGCGGACGGATCACCGCCACCCACACCAGCAGCAGCGCGAACATCACGTGCAGCAGCACGCTGATCGCCGCCGAGGTCCAGCGCATCCAGCGCTGGTCGCGCGGGGCCGGGTCCCAGGTCTGCCAGGCCAGCCGGCGCAGCGCCTGCACGAAGCTCAGTGCGGCCAGCCGCCCCGGCGAACCGGGCAGCGGACGCTGCATCAGCTGGGCGACCATCTCGGTCGCCCGCGCCGAGTACGGCAGCGGATTCAGCGCGCGCAGCCACAGACCCCAGCCGTACGGCAGGCCAGTGGACTTTTCCAGAATGCGCTTGTCCGGCTGGCGTGCCAGCAGCCAAGCAAGAATGTCGTCAGCCCGGCGCAGAGGCACGCAGCGGAATCAGGCTGCCGTACCGCGGGGAATATACGGCGCGTGACCGCTGTCGTGGTCGGTCGCGTCACGCACAGCGGTAATGCCGGGCACGCGGCCCATCAGCGTTTTCTCGATGCCCTGCTTCAAGGTGACGTCGGCCATGCCGCAGCCCTGGCAGCCGCCGCCGAAGCGCAGCAGCACCACGCCGTCGGACGAGACTTCCTGCACCGCCACGCGGCCACCGTGCGAGGCCAGCTGCGGGTTCACTTCGTTTTCCACCACCCAGTGCACGCGCTCGACCAGCGAGGCCGAGTCGGCCGGGGCTTCGCCCTTGATCTTGGGAGCCTTGATGGTGAGTTGCTGGCTGCCGGCGCTGTTGTTGACGAAGTCGATCTCGGCCCCGTCCAACCAGCCAACGCTGTCGGAGGCGACATACAGGGTGAAGCCATCGCAGTCCACCGCCCATTCGTCACCGAGCAGGTCGGCCGGCTCGGCGAACTCCAGGCGCGCATCGGCGCGCGGGGTACCGGCGTCGACGGCGCTGAGGCGCACGCCCATGCCGGGCACGGCTTCGCGCTCGATGAGCTTGCGGAAATAGGTCTGGGCAGTGTCGGAGATCTGGATCATGCGGCTATTCTAGCGGCTTACATGTTATGCGCTCATTCGGTTTATACACCGGCCGGCGCATTGTTCAGGCATACAGATGGTGGAGGATTCCATGACCGACCTGATTCCCCTGGCCCAGGCCCGTTGCGTACCGCGCCGGGGCAGCGACCACAAGCTGGGTCAGGCCCGCATTGCCGAGCTGCTGCCGCAGATTCCGGGCTGGGAGCTGGCCGAGCAGGGCCAGGCGCTGACCCGCACGTTTACCTTCAAGGACTACTACCGAACCATGGCGTTCGTGAACGCCCTGGCCTGGGTGGCCCATGCCGAGGACCACCACCCGGACCTGGGCGTGCATTACGACCGCGCGGTGGTGCGCTTTTCCACCCATGACGTCGGCGGCCTGAGCGAGAACGACTTCATCTGTGCAGCCAAGGCCTCGGCCCTTACGGAGTGATACGCATGAAAATGATTCACGCAGCCGCGCAGGGCGTGGCTCTGCTGGTGCTCACCGCGTGTTCGGGGTCTTCTGAGCCGGCTGCGCCGGTGGCGGCACCGACCGAGGTGGCGGCAGTGAAGACCCCGCCGCCGCAGTACCCGATCGAGCTGGCCTGCCAGGGCATCGGCGGAACCAGCACGTTGAAGGTGGTCATCGGCACCGATGGCAAGCCCAGCGACGTGGCGTTGGCGACCAGCAGCGGTAACGGCACGCTGGACGAACAGGCACGCCAGGCGGTGCTGGGCTGGCAGTTCAAGGCGGCAACCCGGGCCGGCCAGCCGGTGTCCAGCACGATCCAGGTGCCGGTCACCTTCAACCCGCCGCAGCCGAAGCCGGACGAGTGCTTTGCCATTGAGGAAAGGCTGCGTCGCGGCGGTTGATTGAACCCGTCGGGATCCGCGTAGAGCCGGGCTCGCCCGGCTGCTTGGATTCATCGGTATCCGCACAGCCGGGCATGGCCCGGCTCTACAGGTGTGTCGGTATCCGCCCAGCCGGGCATGGCCCGGCTCTACAGGTGTGTCGGCATCCGCCCAGCCGGGCAAGCCCGGCTCTACAGGTGTGTCGGCACCGCACAGCCGGGCATGGCCCGGCGCTACAAGGACGCTTCGCTGCATGCCTGATTTTTCGGCTGAAAACGTAATTGTCGCCCTGCTGGTCACCCTGGCCGCCGGGCTGGCCACCGGACTGGGCAGCCTGATGGTGCTGTTCTCGCGCCGCCCCAACCCACGCCTGCTGGCCTTCGGGCTGGCCTTCGCCGGCGGCGCGATGGTGTTCGTGTCGCTGACCGAGATCCTCAACAAGGCGATCGACTCCTTCACCCTGGCCTACGACGCGCGGCTGGGCTTTGCCTACGGTACGGCGGCCTTCCTGGGCGGAGTGCTGCTGATCGTGCTGATCGACCATCTGATTCCGAACCCGCACGACAGCCTGGACAAGCAGGACCCGATGTACCGCGACAACAACCGCGCCTACATCAAGCGGGTCGGCCTGCTGACGGCGGTGGCGATCACCGCGCACAACTTCCCGGAAGGGCTGGCGACCTTCTTCGCCACGCTGGAGAGCCCGTCGGTGGGCATGCCGCTGGCATTTGCGATTGCGATCCACAACATTCCCGAAGGCATCGCGATTGCGGTGCCGGTCTACTTCGCCACCCAGAACAAGGGTTACGCGTTCCTGGCCAGCCTGGCCTCCGGCCTGGCCGAGCCGGTGGGCGCGATCATCGGCTATGCGGCGCTGTCGAGCGTGCTCACCCATGCCACCTTTGGCTGGGTGTTCGGGCTGATCTCGGGGGTGATGGTGTTCCTGGCGCTGGATGAGCTGCTGCCGGCGGCCAAGCGCTACGCCAAGGGTCACGAAACGGTGTACGGCCTGGTGGCCGGCATGGGCAGCCTGGCGATCAGCCTGGTGCTGTTCAAGTGGTGATGCCTCGAACAGCTGCAATTGCACATTGCGCGTAGAGCCGGGCTTGCCCGGCTGCTGTTGGTTTTGGGCGAACAGCCGGTGGTCACGGGTTTATCTGGTTTGGCGGCTCGGGNNCCCGAGCCGCCATCGACAGATTGTCGGCGGCCATGGGAAATGCCAGATCAACGGCCACGTTGATCCGGGGTCATGCGTTACCGAATGTTGGGGATTTCACGGCGATCGTCTGTCGACCGATCCCACCGGGGCATTGCCGATGCCACCGGAGCAGTGCGTGGGCTTTTGATCTTCCTTGGCCACCGGCCAACTGTCTGGGGCGTGCCGGGGTGGGTTTGCGGGACCGTAGAAAACATGGATGTTTTCTACGAGCCCCCATGGATGGGTTCACGGCGTGTCCCGCAAACCCATCCCGGCACGCCCAAGCACGGAAACCGATGACCGCCGGCGGTTCGCGCGAGCGTGTCAGCCCAGGCGGTTCAGGGCGTCGGCCAGTTCTTCGGCGAGCGGGGCGTTGAGGACGTAGGGGGTCTTGCCGTTGTCCAGGGCGAACTCCAGCGAAGCGGCGTGCAGGAACAGGCGTTTGAGACCGATCTGCTCACGAAGACGCTTGTTGACGTCCGGTTCGCCGTATTTGTCGTCACCGGCCACCGGGTGGCAGAGGTGCTGGGCGTGCACGCGGATCTGGTGGGTGCGGCCGGTTTCAATCCGGACTTCGCAGTAGGAATGCCCGCCCCGGCGCTCCAGCACCTTGAAGTGGCTGATCGACTCCTTGCCGATCGCGTTCACCTGCACGTGGCGCTCGCCGCCCTGGCGCAGCCCCACATGCAGCGGCGCGTCCACCGTCATCGTGCCGTCCGGCATGCGCCCCACCAGCAGGGTCAGGTAGCGCTTGCGGATGCCCGCGCCGTGGTCTTCACGCAGCAGCGCCTGCAGCTCGCTCAGCGCCGAGCGCTTCTTGGCGACGATCAACAGGCCCGAGGTGTCCCGGTCCAGCCGGTGCACCAGCTCCAGGGTCTTGCCCGGGCGCAGCGCGCGCAGCGTCTCGATGGCCCCGAAGCTGATCCCGCTGCCACCGTGGCTGGCAACCCCGGACGGCTTGTTCAGCGCCAGCAGCCGGTCGTCCTCGAACACGATCGCCGCCTCCAGACGCTTCATGAACGCTTCCGGCGGCGTCGCCTTGTCTCCTTCCTCAGTGAGACGAACCGGCGGCACCCGCACCTCGTCGCCCGCCTCCAGCTTGCGCTCGGCCTTGGCGCGGCCACCGTTCACCCGCACCTGGCCACTGCGCACCAGCTTGTACACCAGGCTGCGCGGAGCCCCTTTCAGCTGGCCCAGCAGGAAGTTGTCCAGGCGTTGCCCGGCGCGGTCGGCGGGAACTGTGATCATGCGCACGCTGGTCTTGGCATCAGCGGGCTTGGGGGACGGCTCGGAAACGGTCATTGGCCTTTTATTCTGTTACACTCGGCGGGCGAGATAAGGGATTGATTTCGTTGGAAGTTGTTCTGGGCCAGAAGCCCGGCTTCCTTCGATTCCGGCACAGTGCGCAGCCACCGCCCCCGGGGCGGCCATGTTAGCGGCTCACCGGCGGTCCCGGCCATCGCCGGATGCCTGACAAGCGTCTGCGCTGAAAAAAATGACCCTGTGGCGCTCCAGCCTGGCTGACAGCTGCCTCCGGCCCGCAACACCCAAACCAAGAAAATGTAGCGCTCCCGCGGCCTGCCGTGGTGTTGAAGCGCTGGAAGCCCAAGCCGCCCTCCCCGCGCCTGCGCGATGGGCGAGCAAGCGTGACCAGAAGCGAAACCCCATGGCGTTCCGCGCGGTAGCAGCGCGCGAGGAACGCAACAATGAAGCGAATGCTGATCAATGCCACGCAGGCTGAAGAGCTGCGGGTAGCCATCGTGGATGGCCAGACGCTGTACGACATCGACATCGAACAGCCGTCCAAGGAACAGAAGAAGTCGAACATCTACAAGGGCCGCATCACCCGCCTGGAGCCCTCGCTGGAAGCAGCGTTTGTTGAATACGGCGGCGATCGCCACGGCTTCCTGCCGCTGAAGGAAATCTCCCGCGATTACTTCCAGGCCGGGGTCGACCACAACAAGGCGACCATCCGCGAACTGCTGCGCGAAGGCCAGGAAGTCGTTGTCCAGGTGGACAAGGAAGAGCGTGGCAACAAGGGCGCGGCCCTGACCACGTTCATCTCGCTGGCCGGCCGCTACATGGTGCTGATGCCCAACTCGCCCACCGCCGGTGGCGTGTCGCGTCGCATCGAGGGCGAAGACCGCGCCGCGCTGAAGGACGCCCTGGACAAGCTGAACATCCCCGACGACATGGGCGTGATCATCCGCACCGCGGGTGTCGGCCGTGACGCCGAAGAGCTGCAGTGGGACCTGGACTACCTGCTGCAGGTCTGGAAGGCCATCGCCGAAGCGGCGCTGACCAAGCCGGCTCCGTTCCTGATCTACCAGGAATCGCGCCTGATCGTGCGCGCCCTGCGTGACTACCTGCGCGCCGACGTCGGCGAAATCCTGGTCGACACCGAAGAGCTGTACGAAACCGCCCGCGAGTTCATGCAGCAGGTGATGCCGCAGACCCTGCGCAAGCTGAAGCACTACAAGGACGACATTCCGCTGTTCAACCGCTTCCAGATCGAATCGCAGATCGAAGGCGCGTATGAACGCAACGTCCGCCTGCCGTCCGGCGGCTCGATCGTGGTTGACCAGACCGAAGCGCTGACCGCCATCGACGTCAACTCCTCGCGTGCCACCAAGGGCAGCGACATCGAAGACACCGCGTTCCAGACCAACCTGGAAGCAGCCGAGGAAGTGGCCCGCCAGCTGCGCCTGCGCGACCTGGGCGGCCTGGTGGTGATCGACTTCATCGACATGTCGTCGAACAAGCACCAGCGCGAAGTGGAAAACCGTCTGCAGAACGCGCTCAAGTACGACCGTGCGCGCGTGCAGCTGGGCCGCATTTCGCGTTTCGGCCTGATGGAAATGAGCCGCCAGCGCCTGCGCCCGAGCCTGGGCGAGTCCAGCCAGATCATCTGCCCGCGTTGCGACGGCCACGGCCGCATGCGCAGCGTGGAATCGCTGTCGCTGTCGATCATCCGCGTGGCTGAAGAGCACGCCATGAAGGAAAACACCGGGCAGGTGCTGGTCCAGGCCCCGGTCGAGATCGCCAACTACCTGCTCAACGAGAAGCGCAGCGCGCTGCGCGAAATCGAGCAGCGCCACGATGCGCCCATCGTGATCGTCGCCGACGAGCAGCTGCACACCCCGCACTACGAAGTGACCCGCCTGCGCGAGAACGAGCTGGGCGAAGAAAGCGGCAAGCCCAGCTACCAGCGCGGTACCCCGCGCAAGCTGCCGGTGCACGCCCTGACCAAGGCCCAGCTGAACATTCCGGCCGCCCCGGCAGTGACCCACGTCAAGCACAGCGCGCCGGCTCCGGTGCGCGAAGTGGCCGAAGAACAGGCCGCACCGGCCCCGGCACCGGTCGCTCCGGCCCCCGTGGCCGCACCGGCGACGGGCGGCGTGGTCGGCTGGTTCAAGCGCATCTTCGGGGGTGAACCGGCCGCGGCCGCTGCGCCCGCTGCACCGACCCGCCCGGCCCAGGACGGCAACCGCAACGGTCGCAACAAGGACCGCAACGGCAAGGACCGTCGCCGCGACGAGCGCGGTGGCAATGGCCAGGCCCAGGGCCAGGGTCGCAACAAGGACCGCCGCGACGAGCGCGGTGACCGCAACGGCAAGGGCGAGCGTCGCGACGACCGCCGCCAGGACCAGGCTGCCAATGCCAACGCCGGCCAGGCCCAGCAGGGCCAGGGCAAGCCGCGCAATGAGCAGCAGCAGAAGCCGCGTAACGAGCAGCAGCCGCAGCAGCAACAGCCGAAGCTGAAGCAGCCGCAGAAGCAGAACCAGAACCAGAACCAGAACGGCCAGAAGCCGCAGCAGAACGACGCCGACAAGCCGGCCCGTCAGCCGCAGGCCGAAGCGCCGAAGCCGGCCAACATCGGCACGCCGGTGGCGGATGCGGCGGTGTTGACGGCCGCCGCTGTCGCGACCGCTGCGGCCACCACCCCGGCTCCCTCCGTGCCCGCATCGCCGACCCCGGCTCCGGTACCGGCCCCGGCCGCAGAAGACGCCGCGACCCGCGTGGTTGAAGCGGATGCGCAGGGCGATGCCCCGGCATCCACCGAGGAAGGCAGCGGTGAAGGCGCATCGCGTCGTCGCCGTGGCCGTCGCGGTGGCCGTCGCCGTCGCCGTGGCAACGGTGAGCAGGCTGGCGGTGCCGAAGGTGCGCTGGACGACAACGCGCTGGACGACGGTGACGACGACCAGGACGGTGACCAGGACGGCGTGCAGGATCCGGCTCCGGACGCCGCGCCGCGCTCTGCCGGCAACGGCCAGTCGCAGCCGGAGTTCGACTTCGATGACGAACCGGGCAGCGCCCCGGCTCCGGCCGCCCCGGCTCCGCGTCCGGCTGCGCCGGTTGCCGCTGTTGCCGCCGCTGCGCCGCATGCCGTGGTCAGCAGCCCGGTGGTGACCGCCGGTCACACCGAAACGAAGGCCGATGCCGCGCCGTCGTACAACGACCCGGTGCCGTTCGTGGAAAGCCCGGCTCCGGTGCAGGCACCGGTGGTGGTCGAAGCCCCGAAGCCGGTCGAAGCGCCGGTTGTGGTGGAAGCGCCGAAGCCGGTCGAAGCCCCGGTCGCCGTGGAAGCGCCGAAGCCGGCGGAAACTCCGGTGGTGGTGGAAGCGCCGAAGCCGGTGGAAACCCCGGTCGCTGTGGAAGCCCCGAAGCCGGTGGAAACTCCGGTCGCCGTGGAAGCCCCGAAGCCGGTGGAAACCCCGGTCGCTGTGGAAGCCCCGAAGCCGGTGGAAGCTGCCCAGATGAGCGAAGCTGCACGTCCGGTGCAGGCCAACCTGCTGGACGCAGTGGACGCAACGCCGGCTGAAGACGCCGCGCAGCACGGTAGTGACACGCCACGCGTGTCTGCTCCGGCCGCCGCCGAACCGGCTCCGACCGACGCCGCTGCCCAGGCCGCCGTTGCCGAAGCCCGCGAAGACATCCCGACGCAGGTGGACGAGGACAAGGCTGGCAAGGCCTGATCCTTCGGCAGGTGGCAATACGCAGACAGCGGCCGAAAGGCCGCTGTTTGTTTGTGGGTACTACGGGTCTCCGACCGGCATCGCGAGACACGCATGGCGTGTCACTACGGGCCCGGTGCGAACTGCAATCGGGTCCACACCCCGTAATGGTCCGACGCCCATCGCCCTTCCGCGTACGGCTGGTCGAACAACAATCCGGCCTCGCGCGCGATCAGCTGGTCCTGCTGGAAGAACACATGGTCGATCCGGCGCGGCGCATCGAAGTAGTGCCGGTTCAAGGTGCTTACCTGCGCCAGCTCGTTGTTCACATGCACGCTGCCGTAGCTGTCACCAAAACGCTGCCGCAGGGGACTGAGGTCCCCGGCATCCACCTGCGCGTTGAAATCGCCGGCAATCACCACCGGCAAATCGTCGGACGTGCGTGCCACGAAGGCCAGCAGGTCGGCGATCTGCTCGCCGCGAATGCGCTTGCCCGTGTCATCGGAACGCTCGTTCAGATGCGTGGCGTACACATTCACCGCCTGCCCGTCCACATCAATGCGCAGGTGACCCACGGTGCGGTAGTCGGTCAACGGCACCAGCAGGTGCTCATTGCGCGCCAGCACCGGCCGACGCGTCAGCAGCGCATTGCCGTAGCGCTTGAAGCGCCCGGGCGGATCGGTGGACACGAACAGGTACTCATACCCCAGCTTGCGCGCCAGCCACGCGGCCTGGTTGCGCACGTGTGGCCTCTGGATCACTTCCTGCAGCGCGATCACATCCGGCTGCAGCCGCTCCAGTTCGCGCTGGATCACCCGTCGCCGTTCCGGCCAGTCTTCCCGGTCGTGGTGCAGGTTGAAGGTGACCACGCTCATGCCGGCAGCCGCAGGCTCGGCCGCCTGCGCAGCACCGGCCCAAGCCAGGGCAAGCCCCAGCAGCCACACCTGCGGCAGCCAGCCTCCTGCCCGGCGCATCAAGGAGCCTTGCGTTCGGCGCGGCGCGCGGCGGCCGGAATCTGCACTTCCACCGTGGCCGGCACATGCGGGATGCGCAATTCGCCATTCACCCACTGCGCCGGTTCGCCATTAATGGTCGCCTCGCCGGGTTCACCGGCGAAGGGCCACGGCAGCACCAGCCCGCCCTGCGGAGCCAGCAGGCCCGGCTGCACCTGCAGGGTCAGCACCTTGTCGGTACGGCTGAGCGCGTAGCTCAGCTGCCCGTGCGGGGTGCGCAGGCCCTTGATCGCCACGCCCTTGCCTTCCAGCCAGCGGGTCGGCACACCGGCCGCCAGCACCAGGCTGTCGTCCACGTCGCGGCTGTAGGCGAACATGTCCAGGGCCGAGCGCACGAAGTCCGAGGCCACCCACGCATGCGGCAGGTCACCGACGAAGAACGGCTTGCGCGGCGTGCGCGAGACCACTTCGGCCCACTGGTTCCAGGCCTGCGGCGCGCGGTCGTTGAAGAAGAACTGGGTCGCCTGCCAGGCACGGTCGCGCCAGCCCAGGCGGACGAACGCGGCGACATTCCGCCACTCGTACGGGGTGTAGTCCTTCCACTCGCGCTTGCCATCGCGGCGCTGCTCGAACTGGGTCCAGTAGCGTTCGAAGGTGTTGTCCAGGTACGGCTGCGGCAGCCGGCCCTGCTCGCCGCCCGGGGCCAACGCAATGGTGGTCGAGGTGGCGTCGAAGTCGCCCAGCTCGGCCGCACCCGGCAGATAGTCGATGTTGTGCTGGGCCATTGCCGCGCGCAGCGAGGCATCGAGGTCGGCGCGGAACTCATCGCGCGAGGCGCTGATCTGCATCGCCTCCAGCTTGCCCAGCGCCGCGGCGATATCGGCCGCGTCCTTGTAACCGCGCAGCGCCCAGAAGTTGTCCCAGTACGAATGCATCGGCTTGGCCGAGTAGCCTTCGTGGCTGATCGACACCGGCATCATTCCGTAGAACGCCGGATTGCGCGCGCGGTTCTCTTCGGTGCGCTCGCTCAGGCGCAGCTGCTCCATGTACTGGTACGCCCCCTGCACATGCGGCCACATCAGTTCCAGGAAGGTGGTGTCGCCGGTGTAACGCCAGTATTCGGCAATGTTGAAGATCAGCTCGCCGTGGCTGTCATTCTCCGGCACCGGGTCACTGCCGCGTGCATCCACGCAGCACGGCACCTTGCCGTTCTCGAACTGGTAGGGGGCATACCAGTTCACGTACTCACGCACGGCATCGCTGCGACCCAGCCGCAGCAGTCCTTCGGAAATCATCGCGCCGTCGCGGATCCAGCTGCGCGAGTACGAACGCGTGCCCGGCTGCAGGCTTGGCCCAACGCGGGAAATGAGCATGTGCGCCAGCGCGGTACGCAGGGTGTCCGCCAGCGGCTTGCCGGCGGCCGGCACCTGCAGGGTCACCTGGTCCAGCTTGTTGCGCCACATCGCGGCCACCTGCTGCTGCGCCTTGTTGGCGTCGAAACCCTTGGGCGTGCTCCAGTTGCCGGTCTGCGGCAGCACCAGCGCCACCTCGCGGGTCTCACCCGGCTGCAGGGTCCAGCGGTAAAGCAGCGCGCCGCTGGCCAGACCGGTCACGTCGCGCACTTCGGTGGTGGTGGGCAGGTGCCCGCTGGCCAGGTGCGCGACCTCGAGCTTGCTGTCGAAGGCGGTGGCAAAGCTGGCATCGGCCGGCTGCAGCGGGAACACCCGCGGCTTGCCGTTCACTTCCACCTGGGAAGGTTCGACGTCGAGGGTGTCGATCCGGCTGAAGCCGCCCACGGTATTGAGGAACTGCCGCGGCGGGTTCACCTGCCACGGCCGGACCGCCAGGGCCAGGGTGTACTCGTGCGCCACCTTGTCCGGGTTGTGCAGGGTGTAGCGGCCCACCAGCTGGGCGTTGTCCGGCGTGCCCTGGACGAAGCCGGTGACCTTCAGGCCGGCCTTGGGATGGGTCCAGTCCACACTGGCAATCGGCAGGTAGTCGTCCTGCAGCGACTGCTTCGATTCCACATCGGCCCAGCTCAGCAGCTTCTTGTCCACCACCACGAACGGCTCAACGCTGAAGCTGGCCTTGGCCACTTCCAGCGCGCCGTCTTCGCCGATCAGCGCCTGCTCCTTGCCGCCGTCCAGGCCCAGCAGGGTCCAGTACGGCTGTTCGCCACTGAAGCCGCGTGGCACCGATCCGCGCGGCAGATCCGCGCCGACCGATTCGATGAACTCGTTCGGGGTGCCGGCAAAATCCAGTGGCTTGATCGCGATATCCCGGATGCCGTAGCGCCAGCTGCGCCCGGCCTGCAGGTCAAAGCGCAGGTAACGCGCTTCGGTGTCCGGCAGCGCCAGCCAGTCACGGTCGCCGCCACCGCCGGCGGTGACCTCGCGCAGGGTGCGCCAGTCGCGCCCGTCGCTGGAGGCACGCACCAGGTAACGGGTGGCTTCCAGCCCCGGCACCCACTGGATCACCGCACCGCCGAATTCGCGCAGCTTGTGCAGGTCCAGGCTGATGGTCTGTTCCGGCACGCCGCCACTGATCCACACCGTGTCCGGCTTGCCGTCCACCAGCCGGCCCTGCAGCGCAGTCGCGGTGTCGGCGATCACCGAGGTGGTCAGCGCCGAGGTGTCCACCGGCGGCAGCGCCTGCAGGGTCAGCCGGTCGAAGCACACCGTGCCGCGCCCGCCGACCTTGCTGTAAATGGTGAACTCCACCGACTTGCTGTTGGCCAGGGTGGTTTCCGCAGAGGGGCCCCAGGCTTTGTCGATCTGGCGCTTGCGGTACTGCACGCCGGTCCAGGTCTTGGGGAAGGCATAGCCCGGGCGGTTCACCCACCAGACGTTGTCGCCGCTGGCGTCGATCAGTTTGAACTGCAGGTCGTTGCCCGGTGAGTCGCCCCGGATCTGGAAGCCCACCTGGTAGTTGTCCGGCCAGCTGATCGGCAGCTCGCGACGGATGCCCACGTAACCGGACACCTCATGGAAGTTGTAGTCCAGGCACAGCGCGCGGCCACCGCCGTTGCCGGCCACGCTGCGCAGCGAGCCGCTGACCTGGTCGGACACCACCAGCCGCCAGGCCGACATGTCGTCGAAGTTGTCCAGCACCTTGACCGCCGCCGGCGCTGCCGCAGGGGCCGCCGCGGCCGCCATCGACACCACCGTACCCAGCACCAGACCCACCGCAACGACGGCACCTTTCACCCTTTGACACTCCCCAGCAGCAGACCTTGGATGTAATAGCGCTGCAGCACCAGGAACAGTGCCAGCACCGGAACCACCGTGACCACCGCGCCGGCCATCATCATTTCCACGTCCATGATGTGTTCGCGCGACAGCGTGGCCAGGGCAACCGGCAAAGTGTAGTGCTCCTGGTCGGTCAACACGATCAACGGCCACATGAAATCGTTCCAGGCCCCCATGAAGGTGAAGATCGACAGCGTCACCAGCACCGGCTTGAGCATCGGCAGCACGATCTGGAAGAAGATCCGCAGCTCCCCTGCCCCGTCGATGCGGGCCGCCTCCAGCAGTTCATCCGGAATCGAGCGCGCGTACTGGCGCACCAGGAAGATCCCGAACACGCTGGCCAGCGCCGGCACCACCACCCCGCCGTAGCTGTTCACCAGCCCCAGCTGCTTCATCAGCAGGAACAGCGGCAGCATCGCCACCTGTGCCGGAATCACCAGCGCCGCCAGCAACAGCTGGAACAGGCGCTCGCGGCCGACGAAGCGCAGCTTGGCGAACGCATAGCCGGCCATGGTGTTGAGCAGCAGCGAGCCCAGCGTGATCGCCAGCGACACGCCCAGGCTGTTGATGAAGTTGTTGGCCATGCCGGTGCGGGCGAACAGCTCGTGGTAGTTGTTCGTGGTCACCGACGAAGGCAGCAGCGGCGGCGGAAAGTGCGCCGCCTCGCCGGTCGGCATGAACGACACCGACACCATCCACAGCAGCGGGGCCAGGCTGATGGCGGCCAGCACGGCCAGGCCGCCGTTCACCCACCACGCATGCCAGCGCGACTGGCCGATTTCACGACTCATACCAACTGCCTCTTGCGGCCGAAACGCAGCATCACGGTGGTGACGGCCAGGATGATCAGGAACAGCAGGAACGCCACGGCCGATGCACGGCCGAGGTTCCACCACTTGAAGCCTTCTTCGAACATGAAGTACAGCACGCTGACCGTGCTCTGCAGGGGATCGCCACGGGTCATCACGTAGGGCTCGGCGAACAGCTGGAAGTAACCGGAGACGGTAATCACGCCCACCACCAGCAGCACCGGCCCCAGCATCGGCAGGGTGATGTGCAGGAACTGCTTCCAGCGCGAGGCCCCGTCAATGCGCGCGGCCTCGTACAGGTCATGCGGAATGGCCTGCAGGCCGGCCAGGAAGATCACCATGTTGTAGCCGAAGTTCTTCCACACCGCGAACAGCATGATGGTCGGCATGGCCCAGTTCGGGTCACCCAGCCAGTCAATCGGGTCGATGCCGATATGGCCCAGCCCGTAGTTCACCAGCCCGTAGCTGGTGTGGAACAGGTAGCGCCAGATCACCGCCACCGCCACCAGCGTGGTCACCACCGGGGCAAACAGCGCGGTGCGGAACAGCGCTTTGAAACGCGCCGCCGGGGCGTTGAGGAGCATGGCGGCGCCCAGCGACACCGCAATCGACATCGGCACGCCGACGATCACGAAATACGTGGTGTTCCACAGCGACTTCCAGAACATCGGGGTCTGCAGCAGGTCGATGTAGTTGCCCAGGCCCACGAAACGCAGGTTGGCTCCGTCGGCCAGCGCGTACAGGTCGAAGTCGGTGATGCTCAGCGCCAGCGCGGACGCCACCGGCAGGCCGAAGAACACGCCGATCACCACCAGCGCCGGGCCGGCGAACAGCCAGCCGATCAGGGAACGCTGTTTCATGGCTGCACCTCCGCCTGCGCCGCCTGCTGCTGCTCGAACATCCAGCGGCGCTTGGCCAGCACCTTGTCCACGCGGTCGTCCAGTTCAGTCACGGCTTTGTCCTGGTCCATGCCGCCGCGCACCACCTTCTCGGTGACGATGCGCATTTCCTGCACGATCCGCTCCCACTCCAGCACCTTCGGCGTGGCGCGCACGCGTTCCAGCTGGTCACGGAACGGCTGTGCCAGCGGATCGTTGGCCAGCGAGGGGTGTTCCCAGGTGCTGCGGCGGGGCGGCAGGTCACCGATGATGGAATGGAAGCGTTGCTGGATATCCGGGCGCGACAGGAACTCGATCAGCTTCCACGACGCTTCCTTCTGCTGCGAGGAACGGAAGATCACCAGGCTGGTGCCGCCGGCAATGCCCGCGCCCAGGCCATCCGGGCCCGGCAGCGCAGCGGTACCCCACTGCCCTTCCAGTTCCTTGGGCTGCAGCTTCTTGAACTCGCGGATGTTCCAGGGCCCGGACAGGTAGAACACGTTGAAGCCACGGAAGAACTCGTCCCAGACGTTGCTGATCTGGGTTTCGGACATGCGCGGAGCCCAGCCCTGCGCGAACATGTTCTCGTAGAACGCCAGCGTGCGGCGGAAGCCCGGGCTGCGGAAATTGCCACGGGTATCGTGGTCGCGCAGCAGCGGGTCCGGCTGCTGCAGGGCGAACGACAGCTGCTGCTCGAACTCGTTGATCGGCATCAGCACCGCATAGCGGTTCGGGCCCTGCATCTTCTTGATGTCCGCCATCATCTGGTTCCATTCGTCCCAGGTTTTCGGCGGATGGTCATGCCCGGCCTTGGCCAGCAGGTCCTTGCGGTAGTACAGCAGGCGGGTGTCCACGTACCACGGCACGCCAACCAGCTCGTCATGGATGACGTTGGTGTCCCAGATGCCCTGGAAGTAGTCGGCCGGGTCGACCACCTTCGACTGCGCCACGAAGGGCTGCAGCGGGGTCAGCGTATTGAGTTCGGCGAACTCCGGAATCCAGGTGTTGCCGAGCTGGCACACGTCCGGCAGGCCATCGGCGGCGAACGCGGTCAGCAGCTTCTCGTGCGCGGCGGTCCACGGGATGTTCTGCACATCGACGTGGATGCCCGGGTTCTCCGCTTCGAACTCGCGGATCAGCCCACTCACCACCTCGGCCTCGCGGCCCATCGCCCAGAAGCGCACGGTGACGCCTTCCGGCTCCTTGCGGCAGGCACTCAACAACAGGCTGCCGATCACCAGCAGCAACAACGTCACCCAACGGCGGGGACACGAAATCACGGGCACTGCTTACTTTCCTTGCGGCTGGCTGCGGTTGTTGTTGGCATTGTTCTTCTGTTCCTGCGCGGCGGCGGCGCGCGATTCGGCAATGCCGATCGAGCGTGCGGCGGCGGCCTTTTCATCCTTCTGCAGCGCCAGCGGCGCTTCCTCGCCTTCCGGGGTCAGCCAGCCACCGCTGAAGCCGGCGCGCTCAAGCCCGCGCCGGATATGCGGGTTGGTCTTCATCACGTCCCAGACGAAATCATTGCGGTAGTTCGCGATCATGGTCAGGATCGGGCCCTGGTCGATGCCGATGTAGTCACTGGCCACCCAGCCGCGGTCGGGCACCATACGCCCGGTCTTGATCGGAATGTCGAACGTGAAACTCGGGTTGAACGAATCCAGGAAGCCATAGCTGGAATACAGGTAATCGCCGTAGCGCCTGTGCATTTCCAGCGTGGCCGGGATCACCTCTTCCGGCGCGAACACCACCGAACTGATCGCCGCGGTGGGCGCGATGGTGCCGTCATCGAAGTTTTCGCGCAGGCCCGCGCCGCGCGACGAGTAGTGCCGGAACTGGCGCTGCTCGCCACGGAACTCCTGGGTGGTGTTCTGCGGACCGTCGCTGGCCGTCAGCCCCCACACGTTCTCGCCATACTCCTTCCAGTTCATCGGGTTGGCAATGGCGTACTCGCGCTGGGCCAGCGCGGCCGAACGGCTGTTGAGGAAGTAGGTGCTGCCGCGCTCGCGCATGTACGCGTCCTGGATGTCGCGGAAGTCGATCCACACATGCGTGTACTGGTGACCGAACAGCGGTCCGAACGACAGGTATTCCTGGCCCTGGAACACGCCCCAGTCGTTGTCGTAGGTGCGCGTCCACACCGTCCAGGCGTCCGGGCTGACCGGATGGGTCGGCGAGCCCAGGGCCAGGATGTAGACCATCATGGCTTCGTTGTAGCCCATCCAGTCGTGGTCGATGAACCCGCTTTCCGGGAACCAGCCCATCGAGATCAGCGGCGAGCGCTGCTGCAGCCACGGCCAGTCCACCCGCTTGTACAGGGTGTCGGCGATGTCGCGGATCTCTTTTTCGCGCGGGTCGTCACCGGTGTAGTACGACTGCGCGAACAGCACGCCCATCATCAGCAGCGCGGTATCCACGCTGGACAGTTCCACCCAGCTGTCGTAGCGGTGGCCGGTCTGCATGTCCAGGAAGTGGTAATAGAAGCCCTTGTAGGCTCCCTTGCCGGTGCGTTGCGGTCCGCTGGACAGGTCGCGGAAGAACTTCAGCGTGGTCAGCGTGCGATCCACCGCCTGGGTGCGGCTGACCCAGCCGTTTTCGACGCCGATCGGATAGGCGGTCAGCGCGTAGCCCACCGCCGCGATGCTGGCGAACGGGCGCGAGGGATAGCGGTCCGGGCTGAGCCCGTTGACCTCGTTGGTGGTGTCCCAGAAGAACTGGAAGGTGCGGCGTTCAATATCATCGAACAGCGGCGGCAGTTCCGGTTTCATCGGGCGCGGGGGGGCATCGGCTTCGATCAGGATCACCGGCGGCTTGGGTTTGGCGGGCGTGGGTTCCGCCTGCGGCTTGCAGCCCGCCACGGCCACTGCCAGCACTGCCATTGCCAATACGCGCGTTGCCTTCATCGTGCCTGCCCTCCTCGGAATCTGCGAAATCCGCAGCCAGCATAGCGGGCTTTGGATTGAAATCGTTTACAGCTTCAGCGCTAAAAAAACCGGTCCCGCCCATGCAGGCGGGACCGGTCACTGCATCAGAAGCGGAAGCCCACTTCCGCCTTCACCTGGCGCGGCGTACCGACGATGTCGCCGGTTTCGTTGTAGCTGGCCAGCAGCTTCCCGTTCGACTTGGTGTAGTTGAAGTTCGAGAAGTTGTCGAAGTTGAACACGTTGATGATGTCGATACGCGCATACAGCTCGGTGTCGCCCGGCATCTTGAACGTCTTCGTCGCCTGCAGGTCGACCGAACGGTAGCCCCAGATCTTGCCACCGACCAGGAACCGGCCGTTGCCCTGGGCCACCGCAGCGCCCGGGGTCGGCAGGTCATAGCCGCTGGCCTGGGTGACCGGGTACCAGTCGTTGATCGCGGTCGGGGTGGCCAGGGTGATCTTGCCGCCGAAGGTGATGTCCCAGAAGCCGGCATACGAACCGGTCAGCACGATGCGGTGACGCGGCGCACCGTTGGAACGGATGGTCGGGTAATCACCAATCACGCCACGGTCGAACGCGTAATGCTCGTTGATGTCGCGGTTGTGGCGAGCGGTGGTCCAGGTGTAGGCGATCGAGGTGCCCCAGCCGCTTTCCTTGGTGAACGGCTTCTGCGCCGACAGCAGCACCTGGGTCGCACGGGTCTTGATGCCCTGCTGGCCGATGATCAGGCTGCCGAAGCCCGGCACGTTGCAGCTCCATGCCTGGCCCAGGCCCGGCGAGGTGCCGCCGCACAGCTGCGGGTTGTCGAAGAACTGGCCGGTCGGGTAACGGTTGCCCAGGGTGAAGGCGAAGCCGTCATAGGTGAGCGTACGTGCGATGGTGGCGTCGGTCAGCCAGTCGCCGATCTGGTTGCTCATGCCCAGGCTGAACTGATCGGCGTACGGAGCCTTCAGGTTGTTGTTGAGCAGGTCCACTTCCAGGCCGGCGTTGCTGGTCGAACCCAGCAGTGCCTGCAGGCCCTGGATGTTGTTCATCAGCGCCGGATCCCAGTCGAAGCAGGCCGGCTGGCCGTTCAAGCAGGCACCGGTGGCCGGGTTGCGGAAGTACACGGTCGGCTGCGGCAGGGCCAGCTTGGTGGTTTCCAGCTGCAGGTAGTCGAACAGGTCGCGGTCATACGAACGACCGGCACCACCGTGGATCACGTGCATCTCGTCGGCGTTGATGTCATACGAGAAGCCCAGGCGCGGCTGCCAGGCATCCTTGAACGCCTTGCGGTTGTTGCCGGTGCTGATGTAATCGTTGATGTTCAGGCCGCTCAGCGCCAGCGTCTGCGCGTAGGTCTGGCCGGCAGCAGCGCGCGGATCCTGCGAGTACAGGGCCGCCACCACTTCCGGCGGGGTCACGAAGTCGAGGTAGCTCGGGTTCTTTTCGTAATCCCAGCGCAGGCCGAGGTTCAGCTGCAGGTGGTCATTGACCTGCCAGTCGTCCTGGATGAACAGGCCGATCTGCTTCACCTTCGAACGCACTTCACCGGACACGCCGGACACGCCGGTCACCGGCTTGACGAACTGTGCCTTGTACGGAATGTTGTCCGGGAAGTCCGGGTCGCCCAGGGTGTAGGAGTACTGCGGATTGATCTGCGCCGCGTCGGACGCGTACAGATCGATTTCCTTGTACTTCGCGCCCATCTTGATGGTGTGGTCGCCGGCGAACTCGATGCCGTTCAGGGTCAGGTTGTCTTCAATCGACCAGCCCTTCTGGCCCTTCACCTGCGCGTCCAGTGCCGAAGCGCCACCGGTCTTGACCAGGATGCGTTCGTCGGTGCCGTCCGGCGCGGTGTAGGTGATGCCGCTGCCGATGGTCAGCGGGTACGGGTTGTTGAACGAGTCTTCATGGGTGACCATCAGCTCGTTGTAGTAACGCTCGCCGCTGTGGTTCCAGCGCAGCGCGTAACGACGGTCGGTGTTGATGGTTTCCTTGCCCGCCGACGGCGCGGTCTGGCCGCTGAACTGCTGCTGGGTTTCGTCGCGGTCCTGGAAGGTCAGCTCGATGCGGTCGTAGTCGGTCGGTTCGAAGTCGATCTTGGCGAAGATCAGGTCCTGCTCGAACGGCTGGCTGGCCGGGCCCAGCTGGGCGGCGGCATCGGCCGGCAGCAGGCCGACGCGGTTGGTGACCGAACCTTCCGGCGCGATGGTCACCGGCAGGTCGAAGCGCTTGGCTTCATAGGTAACGAAGAAGTGCGCCTTGTCCTGGATGATCGGGCCGCCTAACGCGAAGCCGTATTCCTTCTCGGCCGACACTTCCTTGTGCTTGCCTTCCTGGCGCTCGGCCGGGGTCATGGCGCGCATGTCTTCGTCGGTGTAGCGGTAGAACGCCTCACCCTTGAATTCGTTGGTGCCGGACTTGGTCGCCGCGGTCACCGCCGCGCTGGAGACCTGGCCGTATTCGGCCTTGTAGTTGCCGCTGATCACCTTGTACTCGCCAATGGCCAGCTGCGGGAACGGATTGCCCGCGCTGCCGGACTGGCCGGCCACGCCGCCGCCCTTGACGTAGCTCTTCTGGCCCACGCCATCGATGTACACGTTGGTGCCGTCGGCGTTGGTCGCACCACCGCGCAGCGAGGTGTTGCCCTTGGCGTCACGGGTGAAGATCATGCCCGGCACCGCGTCGGCGAATTCCAGGAAGTTGCGCGACACCTGCGGGGTGGTCTGGATCTGCTGCAGGCTCACGGTCTTGCCCACTTCCGAGGTGCGCACTTCCTGCAGCAGGGTCGGCGCGACCACGTTCACCGTGTCCAGGTTGGTCGCATTGGCGGTGGAGCCGTTGGCGGCGGCACCGCTGAAATTCAGGGTTGCGGTCGATGCGACCGTCACCGTCACCTTCTGAGTCTGGCCATTGGCGACCACGTCATAGGTGCCCGGGTCCAGGCCCATCAGCGAGTAGCTGCCATCGGCGCGGGTGGTGGCGCGGCGGACGGTACCGGTGGCCGTGTTGGTGGCGGTCACTTCCGTGCCGGCGTCGGCCGAGGCGACCTGGCCACGCAGCGACGAGGTGGCCGACTGCGCCATCAGGCTTGGGGCGGTGCCCAGCATCAGGCAGCTGACCAGTGCGCTCGTCAGCAGGCGACGTGCCGGCTGGCGGGTGCGGTGATTGGAATACGTCATGCGAAAATCTCCGGGTGGTGGTGGCCGTCGTTGCGGCCGCCTTTCGTTTTTTTGACTACGTGGACTTCCGAAACAGCTTCTTGCGGTTACGACGAGCTAACGCTTGAATCGCGCACGATCAGGCGAGGCACAAGCGTGTGCTTGTCCCCTGCCGTTTCTGTGGTATTGCCATCCATCAACTGCAGCAGACGCGTCATCGCCTTATCGCCAAGCTCAGCGATACTCACCTGCATCGTTGTCAACGAAGGGTGAACGAAGCGCGCCAGTGGAATGTCATCGAAGCCTGCCAGCGCCACATCCGCAGGCACGCGCACGCCCGCCTGGGCGAATGCATACAGGCAGCCAAGCGCCATCATGTCGTTGGCGGCGAACACCGCATCGGGCAGTGCGCCGGCGGCCAACAGCTCCTGTCCGGCGCGATGGCCAGAGGCCTCGTCGAAGTCGCCGGGCAACTCGATGCCTTCCGCACCCTTGCCGAAACCGGCAATCGCATCACGGAACCCGCGCAGGCGTTCGCGTGCATCGAAATTGAGATCCGGGCCGGCGATGAACGCAATGCGGCGGTGCCCGGCGTCAAGCAGATGGCGGGTCATCGCCACCGCGCCGGCATGGTCGTCAATGCTCAGCACCGGGTGGTCTTCGCCCGGCAGGTAGGTGTTGATCAACACCGTTGGCAGTGACTGCGGCAGGTTGTCGGTCAGGAAATCCGGGCTTTCCGCATACGGGGAAAGCACCAGCAGCCCGTCCACACGGCCGCGCATCGCCCGCAGGGCCGCGCCCTGCTGCTCCTGGTCGCCGTGGTAGCTGGACACCAGCAGGTGCTGGCGACGCGCGCGTGCCACCTGGTCGATGCCGCGCATCAGTTCCGAGAAAAATTCGCCGTACAGGTCCGGCAGCACCACCCCGACCGTATTGGTGCGGCGGCTGCTCAGGCTGCGGGCGGCCGCGTGCGGGGTGTAGCGCAGGCGCGCAGCCACCTCCAGCACCAGCTTGCGCACCGGCTCGGCGACGTTTTCGTGCCCGTTGAGTGCGCGCGAGACCGTGGCCACAGAGACACGGGCTTCCCGCGCGACATCCTTGATGGTGATCGCTGCCTTGTTCACTTCGCCGCCCTCCATGGCTTAGAGATCTGGGCTTGGCGCGGAATGTAAGCGTTTTCAAACCCCGATGTAAACACTACGTTAGGTGAATGTCGCATGGTCGTAACCTCGGCGTGTCTTGTGGGAGACGTCCTGGGACTTGCCAGGACAAGGCAGGACAAGGGTTTCAGGGTTTTGTGACCGGCGTCTCGGCGCGGATGGACAGCGCGTGGATGTCCGTGTCCATCATCGCGCCCAGCGCGGCATAGACCGCGCGGTGGCGCGCCAACGGCAGCTTGCCCTCGAAGGCCGCGCTGACGATGTGCACATTGAAATGCCCGCGCCCGTCCCGGGCCCCGGCATGGCCGGCGTGGCGGTGGCTGTCGTCCTCGATCTCCAGCAACTGCGGGTCCAGCGCGGCCTGCAGCGCGGCGCGGATGCGCTCCACCCGCCCGGCATTCATGGCAGCACCTTGCGGAACGGGCGCACTTCGGTGCGTACATAGACCCCCGCGTCCACGTAGGGATCGGCGGCGGCCCAGTCCTGGGCGGCAGCGAGCGAGTCGAACTCGGCAATCACCACGCTGCCACTGAACCCGGCCGGGCCCGGGTCTTCGCTGTCGATCGCCGGGCACGGGCCGGCCAGCACCAGCCTGCCCTCGTCACGCAGGGCGGTCAGCCGGGCCAGGTGGGCCGGACGCGCGCCCAGCCGGGCGGCCAGCACGTCGGTACCGTCATAGCCTTCAATCACATACAACACAGGCAGCTCCAGGGGGTGAACTTAACAAACGGCTGAATTCTACCTGCCCCGACTGGACACTGCCGTTGGAACGGCTTACTCTTCACGTCATTGCACGTGGCTGGACGCAGCAGCCCCGTCGGTTCCGGCCAGTTCGCCCACCGACGACCGACCCGCTGCCCCACACCAGCACACGTAGACGACCTCCTTAGTAGTTCTGTCGCTGCCCCATGCGGCGCGCCTTGCTGTTTGTAGTGTGGAAACCACGCCGGTCCTGGCGTGCCATGCCGCTCATGCGTCTGCTGTCTCCGGCCCGGCCGGTGGCGGTCGCGGTGCGGCGAACGGTCCGATGCAATCCAGACATCACGCTTGATGACTTCCGAACTCGCGTCCGACGCGAACCCGCAAACCCGGCCAACCGCCCCGCAGCAGCAGGAAATGCCGCTGGCCGTGGTGCATGGGCAGCCGGTACTGCAGATTCCGCAGGACCTGTACATTCCGCCGGACGCGCTGGAAGTCATCCTGGATGCCTTCGAAGGCCCGCTGGACCTGCTGCTGTACCTGATCCGCCGGCAGAACCTGGACATCCTGGACATCCCCGTCGCCGAGATCACCCGGCAGTACGTGGACTACATCAATGTCATGCAGGAGCTGCGCTTCGAACTGGCGGCGGAATACCTGGTAATGGCCGCGATCCTGGCCGAGGTGAAGTCGCGCATGCTGCTGCCGCGGCCGCCCAGCACCGAAGGCGAGGAAGCCGACCCGCGTGCGGAACTGGTGCGCCGGCTGCAGGAGTACGAACGTTTCAAGCAGGCCGCCGAGGATATCGACGCCCTGCCCCGCCAGGACCGCGACACCAGCCTGGCCCATGCCTTCGTGCCCGACCGGGCCGCGGTGAAGCTGCCGCCGCCGGTGGACCTGAAGGAGATGCTGCTGGCGCTGCACGACGTGCTCAAGCGCGCCGAGCTGTTCACCGGCCACGCCATCAAGCGCGAGGCCCTGAGCGTGCGCCAGCGCATGGGTGATGTGCTGGGCCGTCTGGAAGACGGCAAGTTCTACCGCTTTGAAACGCTGTTCACCGCCGAGGAAGGCAAGCTCGGCGTGCTGGTGACCTTCCTGGCCCTGCTGGAACTGGCCAAGGAACAGCTGCTGGACATCGTGCAGGAAGCCCCGCTGGCCCCGATCTACGTCAAGTCGCTGGCCCTGGGCAACACCAATGAACCGCTGCAGTTCAACAGCGAGTTCGACGACAACGACGCCGCCAACGAAACCGAGTGAGTCCCGTTTCCGCATGGATCAACCGCTGATCAACCGCATTGTCGAAGGCGCGCTGCTGGCCTCCAGCCAGCCGCTCACCCTCGCCCAGCTGCAGGGTCTGTTCCCGGAAGAGGAACCGGCACCGCCGGGCAGCATCGAGCGCGCGCTGGAGAACCTGCGCGACGGCTGCGCCGGCCGCGGCGTGGAACTGGTCGAGGTCGCCTCCGGCTTCCGCTTCCAGGTCACCAACGAAGTGCACGGCTACATCACCCGGCTGTGGACCGAACGCAAGACCCGCTACACCCGCGCCACCCTGGAAACGCTGGCATTGATCGCCTACCGCCAGCCGATCACCCGCGGCGAGATCGAGCAGGTGCGTGGCGTGGCGGTCAGCAGCAACATCATCCAGGCACTGGAAGAGCGCGAGTGGATCCGCGTGGTCGGCCACCGCGACGTGCCCGGCAAGCCGGCGCTGTTCGGTACCACCAAGGGCTTCCTGGACTACTTCGGCCTCAAGCGCCTGGACGAACTGCCGCCGCTGTCGGAACTGCGCGACCTGGGCGAACTGGAACCGCAGCTGCCGCTGGACAGCGACGGCCAGCCGGCCGGGAAGATCGCGGCGGGCGTGGCCAGTGGTGATGCCGATGGCGATGGCGACATCGACGCGGCCGCCAACGACGCCGAGGGCGACAGCGATGCCGATGCCGATGCCGACGTCGACACCGATCCCACCGATGATGCCCCGGCCGCACCGGACACCGGCGACACCGGCGACACCCGCCGCATGAACCGGCTCGACCGCTTTTCGGCCCGACTGGCGCAAAGCGACGAAGACGCCGACAATACGCACGACCCCGAATTCAACGCGCCGCCGTCACTCCCCGACGGCGACGACGAACCCGATACCGCGCCGGGAACACGCGCGGCGCATCCGAACGAAACCGAAAACAACGCCGTCGCGACGACGACCGTGGCTGTTGACGAAGCCGATCCCGAACCAGAGGCCGACGAAACGTCGCCGGCCGGAGCCAAGTAAATGAGTGACACCCCCCGCAAGCCGTCGTTGAACAAGCTCTCGCTCAAGCGCGAGACCGCCACCGAACAGCCCAAGCTCGAAGAGCGCCTGCACAAGGTGCTGGCCCAGGCCGGCCTCGGTTCGCGCCGCGCGCTGGAACAGCGCATTGCTGACGGCCTGGTCAAGGTCAATGGCGAAGTCGCCCAGACCGGCCAGTCCATCAAGAGCGGCGACAAGGTTGAGCTGGACGGCCGTGGCTTCGTGGCCACCGCGCTGACCGAAACCTCGCGCGTGCTGGCCTACAACAAGCCGGAAGGCGAAGTAACCACCCGCGAAGACCCCGAAGGTCGCCCGACCGTGTTCGAAGCGCTGCCGGCCCTGAAGGGCGCGCGCTGGATCGCGATCGGCCGCCTGGACATCAACACCACCGGCCTGCTGCTGGCCACCACCGACGGTGAGCTGGCCAACGCCATGATGCACCCGTCCTACGAGGTGGAGCGCGAGTACGTGGTGCGCGTGCGCGCCCCGGAAGGCCAGGAAAAGGTTCCGGACAACATCGTCGACCGCCTCGCCCGTGGCGTCGCGCTGGACGACGGCCCGGCCAAGTTCGACGAGATCGAACGCATCGGCGGCACCGACTCGCACGACTGGTTCCGCGTGG
>DGLB01000075.1 GCA_002387845.1 Stenotrophomonas maltophilia | reverse complement strand
CGGTGCCGGTGGCACGCACGCGGGTGAGGTCCACGCCCAGCTTGCGCGCGGTGGCGCGCACCGCGGGCACGGCCTTGACCCCGCCCACGGCCACGGCCTGTTCGGCATGCACGGCGTTGGAGCTCTGCATCGCCCCGACCACGGTGCCGGCGTCGTCGCGCTCGGCCGTCGGCTTGACGATCTCGCCACCGTCATCGGAGGCGACCACCTTGTCCGGCTGGGCAGGCGCGGTCTGGCCGGTGCTCGGCGTGGCCGGTGCGGCATGCCCGTGGCTGTGGCCGGTGTCCTGGCCGTCGGCACGCTGCGGCAGGTTCGGGTCCAGTTCGAACTGGGCCAGCACGCTGCCGGTGGGAATGATGTCGCCGGGGCCGCCGGACAGCTTCAGTACCTTGCCCGAGAACGGCGAGGGCACTTCGACCACGGCCTTGGCGGTTTCCATCGACACCAGCGGCTCGTCGAGCCGGATCACGTCGCCTTCCTTGACGAACCACTCGACGATGGTGGCGTCGGGCAGGCCCTCGCCCAGGTCGGGGAGGTTGAAGTTCTTGTTCTCACTCATGTGCAGTTCTCTTCAAGCAGTTCGAGATCGCGGGCCGGCAGCCAGCCCGTCGCGCCATTCGCGCGTTCGGACCACCACCAGCCGCCGTGTTCATGATGCAGTTTGACCAGTTCACCGCTTTCAACGTCCAGTTCACGGGCGTCGTAGTCGCGCAGGGCTTCCGCGCGACCATCATCCAGCACCTGCAACCATGCCACCGGAGCCCAGCCGGCGCGCCCGTCATCGGTGCGCACCCAGGCAAACGCCGGCCATTCCTCGTCACGAACACCCAGTTCGACGATCTGGCCGGTGCGGAACCGGAGCGGGTTGGGATACTGGCTGCGGTACGGGCCTAGAAGACGGGCCCGCATGTCAGCCTGCCGCCACCGCGCGTTTGGCGGCGCTCACAATGCGGTCCACGCTGGGCAGGTACTTCATTTCCAGGCGGAACAGCGGAATGTGGGTGTCGTAGCCGGTCACGCGCTCGACCGGAGCCAGCAGGTCGTACAGCGATTCCTCGGCCAGGCGTGCGGCGATTTCCGCGCCAAAGCCGGCGGTCTTCGGGGCTTCCTGCACGATCACGCAGCGGCCGGTCTTGGCCACCGATTCGGCGATGGTGGCAAAGTCCAGCGGGCGCAGCGTGGCCACGTCGATGACTTCGGCGCTGATGCCTTCGCCGGCCAGCTNNTGCCGTCGCGCAGCACGAAGCAGACATCCAGCGGCAGGGCTTCACCGTCGTTGACCACCACTTCCTTGTACTGGCGGTAGATGCGCTTGGGTTCCATGTAGATGACCGGATCCGGTTCGCGGATCGCGGCCAGCAGCAGGCCATAGGCGCGCTGCGGCGACGACGGCAGCACCACGCGCAGGCCCGGCACGTTGGTGAAGATGGCCTCGTTGGCTTCGCTGTGATGTTCCGGCGCGCGGATGCCGCCGCCCCACGGCACGCGCAGCACCATCGGGCAGTTCAGGCGGCCGCGGGTGCGGTAGCGCAGACGCGCGGCATGGCAGACGATGTGGTCGACCATCGGGTACATGAAGCCGTCGAACTGGGCTTCGGCGACCGGCTTCATGCCCTGCGCGGCCAGGCCGATGGTCAGGCCGGCGATGGTGGTTTCATCCAGCGGGGTGTCCAGCACGCGGTCGGCACCGAAGCGCTGCTGCAGGCCGGCGGTGGCGCGGAACACGCCGCCGTTCACGCCCACGTCCTCGCCCAGCACCAGCACCGACTTGTCGTGCTCCAGCTCCCAGGCCAGGGCCTGGGTGATGGCTTCAATAAGGGTGATGGGCGTGCTGGTCATGGTCTGTTCTCCGCGCGCAAGGGCGGCGCTGTCGGCGGCGTGGGTCTGCGCGGTGGCGCTGGAGACGTGCTTGAGCTCATCCATGGCGCTGCTCCAGGGCAATGGCCTGCGCGCGCTGGGCCAGCAGGTCCTGCGGCGGGTCGGCGTACAGATAATCGAACATGGCTTCGACCGGCTGCACCGGGGTATTGAGGTACAGGTTCACTTCCTCGTCCACGCGCTTGCCGCATTCGGCGGTCCAGGCAGCTTCTTCTGCCTCGCTCCAGACACCGGCGTTGGTCAGATACTTGCGCAGGCGCAGCATCGGTTCCAGCAGCCAGGCGTCCTTCACTTCCGCGTCGTCGCGGTAGCGCCGTGCATCATCGGCGGTGGTGTGGTCGGACAGGCGGTAGGTCATCAGTTCCAGCACCGTGCCGCCGTCGCCGGCCAGGGCGCGTTCGCGCGCCTGCAACATGGCTGCCATCACCGCGATCAGGTCGTTGCCGTCCACCTGCAGGCAATGCAGGCCGCCGGCCAGGCCCTTCTGGGCCAGGGTTTCGGCACCGGTCTGGGCCGAACGCGGGACCGAAATGGCCCAGCCGTTGTTGACGATGCACAGAATCAGCGGGAGCTTGTAGGCACCGGCCGAATTGAGCGCCGCGTAGAAGTCGGTCTTGGAGCTGCCGCCATCGCCACACACGGCCACGGCGATCTGCTTTTCCTGGTTGAGCTTGAACTTCAGCGCCGCACCGGCTGCGTGCAGGCACTGGGTGGAGATCGGCACGCAGAACGGGAAGTCCTTGGCGGCATTGCCGCCGTAGTCGTTGCCGCGTTCGTCGCCACCCCAGTACATCAGCACGTCACGCGGGCGTACGCCGCGCATGAACATGGCACCGTACTCGCGGTATGACGGCGCGAACACGTCGTCCTTCTGCATTGCAGCACCGATGCCCACATGCGCGGCCTCGTGGCCCAGGCAGGCCGCGTAGGTGCCCAGCTTGCCCGTGCGCTGCAGGGCGATCGACTTGCCGTCGAACACGCGCACGAACAGCATCTGCTTGAACATCGGCAGCAGCGCCTTGGGGTCGCGCAGGGCCTCGGGCAGGTCATCGCGGACGAGGTTACCGTCCGTGTCCAGGTACTGCAGGTATTCGATCTTGAACTCAGCGGCAACCGTCATTGCGTACTGCACCTTCGACAGGAAGTTACAAATGATATGAATTGCCATGTTAAGGAAGGCGTACGAAAAAGCCGTCCTGCGGCGCAACAAGGAAACCGCCTGGCCGCCGCCGGGTATACCGTTGTCAGGGCGGAAAGGCCAATAACATCAACGTATTCAGTTGGCGCAACGGCGCATGAGCGGTCACGTGTCGGGGTCGCCGCGGCAATGGGTCGCAGCCGCTGCCGCGCTGAACAGGCCCACCACACGCTACCGTAGGGCGGCCGCTGCGCTACGCTTGCACCCCCTCATGCGGCCACCGCCATGTCTGTCGAAAAGAACCAACGCGATCTGGAAGCCGGCATCCACACCGACCTGGAAGGCCGCCTGACCTATGGGGGCTACCTGCGCCTGGACCAGCTGCTCAGCGCCCAGCAGCCCCTGTCCAACCCGCCGCACCACGACGAGATGCTGTTCATCATCCAGCATCAGACCTCCGAGCTGTGGCTGAAGCTGCTGGCCCATGAGCTGCGCGCGGCGATCGGCTTCCTGCAGCGCGACGAGGTGTGGCAGTGCCGCAAGGTGCTGGCCCGCAGCAAACAGGTGCTGCGCCAGCTGACCGAGCAGTGGTCGGTGCTGGAAACCCTGACCCCTTCGGAGTACATGGGCTTCCGCGATGTGCTGGGGCCGTCCTCGGGCTTCCAGTCGCTGCAGTACCGCTACATCGAGTTCCTGCTGGGCAACAAGAACGCGCAGATGCTGCAGGTGTTCTCGCACGACCCGGCCGGCCAGGCCCAGCTGCAGCAGGTGCTGGACGCGCCCAGCCTGTACGAGGAGTTCCTGCGCTACCTGGCCCGTTTCGGCCATGCCATCCCCGAGGTGTACCAGCACCGCGACTGGCAGACCTCGCATGTGGCCGACGACGCCCTGCACCCGGTGTTCGAGCGCATCTACGAAAACACCGACCGCTACTGGCGCGAATATTCCCTGTGTGAGGACCTGGTGGACCTTGAAACAGCCTTCCAGCTGTGGCGCTTCCGCCACATGCGCACGGTGATGCGGGTGATCGGCTTCAAGCGCGGCACCGGTGGCTCCAGCGGGGTCGGGTTCCTGCGCCAGGCGCTGGAGCTGACCTTCTTCCCGGAGCTGTTCCAGGTGCGCACCACGATCCGCAACGACGATCCGCTGCCGCCGGGGTGAGGCCCTATTCAGGCAATCCCGGGGAAGTGTTTATTTGACGTGAACGCCCAAGTTCTGGAATTCTCCCGGGTTGTTTCGCACATCGGACGTGCATGTCTTCCACCGAACCCAGGAATCCCGCATGAGCGTAGACGCCGCGAAATCCGTTCCCGAACCGGCGTTGCCGGAGTTCAAGACCACCCTCGGCCATCCGCGTCCGTTGTGGATGCTGTTCATGACCGAGTTCTGGGAACGCTTTGCGTTCTACGGAATCCGCTGGGCCCTGGTGCTGTACATCGTGGCGCAGTTCTTCGACGGCGACGCCGCCGGGCAGGGCGCGGCCAGCCGCACCTACGGTGCCTATCTGGCCCTGGTGTATGCCGCGGCGATCTTCGGTGGCTACGTGGCCGACCGGGTGCTGGGTTACCAGCGGTCGATCCTGACCGGCGCGGTGATCATGGCCGCCGGTCTGTTCATGGTGGCGATGCCGGTCAAGGAAGTGTTCGAACTGGGCCTGGCCACGATCATCATCGGCAACGGCCTGTTCAAGCCGAACATCTCGACCATGGTCGGCAAGCTGTATGGCCTGAAGGATGAGCGCCGCGATTCGGGCTTCACCATCTTCTACATGGGCATCAACGTCGGCGCGATGATCGCCCCGGTGCTGACCCAGTTCCTGGCCGAGAAGGTCTTCGGCACCGAAGCCATGCCGTCCTACAAGATGGTGTTCATCGCGTCGGGCATCGGCATGCTGCTCAGCCTGGTGTGGTTCTACGTCGGTCGCGCCGGCCTGAAGGGCATCGGCGCACCGCCGGCCGGTGCCGAGGGCATGGGCCGCGTGGTGATGGTGTTCGTGGGTTCGCTGGTGGCCATCCCGGTGGCCTACTTCCTGCTCTCCACCGGTGCCACCGCGCTGGCCTGGATTCTCGGCGTTCTGTTCGTCGCGCTGGCGGTGCTGCTGCTGGTGGAAGGCATCCGCGAGGGCAAGGTACAGCGTGATCGCGTGATCGCGATGCTGATCATCTTCACCTTCAACGTGATGTTCTGGATGTTCTTCGAACAGGCCGGCAGCTCGTTCACCTTCCTCGCCGACAACATCGTCAACCGCAACCTGGGCGGCTGGACTTTCCCGACCGCATGGTTCCAGTCGGTGAACTCGGTGGCGATCATCACCCTGGCTCCGATCATCGCCTGGATCTGGGTCAAGCTGGGCAGCGCCAATCCGTCCATTCCGCGCAAGTTCGGCCTGGGCCTGCTGTTCAACGGCGCGGCGTTCGCGCTGCTGATGCTGGCCCTCTCGACCATGGTGGTGGAGGGCAAGATCCCGTTCTGGACCCTGTTCATGGTCTACGTGATCCAGTCGGTGGGTGAGCTGTGCCTGTCGCCGATCGGTCTGTCGATGGTGACCAAGCTGGCCCCGGTCCGCCTGGTGGGCTTCGGCATGGGTGGCTGGTTCCTGTCCACCGGCATCGGCAACAACCTGTCGGGCATCTTTGCCGGTGCGGTCAGCGGCGAAGGCGGCATGACCGTGGAATCGGCGCTGAAGGGCTACACCTTCGGCTTCTGGGCGTTGATCGGTTCGGGTGTGGTGCTGTTCCTGCTGGCCCCGGCGATCAACAAGCTGATGCACGGCGTCAAGTGAGGACGGCGATGCGCATGAAACCCTGGGGTTCGTCGTTGATCGTGGCCGGCCTGTTATGCGCCTGCTCGCCGTCTTCGCCGCCGCCCCCGGCTCCTGCGCAGTCGCCTGCCGCCTCCGCGCAGCCACCGGTCGCTGGGTCCAGCGCACCGGTGGCCGCCGATGTGGTGGCACTGAATACCCGGTTCGACCCGGCCCGTGACCCGGCCCGTGACCCGGCGGCCGACCTGGCCGTCGCCCAGGCCGAAGCCCGCCGCACCGGCAAGCGCATCGTGCTCGACGTGGGCGGCGAGTGGTGCTCCTGGTGCCACCTGCTGGATGCCTTCATGGAGGGCGACCGCGAGATCCGCGAACTTCGCGATGCGAAGTACGTGTGGATGAAGGTCAACTACAGCGAAGACAACGAGAACGCGACCTTCCTGTCGCAGTTCCCCGCGATCAAGGGCTACCCGCACCTGTTCGTGCTCGACGCCGACGGCAAACTGGTGCACTCGCAGTTCACCGGCGAGCTGGAAGCGGACAAAGGCCAGCCGAAGGGCTACAACCGCGAACGCTTCTTCGCCTTCCTGCAGGATTGGGCACCCTAACCTCGCGCTACAGTTCGCCACTTCGCTGCCGCTACCTCCAAGGACGTGACGCCACGCCTTCGAGGACCGACATCGCATGCAGCCTGGAACCAGCGACACCGTTTCCGATACTGCCGCTTCCGCCGCGGCGGGCGTGGCGCTGCCGCCGGCCGACGTGCTGCTGGACGACCATTCCGCGCCCGACGCGTTGGGCAGCGAGGCGGAGACGCCGTCGCCGGGTTCCACGCTGTACCGCCTGCCGCTGATTTCGGTGCCGGACAACGTGCTGCTCAGGTCCGCCGTGCAGAAGCTGGTCGAACAGAAGGCGCAACTGGACCGTCTGGCACGCAATCCGACCCTGGCCGGCCTGCTGCCGGGCGAGTGGCAGGGCAGTGGCAACCGCGGCGTGGACCTGCAGGCCTTTGTGCTGTCGGTGCTGCCCTATCTGCACAACGCCGCGACGGCGGACACCCAGCCGGCGCGATTGCCGCTCAAACACGTCATCGGCGACAGCGGTCGCTGGGAACATGCGGACGTGGCCGAACCCAAGTCGCTGGCGTTCTTCCTGGCCAGCGACGACCGCGCCAGCGCCGGGGTGAAAGACCCCGCCGAAGCGTATCTGGTGGCCCCGCTGGGCCTGGCCTGGGCGCACGAGGGCCGCACCCGGCCCGGTTTCCTGCGCCAGATGGGCTACGACAGCATGGCCGCGCGCGTGCACGTACTGCCGTACCCGGAGCCGGGCGAACTGGCGTTGTACAGCGTGGTGGCGCATGGCAGCGCGCAGATCTGGTGCGTGCTGGGGCGACGCAAGCTGCGTCCGCTGCTGGCTCCGTGGCTGAGCGTGCCGCTGCTGACCGCCTACGGCGTGGCCGCGCCCACCCCCTGGCCGGCCTCCTACCCACCGGTGGAGGAGGTGGCGCAGATGCTCGCAGCCGTTCGCCAGGGCAAGGGCCCGGTGGAAGTGGATCTGGTCAAGACCGCGGCCAAGGTGGCCGAAGACGCCTCCGGCGAAGCCTGGATGCCGGTCAGCCTGCTCCAGGTCGGCACCTGGGTGCCGCGCTGGCGCTACTTCATGGCGACCTTCATCGGCCTGCCGTCGGCCATCCTGGTGATCGCCGCGCTGGCGCTGCCCAATGCCGTCGAGGCCGCCGCCGTGGCGGCATCACTGGGGCTGGCCGCCGGTGCCATCGGGGCCCTGGCCGCGCCGTGGGTGCACGCGCGCAAGAAGCACCTGCGGTGATCAGCCCTCATCCATGCGCTGCAGGCCGTCCCCGGCCAGGCGCAGGATCAGCTTCTCCAGCAGTTGCTCTTCCTCTTCGCTGAGCACCGACATCAGCTTGCGGGTGATCTCGATCACCAGCGGGGCGATGGTCTCGTAGACCTCGAAGCCGGCGGCCGAAAGCGCCAATACCGAGCGGCGGCGGTCATCGCCGTGGGTTTCACGCTTGATGAAGCCCCGCTCCAGCAGTCTGGCCACGGCGCGGCTGACCGCCACCTTGTCCATTGCGGTGCGGTCGGAAACCTCGCTGGCCGATGAGCCCGGGTATAAGGCCAGGATGGTGATCACCCGCCATTCCGGGATCGCCAGGCCATAGCGGTCACCGTACAGCTTGGCAATGTTGCCGCTGACCCGGTTGGACAGGACGCTGAGCCGATAGGGCAGGAACTGCTCCAGGTCGAGCAGGGCGTGCGAGGCGCGGATGCGCTGGCTGGCGGGATCGGGCGGATTCATGCTGCAGTGCACCTTGATGGTGGTTTCATATGAAACTATAAACCTTCATTCCGGACTCCGCATTCTCGCGGGTCTGCCTTCCGCCCGTCATCTGGTTTTTTCAGAGGGGGCCAGTTTTGGAGCCACGTCATGAGCAGCCAGCCGAGCACCGCCACTCACGCCCCCAACCCGGGCATGCAGGTGACCACCTTCGAAAACCCGATGGGAATCGACGGTTTCGAGTTCGTCGAATTCGCAGCGCCCGCAGGACGTGGTGCCGAGCTGCACGACTATTTCCGCAAGATGGGCTTCACCGCGGTGCTGCGCCACAAGCAGCGCGCCATCACCGTGTACCGCCAGGGTGACGTGAACTTCCTGGTCAATGAAGACCCGGATTCGTTCGCTGCTGATTTCGCCGCCAAGCATGGCCCGTGCGCCTGTGGTTTCGCCATCCGTTTCCAGAAGCCGGGTGAGCAGGTGTTCCAGATGGCGCTGGGCAACGGGGCCGAAGCCATCGACTTCAAGCCCGAATCCAAGGCGGTACCGGCCCCGGTCATCAAGGGCATCGGCGACTGCATGCTGTACCTGGTGGACCGTTACGGTGCCAACGGCAGCATGTTCGACACCGACTACGCCCCCATCGAAGGCGTGGACCAGCATCCGGTCGGCTTCGGCCTGACCTTCATCGACCACCTGACCCACAACCTGTACTTCGGCAACATGCAGCAGTGGTCGGACTACTACGAGCGCCTGTTCAACTTCCGCGAGATCCGCTATTTCGACATCAAGGGCCTGAAGACCGGCCTGGTGTCCAAGGCGATGACCGCGCCGGACGGCATCGTGCGCATCCCGCTGAACGAATCGTCGGACCCGAAGAGCCAGATCAACGAATACCTCGATGCCTACAAGGGCGAGGGCATCCAGCACATTGCCTGCTTCACCGAGAACATCTACGACACGGTCGAAGCCATGCGTGCGCAGGGGGTGCAGTTCCTGGACACGCCGGACACCTATTTCGACGTGATCGACCAGCGTGTGCCCAACCATGGCGAGGACGTGGCCCGGCTGGCGAAAAACAAGATCCTGATCGACGCCGACCCGGAAACCAAACAGCGCAAGCTGCTGCAGATCTTCACACAGAACTGCATCGGCCCGATCTTCTTCGAGATCATCCAGCGCAAGGGCAACGAAGGCTTCGGCGAAGGCAACTTCACCGCGCTGTTTGAAAGCATCGAGCGCGACCAGATCAAGCGCGGCGTACTGTAACCGGAGCCCGATCATGTCCCCGTCCATCGCTTCACGCGGCTATCAAACCGGTTTCGGCAACGAATTCGCGAGCGAAGCCCTGCCGGATACCTTGCCGGTCGGGCGCAACTCACCGCAACGCGTGGCACGGGGCCTGTATGCCGAGCAGTTGTCGGGCACCGCGTTCACCGCACCGCGCGGCAGCAACCGGCGCAGCTGGGTCTACCGGATCCGTCCGGCGGTCACCCACGGTGAGTTCACCCCCTATGCGCAGCCGCACCTGCACAGCGACTTCGCGCAGGGTGTGGTGTCGCCCAACCAGCTGCGCTGGGACCCGCTGCCGCTGCCCACCACGCCGACCGACTTCGTCGATGGGCTGTACACGATGGGCGGCAATGGTGCGCCGGATGCGCATCATGGCGTGGGCATCCACCTGTATGCCGCCACGGCGGACATGCAGGGCCGTTACTTCTACAACGCCGACGGCGAACTGCTGATCGTGCCGCAGCTGGGCCGCCTGCGCCTGCTCAGCGAGTTCGGGGTGGTCGACATCGAACCGCAGCAGATCGCGGTGATGCCGCGCGGCGTGCGCTTCCGGGTGGAACTGCCTGACGGCCAGGCACGCGGCTACATCTGCGAGAACTTCGGTGCGCTGCTGAAGCTGCCGGACCTGGGGCCGATCGGCTCCAATGGCCTGGCCAACCCGCGTGATTTTGAAACCCCGCATGCCGCATTCGAAGACGTGGACGGGGCGTTCGAGCTGATCGCCAAGTTCCAAGGGCAGCTGTGGCGGGCCGACATCGATCATTCGCCGCTGGACGTGGTGGCCTGGCACGGAAACTACGCGCCGTACCGCTACGACCTGCGTCGCTTCAACACAATTGGCTCGATCAGCCACGACCACCCGGATCCGTCGATCTTCCTGGTGCTGCATTCGCCCAGCGACACGGCGGGCACCAGCAACATGGACTTTGCGATCTTCCCGCCACGCTGGCTGGTGGCGCAGGACACGTTCCGCCCGCCGTGGTTCCACCGCAACATCGCCAGCGAGTTCATGGGCCTGATTCACGGTGCCTATGACGCCAAGGCCGAAGGCTTCGTGCCCGGCGGAGCGTCACTGCACAATTGCATGAGTGGGCACGGGCCTGACGCGGCCACGTTCGAGAAAGCCTCGGCGGCCGATCTGTCCAAGCCGGACGTGATCAAGGACACCATGGCCTTCATGTTCGAAACGCGCGGAGTGATTCGACCGACCGCGCAGGCCATGGAGGCTGCGCACCGCCAGCGGGGTTACCAGCAGTGCTGGCAGGGGTTGAAGAAGCACTTCGGCGGGTGACGTTGAGATGTGGCATCGGCGCGTCCGGTTACGGGCGCGTTGCGACGCGTTCGTCATCGTACTGACTGCATTGGACCGGGGCGCGGCTTGCCCGGCTGCTGTTCGCGAAGATCCAGAGCAGCCGGGCAAGCCCGGCGCTACATCGCCTCGCAGTGCTCCAGCGGCAGCGCTTCCAGCACACGCTGCCGAACGCGCTGCGAGTAGCCATCGGACGTCATGCCCGGCAACGCGTCCAGCGCCGTGCGCAGGGTGGCGACCACATCCCCTTCGGCACGCGCCAGTTGCAGGTCGCGGTACAGCGCCGCCGCCTGCGGATTGCGCTGCAGTTCGAGAATGCCCAGCAGGTAGATGCGCGCGGCCACCAGTGAGCGGCGCCGCTCCGGTGCCGGCTCCGCGGCAGCGGGAGCCGTCGCTGGCACGGCGGCAGGCGCAGACGCGACGGCGGGCTCCGGCGTGGACACCAGATACCCGGCCTGGATCAGCTGGATGACCATTGCCGGTGCCTCCGGGCCGATCAGTGCGGTCAACTGGCCAATGTCGCGCTGGCCGTCACACATGATCAACAGACGCCGCTGGCGCATGTCCAGCGGCGCACGGTGAGCCTGCAGAGCGTCGCGGGCGAGATCGGTCTTGCGCGGTTGCATGGGGAGAGATGTCGATGCGGTGCACGCCGAGCCTGAACGGGGGAGGTGAAAGCGTGATGACAGCCCGCTGCTTGCATGCATCCGCTGCACGCCTGAGGGGCTACGCTGCCAGCACTGAACGGAGGAGATGTGCTCATGAAACAGCTGGGAGGCGTTCTGGCCATCGGCATCGTGTTGTCCCTGGCCGCCTGCGACCGGCGGCCACCGGCGGTGGTGCCCGCCGACGAATCACGACCTGCGGCCGCAGGCGAACCGGCCGCACCCGCGCCGATGCCCACCGCCGCAGCGGGGGCGGAGTCGGGCACCGGCCCGGCACGTCTGGACGGCTACGGCGCGGCAACCCTGGGCGCTTCGCTGGACGCGCTGAAAACCGCGTGGAACGAGCCGCTGCAGGGCGACGTGCCGGATGACTACTGCCACGCGCTGCGCCCGCAGGGTGCGCAGGCGGAGGATGTGATTTTCATGATTGACGGCCGCAAGCTGGTCCGCTACGACGTGCGCAACGACCGCATCAGCGCCCCGGGCGGCGGCAAGGTCGGCATGACCCTGGGCGAGCTGCAGGCGCTGTATCCGGAACGGGCTGACCTGACCCCGCACAAGTACGAGCAGAACGGGCACAACCTGCGGGTGCGGCCGGCCGCCGACGGTGGAGCGATCCTCAATTTCGAGATCGGTGGCAATGGCACCGTCACCGCGTGGCGGGTCGGCCAGCCACCGCAGGTGGACTACGTGGAAGGCTGCAGTTGAGGTAGCGTAGGCACCGGGAGGTGCCCATCCGGGGCACATGGGAACGCCGGGCCATGCCCGGCATCATGGGGAGGCACCAATGTTCGCTGCTGCCATCTGGTTCGTGCTGGGCCTGGTGCTGCTGGCACTGGGCGGGGATTCCATCGTCAAGGCTGCGTCCGGGCTGGCGCAGCGCTTCGGTGCGTCACCGTTCGTGGCGGGGTTGCTGCTGGTCGCCTTCGGCACCTCGCTGCCGGAACTGGTGGTCAACGCGCGCGCCTTCGCGGTGGGAGCCGAGGAGCTGGCACTGGGCAACGCCGTGGGCAGCAACATCGTCAATGTCGGCCTGACCCTGGGTCTGGCGGCGCTGGCCGCACCGCTGCTGGTGCGGGCGCGGGTACTTTCGCCGCTGCTGGTGCTGCTGGCGGTGGTCAGCCTGGCGCTGATCGTGTTCGGACTCGACGGTGTCATCGCGCGCTGGGAAGGTGCCCTGCTGCTGCTCGGTTTCGTCGCGGTACTGGCCTTCCTGCTGCGTGCGGCCCGGCGTGAAGCCGAGCCCGTGCGCGAGGCCATCGCCGGCTACGCGATGACCCGCACCGGCCTGTTCCTCAACGTGCTGCGGGTGGTGTTTGCCGGTGTGGCCCTGTACTACGGCGCGCGCTGGATCATCGGTGCCGCGCCGGTGCTGGGCGCGGGACTGGGCTGGTCACCGCTGCTGGTGGGCCTGCTGCCGGTGGCCATCGGCACCGCGCTGCCGGAAGTGGCGGCGGCGATCGTGGCCGCGCGACGTGGGCAGGGCGACATGGTGCTGGGGCACGTGATTGGCTCCAGCCTGTTCAACCTGCTGGTGGTGGTGGGCGGCATGGCCGCGCTGCGCCCGATTGCGCTGCCTGAGTCGTTCGTGAAACTGGAGCTGCCGGCCGCCATCGCCTTCGTGCTGGTGCTGTACCCGATGCTGCGCGGAGACCTGACCCTGAGCCGACGCGAGGGCGCGATTCTGCTGGTGGCGTTCGTGGGCTGGGTGGTGCTGGAGCTGGCGTTGATTGCCGGCTGATGCATTCCCAAGGACACGCCATGCGTGTCAACGCCATATCGCATCGCGCGATGAATCAAGGTGTATCGCGCGGCTCCGGCGGCGGCAGCTGCTCGCCTTCGGCCTTGTCATTACCCGGCAGACTCGGCCGCTTCTCCATCATCAACGACAACGCCGCCTTGGCCATCATGTGCGCGCTGATCGGCGCGGTGATGAACAGGAAGGCAGTAATCAACAGCTCACGCGGCTGCGGATCTTCGCCCAGGAAGATGTGATACGCCACCGAACCGGCCAGCACACAGCCCACCCCCAGCGTGCTGGCCTTGGTGGGCGCATGCAGGCGCTTGAAGAACGTGGACAGCTTCACCAGGCCCAGCGCGCCGACCAGGATGAAGAAGCAGCCAAACAGCAGCAGCAGCGACAGCAGGATCTGGATGAAGGTGATCATTCGACGATGTCCCGGCGCAGCACGAACTTGCTCAGCACCACGGTGCTGCCAAAGCCGAGCATCGCAATCACCAGCGCTGCTTCGAAGTACACCGCTGAATTGAGATACATGCCGAACAGCATCAGCTCGGCAATCGCCGTCACCGACAGGGTATCCAGCGCCAGGATGCGGTCTGGCACGGTCGGCCCGCGCAGCAGGCGCCAGGTGGCCAGCAGCATGGCCAGCCCGACCACGTGCATGCACACCACCAGCGTGGTCTGGATGAACACATATCCGGTCATGGGAAGATCTCCATCAGCGGGGCCTCGTAGCGGGTCTTGATCTGCCGGATCAGCTCGTCCGGGTCGTCCAGGTGCAGCACATGCACCAGCAGGTAGCGGCGGTCATCGGACAACGCTGCCGACACCGTGCCCGGGGTCAGCGTGATCATGCTGGTCAGCGCGGCAATACCGTGGATGTTGGCGATATCCAGCGGCAACCAGATGAAGCCCGGGTGGATGCGGCGCTCCGGCCCCAGCACCTGGATTGCCACGCGGATGTTGGACACCAGGATGTCCCACAGGGTGACGCACAGCAGCTTGGGAATCGGGCGCAGCGAACCGATGCGGGCGAACTCGCGGTCCAGGCGCGCGGCGAACAGCGGTACCACCACGCCCAGCACCAGCCCCAGCAGGATCTGGCCCAGGGTGAAGCTGTCGGACATCAGCACCCAGAACGCGAGCACGGTGAAGCTCAGCATCGGCGATGGGATCAGGCGGCGGAACAGCGGGCGACGACGGGTCATGGGCGGCGGATCTCCGGCGTGGTCGCGCGCAGTTCGCCCACGTAGTCCTGCGGTTGCAGCAGCTGGGCGGCCATGGCGTCGGTGTAAGCCATCAGCGGGTGGGCGAACACCGCCATGCCGATGCCGTACACCAGCAGCAGGCCAGCGGCGAACAGCTCCACCGTGCGGGTCGGGGCCTTGCGCGGGGCGGGGGCACCTTCTTCCGCAACCGGCACGCGCCAGAACAGGCGCACGCCACCGCGGGTGATGCCGACAATCACCATCAGGCTGCTGACCAGCACCGCGCTCCATACCAGGGCGGTGTACTGCGCCGGCATCCCGGCCAGCAGCGCGGCCTTGGCCAGGAAGCCGGACAGCGGCGGCAGGCCGGCCACCGACACCGCCGCAATCAGGAACAGCACCGCCGGGGTCTGCTTGCCGGGCATGGGTGCAATCACCTCCTTGCGATCACTGGCCCCGCCGCGACGACGGCGGATCAGGTCGGCGATCAGGAACAGCGCGGCCGCGACGAAGGTGCTGTGCGGCAGGTAGTACAGGCCCGCAGACAGCACCTGCGGGGTGCGGATGGCAAACGCGATGAACAGCGTGGCCGCCGACACCACCACCAGATAGGAGATCAGCACGCGCAGGCGTGCGGCTGCCAGCACGCCCAGCCCGCCCAGGATCAGCGTGGCCACGCCGGCCCACAGCAGCCACTGGCTGCCGTAGCCGGCCATCGGGCCGGCATCCGCTCCGAACCACAGCGAGCTGACCCGCAGCACCGCATACAGGCCAACCTTGGTCATGATCGCAAACAGCGCCGCCACCGCCGCGGGCGCGCGCGCATAGGCTTCGGGCAGCCACAGGTACAGCGGCATCAGCGCCGCCTTGCTGCAGAACACCAGCAGCAGCAGTCCCAGCGTGGCCTTGGTCAGGGTGAGGTGGCTGGCCGGAACCTCGGCAATGCGCTGCGACAGCTCGGCCATGTTCAGCGAACCCAGCGAGGCGTACAGCAGGCCCAGCGCAATCAGGAACAGGGTCGAGGCGGTGACGTTGAACACGACATAGTGCAGGCCGATGCGCATGCGCAGGCCGCGCCCGCCGCTGAGCAGCAGGCCGTACGAGGCGATCAGCATCACCTCGAAGAACACGAACAGGTTGAAGATGTCGCCGGTGAGGAAGGCACCGTTCAAACCGACCAGCTGGAACTGGAACAGCGCGTGGAAGTGCGGCGCACGCCGGTCCCAGCCCGAGCACGCATGCAGCAGGCAGGCAATGGCCAGCAGCAGAGTGGTCAGCAGCATCCAGCTGGACAGCCGGTCGGCGACCAGCGCGATGCCCAGCCGTGCCGGCCAGTCACCCAGCAGATACACCGCGATGCTGCCGTCGGCGGTGCGCGAGAACAGCAGGGCGACGGCGGCGGCCAGCGCCGCCAGCGTGGTCCAGGCCACGCTGCGCTGTACCTTGGGCCCGTACCGCCGGTGTTCGACAAACAGCGACAGCGCCGCGCCCACCAGCGGAATCAGAATGGGCAGGATCACCACATGATTCATGCGCCGCCCTCACGGCCGGGCGCGGTGTCTGCCGCCGGCTCTTCCTCGTGCGCGTCCACATGGTCGCTGTGGTTGTCGCTGCGACTGCGCATGGCCAGCACGATGCTCACTGCGGTCATCGCAAAGGCAATGACGATTGCAGTCAATACCAGCGCCTGCGGCAGCGGGTCGGTGTAGTTGCCCAGGTTCGAGGCCACGCCCTCCTTCAGCACCGGAGCCTTGCCGCTGACCAGCCGGCCACCGGCGAAGATCAGCAGATTGGTGGCATAGGACAGGAAGGTCATGCCCAGAATCACGTCGAAGCTGCGCGCGCGCAGCAGCAGGTAGATGCCGATTGTGGCCAGTACGCCAATCGCGCTTGCCAGGGCCAGTTCCATCAGTGCATCTCCCCGGTCAGGGCCGAACGGCGGTTGGGATCGATCTCACCCTTGCGGGCGTTGCGGGTGCGGTGCGGCTTGATCGTGCCCATCATCGACAGCATCAGCATCGCGCCACCGAACACCACCAGGTACACGCCGGTGTCGAAGCCGATGGCGCTGGCCAGCGGCACGGTGCCGATCAGCGGCAGCTCCAGGTCGATATGCCCACTGGTCAGGAACGGCACCCCGAACAGCATCGAAGCGCAGCCGCTGACGATGGCGATCAGCAGGCCGACGCCGATGCAGCGGATGTAGTCGAAACCGAAGCGCGATTCCACCGATTCGGTGCCCTGGATCACGTACTGGATCAGCAGCGGCACCGCCAGCACCAGTCCGGCGATGAAGCCCCCGCCCGGCGCGTTGTGGCCGCGCAGGAACAGGAAGATCGACACGGTGAGCGTGAGCGGGAACATGATCTGGGCCAGGTCGGCCGGCACCGGCAGTTTGATCGGCGGCCCCGGCATGATCTGCTCGGGGGCCATGCGCGAGCGCCGCAGCAGTGCATGCACCACCAGCGCGGCAATGCCGAACACGGTGATTTCGCCGAAGGTATCGAAGCCGCGGAAGTCCACCAGGATCACGTTGACCACGTTCTCGCCGTACGCTTCGGGCAGGGCGCGGGCAAGCATCTCGCCGGCCATGGTGTTGGGCGGCAGGGTCATCGCGCTGTACGCCATGGCCCCCAGCCCGCCGCCGGCCACAATCGCAATCAGGGCGTCACGCCGCTTGCGCCAGCGCGACTTCTCCGGCGGCGACTGCGCCGGCAGGTAGTTCATGCCCAGCAGCATCAGCACCAGGGTGACCATTTCCACCAGCAGCTGGGTCAGCGCCAGGTCCGGTGCGGACAGGAATACGAAGGTCAGCGACACCATCAGCCCCACGCCGCCGACCACCAGCACCGCCAGCAGGCGCTGCCGGTACACGAACAGCGCGCCGAACGAGCAGACCACGATCACCGCCCACAGCACCCAGCCCAGCAGCGGAATCGGCTGCGGCGACGGCCAGTTCGGTGACACCGGGTGGGCGACGAACGGCGCGGCCGCGACCACGATGGCCACCACCACCAGCGCCATCAGCATGCGCTGCAGGCTGCCGTTGGCCAGTGCATGGGTCAGGCCGTGGGCGAAGCCGAACACCAGATCCAGCTGCTTGTGGAACAGGTTGCGGCCAATGGTGCGGCTGACCACCGCATGCAGGTTGATCAGCCGGCGCAGGCCGAAGTACAGCGCCACGCCGCCCAGCACGCCGACGATGCTCATCACCAGCGGCAGGTTGAAGCCGTGCCACACCGACAGGCTGAAGCTGGGCATTGCCGGCCCCAGGATGGCCTGCGCGGCGGTGTCGAGCACGGGCGCGATGGTGATCGCCGGGGCGATACCGACGGCCAGGCAGATCACCACCAGGATCTCCACCGGCACCTTCATGAAGCGCGGCGGTTCGTGCGGCACGCGGTCCAGGTCGTGCGGACCCTTGCCGAAGAAGGTGTCGTGGACGAAGCGCAGGCTGTAGGCGACGCCAAACACGCCGGCCAGCAGCGCCGCGATCGACACCGCGATGCGCATCGGCTCCGGCCCCTGCGTGGTGATGGCCTCGGCGAACAGCATTTCCTTGGACAGGAAGCCGTTGAGCAGCGGAATGCCGGCCATGGCCAGCGAGGCGATGATCGCCAGCGCGCTGGTGAACGGCATCAGACGCCGCAGTCCGCCCAGCTTGCGCATGTCGCGGGTGCCGGTTTCATGGTCGATGATGCCGGCGGCCATGAACAGCGAGGCCTTGAAGGTAGCGTGGTTGAGGATATGGAACACGCCTGCCACCACCGCCATCGGCGTGGACAGGCCGAACAGCAGGGTGATCAGGCCCAGGTGCGAGATCGTGGAGTAGGCCAGCAGGCCCTTCAGGTCGTGCTGGAAGATCGCGTTCCAGGCACCGATCAGCAGGGTCAGCGCGCCGATGCCGCTGACCGTGTAGAAGAACAGATCGGTGCCGGCCAGGGCCGGATGCAGCCGCGCCAGCAGGAACACGCCGGCTTTGACCATGGTCGCCGAGTGCAGGTAGGCCGACACCGGGGTGGGGGCGGCCATCGCGTGCGGCAGCCAGAAATGGAACGGGAACTGCGCGCTCTTGGTGAAGATGCCGGCCAGCACCAAGAACAGGGCATAGGGGTACAGCGGGCTGCTGCGGATCACATCGCCGGCGGCCAGCACCGCATCCAGCTCGAAGCTGCCGACAATGCGACCGATCAGCAGCACACCGCCGAGCAGGGCCAGGCCGCCGCCACCGGTGACCACCAGCGCCATGCGCGCGCCTTCACGCGCGTCCTGGCGGTGCGACCAGAAGCCGATCAGCAGGAACGAGCTGATGCTGGTCATTTCCCAGAACACCATCAGCAGCAGCAGGTTGCCCGACAGGACCATGCCCAGCATGGCCCCCATGAACAGCAGCAGGTAACAGTAGAAGCGGTGGGCGTTGTCGCGTGCGCTCAGGTAGTAGTGCGCATACATCACCACCAGTGCACCGATGGCCAGCACCATGCCGGCGAACATCCAGGCCAGCCCGTCCAAACGCAGCGAGAAGGCCAGGCCGATCTGCGGCAGCCAGTCGCCGAAGCTGCGCACCACCTCGCCATGCATCACCGCCGGACTCATCGTGGCCAGCAGGGCCAGCCCGCCCAACGGAGCGACGGCGGCCAGCCAGGCGGCAGTGGCGCGGGAGCTGGTGCGGAATGTGGCCACGGCCGCTGCCATCACAAAGGGCAGGGCCAGCAGCAGGAGCAGGGCAGGATTCATGCAGGGAATGCGCGATTCACGAGCAGGTTGTTCAGTCTAACAGGCGGTCATTTGTCGCCGATATACCCGAATACGCCAGCAACTGCATGTAACGTGCGTGGTTCATTTTTTCAGCCCCGAAATCCACCCCATTCGGCACCCGTCAAACCCGTATGGACAATCGCGTCCGCTTTGCCGCATCTGTCCGTCGGCTGTTCATCGCGAGGGCACCAGCCCAACAACGGCAGGGGCTGGGACCACAGCTCAGCTGGCCCGGACATGAACGGGAGATGTCGAAAACGGAGTGCCCACGGCGATGCTGGGCGCGGGTGCGTGCAGCGCCGGTGATGATCGGTTTCGTTCAGGTTGGCGGATCAGCGGGGTTGCCGGCCAATGGCCAGCACGACCGTCAGTATTTCCAGCCCATCTGGCGGTAGAGCTTGGCCATCACCCAGGCCGGACCGATCAGCAGGTAGGTCAGGTCGGTCAGGAAGCTGGGCTTGCGCCCCTCGAACTTGTGGCCGATGAACTGCGCGATCCAGGCCACCACGAACACGCCGAGTGCGGTCCAGCCCAGGCCGGCCAGGCCGATCTGCGCTTCCAGCAGGCGGCACACGCAGCCGCACAGGAACAGCAGCCCCAGCATGCCGATGCCCAGTGAGCGCGACAGCCGGTTGTAGAAACACCAGGCCGTGAACATCGCCAGGCCGGCCCAGACCCCATGCTGGAACCAGGTGATCAGCGGCGGAATGCACCACAGCAGGCCCACCACCGACCACAGGATCGCCGGCACCGCGACCACGTGGATGCGCTGGTTCAGCGCATTGCGATGGTCGTCGGAGTAGCTGGCGAAGTAGCGGTCAATCGGCCGCACAACCTGGGTCGTGGTGGACATGGTGGGTTCCGTCAATCCACGCTGATGCCGGCCAGGCGCTGCAGCGCCTCGGCGTACTTGGCGCGGGTACGTTCGATGATGTCAGCCGGAATGTTCGGGCCCGGGGCGGTCTTGCCCCAGTCCAGGGTCTCCAGGTAATCACGCACGAACTGCTTGTCGTAGCTCGGCGGGCTGGTGCCCACTTCGTACTGGTCGGCCGGCCAGTAGCGCGACGAATCCGGGGTCAGCATCTCGTCCATGATGTACAGGCGACCGTCTTCATCGGTACCGAACTCGAACTTGGTGTCGGCCAGGATGATGCCGCGTTCCAGGGCGTAATCCGCCGCGAACTTGTAGATGCGCAGGGTGGCATCGCGCACGCGTTCGGCCAGGTCGCCGCCCACCGCCTTGACCATCGCATCGAAGTCGATGTTCTCGTCGTGGTCGCCCACCGCCGCCTTGGTCGACGGGGTGAAGATCGGTTCCGGCAGCTGTTCGGCCTGGCGCAGGCCGTCGGGCAGTTCGATGCCGCTGACCTTGCCGGTGCGCTGGTAGTCCTTCCAGCCGCTGCCGATCAGATAGCCGCGGGCAATGGCTTCCACCGGCACCGGCTTCAGCTTGCGGGTGACCACTGCACGCTTGGCATACAGCGCCGCATCCACGCCTTCGGGCAGGACGCTGGCAACATCGATGCCGGTCAGGTGGTTGGGCATCAGGTGTGCGGTCTTGGCGAACCAGAAGTTCGACACCTGGCAGAGCATTTCGCCCTTGCCGGGAATCGGGTCCGGCAGCACCACGTCGAAGGCCGACAGACGGTCGGTGGCGACCATCAGCAGGTAATCCCCCGGCGGCGTGCCGGCGGGCAGCCGGTCGCGCGGAATGTCGAAAACATCACGCACCTTGCCGCGATGGCGCAAGGGCAGGCCGGGGAGATCGGATTGCAACAACGTGGTCGGCACGGGCACTCCTGAGGCTTCGTCGAGACAGCTGTCCAGGGCACCCGGTGACGGGCCCGCCAGACAGCGGGCGGCCTAGTGTAAAGCGGGTTGGGCCCGCTGTGACGTAAAATGGATCACCTTTTTCAAGCGGCCGCCCCGACGACCATGCGCTGGTACGGAAAACTGCTCGGATTCATCGCCGGGGCCCTGCTGTTCCGGCCCAACCCCCTGTTCGGGGCGGCCATCGGCCTGCTGCTGGGCCATGCCTTTGACGCCGACTGGTTCCGGCTGAACAGGGAAAACCCCTATCGCGAGCTGGGGCTGACCTCCGAGGCCACGGACGCCGAGATCGACCTGGCCTACCGCCGCCTGATCTCCCAGTACCACCCCGACAAGGTGGTGGGGGCGGCCCCCGAGCTGCGCCAGCAGGCCGAGCGCAAATCGCGCCAGCTCAACGCCGCTTACGACCGCATCAAGACCCTGCGCAAGCGCGGTTAGCGCTGCCGCCCCTTCTTCCTTCTGCAAGGCCCTGGCCATGTCCAACTGCATCATCGCCCCCTCCATCCTGTCCGCCGATTTCGCCCGCCTCGGCGAGGAAGTGGACAACGTGCTTGCCGCCGGTGCCGACTGGGTGCACTTCGACGTGATGGACAACCATTACGTGCCCAACCTCACCATCGGCCCGATGGTCTGCCAGGCGCTGCGCAAGCACGGCATCACCGCTCCCATCGACGTGCACCTGATGGTGGAACCGGTGGACCGCATCATTCCGGACTTCGCCGAGGCCGGTGCCACCTACATCAGCTTCCACCCCGAAGCCAGCCGCCACGTGCACCGCACCATCCAGTTGATCCGCTCGCTGGGCTGCAAGCCGGGCCTGGTGCTCAACCCGGGCACCCCGGTGGATGTGCTGGACTGGGTGCTGGATGACCTGGACCTGGTGCTGCTGATGTCGGTCAACCCGGGCTTCGGGGGCCAGGCCTTCATTCCTTCGGCGCTGGACAAGCTGCGCGTGGTACGCGAGAAGATCGACGCCAGCGGCCGCGACATCCGCCTGGAGATCGACGGTGGGGTGAAGGCCGACAACATCGGCGCGATTGCGGCTGCCGGTGCTGACGCCTTCGTCGCCGGCTCGGCCATCTTCAACGCCCCGATCAGCTACAAGGATGTCATCGAGCAGATGCGCCGCAACGTCGCCAAGGCGCGGGGCTGAGCATGGCCGCTGCCGACGTGCTGATCCGCGAAGCCACCGCTGGGGATGCGGCGCTGATTCTGCGCTTCATCCGCGAGCTGGCGATCTACGAAAAGGCCGAATCGTCGGTGCAGACCGACGAGGCCGGCATCCGCGACAGCCTGTTCGGTGCCGATGCCAAGGCGCGCGCGCTGATCTGCGAAGCGGAGGGTCAGCCCATCGGCTACGCGGTGTACTTCTACAACTACTCCACCTGGCTGGGCCGCAACGGCATCTACCTGGAAGATCTGTACGTCAGCCCGGCCAGCCGCGGCAGCGGGGCCGGCAAGGCGCTGCTGCAGCACATCGCGAAGCTGGCCGTGGCCGAGGGCTGCGGCCGCTTCGAATGGTCGGTGCTGGACTGGAACACGCCGGCCATCGACTTCTACGAAGCGATGGGTGCGCGGCCGCAGAGCGAGTGGACTGTGTACCGGCTTGAAGGCGACGCGCTGAAGGCATTCGCGGCGCGCTCGTAAGCCATCGAAGTGGGACGATGGCTGCTGCAGTGTCGGCTTTGCCTCTGACTCAACAGCGGCGCGGCAGGGACAATCGAAGGCCGCTTCGATTGTTCCCCCGAGGTTCTGATGTTGCCGCTGCAATGCCCTGTGAACGTCACACTTTCGCACGCCACTGAACTGAGTGTGCGTGCTGGAACCACTGCGCTCTCGGTCGTGGGGGATGCGCTGGGGAGCATGCTGCAGCGTATATCCAATCAGGCAACGGGGTGGGCACCAGATCCGCTGGCAGGCGCGCCTGATTCCCCTATCGCGGCGCAGCCCACGGCAGGTATGAGCAACACGCTGTGGGGTGCTGTTACGGTAGGTGCGATCGTCGTCGCCGGTGCCGTGAAAGTGTGGCAGTACCAACGGGCAGGCCGGCGCCTTGCACAGGCCAGAGCCGACCTGGCTGCGCAGCCCGCACAACCAGTGCCAGATCCCCGCGTTGATGCACTGGTGGATCAGGCGCGGCTCGATCAGGCCTTCGCGGCGGGCGCGACGGCGGGCTATCGCGACGCGGATGCCGGGCGTACAGGGCCACTGATCGAGATCGCCGGGAGTGGGGAGATGACCGATGCCGTTCGCTACTTCAGGTCGGGCTACAGCCTCGGCTTCGAGTCTGCCCGTTCCTATCGGGCCATCGCGGAAGACAGTGCATGAAAAAAAGGCCGCACCCTTTCAGATGCGACCCCGGAAACAGCGGGAGGCTGATCCTGCCTCCATCCATCGTCCCTGCTATGGACTTCCATTCTCCGGGTACCGGGTGACCGTTTGATGACGTTCACCACGGCTGAAACACCGCGCTGCTAGCCTGCGCGTCCCCACTGATGGAAATGCTGCATGAGCCGTGCCCGCTGGCGTCTGATCCTGAACGGAAAATCCACCGGCAACGAGGATGTGCGCGAAGCCGTACACATCCTGCGCGAGCGTGGCATCGCGCTGGACGTACGTGTCACCTGGGAAGGGGGCGACGCGGAGCGCTACGTGGCCGAGGCCATCGACCATGGCGTGGACACCATCATTGCCGCCGGCGGTGACGGCACCCTCAGCGAGGTCGCGGAAACCCTCGCGCATCGCGACGAGCCCGCCGGTGCCTTGCCTTCGCTGGGCCTGCTGCCACTGGGCACCGCCAACGATTTCGCCACCGCCGCGGGCATTCCGGCCGATCCGCTGGCCGCGCTGAGCCTGATCGAGCAGCAGTCTCCGCGCCCGGTCGACCTGCTGCGCATCGACGCCGACGGCAAGCCGTGGTGGTGCGCCAATGTGGCCAGTGGCGGCTTCGGTACCGAGGTCACGGTGGAAACCGACGAAGGCCTGAAGAAGGTGCTGGGTGGCTTGGCCTATCTGGTCACCGGCATCTCGCGGCTGGGCAAGATCGAGCCGATCCAGGCCCGGGTGCGGAGCCAGGACTTCCACTGGCAGGGCGGCTTCATCGCGCTGGGCATCGGCAACGGCCGCCAGGCCGGCGGTGGCCAGGTGCTGTGCCCGGAGGCCCTGATCAACGACGGCCTGCTCGACCTGACCATCATTCCCGAGCTCAGCGGCGAGGTGATGTCCACCTTCGCGGCGCTGGTGAAGGGCGGCAAGCGGGGCGCACTGGAGCAGGTCGCCGAGCGTGCCCGCGCGCAGTGGGTGGAGATCGACGCCGACCAGCCGATGACGCTGAATCTGGATGGCGAACCGGTCAAGGCGCGCCACTTCCGCATCGACTGCGTGCCCGGCCGCGTGCGCATGCACCTGCCGCACGACAGCGAGCTGATGTAACCCCTGGCGTCACGGGCGGGGATGATCCCGCCGATACAACGCCCATTCCTCGACCCTGGTTCCATCCGGCAGATGGCAGATCCCGGTCTGCCCGCCTGCACTATCGGTCTCGATCACGCTCTTCCCACCCAGCTCGACGCAGTACACCGACGCCGGATTGGCCATGCCCACCGCGGGACCCGCCGCCGGCGGCTGCGTCGTCGACGCACACCCCGCAAGCACCATTCCCACACCCGCCACAGCCGCATTCATCACCTTACGCATGACAGCCTCCGTTGCGCGGACTCTGGTCGCCCGCCTTCATGACGCCGGCATCTGCCCGATTTCTGTCATGCCCTCGGGATCCGCCCGCCTGCTTCCATGGCGCCGGGATCCACCCGGCTGCTTCCCGTAGAGCCGGGCTCGCCCGGCTGCTTCTCGTAGAGCCGGGCTTGCCCGGCTGCTTCACAGTAGCGGAATGTCCTTCTCTTCGGTGGGAAAGCCAAACGCCTCTCGCTTCTTCTTAATGTTGCCCGGCATAGGCGGGCGCGGGATGTTGCGCTCGACGAGCCATTGCTGACACTTTTTCTGCCATGGCAAAAGGTCGGGCGTTGTGATTTCCCAGTAGATATCCTCAACCATCAGTTGGCGGGCCGATTGGTCACTTCCCGGAAGTGGAGCGAGTTCAAGTGTGGGATCGGCACCATGCTCAAGCAGCCAGTACGCGGAATCGAATCCTCCTCGTGAGGTATAGGAGCTGAGGATGGTGTCGTCAGCAGCGTGGTTGGGTGAATTGATGTTCGCGCCCTTCTCTATGAGCAGCTGCACATTTTTCCACTGATTGCCGCTCAGAAACGCCAGGTACATCAGGGTTTCATTGTTCGAACTGCGGGTATTGGGGTCGCCTCCATGTTCCAGAAGCAGCTCAAGGAAACGCGGGTCATCCAGCTTGGCGGCGTAGACCATGGCGTTGTTGTAGCCGATCCTGCGACCGTCAACATCCTTGTACATCCGTGCATTGGGATCTGCGCCATTCTTCAGGAGCGCACGCAAGCCATCCAGATTGCGGGCGCGGAGTGGCCAGGCCAGCAGGGGAATTCCGTCCTCACGGGAAAACGCGCTATCGGGGGTAACGCCATCGTCGCTGACAAGGCGCGTGATGGTGTCGGAATCGCCTTGTTCACTCGCTATCGCGAGCTGGAGGACCTTCCCGTCGAAGTAGTCGGCAGCTCCGTGTGCGGACGAAGCGGCACAACCATTTACCAGGAAAAGTGTGAGCCAAGCCACACTTGCGAGGAGTTTTGTCATCAAATTGTGAAGGCTTAGGTGCATGATCGTCCTGGCGTCATTTCCTGACGGGGTGACATTAGCAAAGTGTTCTGTTATTCGATAAGCATCGCGGGTCGGGGGCCGCGTCCTTCACAGAGCAATGGAGCTTGCCATGAGCGGTCCGGATATCCAGGCGCGCGTGCGCGCAGTCCAAGAGCAGAATCAGCTCGTCCAGCAGTTGCGGGATAGCGGTAACGACAAAGAGGCGGATCGTCTTCAGGAGACGTATCACGCTCGCGAGATGTCTGGTCTTGCCGCCGACGTCTACCTGTCCGCCCAACATAAGGAGGAGCCGCCCGTAGGGTGGACGCGCGCCAGTACAGACCCAGCCGCACTTCATGCCGCTGGAGTGAACATGTCTGCGAGTGAACTGCGCGAACTTCTGGAGCCAGCGCAGTCCGGGTTCCGCGCGGAGATCTATATCCCCGACAAACGGGTATTTGGCGATGATGCCAAACCGGTGGTCGTCTTCAAGGGCTCGACTGGAGAAATTGTCGATCCGCTTGCCAAAGGCGGGCGACGCGAATCCGGCGGAGAGGACTTCCTCAACAATGGACAGCAAGGCATAGGCATGCGTAGTGATTACTACGATCGCGCCATGGGGCTTGCAGCACGTTTGGACAGGGCTACTGCCGGAAACTTCGAAATCGCCGGCCACTCCCTCGGCGGCGGCATGGCCTCCGCCGCCTCGGCCGTCACCGGTGCCCGCGCCACCACCTTCAACGCCGCTGGCCTGCACCCGGATACTCCGGCACGCTTCGCCAAAGAGAACGGCCTGCCGACCTTCAATCCGCAGCAGACCGTGCACACCTACCAGACTGCGGGTGAGGTGTTGAATGACGTACAGAACGGCATGCAGAAGCTCAACGACGAGCAGCGTCGGGGCTACGGCGTGCTCGCCAATGAAATGGGGATGCTGCTGAAAGAGCCGGCCATGCAGAAGCTGGTCGGCGACAAGCTGCGCGAGATGATGCCGGCGGGAGCGCAGACCTCGGCCGCACAGTTCGTCGAACAGCTGGCAACCACGCCCGGGCAGGAAGCGCTGCGCAACATCCCGGTGGCGGCAGGCAAGCTTGAGCTGTTGCTGGACTCCAAGATGGTCGACAAGAACGACAAGGACGGCCGGATTGTCGACCGCCCGAATGTGGCAGCACCCAGTCAGGTGGCCGAGCTGGCCGGGCCTCTTTCACATGCGCTGCATGCCACGGGTTATGGCATGCGCGGAGGCCGCATCGTCGGCGAGCAGGTCGAGCGGGCGGGCGCAGCCGGTGCGCACGTGCTTGACAAGGTAGGCGATGGTGCCGAGACCGTGCTCAAGACGCAGGGCATGGCGATTGGGCAGGTGGTGAACTTCGGCTCGACCACCATGCAGGTCAGCACCCGGGCGTCTGCCACAGTGATCGCGTCCGGGCGCGAGCTCACCGGCAGCATCGAGGCCACGCTGCATCGGGCTGAATCGCAGGCCCGCTCGGGTGGCATCTCCGCGCTGTCCTGGATCACCGACAAGGTGGGGCTGGACAGTGTTTCCGAACGCCTGGCGAAGGAAGCCGAGCGCACCCGCAACGACGGTGAACACCGTGCCCAGAATGCCACCCGCCACGCGCAGTCCGATGCCGACGGCATTCGTGGGGTAGGTGATCGCACGGCCGCCGCCATCGGCCACAACGGGCAATGGGTGGCGGGCAAGCTGCAGAATGGGTTCGCCACCGCCGGGGCCTACGTGGACAGCGGTTACGATCTGGCTGCGTCGCATGTGAAGGGCATCACCTCGCATGCGCCGGCGGTGTTCGCCACGGTGGGCGGCGTGGGGGCGGGCCTGACCACGGCGGCTGCGACCCACGTACCCGCGGGGCCTATGCCCCTGGCGATCAACAACCTGTCCAACCTTGCGAAATCGGCACGGCTGATTGGCGAACTCAGCCCCTCGTTCGGCGAATCCGCTGCCCGCCACGGCATGGGCGATACCGTCATCCCCAGCCTGGACTTCGAGCTGATCAAACAGGAAGCGGCCGCCCGCCAGCTGGTCGAGCAGCACCAGCGCATCCAGCACCCCAGCGACGGTCGACAGGCCAGCCTGAACGCCGAGCCGACTTCACTGGTGGTGGGCATCAACGATCCGCGCAACGCCGACTACACGCTGTTCAAGGGTGCCCAGACCGGCGTGCACGCCCTGGACGTGGCCCACAACCGCACCCCCGACCTGCACAGCGACCAGCTGGCCGGCGCGCTGGCCAGCAAGGCCAAGCAGGGCGGGCTGGCGTCCATCGAACATGTGGTGCTCAGCACCGACCGCACCTGCGTGTTCGCGGTCGACACCCAGGACACCACCTCGGTGCATCGCAAGCTGGCGCAGGTGGACATCGCCGAGGGCCGCCAGCAGCCGCTCAGCGTCAGCACCGAGCAGGTGGCCGAGGTCAACCGGCAGCAGGTCGCCCAGGCCACTCCCGACAAGCAGCTGGCGCAGGACCTGGGTGCCGGCCAGCGCGACCAGGAGCAGCAGGCCGCCGCCCGCCGCATGGGCTGACCGGCCGATTCCCGCCTCCGCCTGAGCCGCAGTGCCCGGGCGGGTTCCCCTGGCCCCGGCCATGGGGTACAGTCCCCGGGTGTCCATTCTGACGACCCCGCATACCCTTTCTTCCGCTCGCCGTGGTTGGCGATGGTGGCCTGTTGCCGTCGTCCGTCCCGCCACCACCGTTTCCCGGAAGGAAAGTCGTCTTGATCACGCTCGAGCAGTTCCAGCAGCAGGCCGCTGAAGGCCACACCCGCATCCCCGTTGTCCGTGAAGTGCTGTCCGACCTGGACACGCCGCTTTCGGTGTACCTGAAGCTCGCTGACGGCCCGCATACCTATCTGTTTGAATCCGTCGAGGGCGGCGAGCGCTTCGGGCGCTACTCCATCATCGGCCTGCCGGCGCGCCGGGTGTATGCCTTCCACGGCCACACCCTGACCGTCCGTGAGGCCGGGCAGGTGGTGGAAACCCGCGAAGTGGCCGATCCCTTCGTCGAGGTGGAAGCGCTGCGCAGCGCGCATTCGGTGCCCAAGCTGGCCGGTCTGCCGGGCTTCACCGGTGGCTTGGTGGGCTGGTTTGGTTTCGAATGCATCGGCTACATCGAACCGCGCCTGGCTCCGCCGCGCGGCCGCGACGAACTGGGCACGCCGGACATCCTGCTGCTGCATTCGGAAGACCTCGCCGTCTTCGACAATCTCAAGGGCCGCCTGTACCTGATCGTGCACGCCGACCCGCGCCAGCCCGGTGCCTTCGACGAGGCACAGGGTCGCCTGGATGCCCTGGTGGCCAAGCTTCGCGCCCCGGGTGCGGGCTATCCGGCCCCGATCACCCGCGACGTGCTGGACGAGAACGACTTCGTCTCCGGCTTCACCCGGGACGGCTTCATTGCCGCGGTCGACAAATCCAAGGAATACATCCGCGCCGGTGACATTTTCCAGGTGGTGCTCAGCCAGCGCCTGAGCGTGCCGTTCAAGGCGCGCCCGGTGGATGTCTACCGCGCGCTGCGCGCGCTGAATCCCTCGCCCTACATGTACTTCCTCGACACCGGCGACGTGCAGGTGGTGGGCTCCTCGCCGGAAATCCTGGTGCGCCTGCAGCATACCGATGACGGCGTGGGCGAAGTCACCGTGCGTCCCATCGCCGGTACCCGCCCGCGCGGAGCCACGGTGGAAGAAGACAACGCGCTGGAAGCCGAGCTGCTGGCTGACCCGAAGGAGCGCGCCGAACACCTGATGCTGATCGACCTCGGCCGCAATGATGCAGGCCGCGTCTCGCAGGCCGGCACGGTGGAAGTGGGCGAGCAGTTCGTGATCGAACGCTACAGCCACGTCATGCATATCGTCAGCGAAGTCACCGGTCGGCTGCAGCCGGGCCTGAGCTACGCCGACGTGCTGCGCGCCACCTTCCCGGCCGGCACGGTCAGCGGCGCGCCGAAAATCCGCGCGCTGGAAGTGATCCGCGAGCTGGAGCCGATCAAGCGCAACGTGTACGCCGGCAGCATCGGCTACATCGGCTGGCACGGCGATGCGGACACCGCGATTGCCATCCGCACCGCGGTGATCAAGGACGGCCGCCTGCACGTGCAGGCCGGTGCCGGCATCGTCTATGACTCGGACCCGGGCAAGGAATGGGACGAGACCATGAACAAGGGTCGCGCGCTGTTCCGTGCCGTGGCACAGGCTGCCAAGGGCCTGTGATTCTTCGTGCCATGGCGTTGGTCATGGCGTTTCGCTGCACCACTTTGACAAGGAATACTGCATGAAGCTGCTGGGCGCACTGCTGTTGTCGTCAACGCTGGCCGTGGCCGCCGGGCCCGCATGGGCACAGGCCAACACCGTTCCCGGGCAGCCACACCTGCTGGTGAAGGGCACGGCCACCCGTACGGTCATGCCGGATCGCTACACGGTGAAGATCGAACTGGAATCCGTCGACATGCAGACCGACGTGGCGCGGCGGCGCGTGCAGGCCAATGCCGAGCGCGTGCTGCAGCTGTTCAGCCAGCACGGGGCGATCGAGGGCAGTGTTCGGGCGGACAACCTGCGCATCGCACCGTCGACCCGCTATCGGGATGACGAAGAAGTCTTCAATGGCACCGCGGTCAGCCGCGAGTTGAAGGCGGAGTTCGCCGACGCCCAGGCCCTGCAGGCGATGCTCGCCGACCTCAAGGCCAGTCGCGAAGTGCAGGTGAGCACGTCCGCACCCACCTACTCGGGGGAAGGACGGCTGCGTGCCGAGCTGAAGGCCGAAGCGGCCGCGCAGACGCGCGAATCCGCCAAGGGCCTGGCAGGCGCGTATGGCGCGAAGATCACCGGCCTGTACAGCATCTCCGACGTGGCTCCCAACTTTGCCTATGGCGTGCAGGCCGGCACTTGGGGAACCGTCAACTCGTTCGGCGATGGCTATCGCTACAGCAAGGACAGCGCGATGGATCGGATCCAGGTCACCGGTTCACGCCGCGGCAGCCCGGCCGCGGCCCCAGGCGAGCTGCTGGCCGCCGGCCCCATCTCGTACACGGAAAACGTGTACGCCATTTTTCTAATCCAAGACGGACCCTGATCCATGTTGTGGATGATCGACAACTACGACAGCTTCACCTACAACCTTGTGCAGTACCTGCAGACGCTGGGTGCCGAGGTCAAGGTGGTGCGCAACGACGCGATGAGCGTGGACGAGCTTGCCGCGCAGCGCCCCGAGCGCATCGTGATCTCGCCCGGTCCGTGCACGCCCAATGAAGCGGGCGTGTCGCTGGAGCTGATCCAGCGGCTGGGCCCGACCACGCCGATCCTCGGCGTGTGCCTGGGCCACCAGAGCATCGGCCAGGTGTATGGCGGCGACGTGATCCGTGCCGGCAACATCATGCACGGCAAGACCTCACCCATCCGGCATGAAGGCAAGGGCGTGTTCGCTGGCCTGCCGGACCGCTACCAGGCCACCCGCTACCACTCGCTGGTGGTCGACAAGACCACGCTGCCGGCGTGCCTGGAAGTGACCGCCTGGACCGAGAACGACGACGGCTCCATCGAGGAAATCATGGGCCTGCGGCATCGCCAATTCCCGGTCGAGGGCGTGCAGTTCCATCCCGAATCGATCCTCACCGAGCATGGCCACGCCCTGCTGAAGAACTTCCTGCAGCGCTGAGCCGCGCTGCCCGCACCACAAAGGACACCCGCATGACCTTCTCCCCCCAGGAAGCCCTGCAACGCACGATCGAGCACCGCGAGATCTTCTTTGACGAGATGATCGACCTGATGCGTCAGGTGATGCGTGGCGACGTCTCCCCGGTGATGACCGCGGCGATTCTCACCGGTCTGCGGGTGAAGAAGGAGACAGTAGGTGAGATTGCCGGTGCGGCCACGGTGATGCGCGAACTGGCACTGGCGGTGCCGGTGCAGGACAAGACCCATCTGGTCGACATCGTCGGTACCGGCGGCGACGGCTCGCATACCTTCAACATCTCCACCTGCGCGATGTTCGTGGTTGCGGCGGCCGGAGCCAGGGTCGCCAAGCATGGCAACCGCAGCGTGTCGTCCAAGTCCGGTAGTGCCGATGCGGTGGAGGCGCTGGGCGCGGTGATTGAACTGCGCCCGGAGCAGGTCGCACGCGCGATCGAAGAGACCGGCATCGGCTTCATGTTCGCGCCGATGCATCACCCGGCGATGAAGGTGGTGGCACCGGTGCGCCGCGAAATGGGCGTGCGCACCATCTTCAACATCCTGGGCCCGCTGACCAATCCGGTCGGGGCGACCAATGTGCTGATGGGCGTGTTCCATCCGGACCTGGTCGGCATCCAGGCCCGCGTGCTGCGCGAGCTGGGTGCCGAGCGCGCGCTGGTGGTGTGGGGGCGCGACAACATGGACGAGATCTCGCTGGGTGCGGGCACCCTGGTCGGTGAACTGCGCGACGGCAAGGTACGCGAGTACGAGATCCACCCGGAAGACTTCGGCATCGCCATGTCCGCCAGCCGCAACCTGAAGGTGAGCGGGCCGGAAGAGTCCATCACCCTGTTGCGTGGCGTGCTGGACAACGAACCCGGCCCGGCGCTGGACATCGTGGCGCTCAATGCCGGTGCCGCGCTGTACGTGGCCGGGGTAGCCGACAGCATCGCCGACGGGCTGGCGCGCGCACGCGCGGCCATCGCCGACGGCAGCGCCCGCCAGCGCATGCAGGACTACGTTGCCGCTACCCGCCGCCTGAACGACGCCGGCTGAGCCCGCCTTCACGCCCCACCCGCTGCTGGCCGATAATCGCCTGCTTGACCGCATGGCTGGCCTGAAGGACCCGAATTCCCCATGAGCGACATCCTCGACACCATCCTGGCCCGCAAGGCCGAAGAAGTAGCCGCGCGCCGGGCGCAGGTGCCGCTGGAGACGCTGCAGGCCCAGGTGGCCGGCGCGCCGCCGGTACGCGGCTTTGCCCGCGCGCTGCAGGCCGCCATCGCCAACGGCGACCCGGCCGTGATTGCCGAGGTGAAAAAGGCCAGCCCGTCCAAGGGGGTGATCCGCCCGGACTTCCACCCGGCCGACATCGCGGTCAGCTACGAATTCGGCGGGGCCAGCTGCCTGTCGGTGCTGACCGACGTGGATTTTTTCCAGGGGGCCGACGCCTACCTTCAGCAGGCGCGCGACGCCTGCACGTTGCCGGTGCTGCGCAAGGACTTCGTGATTGACCCGTACCAGGTCTACGAGGCGCGCGTGCTGGGTGCGGACTGCATCCTGCTGATCGTGGCCGCGCTGGATGACCGCCAACTGGCCGAGCTGTCCGACCTGGCCATGCAGCTGGGCATGGACGTGCTGGTGGAAGTGCACGATATCGACGAGCTTGAGCGCGCGCTGCAGGTGCCGGTGCCGCTGGTGGGCATCAACAACCGCAACCTACGCACCTTCGAGGTCTCGCTGCAGACCACGCTGGAGATGCGCCAGGCCGTGCCGCGTGATCGCCTGCTGGTGACTGAAAGCGGCATTCTCGGTCCCGACGATGTGGCCCTGATGCGCAACGCCGGCGTGCATGCGTTCCTGGTCGGCGAAGCCTTCATGCGGGTGGAAGAACCCGGCGAAGGGCTGCGTCAGCTATTCTTCAGCGCATGACTGCGACCTATCCGACTCCGCACGACGACGCCCCGCTGGTGGTCTTCGACTTCGACCACACCCTGTACGACGGCGATTCCGGCAGCCATCTGTTCGCCTCGCTGATCAAGCGCAATCCCCTGCGGCTGCTGGCCGCGCTGCTGGTTACACCCATCGCGGGGCCGCTGGTGGCGATGCTGCCGACGCGGCGTTCCGGCATCTCGGTCTATGTGTGGATTGCCACCTTCGGGCTGCACCGCGCGCGCGAGTTCAACCGGGTCATTGACGCCTACGTGATCAAGCACGAGGCGCAGCTGCGCGCCAAGCTGCTGCCGCAGGCGCTGGCTGTGTTCGCCGAGCACCGCGCCAAGGGCGACCGCGTGGTCGTGGCCACCGGCGCGCCGCCGGAGCTGGCCCGCGCCATCCTGGCCTTCGTTGCCCATCAGGGCGTGCCGGTGATCGGCAGTGAAGTGGGGCCGCGTCTGGGTGCGGTCGGGGCGACCCGGCACTGCCACAACGAAGAGAAGATGCGCATGCTGCGCGAGCGCGGGTACGGCGATATCGACGTGGCCTACTCCGACAGCACCGCGGATCTGCCGCTGCTGCTGGCAGCCAGGGATCCGGTGGTGGTGAACCCGAAGCATTCCAAGGTGGCGTTCTTCCGTCAGGTGCTGAAGCCGGGCACCCGCATCCTCAATTGGGGATGTGTGGATCGTGGCGGTGATGTCGCCTGATCGCAGGCTATCCCGCCAGCCACCCCTTCACCGCACTGCCGACCTGGAACAGGCTGATCCCCAGCACCAGCACGCCGACCGCAACCAGCACCCAGCGTTCCTTCACGCGCTTGACCAAAATGGCCGCCAAGGGGGCTGCCATCATGCCGCCGATCAGCAGGCCGGCGACGATGTTCAGGTACTGCAGGCCCATCGACAGCAGGAAGGTCACCGACACCGCTACGGTGACCACGAACTCGGCGGCATTGACCGTACCAATGGTGGTTCGCGCCTGCCCGCCACGGGCCAGCAGGGTCGAGGTGGCAACGGGCCCCCAGCCGCCACCGCCGCTGGCGTCCAGCATGCCGGCCACGAAGCCAAGCAGCGGCACGCGCTTGACCTCCTGACGCGGGACCAGCCGCCCGGCTGCGCGCAGCAGGATGAACACCGCCAGCACCAGCAGGTAGGCATAGATGAAGGGACGGATCGCATCACCCGGCAGCTGGGTCAGCACATAGGCTCCCAACACCCCGCCCACCGCACCCGGCAGCGCCAGGCGCAGGAACAGTCGTTTGTCGACGTTGCCGGCGACCAGGTGCGAGACCCCCGAGGCCCCGGTGGTGAACACTTCCGCCGTATGCACGCTGGCGCTGACCGCCGCGGGCGGAATGCCCATGCTCAGCATCACCGAGGAAGACACCAGCCCGAATGCCATGCCCAGCGCACCGTCCACCAGCTGCGCGCCGAGGCCGATCAGGATGAACCAGTAGAATTCGCTGCCTAGCTCCATGCCCCCAGCCTAGCGGGTGAGGGTGAAGGCAGCGCCACGGCACGCGCGGTAGCGCCGGCCGTTGGCCGGCTCTCCAGCCCGCTCAACGGGTGCCGTACAGCACAACGGTCTTGCCACGCGCGTGCAGCAGCCCGTCGCTCTGCAGCTTCTTCAGCACGCGACCGGCCATCTCGCGCGAGCACCCGACCAGTCGTGCCAGCTCCTGGCGTGACACGCGCAGCTGCGTGCCCTGCGGGTGGCTCATGGCCTCGGGCTCCTTGGACAGGTCGTGCAGGGTGCGCACGATGCGGTCGGTCACATCCAGGAACGCCAGACGGCTGGCCTTGCGGCTGGTGTCGAGCAGGCGCTTGGAGACCTGCTGGCCCAGGGCATACAGCAGACGCGGGGCGTCGGACGAGAGCGGCCCCAGGAACAGCTGGTGCAGGCGCTCGTAGCTGATTTCCGCCAGCTCGCAGGGGGTGCGGGTGCGCAGCACCACTTCGCGGCGGTCGGATTCGACGAACAGGCCCATTTCGCCGACGAACTCGCCCGCGCCGAAGTAGCCCAGCACCAGCTCGCGGTCGTCTTCTTCCTCGGCCATGATCGAAACCGAGCCGCTGATCACATAGTAGAGGGTTCCGGCGGGGTCCCCCGGGCGGAACACGTCGGTCCGGGCGGGGTAGCGCCGGCGGTGGCTGTGGGCCAGAAACCGGTCAATGGTGGCGATGTCCAGGGCCAATGGACTTGTAGCAAGGCGCACAGTTGACACGGTAAGGCGCTCCCTCTGCTCATGAAGAATTCACGGCTGTATCCCGCGAGCTTAACGATCAGCATTGTGAAGGGCAAACCCAGCACACGAACTTGCCTCGATGCAAGTTTCGCCCCCGGCCGGTTTGCCCCATAATTCCCCCTTTCCCACCACATACAGGATCGACCGCCGTGGTCAAGCCGTTGCCTCGCCTGAGGTTGCAGGGTTTCAACAACCTCACCAAGGCGCTGAGCTTCAACATCTATGACGTGTGTTACGCCCGCACCGAAGAGGAGCGCCAGCGTTACATTGAATACATCGATGAAGAGTACAACGCCGATAGGCTGACTCAAATCTTGACCGATGTCGCTGAGATCATCGGCGCCAACATCCTCAACGTCGCGCGCCAGGATTACGATCCGCAGGGTGCATCCGTGACGATCCTGATCTCCGAAGAACCGGTGATCGACAAGAAGCTGGCCGGCAAGGAGTTGATCTCCGACGCCGTGGTCGCGCACATGGACAAGAGCCACATCACCGTCCATACCTACCCGGAAACCCATCCGCAGGAAGGTATTGCGACGTTCCGTGCGGACATCGACGTGGCCACCTGTGGCGTGATCTCGCCGCTGAAGGCGCTGAACTACCTGATCGAGAGTCTGGAATCGGACATCGTGATCATGGACTACCGCGTGCGTGGCTTCACCCGTGACGTGAAGGGCAAGAAGCACTTCATCGACCACAAGATCAACTCGATCCAGAACTTCCTGGCCAAGAACATCAAGTCGCGTTACGAGATGTTCGACGTCAACGTCTACCAGGAAAACATCTTCCACACGAAGATGCACCTGAAGGACTTCGACCTGGACCAGTACCTGTTCGAAGAGAAGGCCAAGAACCTGTCCTTCAAGGAACGCATGAAGATCGAAGCGCTGCTCAAGCGCGAGATCGAAGAGCTGTTCCACGGGCGCAATCTGTCCGAGTAAGCGGCTTCGTGGAACGTCGAGTCGCGCAGATTCGACGTTTCACGGCGATCTGCACAGACGGCCTGGTGTGAAGACACCAGGCCGTTTTGCTTGCCTTCAGGTAAATTCGACCCTCGGTTGGCTGACGTACCGCCCGATCACATCCGGTACGCCACGCCCTTCATCACCTTGGATGCCAATGCCATCACCGCCGGAATCGGCGGCGGCAGTCGCCGCGCACCGGCATGTTCGGCGTGGTCGGCGTGGCGGGCCTCGTCGATCTTCATCACCTTCAGGATCTCGCGGCTGCGCAGGTCGGCCGGGGGCAGGGTATCGAGATGCTCGTCCAAGTGGGCTTCCACCTGGCGTTCGGTCTCCACCACGAAGCCGAGGTTCCAGCCGTCTCCCCGCAGCCCGGCCAGGGTGCCGATGGTGTAGCTGCCGGCGTACCAGAGCGGATTGAACAGACTGGGCCGGCTGTCCAGCTCCTGCAGGCGCTGGGCGCACCAGGCCAGGTGGTCGGTCTCTTCCTGCGCCGCTTCCAGCAGATGGGCGCGGGTTTGCGGCTCGCGGGCGACGGCGGCCTGGCCGAAGTAGAGTCCCTGCGCGCAGACCTCTCCAACGTGATTGATGCGCATCAGGCCGGCGGCATGGCGGCGCTGGCGGGCGTCGAGTTCCACGTCGGGGGTGTCCGCGGCGGGGTAGGGCCGGTGCGCCGGCGGGTTGCCGAACACGGTATCCAGGGCGCGCTGGGCCTCGGTGAGCAGGTGGTCGAGCGGGGTGATCTGACGGAGCGGGGTCATGCGCGGGTGGCAACGGCGGGGGTTTCCCATTCTCGCCCCGCTCCGGCCGGGCTGCCAACCCGGGCACCCGGTTGCATGGGGGGCGGAGGGCCGGTACAATCCCGCCTCTTCACAACGCGTGGCAGAGTTCCGGCCGTCCCTGGCCGCAATGAGCCCGACCTACCTGAGTTCTTTCATGAGCACTTTCACTGCAAAGTCCGAGACCGTCCAGCGCGACTGGTATCTCGTCGACGCCACCGGCAAGACGCTGGGTCGTCTGTCCTCCGAGCTGGCCCGCCGTCTGCGTGGCAAGCACAAGCCGGTCTACACCCCGCACGTTGATACCGGCGATTACCTGGTTGTCATCAATGCAGACAAGATTGCCGTCACCGGCAACAAGCTGCAGGACAAGCTGTATCACCGCTTCACCGGCTACATCGGCAACCTGAAGACCGAAACCCTGGGCCAGGCGCTGGAGCGCCACCCGGAACGCGTCATCGAAATCGCCGTCAAGGGCATGCTGCCGAAGGGCCCGCTGGGCCGCGCCATGTACCGCAAGCTCAAGGTGTACTCGGGCTCCGAGCACCCGCACGCCGCTCAGCAGCCTCAGGTTCTGGATATCTAATCATGGCAACCACTCAAAACTACGGCACCGGCCGCCGCAAGTCCTCCACTGCCCGCGTGTTCCTGCGCAAGGGCGCTGGCAACATCACCGTCAACGGCCGTCCGCTGGACGAGTTCTTTGGTCGTGAAACCGCTCGCATGATCGTGCGTCAGCCGCTGGAGCTGACCAAGAACACCGAGAGCTTCGACATCACCGTGACCGCCGCTGGCGGTGGCACCACCGGCCAGGCCGGTGCGATCCGCCTGGGCATCGCCCGCGCGCTGGTCGAGTACGACGAAACCCTGAAGTCCGAGCTGCGCAAGGCTGGCTTCATGACCCGTGACGCCCGTGAAGTCGAGCGTAAGAAGGTCGGTCTGCACAAGGCCCGTCGCGCCACCCAGTTCTCCAAGCGCTGATCCATCGCGCCTGGCGTGGGATCCTTCGGGATCCCGCTGGGAGGACAGCAAAAGCCCGGCTTCGGCCGGGCTTTTGTCGTTTGTGGGGCCTATGTTGGCCAGGGCAGGGTCGAGGCCGGCTGGGGCCGGGTTGCGATCGGCTGCCGGGCTACAGGCGGGGCCGGGGCCTAGAGCCAAAGCCAAAGCCAAAGCCAAAGCGTCTGCTCTGCGTATCCGCTTGGCTGGGTCGGCGCGGGTGGGTTGGCGGGACACGCTGCAAGTACGTCCTTGTAAGCTCCGTCGCCGCATCCATGCGGCTCAGGGTCCCGCCAACCCACCCGCGCCGCCCCTCGACAGTTGGCTGGTGCGCAGGGGAGGGGTGAGGCAAGAGCTGGGCAAAAGCGGCGCAGGCCTCGACTCGGTAGTGCCGGCCGCTGGCCGGCAACCAGAACGGCCGTCCGCAAGCCGATGGCTTCGCTCGCGATGGCCGCGACTCCGATCCTGCTCTTCCATCACTCCGCCGTCCGCCGCAAGGGCGTAATCGCTGTCGATCGCGGCGCATCCTACGCGGCGATGGCGAGCGCCGCCCGCTCACCCGCCCGCCCAGTGGCGCTCGGTGCCCGTGGCACCCATCAGCTGAGGCAGCCCCCTTGGAGTCCAAGGGGGCGCGCCGACAGGCGCGGGGATGTGGAGGT
>DGLB01000053.1:7040-64388 GCA_002387845.1 Stenotrophomonas maltophilia | reverse complement strand
TGTCGGCACCGCGCAACCGGCCGTGGTGGCCGCGCCCACCGCGGTGAATGCGGTGGCGATGGGCGACGGCGCCGTGGCCAGCGGTGCCTCGGCCACGGCGATCGGGCAGGGCGCGTCGGCAACGGCCGCCAACTCGGTGGCACTGGGCCAGGGGTCGGTGGCTGATCGCGCCAATGCGGTGTCGGTGGGCAGCGCCGGCAACGAGCGTCAGGTGACCAACGTGGCAGCGGGCTATGCCGCCACCGACGCGGTCAACAAGGGCCAGCTGGACAGTGGCCTGGCCACCGCCAACAGCTACACCGACCAGCGCTTCAGCGCCATGGCCGACAACTTCGACATCTACAAGGGTGAAATCGATGAGCGCCTGCGTCACCAGGACCGTCGCATCGACCGTCAGGGGGCGATGAACGCGGCCATGCTCAACATGGCCACCAGCGCCGCCGGCGTACGCACGCAGAACCGCGTCGGTGTCGGCGTCGGCTTCCAGAGCGGCGAATCGGCGCTGTCGCTGGGTTATCAGCGCGCCATCAGCGAACGCGCCACGGTCACCTTCGGCGGTGCGTTCAGCAGCGATGACAGCTCGGTGGGCGTGGGTGCCGGCTTCGGCTGGTAACGCCACGGAGGTATCGCAGCGGGGCCGCGTGCCCCGCTGCACGCAATGCAGGGCCTGAGGGGGCGGGTCACCGGAACCCTGGCCAGGGCCGGCCGGGGTTTTCGCAGGGAGTGTTTGGCCTGAACCGTCGTTTGATCCATGACCTTGAAGAGGATTTCAACGTGACCAAGAAGCAGAACCTTCGCATCAATGTGCTGGCAGCGGCTGTGCTGTCGCTGTCGGTAGGCGCCACCAGCGCCTATGCCGCCGGTTTGCCGGTCAAGGAGCCCGCGCGCCAGGCCACGGCCGCCCAACAGGGTTCCGAACGCATCATCGTCAAGTACCGCGCCGGCAGCGCCGCTGCGGGCGACGCCTCGGCCCGGCTGGCCACGGTGAACTCGGCGGTGTCGCGTGCCAGCCTCGCCGGCGGCACGGCGCGCGCCGCAGCGGCCAGTCCGCAGCTGCTGCGCCGGCTCGGCACCGGTGCCGACGTGATCCGTCTGCAGGGCAAGCTCAGCCAGGCCGACCTGCAGAAAGTGCTGAAGGAAATCCAGGCCGACCCGCAGGTCCAGTACGCCGTGGCCGACGTCAAGCTGCAGCGCGCGGATGTGCGCGCCAAGGAAACCCCGCAGCTGGTGCCGAATGATCCGTACTACGCGCAGTACCAGTGGCACCTGCACAGCGCCACCGGTGGCGTGAACGCACCGGCGGCGTGGGACGTGGCCCAGGGCGAGGGCGTGGTGGTCGCGGTGCTGGACACCGGCATCCTGCCGCAGCACCCGGACTTTGCCGCCGGCACGCTGCTGGAAGGCTACGACTTCATCAGCGACGCGGAGACCTCGCGTCGTGCCACCGATGACCGTGTGCCGGGCGCGCTGGATTACGGCGACTGGGTCGAGAACGACAACGAGTGCTACGACGGCTCGCTGGCCGAAGACAGCTCCTGGCACGGCACCCACGTGTCCGGCACTGTCGCCGAAGCCACCAACAACGCGCTGGGCATGGCCGGCGTCGCCTACAAGGCCAAGGTGCTGCCGGTGCGCGTGCTCGGCAAGTGCGGTGGCTATCTGGCCGACATCGCCGATGCGATCACCTGGGCGTCCGGCGGTACCGTTGCCGGCATTCCGGCCAACCCGAACCCGGCTGAAGTGATCAACATGAGCCTGGGCGGCGGCGGTGCGTGCGACCCGGCCTACCAGGATGCGATCAACGGCGCGGTGTCGCGCGGCACCACCGTGGTGGTGGCCGCCGGCAACGCCGGCTCGAACGCCGCCAACTACCGCCCGGCCAGCTGCGCCAACGTGATCGCCGTGGGTGCGACCCGCATCACCGGCGGCATCACCTACTACTCCAACTATGGTGCGGTGGTGGATCTGTCCGGTCCCGGTGGTGGCGGCAGCGTCGACGGCAATCCGGGCGGCTACGTCTGGCAGGCCGGCTACAACGGCCTGACCACGCCGACCTCCGGTGCCTACAGCTACATGGGCATGGGCGGCACCTCGATGGCCTCGCCGCACGTCGCTGGCGTGGCGGCGCTGGTGCAGGGCGCGCTGGCCTCGGCGGGCAAGGACCCGCTGACCCCGGCGCAGCTGGAAACGCTGCTCAAGCAGACCGCGCGCAGCTTCCCGGTGGCCCCGCCGGCCAGCACGCCGATCGGCACCGGCATCGTCGATGCCAAGGCCGCCCTCGACAAGGCCCTGGAAGAACCGTGCGAAGTGGATTGCGCGCCGGACGCCACGCCGCTGACCAACCGTACCGCGGTGAGTGGTCTGAGCGGTGCCGGTGGCAGCGAGACGCTGTACAGCTTCGAAGCCTCGGCGGGCAAGACGGTCAGCTTCCTCACCTACGGTGGCAGCGGCAACGTCTCGCTGTACGTGAGTGCCGGTGAAGAACCGACCAGCACCGACTTCGACGCCAAGTCCACGCGTCCGGGCAACAGCGAAACCGTGCGTTTCACCGCACCGGTGGCAGGTACGTACTACATCAAGCTGGTGGGTGAGTCCGCGTTCAGCGGCGTGAGCATCCAGGCCGTCCAGTAACACACCCTGGGGTGTGCGGCGGGAGTCCGTCATGTGACGGGCTCCCGCTTTCTGTCTGCGCCACTGTCATCCGTACCGCGGCGAACTGCTAAAGTCTCCGGGTCGCCAGGAGAGCTTTCGTGAACGCGGTAGCCCACGATCTTGCAGCTGCATCCCACGAGGACGCCGAGTCCCGCATCGTTGCGTTGCTGCTGCGCAACGGACGCCTGAAGGAAGCAGACCTTGCCCGCGCGCGGCCGCTGCAGCGCGAATCCGGTGGCGGCCTGCTGCCGTTGCTGGTCCGCCTGGGCCTGGTATCTGAGCGCGATCACGCCCAGGCCTGTGCCGAGGTGCTGTCGCTGCCGCTGCTCGAGGCCAAAAGCGTCGCCGAAGCCGCGCCGGAATCGCTGCTTGATGCGTTGCCGTTGTCGCTGCGTTTCCTCAAACAGTTCCATGTATGTCCGCTGGCGCTGCACGACGGTGTGCTGGACCTGTGGCTGAGCGACCCGCAGGAGCCGTACGCGGCCGAAGCGGTGCGGCTGGCCCTGGGCGTGCCTGCCCGTCTGCACGTCGGGCTGCGCTCGGAGATCGATGACGTCATCGAACGCTGGTTCGGCCAGGGCCGCAGCGCGATGGGGGCGATCATCGAGACCGCCGATGGCGAAGGTGCCGTGGTGGACGACATCGAGCACCTGCGCGACCTGGCCTCGGAAGCCCCGGTGATCCGGCTGGTGAACCTGGTGATCCAGCGTGCGGTCGAACTGCGCGCCTCCGACATCCACATCGAACCCTTCGAGAATCGCCTGAAGGTGCGCTACCGCGTGGACGGCGTGTTGATCGAAGGCGAAAGCCCGCCGGTCAACCTTACCGCGGCGGTGATCAGCCGCATCAAGATCATGGCGCGGCTGAACATCGCCGAGCGCCGCCTGCCGCAGGACGGTCGCATCATGCTGCGCGTGCAGGGCAAGGAGCTGGACCTGCGCGTGAGCACGGTGCCCACCGCGCATGGCGAAAGCGTGGTCATGCGTCTGCTCGACCGCGATACGGTGGTGTTTGATTTCCACCGCCTTGGCTTCACCGATGCCTTCCTGCCACAGTTCCGCAAGGTACTGGACCAGCCGCACGGCATCCTGCTGGTGACCGGCCCGACCGGCTCGGGCAAGACCACCACGCTGTACACCGCGTTGAGCCAGCTCAATACCCCCGACGTGAAGATCATCACCGTCGAAGACCCGGTCGAATACCAGATCGAGGGCATCAACCAGATCCAGGCCAAGCCGCAGATCGGGCTGGATTTCGCCAACGCGCTGCGCAGCATCGTGCGCCAGGACCCGGACATCATCATGATCGGCGAAATGCGCGACCTGGAAACGGCGCGCATCGCCATCCAGTCGGCGCTGACCGGTCACCTGGTGCTGTCCACGCTGCACACCAACAATGCGGCAGGGGGTATCACCCGCCTGCTCGACATGGGCGTGGAGGACTATCTGCTGACCTCCACCATCAACGGCATCCTGGCCCAGCGCCTGGTGCGCCGGCTGGAGCCGCAGCACGCGCAGCGTTACCCGGCTTCGCCTGAAGAAATAGAAAAGTTCGGGTTGCGCCGGCTGCAACCGGAGGGCGACATCTTCCTGTATCGCGCGCAGCCGTCCGCGCTGGCCCCCACCGGTTATCTGGGGCGGACCACCATCATGGAATTCCTGGTGATGAACGACGAGCTGCGTCGCGCGGTGATGCGCCGTGCCGGCATGGGCGAGATCGAACAGATCGCGCGCGCGGCCGGCATGCGCACCATGTACGAGGACGGTCTGGCCAAGGCGCTGGCCGGCCAGACCACCATTGAAGAAGTACTGCGCGTGACCGAGGAAAGCTGAGCATGCCGCAGTACCGCTACAAGGCCCTGAACGCACACGGCGAACTGTTCGACGGCCAGATGGAAGCGGCCAGCGAAGCCGAGGTGGCCGCGCGTCTGCAGGACCAGGGGCATCTGCCGATGGAGGCGCGGGTCGCCGCAGACGGCAGCGGCGCTGCTGTTTCGTGGTCCGCGCTGCTGCGCCGCAAGCCGTTCGACGGGGCCGCGCTGGTCCAGTTCACCCAGCAGCTGGCCACCCTGCTGGGTGCCGGCCAGCCACTGGACCGCGCCTTGAGCATCCTGCTGGAGCTGCCCGAGGACGAGCGCAGCCGGCGGGTGATCGCCGACATCCGCGACATCGTGCGTGGTGGCGCGGCGCTGTCCACGGCCCTGGAACGACAGCATGGCCTGTTCTCGCGCCTGTACATCAACATGGTGCGGGCCGGTGAAGCGGGCGGCAGCCTGCATGACACGCTGCAGCGCCTGGCCGATTACCTGGAACGCAGCCGCGAACTGAAAGGGCGGGTGATCAATGCGCTCATCTATCCGGCGATCCTGCTGGCGGTAGTGGGTGGCGCGCTGCTGTTCCTGCTCGGGTACGTGGTGCCGCAGTTTGCGTTGATGTATGAAAGCCTGGACGTGGCGCTGCCGTGGTTCACCCAGTGGGTCCTCAACGCGGGGCTGCTGGTGCGTGATTACTGGCTGGTGCTGGTGGTGGTGCCGTGTGCGCTGCTGTTGCTGCTGGAACGCAAGCTGCGCCAGCCTGCCTTCCGCCTGGCCGTGGATGGCTGGCTGCTGGAACGCAAGGGCGTCGGTGCGCTGGTGGCCAAGCTGGAAACCGCACGCCTGGCGCGTACCCTGGGCACCTTGCTGCGCAACGGCGTGCCGCTGCTGGCCGGGCTGGGCATCGCCCGCAACGTGCTCGGCAACCGCGCGCTGGCGGCGGACGTCGATGCGGCCAGCGACGAGGTGAAAAACGGCAACGGCCTGTCCGCGTCGCTGTCACGTGGCAAGCGCTTTCCGCGCCTGGCGCTGCAGATGATCCAGGTCGGCGAGGAATCCGGTGCACTGGATGCCATGCTGCTGAAAACCGCCGATACCTTCGAGCAGGAAAGCGCGCGCGCCATCGACCGCCTGCTGTCGGCACTGGTGCCGGTGATCACCCTGGTGCTGGCCTCGGTGGTCGGGCTGGTGATCGTCGCGGTGCTGGTGCCGCTGTATGACCTGACCAATGCGATTGGCTGACGCCAGTGGCATCTTCCTTTACGACCCGCTGCAAGGAGCTTTCATGATCCACCGTCGCAAACCGGTCCGCGTTGTCTCCCGTCGCCACCAGGCCGGTATGAGCCTGCTGGAAATCATCATTGTCATCGTCCTGATCGGCGCGGTGCTGACCCTGGTCGGCAGCCGGGTGCTGGGCGGTGCCGACCGTGGCAAGGCCAATATCGCCAAGTCGCAGGTGCAGACCATTGCCGGCAAGATCGAGAACTACCAGCTGGATACCGGCAAGCTGCCGACCAGGCTGGAAGACCTGGTCACCCAACCCGGTGGCAGCAGTGGCTGGCTGGGGCCGTATGCCAAGGAAGCCGAGCTCAACGACCCGTGGGGCCACGCGCTGGAATACCGCGCGCCGGGCGAGGGCCAGCCGTTTGACCTGATCAGCCTGGGCAAGGACGGCAAGGCCGGCGGCAGCAGCTACGACGCGGACATCCGCTACGAGTAAGCGCGCTTGGTCGTGACCCCTCTGCCATGCCCCACGCCGCCGTGTGCCCGCCGCAGGGCGCGCTCGGCCATGCGCGGTGTCTCGCTGCTGGAGATGCTGCTGGTGGTGGCGTTGATCGCCATCATCGGCGTGATTTCGGCGACCGCCATGAACGGCGGCATCGACGGGCTGCGCCTGCGCAATGCCGGCAAGGAAATTGCCAGCCAGCTGCGTTACACACGCACCCAGGCCATTGCCACCGGCGAGATGCAGCGCTTTCTGATCGACCCACGCACGCGGCGCTGGGAAGCGGCCAACGGGCGTCATGGCGAACTGCCCGACGCACTCGAGGTGCGTTTCCACGGTGCCGCGCAGGTCGCCGCCGGCACCGGCCAGGGCGGCATTGCCTTCCATCCCGATGGCGGGTCCAGCGGCGGCACGATCGAGCTGGACCTGCGGGGTGCCGTCTGGCGCATCGACGTGACCTGGATCACCGGCGAAGTCCGCTCCGGCCGGGCCACCCAACAATGAAACACCAACGCGGCTACTCCCTGCTGGAAGTCATCGTCGCCTTTGCCCTGCTGGCACTGGCCCTGACCCTGCTGCTTGGCAGCCTGTCCGGCGCATCGCGCCAGGTCCACACCGCTGACCTGCGCACCCGCGCGGTGCTGCACGCGCAATCCCTGCTCGCGCTCACCGGCGTCGATGTGCCCCTGCAGGAAGGCCGCCAGCAAGGCCAGTGGGAGGACGGACGCTACCGCTGGGAGCTGCAGGTGGCACCCTTTGTGGAACCGCGCAGCAGCAGCGTGCCGGCGTCCGCCGCCAGCAGCGCGACCGGCCCCCAGCTGGCCGAGCTGAGCCTGCAGGTGAGGTGGGGTGACGGCGAAGCTGAGCAGCTGCAATGGCGCACGCTGCGCCTGCTGCCGCCCACGCAGGGGGCGGTGCGATGATCCGACCTTCGCGCCAGCGCGGCTTCACCCTGATCGAGATCCTGTTGGCCACGGTGTTGCTGGTCGGTGGGCTGGCCATCGCGTTTGCCAGCGTGCGCTCTGCCATGCAGATCGCGCAGCGTGGCGAACGCGTGGCGGCACAGAACGAGCGCATGCGCGCCGTGGAAGGCTTTCTGCGTCGACGCCTGAGCATGGCGCTGCCCACCGCCGCCGAACCCCCCGACCCCACCCGCGAACCGCTGTATTTCCAGGGGGAAGCACAGCGCATGCTGTTCGTATCCGAACTGCCGGGTTACCTGGGGCGGGGCGGGCCGTACGTGCATGAGTTGCAGGCACGGGGTCGCGGTGAGGCGCAGACCCTGGAACTGGCCTTGACCCTGGTCCAGAACGGCGAACGTGTGGCCGAGACCCCGCCGCGCCCGCCGGAAGTGCTGGCCGACGCGCTGCGCGAGGTGCAGTTCCGCTACCGCGGCGTGGATGTGCGCACCGGGCAGCTGGGCGACTGGCAGACCCAATGGGACGACACCCGCCGCCTGCCCAACCTGGTGGAGATCCGTATCATTCCGCAGCAGGGGCCGGCATGGCCGCCGCTGGTGGTGGCGCTGTCCCAGTCGCGTGGCGCGCGTACATCCGGAGCCGGTACATGAGGCGCACGCACGGCTGTCGCCCACGCGGTGCCGCGCTGGTGCTGGTGCTGTGGCTGATCGCGCTGCTCACCGCCGTGGTCGGCGCGTTCGCACTCAGTGCGCGCATCGAACACCTGCAACAGCGGGTGAGCAGCGACGATGCGGTGGGGCAGGAGGCCGCACGCGCCGGGGTGGAGTACGCGCTGTACCGGCTGCAACCCAACGCGCTGCAACCTCCGTGGACGCCGGATGGGCGTCGCTACCGGTGGACATTCGATAGCTGGACCATCGACCTCCGGATCATCGACGAAAACGGCAAGGTCAACCTCAACCTCGCGGATGCGACCTTGCTGGGCGGGTTGATGGAGGCGATGGAGGTTGAGCCCGCGCGTGCCAGGCAACTGGCCGGGGCGATCATCGACTGGCGCGATCCTGACAGTCTGAAACAGCCCGGCGGCGGGGCCGAAACGGCCGATTACGTCGCCGCGGGCCTGCCCTATGGGGCGCGCAATGCACGCTTTGAAACGCTGGGCGAGCTGCAGCGTGTGCTCGGTATGGATCCGGCGCTGTATGAACGGTTGGAACCGCTGCTGACCCTGTACAGTCGGCAGTCGCGGCCGGATCCGCGCTTCGCCTCCGGGCCCGTGCTGCAGGCGCTGGGGCTGGATGCCGAACGCCTGCTGGCCGACCGCGAACGCCTGCAGGGCAGTGACGGCGACGGAAACGTGACCGCGGCGGCAGCGGTGGGTGGCAGCGGCACTTATAGTATCGAGAGCCGCGCGATGGACCCGCGCGGCCGGGTTTCAGTCCTGCGCGCGGTGGTGCGCAGGGGCGCAGCAGGCACGCCGGGCACGGCATACACGGTACTTCGCTGGGAACAGGGAATGGCAGCACGATGACTTCATGGCGGGACAGTCTGGTGCAGGTACGGGGGCGGCTCGCGCCGGGCGTGGGCAATGGCCTGCGCTGGTGGCGGCGTTCCCTGCTGGCCTGGTTGCCGGTGCGCTGGCAATGGGCGCTGGGCTGGTCGCGTTCGCGCCTGCTGCTTGCCCGCGAAGGTGAGCAGCTGATCGTGCAGCGCGACACCGCCGGCGAACTGCAAGCGGTGCTGCAGCTGCCCTGGCCGCAGACGCCCACGGACCTGGAGCCGGTACTGGATGCGCGCGTGCGTGGTCTTCCGCGCTACTGGGTGCTGCCGGCCTCGGCGGTGCTGCGGCGGCCGTTGCGGCTGCCGGCCGCTGCCGCGCCGCGACTGCGCGACGTGGTCGGTTTCGAAATCGACCGGCAGACGCCGTTTGAAGCGGGTCAGGTGCATTACGACGTGCGCGAAGGCGACACTTTGCCGGACGGGCAACTGCAGGTGGAGCTGGTGGTGATTCCGCGCCCGGCGCTGGAACAGTGGCTGCAGCAGTCCGGCAGCTGGGCCGGGCAGCTGGCCGGCGTGGATGCCGACGATGGCAGCGGCCAGCCGCTGGGGGTGAACCTGCTGCCGGTCACCCAGCGATTCCTGGCGCGTGATCCGATGCGGCGCTGGAACCTGTTGCTGGGTGCGGCGGCCGTGGTGCTGCTGGCACTGGCCGGCAACCAGCTGCTGCTCAATCGCGAGCGCGCGGCCGACCAGCTGCGCGAGCAGGTCAATGCGGCCGCACGCGATGCGCGCACCGTCGCCGCCGAGCGTGAGCACCTGCAGCGACGGGTGGATGGCGCGGCGTTCCTGGAAGAGAAACGCACGGCCCAGGCCAGCACGCTGGAAGTGTGGAACGAACTGACCCGTCTGCTGCCCGACGGCACCTATCTGGAGAAGCTGTCGGTGGAAGGCCGCACCCTGCAGCTGATCGGCCTCAGCCGCGAAGCGTCGCAACTGGTCCCGCTGCTGCAGGCGTCGCCGCTGTGGACCAAGGTCAATCTGACCGGCGTGCTGCAGGCCGACGGGGGTGCCGGCGGTCGCGACCGCTTCACCCTGACCGCTGAACTGCAGCCGCTTCCTGGTGCCGCCGCTCCTGCGCCGGCTGCGGCCCCAGCCCCGGAGGTTGCCGATGGCAATGCCGCCGACACGCCGTGATCGCTGGCTGGCGCTGGGCCTGCTGCTGGTAGCGCTGGTACTGGCTTACCTGCTGCTGGTGCACCCGTGGTTCACCCGCCCGCTGCTCGACATCAACCAAAGCATCACCGAAGTGCAGGAGCGGCAGCTTCGCGTCGATGCGCAGCTGCAACAGCGCGATGCCGTGAACAAACGGCTGCAGCAGGTGCAGGCCGCGTTGGCTGGCCGCCCGGGCTTCCTGCGTGAGGCCACCGCCGAATCGGCCGCCGCTGCGTTGTCGTCGCGCCTGCAGGACGCGGTCGCTTCGGCCAGTCCGGGTAACCGCAGCTGCACCATCAGCAACCGTTCGCCGCTCACTGACAACAGCGCTGACGCCGCGTTCCCACGGGTCGCATTGCAGGTGCGGCTGCGCTGCGGCGTACCGGAAATGGCCGCCGTGCTGCACACCCTGGAAACCGGCAGCCCGCGCCTGTTCATCGGCAATCTCAACCTGCTGGCACAGCGCTTCCAGCAGTCGCCGAACGAAAGCGGGCTGGGGCTGGATGTCTCGTTTGAACTGGTCGGCTATCTGCAGCCCGGCCTGACCCCGGAAGCGGGCGCTGCCTCGCCGGCGGCGCTGGCACCGGCGGTATCCGCACCGGAACCGACCGGCCTGGAGCCCACCGGTCTGCAGCCAACCGCGGATGGCCCGGGTGCCGCCATGGGGGCACCCACGGACCCCGCCGCTGCGGATGCCGCGGCAAGCGAACCGGTACAGGAGGCCCCGCATGAAAATTGAGTGGGCATCCCTGCGCAGCTGGTGGCTGGGGGGCGTGGCCTTGTGGGCCGGCGCGATCTGGGTCGCCACCCTGTTCGGCCTGGGCGGACGCATCGCGCCGCCCGATGCGGATGCGCAGTCCGCACCCCGCCTGCCGATGCTGGCACCGGCCGCGGCTGACCGTATCACCTCGCCGCAGGCGTATGCGGGCATCGGCGAACGCCCGCTGTTCGCCGAAGACCGCAAGCCGCGTCCCTACCTGCTGGGGGGCAGCGAGCCGGGGGCCACGTCCAGTGCGGTCACCCTGACCGGGGTGCTGCTGACCTCGGAGTTCGGCATGGCCATCCTGACCACCGACCAGAAGCAGTCACTGCGCCTGCGCCTGAACGGCGAGGCCGTGAATGGCTGGCAGCTGGTGGCGCTGGAGCCGCGCAGTGCCACCGTCACCGGCCCGAGCGGCACGCAGACGCTGGAGCTGGTGACCTTCAGTGGGCAGGGCGGGGAGCCGCCCACCGTGCTTGGCAGCACTGCAGCCGCCGCGTCGTCGGGGCAGGGGCCGGTTGCGCCGGGAACGATCGTGCAGCCGCCGTCGCATCCATCGCCGCAGGGTCGGCCCAGCGCACCGGTGCCTGCACCGGCACCGGTACCCGCACCGGCCCAGAATGCAGGCAACCCGGCCGCGCAGGGCCCGAGCGAAGCGCAGATGCAGGCCATCCGCGCGCGCATCCAGGCCCGCCGCCAGCAACTGCAGCAGCAACAGCAACAGTCACAGCGACCGCCCGCGGGCGGCTCCGGTCAAAACCCTTAGAGTGAACGCATGACCTTGCGCCTATTTCCCCTCTCCTTCGCGGCCGCCCTGCTGGTCGGCTGCGCCACTGTGCCGGCACCGGAAGTGCGCCGTGACGCCGTGCTCGACGGCACCCACCAGGTCGTGGCCGGCGATGGCTCACACGACGGCGTGGCGACCCAGGCGCTGGGCAGCGAAGGCAGCCCGCAGGCGGTGATCCGCCGCGGCACCGGCACCATGATCAACCGCAGCGCGGCGTCGGCCCCGTCGCCGGCGCTGTCGCAGGCCAGTACCGGCACGGCCACCTTCAACTTCGAAGGCGAGTCGGTGCATGCGGTGGTCAAGGCCATCCTGGGCGACATGCTCGGCCAGAACTACGTGATCGCACCGGGTGTGCAGGGCACCGTGACCCTGGCCACGCCCAAGCCGGTGTCCTCGGCACAGGCCCTGAACCTGCTGGAGATGGTGCTGGGCTGGAACAATGCGCGCATGGTCTACAGCGGTGGGCGCTACAACATCGTGGCCGCCGACCAGGCCCTGGCCGGCACCGTGGCCCCGAGCACCGCACCGCCGGCCAATGCGCGCGGCTTCGAGGTGCGGGTGGTGCCGCTGCAGTACATCTCGGCAACGGAAATGAAAAAGGTGCTGGAGCCCTACGCGCGGCCCAACGCCATCGTCAATGTCGACAGCGGGCGCAACGTCATCACGCTGGGCGGCACCCGCGCCGAACTGGAAAACTACCTGCGCACGGTGGAAATCTTCGACGTGGACTGGCTGTCCGGAATGTCGGTGGGCGTGTTCCCGATCCAGACCGGCAAGGCCGAGCAGGTCGCCGCGGACCTGGAAAAAGTGTTCGGTGAGGAAAGCAAAACGCCCAGCGCCGGCATGTTCCGCTTCCTGCCGCTGGAGAACGCCAATGCGGTGCTGGTGATCACCCCGCAGGCACGCTACCTGGACCAGATCCAGCAGTGGCTGGAGCGCATCGACACCGCCGGTGGCAGCGCCCGCCTGTTCTCCTACGAGCTTCGCTTCATCAAGGCCAAGGACCTGGCCGAGCGGCTGGCCGAAGCCTTCGCCAGCGAAAATGGCCGTGGTGGCCGCAGCGGCGGTGGTTCGCTGGCTCCCGGTGCGATCGCGCAGGAACTGAGCAGCCGCGACGGCACCAGCGGCAACAGCCTCAACAACACCCAGCTGGGCAGCAGCGGCACCAACCGCACCGGCGGCCTGGGCGACGGCACCATGAACCTGCCGCAGCGCCAGTCCGGCAACGCCAGCTTCAACCTGGAAGTGCAGGGCGACAGCGTCGGTGTGTCGGCGGTGGAAGAAACCAACACGCTGCTGGTGCGTTCCACTCCGCAGGCGTGGCGCTCGATCCGCGAGGTGATCGAGAAGCTCGACGTGATGCCGATGCAGGTGCATATCGAAGCGCAGGTGGCCGAAGTCGCGCTGACCGGTGATCTCAGCTACGGCGTGAACTGGTTCTTCGAACAGGCGGTGACCACCGGCAAGACCGAAAGCGGCATCGACCTGCCCAGCGCGCTGGGACGTTCGATCTGGGGCAGCATCTCCGGGACCGTGGGCGAAGGTGGCCTCGGCTGGACCTTCCTCGGCAAGAATGCCGCCGCGGTGGTCACCGCGCTGGACAAGGTGACCAACCTGCGCCTGCTGCAGACCCCGTCGATCTTCGTGCGCAACAACGCCGAAGCCACCTTGAACGTGGGCACCCAGATCCCGATCAACTCGGTGTCGGTGAACACCGGCGTTGGCAGCGACAATACCTACAGCCAGGTCCAGTACCTGGACACCGGCGTGATCCTGAAGGTGCGCCCGCGCATCACCCGCGACGGCGTGGTGTTCCTGGACATCGTGCAGGAGGTCAGCTCTGCCGGTGCGGTGCCGGCCGGCTGCGACCCGACCCGCAGCACCTGCAATCCGCCGATCAACACCCGCAAGATCTCCACCGAGGCGGCGGTGCAGAGCGGCGACACCATCATGCTGGCCGGCCTGATCACCAATTCCGATGAGGACGGTTCCAACGGCGTGCCGGGCCTGAGCAAGATTCCGGTGCTGGGTGCGCTGTTCGGCAAGAAAACCCAGAACAGCGGGCGCTCGGAAGTGATCGTGCTGCTTACCCCGACCATCGTGCGCAACGCGCAGGAGTCGCGCAACCTGACCGACGAGTACAGCAACCGCTTCCGCGCGATGGAACCGTTCCCGACCCGCAAGGCGACCAACTAAGCCTTTCAGCCGGCTGCCGTCTTCGCGGCCGGGCTGCTACCCTGCGGGCAGATGCCGCGCGTTGGGGGACGGATGGGGACAGTCGTGTTGCTGCCGATCGGCGTGGATGACACCGCGCTGGACCGGTGCCTGGGCGCGCTGGATACGGGCACTCCGGCCGGCACGGCGATCTGGCTGGCCGACGATGGCCAGGCCGGGCCCCGCGCGCAGGCAGTGATTGAACACTGGCTGGCGCATACCCCGCTGCAGGCCGAGTACACCCGCCGTGCCCGCGGCATCGGCGAGGTGGCGCACCTGGACGAGATGCTGCGCGCCTGCGACGGCACCGACGTGGTGGTACTGGCTCCGGACGCGGTGCCGGCACCGGGCTGGCTGCAGCAGCTGGACGCCTGCTTTGCCCGCGATGCCTCGATAGGTTCGGCCACGCCGTGGTGCAATGCAGGTGAAACCGCCGCATGGCCGCGACTGGGCGAGATCAGCCCGGCGCCGGAGCACCTGGATGCCATTGCCCAGGCCTGTGCGGCGCTGCCCAGCCTGCATCCGGAACTGCCCTCGGCGGTGACCCATGCGGTACTGCTGCGGGCCAACGCCCGGCGCAGGGCTGGCGGGCTGGACATGCACAGCTACGCCTCGTGGACTGCCGCCCTGATTGACCTGAGCCTGCGCATGGCCGGCCTGGGTTGGCGCAATGCGCTGTGCGAAAACGCCTTCGTCGCGCGCCATACCGAATCGCAGGCCCAGGACGGCGACATGGAAGCCCTGGGCACGCGCTGGCCGGCATGGCAGCCACGCCTGGCCGGTTTCCTGATGGCCGACCCGCTGCGGGCCACCCGTGAGGCGCTGCAGCAGCTGCATCAACAGGCGATAATGCCGCGCTCGCAGGGCGACCTGTTTGCCGCGCCCGCCACGCCTGATCCGGAGTGACCCGTTTGAATGCCCGCATTGCCGCCATCATCGTCAGCTATCAAAGTGCCAGCACTCTGGATGCCTGCCTGACCCGGTTGCGTGCCGCGCAGGACATCGCCGAGATCCGCGTGGTGGACAACAACTCCGACGATGGCACGCTGGAGATCGTGCAGCGCCACGCCAGCGCGGATGCGCGCCTGCACTTCATTGCCAACCCGGACAACCCCGGTTTTGCCGCCGCCAACAACCAGGGCGTGGCCGACAGCCGCGCGCCGTGGCTGGCCTTCATCAACCCGGACCTGATGGTGGACGTGGATACGCTGGCGCAGCTGTGCCAGCGCGGCGAAGCGCTGGGTGACTGCCTGCTGGGCGTGGAGCAGGTGGATGAAGCCGGCGTGCCGGATGCCGCGGTGCGCCGCCGCGACCCCGATTTTGCGGCCATGCTGCGCAACCCGGGGCAGGGCGCGAAGCTGGCCCTGCCGGTCGACCCGACGCAGACGCTGCAACGCGTGCCGGCGCTGTCCGGGGCGCTGCTGCTGATGCCACGCGCGTTGTTCGACCGTATCGGCGGCTGGGACGCCGGCTACCGGTTGCACGCCGAAGACCTGGACCTGTGCCGGCGCGCGCGCGAGGCCGGGGCAGTGGTGGCCATTGCCAATGACCTGCGCGTGACCCATGTGCGCGGGGTGTCCAGCCGCTCGCGGCCGTTCTTCGTGGAATGGCACAAGCACCGCGGCCTGTGGCGCTACTTCCGCAAGTTCGAGGCATCACAGCGCAGCCTGCCGGTGCAGCTGGCGGTGTGGGGCGCGATCTGGGCGCATGCCGCCGCCCAGGTGCCGAGGCTGCTTCGCAGCCTCGGCTGAGGTTTGCCGGCCAACGGCCGGCGCTACCGAACGCCGTGTTGGTCGCGGCAAGCATGCAGGCGCATAATCCGGGCATGATCATCCAGTCCCTGCTCGACACCGACCTGTACAAATTCACCATGATGCAGGCGGTGCTGCATCAGTACCCCGGCGCGCAGGTGCAGTACCGGTTCAAGTGCCGCACCCCGGGCATCGACCTGGCCGCGTACATCGACCAGATCAACGCCGAGATCGACCACCTCTGCACGCTGCGTTTCAGTGCGGAAGAACTGGATTACATGCGCGGCCTGCGCTTCGTGAAGCCGGACTTCGCCGACTTCCTCGGGTTGTTCCACCTGGACCGCAAATACATCGACCTGCGCGCGTCGAGCACGGTGCCGGGCGAGATCGAGCTGGACATCACCGGCCCCTGGCTGCACACCATTCTGTTTGAAGTGCCGCTGCTGGCGATCATCAACGAGGTCTGGTTCCGCAACACCAGTACCCCGGATTTCGCCGAAGGCGAGCGCCGGCTCGAGGCCAAGACCGCGCTGCTGCGCGACACCCCGGGTTTCGAGCTGTGCCGGATTGCCGACTACGGCAGCCGTCGCCGTTACTCGCGCGACTGGCATGCGCGCATGCTGCCGCAGCTGCGCGACGCGCTGGGCTCGCAGTTCGTCGGCACCAGCAACGTGCACTTCGCGCGGCTGTACGGCATGACCCCGCACGGCACCATGGCGCACGAGTACCTGCAGGCGTTCCAGGCACTGGGCCCGCGCCTGCGCGACTCGCAGGTGGCGGCGCTGGAATCGTGGGCACGCGAGTATCGCGGCGACCTCGGTATCGCGCTGTCCGACGTGGTTGGGCTGGACGCGTTCCTGCGCGACTTCGACATGTATTTCTGCAAGCTGTTCGACGGCGTGCGGCACGACTCGGGCGACCCGTTCGCCTGGGGTGACCGCATGCTGGAACACTTCCAGCAGCGCCGTGTGGATCCGCGCAGCAAGGTGCTGGTGTTCAGCGACGGGCTGAACATCGAAAAGGTGATGCGCCTGTTCGACTACTTCCGCGGCCGCTGCCAGGTGGCCTTCGGGGTCGGTACGCACCTGACCAACGACCTGGGGCCGACGCCGCTGAACATCGTGATCAAGATGGTCCGCTGCAATGGGCAGCCGGTGGCCAAGCTGAGCGATTCGCCGGGCAAGAGCATGTGCGATGACCCGGGGTATCTGGCCTATCTGCGCCAGGTGTTCGAGTTGCCGGCAGAATGATGGATAGGTAGAGCCGGGCTTGCCCGGCTGCGCTTTGATCCAACACCGCGTGCAGCCGGGCAAGCCCGGCTCTACGTCACTCCAGCGCGTAGCGCAGCACGAACAACCCGGCCACCAGCCACACCGCCGGGTGCACCTCGCGCCAGCGCCCGGTACCGGCCTTCAGCACCGCATAGGCGATGAACCCGAACGCCAGGCCATTGGCGATCGAATAGGTGAACGGCATCGCCAGCGCGCACAGTGCCGCGGGCACCGATTCCGTCAGGTCGCCCCAGTCCACATCCACCAGCTCGCGCAGCATCAGCCCGGCCACGAACAGCAGCGCCGGCGCGGTCGCATAACCCGGCACCATCGCCGCCAGCGGCGAGAACAGCAGCGCGGCCAGGAACAGCGCGGCGACCACCAGCGCGGTCAACCCGGTACGTCCGCCGGCCTGCACCCCCGAAGCGCTTTCCGCAAAGGCCGTGGTGCTGCTGGTACCCAGCAGCGAACCGGCCACGATGGCCGTGCTGTCGGCCAGCAACGCGCGCCCGAAGCGCTTCTCGCCCCCGGGCAGCTTCAGCAGCCCGGCACGCCCGACCACGCCATACAGCGTGCCGGTGGCATCGAACACTTCCACCAGCACGAACACCAGCACGACCTGCAGCAGCACCGCCAGCGGCGCACCGCCGTCGTGGTGCAGCAGGCCGGGCAGGTCGAGCTGCAGGAAGGTGGGAGCCAGGCTGGGCGGCAGCGACACCAGCCCGTGGTACTGCACATCTCCAAGCGCCCACGCAGCCGCGGTGACGGCCAGGATGCCGATCAGGATCGCACCGCGCACCTTGCGCGCTTCCAGGATGGCGATCAGCAGGAACCCTGCAAGCGCCAGCAACGGCGGGGCGGTATTGAGCGGCCCCAGCGTCACCAGCGTGTCGGAGTTGGCGACGATGACGCCCGACTTCTGCAACGCGATGATCGCCAGGAACAATCCGATACCGGCCACGATCGACGCGCGCAGCGAGGCGGGAATGCCGGCCACCAGCCACGCCCGCACCCCGGTCAGCGTCAGCGCCAGGAACACAAGTCCGGAAATGAACACCGCGCCCAGCGCCTGCTGCCAGGGCAGGCCGGCGGCTCCGACCACGGTGAAGGCAAAGAACGCGTTCAACCCCATGCCCGGTGCCATGCCGACCGGGAAGTTCGCGGCAAACGCCATCACCGTCGAACCCAGCGCCGCGGCCAGGCACGTCGCCACGAACACCGCCCCCGGGTCCATGCCGGTGGTGCCGAGGATGTCCGGGTTCACGAAGACGATGTAGGACATCGTCAGGAAGGTGGTCAGACCTGCCAGCAGTTCGGTACGCACGGAGGTGCCGTGCTGCTGGAGCTGGAACAGGCGTTCAAACAGGGACATTGCGGACCTTTGCCGGGGCGTGATGCCACGCCCCGGCGCGGTGCGTCCAGGGCGGATCAGAAGTGGTAGTTCAACTTCAGCGTAACGCTGCTGTAGTCGGTATGGAAGCTGCGTCGGGTGGCGTTGGGGAAGTTGGGGTCGTGGAGCGACACGTCGCTCGAGCCCAGGTCATGGTAGTGGTACTCCAGGCCCCCGGACAGGCGATCGTTGAAACGGTACTGCACGCCCGCACCGACATGGGTGCCGATGGCGGTGTGCGAGGTGCTGGTTTCGTACTCGGCTACGCGACAGCCGTTGGTCTGGTCCACCAGCGATTTGTCGCAGCCCAGCACGAATTTCTGGCGGGCAAAAGTGACACCGGCGCTGGCGTAGGTAAGCCAGGAGCCGGCCGCGTACCCGAGTTTTCCATCGATCAGCAGCGCTCCGGTGATGGCATCCCGGCCGTAGTACGGGCTGAATTCATGGATGTCGCTGTCTTTCCAGCGGCGGTCGACGCTGCCCAGCGACAGGTTGGCTTCAACGCCCAGCACCATGCGGTTGTCGAACTGCCAGAGGTAGCCGGCCTGCAGGCCGCCGGCCGCGCCGTAGAGGGTCTTGCCGCTGGCATTGGCGTTGCTGTGGTCCTTGCTGTGGCCCTCCAGGTAGGAGGCCTGGCCTCCGATGTAAGGCCCACCCCACTGCCCCGGATCTGCCGTGGCGCTGGTCGACAGCAGCAGGAGTACCGGGATGGCGATCAAGACGGTGACCGATCCCCTGCGAGCACGCAGGAGGGCGACGCGACGAGGAAGCTCGTTCATGCTGGTCTCTCCAGATGAATGAATGCGCCCCCGCGACGGTGATCCTGCGCTGGCCGGGCATCACGGCCGCGTGAAATCGCACCGCCCAAAGCAGCACGGCCGCGCAATGCGCGGCCGTGCTTCAGAACGTGTCACGCCCTGAGAACGTGACTTACTTCAGCGCCTTGAAGCGCAGGCGCTTCGGGGCGGCGTCGTCGCCCATGCGGCGGCGCTTGTCTTCTTCGTACTCGCGGTAGTTGCCCTGGAAGAACTCAACGTGCGAGTCGCCTTCGAACGCCAGGATGTGGGTCGCGATGCGATCCAGGAACCAGCGGTCATGGGAAATGACGAAGGTGTTGCCCGGGAACTCCAGCAGCGCATCTTCCAGCGCACGCAGGGTTTCGATGTCCAGGTCGTTCGACGGTTCGTCGAGCAGCAGCACGTTGCCGCCCTGCAGCAGGGTCTTGGCCATGTGCAGGCGGCCACGCTCACCACCGGACAGCGAACCCACCATCTTCTGCTGGTCCTGGCCCTTGAAGTTGAAGCGGCCGATGTAGGCGCGCGACTGGATCTCGATGCCGTTGATGTTCAGGATGTCCAGGCCACCTGCGATTTCCTGGAACACGTTGTGGTTGCCTTCCAGCGCATCGCGGCTCTGGTCCACGTACGACAGCTTCACCGTCGGACCGACCACGATCTCGCCCGAATCCGGCTTTTCCTGGCCGGTGATCATCTTGAACAGGGTCGACTTACCCGCACCGTTCGGACCGATGATGCCCACGATCGCGCCGGCCGGGACCAGGAAGCTCAGGTCATCGAACAGCAGGCGGTCGCCGAACTTCTTCGACACGTTCTTGAACTCCATCACCGAGTTGCCCAGGCGCTCGCCCGGCGGGATGAAGATTTCATTGGTTTCGTTGCGCTTCTGGTAGTCCACCGACTGCAGCTCTTCCAGGCGGGCCAGACGTGCCTTGCCCTTGGTGCGGCCGCCCTTGGCGTTCTGGCGCGACCATTCCAGTTCCTTCTGGATCGCCTTCTGGCGGGCCTTTTCCTGGTTGTCTTCCTGCTTCAGGCGCTCGTCCTTCTGCATCAGCCATTCGGTGTAGTTGCCCTTCCACGGAATGCCGCGGCCGCGGTCCAGTTCCAGGATCCACTCAGCGGCGTTGTCCAGGAAGTAGCGATCATGGGTCACCGCCACCACGGTGCCGGTGTAGCGCGCCAGGAACTGTTCCAGCCATTCCACCGACTCGGCGTCGAGGTGGTTGGTCGGTTCGTCGAGCAGCAGCATGTCCGGCTTCTGCAGCAGCAGGCGGCACAGCGCCACGCGGCGCTTTTCACCACCGGACAGCTTGCCGATCACGGCATCCCACGGCGGCAGGCGCAGCGCGTCGGCGGCCACGTCCAGCTGGTTTTCCAGGGTGTGCGCGTCGCCGGCGGCCAGGATGGCTTCCAGGCGTTCCTGTTCCTTGGCCAGCGCGTCGAAATCCGCACCTTCCTCGGCGTAGGCCAGGTACACCGCGTCCAGCGCGGCCTGCGCCTGCAGCACTTCGCCGACGCCTTCTTCCACCGCTTCACGCACGGTCTTGGTCGGGTCCAGCTCCGGCTCCTGGGCCAGGTAGCCGACCTTGATGCCGGCCTGCGGGCGGGCTTCGCCCTCGAAATCGGTGTCCACGCCGGCCATGATTTTCAGCACCGTGGACTTGCCGGCACCGTTCAGGCCCAGCAGGCCGATCTTGGCCCCCGGGAAGAACGACAGCGAGATGTCCTTGATGATCTGCCGCTTGGGCGGGACCACCTTGCTGACGCGGTTCATGGTGTAGATGTATTGCGAGGACATGAGCTCTCCGAGGGCGCAATCCTGCGTCCGTTCCGTGAGGAACAGTCGCAGTGGGAATTGGGATGTCGCCAATTATAGCCGGAAGCGGTGACAGCCGCCGGACAGCCCGGCCGGCGGGGCTTGCCGCTGCCTGAATGGGCCGTCAAACGCCGCTAGATGGAAACCGTTTCCAGCCGGAAACCGTTCAGACGCCGTGCGCATGATGGAAACCGTCACTTCCCACCCAGCGAGAAACGCCATGCGCATGAATCGAATTGTGGTCGGTACCGTTGCCGCGCTGCTGGCAGTGGGAACCGTCGCCCCGGCCTTTGCTGACGACCACCGTGGTCGCGGCCACGACCGCCGTGAGTGGCGGGATGACCGCCGCGAACACCGCGACGACCGTCGCGAGTGGCGTGATGATCGTCGTGAATGGCGCGATGACCGTCGCGAGGCGCGTCACGACCGCCGTTACCACGACCACCGCTACTACCGTCCAGCCCCGCCACCGCGCGTGGTCTACCGCCCGGCGCCGCGCCCGGTTTACAGCTATGGCTGGCAGCGCGGCCACCGTTACCGCGATTACTACGGCGGTCCGGTCTACGTGGTGAACGATTACAACCGTTACTCGGTGCGTCGTCCGCCGTATGGCCACCACTGGATCCGCGACGACCGCGGCAACCTGCTGCTGGTCGCCATCGCCACCGGCATCATCGCCGACTTCGTGATCAACGGGCGGTAACCGCAGAAATGCAGAAGGGGTGCCGGGCAGAGCCCGGCACCCCTTTTTAGTACATGTGACCCCAGCTGCCGGCTTTAGAAGCCGACCGACCAGTCCAGCTGCGCGCCCAGCTCACGCTGGTCGCCGCCGCGACGGCCCTGCACCTGCAGTGACACCCGGCTGTTGGCCGACGGGCTGATGGCCAGGCCCAGCTGCGCCAGCGCGGTGCTGCGGGCCAGCGGGGTGCCGGCGATGCTGAAGTCACGCGTGCCCTCCACGAAGCGCGCATCGGTCACCGGCAGGCGGTCGCCGTCGGCGTACTGCCAACCCACGCGGGCGGTCAGCACCGCACGATCGCGCTGGCCGCCGCTGATGTCCCAATCGGCCTTCAGCGCCGCCAGGCCGGTGCGGTAATCACTGTCGGCCGCGCCGAGGCGCAGTGCGCTGTGACCGCCGCGTTCCTGGCTGCCATCGCTTTCCAGCCGTACCTGGGCCAGCTCGATCTCCGGCGTCACCTGCAGACGCGGGCCACCGAAGGTCCAACCGGCGCGCACGAACGCGGTGGTACCGGTCGCATCTTCGCGCGCGACCAGATCCTCGGCGAAGGTGGTGCCCACCTGTGCCGCACGGCTGGTGTCGGTGCGGTAGTCCGCGCGGGTCACGCCGCCGCGCAGGCTGAGGCTGTTCCAGCGGTACTGCGCGTACACGCCGTACTCGGTGGAATCGGTCTTCGCCAGCGCGGAGCGGCCCTGCAGGCGCGTCTCCAGGCGCTGCGAACCCGCGGCGACGCCCAGCTCCAGTGCCTCGCCGACCTGCCAGCCGGCACCGGCCATCAGGCCGTCCTGGCTGACGCGGGTGGCGGTGTTCTGGGCCGTGCCGTCGGTGCGCAGCTGGCCACCGCTGCCGGCCAGCCACACGTTCACGCCCGGGGCCACCTCAGCATTGATCGCGCGGCCGTCCAGATGACGGTCGATGCCGTCATGCAGGAAGCGGTTCTGCAGCAGGGTGCCGCGATGGGCGGCATGCACTTCGCCGCTCAGGCTGTCGAACGCCGGCACCACCTGCGGCACTTCCAGGCGCACCACGGCGTCATACACCGCATTGCCTTCGCCCAGCTGCTCCACCGCGCCAGCGACCTGCTGCTGGTTGGTGTTGACCACCACGTCCGGGAAGGCCAGCTGCACGTCCGGCATCGACACGTCGTTGCGGGCCATGACCAGGTAGACGTTGTTGGGGTCGTACTCGAGGGTCGGAGTCAGGAAGGCCAGGTTGCTGCTTGCGCCGGCAAAGGTGCCGGTGATGCCGCCTGCAGCGGACAGCAGGTGGTAGCGGGTGGAAGGCTTCCAGTCGCCTTCGGTCGCCACGGCCACGGTGTTGGCCTGGCCGAGCAGGGCGGTGCCACCGACCGCGACGAAATCGCTGGCTCCGTCGGCGGCCACGTCCACCTGCAAGGTCGAGCTGCTGTCAAAGTTCAGCACGCCGTTGACGTCCAGGCGGCTGATCGCCGCGCCGAAGTTGCCCGGCGACACGGTGCTGCCGCCACTGACGAACACGTTGCCAAGGGTGCCGGTGCCGGTCAGCCAGCCACCACGGGTGACCTGGACATCGCCACCGAGTTCGCCGGTGACGTTGAGCTGGCCAGCATTGATCACGGTGGTGCCGGTGAAGCCGCTGTTGTCGCCGCTCAGGGTCATCGAAAAACGACCCAGGCGCAGGAAGCCGTCGCCGCTGAACTGTCCGGCGTAGTTCAATACGCGGGTGGTGTCGATCTCGAACGTACCGTTGCTGCCGATCTCGACGTTGCCGCCGTTGAGCGCGTTGCCGGTCACGCGCAGCGTGCCGGCTTCGACACGGGTCGAATCGCCGATGGTGCCGCCGGTCAGGGTCAGGGTGCCCGTGTCGCGCTTGACCACCACGGCGCTGGAGGAGCCGCTGGCGTTGGCCAGGGTGGCGCTTTCGCCATCGGCCACTTCAATGCCGACCTCGCCCTGCAGGGACACCGCGTTGTTGAGCAGCACGCCGTCGAACAGGCGCAGCGTGGTGCCGTCCATCAGTTCCGTCACGCCGCTGCCCAATGCCTTGCTGCCGGCGACCTGGATCGTGCCTCGCTGCACGGTCAGGCCCCCCGTCCACGCGCTGTTATCCACATTGGCGAAGCTCAGGGCCGCCTGGCCCCACTTCTGCAGCTGGCCGCTGCCGCTGACCGTGCCGCGCAGCAGCACGCCGTTGGCCGCGTCGATTGACGCGTCCGCCGAGAGCAGTACGTTGCTGTCCACCCGCACGGCGGTGCTGGCGTCCAGCCACCCGCCCGCCAGTTCGAGCACGCCCTGGCCGTTACCGGACGTGATGGTGGCCGGGGCGCTGCCGCTGAACACGAGGTGCGCGTCCTGGCCGACCGTGAGGTGACCACTGCTGCCGGCGTCGCGCGCGAGCGCGATGTTGCCGCCGATCTCTGCAATCGCTCCGTTGGTGACGGTGAAGTCACCTTGCCCGGCGGCACCGGCGTTCAGGGAGGTGCTGTACCAACGCGAGCCCGCACCGTCGACGACCACGTTGCCGAGGCTGCCGGCGGAATTGCCGAGCGTGGTGGCTCCCAGGCTGATCTCGCCGGCAGTGTCGATACGCACCTGGGCCTGACCCTGGACGCCGAAGGTCGCGGTGGCACCGGTGTGGACGAAGCGGCTGCCGGTCCCCGAGACGTTCAGCGTGCCGGAGGAGGACGGGGATGCGGTGGCGACCTGCAGGTCGCCCTGCTGAAGCACCTGTGCGCCGCTCAGTACCGTGACCGTGCCCTGGCCCAGGTGGCCGATCTGCATCCCGTACCGGTTCTGCCAGGTGCTGTCCGTGCCGGTCAGGGTGGTGGTGCCGACGCTACCCACCTCGACGCCGACGATGGCCCCCGAGCTGGTGATCTGGGCACCGCTCTGCCCGGTGAGCTGGCCCTGGCCGGCGTAGGCCACGTACAGCATGTCGTTGGTGGTGAAGCGCGAGGTGGGGCCGATCACGTTGAGCACGCCCTGGCCGGTGGAGCCCGAACCTATGTACGAACTCGAGCCGATGGCGAGAGTGCCACCGTTGGTGACATCGAGCTGGCCGCGGCCCAGGTGGCCGACGCCGATGGTGTAGGTGGCGTCCCAACGGGAGCCGGGGCCGTCGATGACCACGCGGCCGTCAGCAGTGCCGGCCGAGCCCGGGACGTCGCCGGTGCCGACAAAGATGGTCTCCGACCGCAGCTGACCGCCGCCAAGGATGCGCAGGGTGCCCAGGCCGGTGTCACCGACGTGGATGTGGTTGGTGCGCTCGCCGGTCGCGGTGACCACGGCGATGCGGCCGCTGTCGATGTAGGCGGCGCGGCTGATCGGGTCGGCGGCGGTGGGCTCGCCGAGGTTCCAGTTGCCGGCCTTGCCCCAGTCGAAATCGATCGTGCCCAGCCATTCGTTCCAGCCGGCCTGGGCGGCAAATGCCCCCGGTGCGAAGCAACCCAGCGCAATGGCGGTGGAGAGCGCGGCCAGCTGCGGCGCGCGGCGCGCGGTGGCGGACGAGGCGGCGCTGCTGCGGCCGCGGGCGAATTCGGAAACAACCTGCACGCACTTCAGCGCGTGATTGAAGACCACGCGATACACATGATTCACAAGCCAACCCCTGTTTGAAGAAGAAACGATTCCCTGAGTTGGCGGTAACGGCCGCAGGCTGAACGACTTTAGGGTTCGAGATCGATTAATCTGAACAATTCAAGGAACGGCGTCCCAATTCAGCTATTTGGCCAAATTTGCACAAGCGGGCCGTCCGGCCCTCCGGCACAGGCCAGCCTGGCCTGCCGGGCTTACAATGGAAGGCTGCCGTTCCCCTCACCCTGCCTGGAGTAAGCGATGTTCCCGCGTGACGTCCGCATCGAAACCTACGATCCCGAACTGGCCAAGGCCATGGCTGCTGAAGTCCAGCGCCAGGAAGACCATGTGGAGCTGATCGCCAGCGAGAACTACACCAGCCCGGCGGTGATGGAAGCCCAGGGCAGCCAGCTGACCAACAAGTACGCCGAGGGCTACCCGGGCAAGCGTTACTACGGTGGCTGCGAGTACGTGGACGTGGCCGAACAGCTGGCCATCGACCGCCTCAAGCAGCTGTTCGACGCCGATTACGCCAACGTGCAGCCGCACAGCGGTTCGCAGGCCAACCAGGCCGTCTACTTCGCGCTGCTGCAGCCGGGCGACACCATCCTGGGCATGAGCCTGGCCCACGGCGGCCACCTCACCCACGGGGCCAAGGTGAATGCCTCGGGCAAGATCTTCAACGCCGTGCAGTACGGCGTGAACGAACAGGGCCTGATCGATTACGACGAGGTCGAGCGCCTGGCCCTGGAGCACAAGCCGAAGATGGTCGTGGCCGGCTTCTCGGCCTATTCCCAGGTGATCGACTGGGCGCGCTTCCGCGCCATTGCCGACAAGGTCGGGGCTTACTTGTTCGTGGACATGGCCCACGTGGCCGGTCTGATCGCCGCCGGCGTCTACCCGAGCCCGCTGCCGCACGCCCACGTGGTCACCTCGACCACGCACAAGACCCTGCGCGGCCCGCGCGGCGGCATCATCGTCGCCAAGGGGGCTGGCGAAGAGATCGAGAAGAAACTGCAGTCGGTGGTGTTCCCGGGCATCCAGGGCGGTCCGCTGATGCACGTCATCGCCGCCAAGGCCGTGGCCTTCAAGGAAGCGCTGGAACCGGGCTTCAAGACCTACCAGGCCCAGGTGGTGAAGAACGCCCAGGCGATGGCCACCACGCTGATCGCGCGCGGCTACAAGATCGTCTCCGGCGGCACCCAGAACCACCTGATGCTGGTCGACATGATCGGCAAGGACGTGTCCGGCAAGGACGCGGAAGCCGCGCTGGGCAAGGCCCACATCACCGTGAACAAGAACTCGGTGCCCAACGATCCGCGTTCGCCGTTCGTGACCTCGGGTCTGCGCCTGGGCACCCCGGCGGTGACCACCCGTGGCTACACCGAGCAGGACTGCGTGGAACTGGCCAACCTGATTGCCGACGTGCTGGACGCTCCGGCTGACGAGGCCGTCATCGCCCGCGTGCGTGACGCGGTCAGCGCGCAGTGCCGCAAGTACCCGGTCTACGGGTAATGCCAAGCGCCGCCGGGTACGCCCGGCGGCCTGCACGGCCCCGTTGGAACATGTCGTGATTTGCTGTGAACAGGGCTTCTCAGGTACCTTTGCGACGCTGCGGTGACCGCAGCATGACGATTTTTCGATGCAAGGCGCTTCATGCACTGTCCGTTCTGCCAGCATGCTGATACCCGGGTGATTGACTCGCGCGTCTCTGAAGACGGCGCGACGATCCGGCGTCGGCGTGAGTGCGAGGCCTGCAACGAGCGCTTCAGCACCCTGGAAACCATCGAATTGAAGCTGCCGGCCATCGTCAAGAGCGACGGCAGCCGCGAAGCCTTCGATGCCCGCAAGCTGCGGGTCGGTTTCGACCGCGCGCTGCAGAAGCGTGCGGTGCCGGAGGAGAAGATCGAGCTGGCCGTGCGCGCGGTAATGCACCAGTTGCGCATGTGCGGCGAGCGCGAAATTCCGTCGATCAAGGTCGGCGAGTTCGTGATGAACGAGCTGCGCAAGCTCGACCACGTGGCCTACGTGCGCTTTGCCTCGGTGTACCGCAGCTTCGAGGACGTGGCCGATTTCCGCGAGGAAATCGAGAAACTCGAACGCGACCTGCCGGCCAGCACCGAGCAGCTGCAGCTGCTGGGCGATGTGATCGCGCTGACCAAGAAAAAGAAGGGCTGAGCCTGGCGGCAGCGGGGCAGAGCCCCGATCTACGGGCCGCTGCATTACCATCGCGGGCATGACCTTTACCGCACTCGACCACCTGCACATGGCCCGCGCGCTGCGCCTGGCCGGGCGTGCCGCCTGCACCACGCGCCCCAACCCGATGGTGGGCTGTGTCATCGCCCACGGCGAACAGGTAGTGGGCGAGGGCTGGCACCAGCGCGCCGGTGGCCCGCATGCGGAGATCCATGCACTGCGCGCTGCCGGAGACGCTGCGCGCGGAGCCACTGCCTATGTCACCCTTGAACCCTGCGCGCATTACGGCCGCACGCCGCCCTGTGCGCTGGCGCTGATCGAGGCCGGAGTAGGGCGGGTGGTGGCCGCCATGCGCGATCCGTTCCCCAAGGTCGACGGCGGCGGCTTCACCCTGCTGCGCGACGCCGGCATCGAGGTCGCCGAAGGTCTGATGGCGGCACAGGCGCGTGAGCTGAATCACGGCTTCCTGTCGCGGATCGAGCGCGGCCGCCCGTGGCTGCGGGTCAAGCTGGCCGTCAGCCTCGACGGGCGCACGGCCATGGCCGATGGCAGCTCCAAGTGGATCACCGGGCCCGCTGCGCGTGAGGACGTGCAGCACTGGCGCGCGCGTGCCGGGGCGATCCTGACCGGGGCCGGCACCGTGCTGGCCGACGACCCGCAGTTGACCGTGCGTCTGCCGGATGTGGACGTGCTGCCACCGCTGCGGGTGGTACTGGATGCGCAGCTGCGCACGCTGGCGCAGCGTCGCGTGCGCGAGGGCGATGCCGCCACGCTGTATGTGCATGGCGAGGGTGTGAGCGCGCCTGCCGATTCCGACGCGCAGTTCCAGGCGTTGCCGTTGAGCGACGGACGCTTCGACCTGCCGGCGGTGATGGCGCTGCTGGCCGGGTGCGAGATCAATGAAGTGCACACCGAGGCCGGCGCGACACTGTCCGGTGCCTTGCTGCGCGCCGGTCTGGTCGACGAGCTGCTGCTATATCAAGCCCCCACGCTGTTGGGCGAACAGGGCCGCCCGCTGCTGGATGGGCTGGGCATCCATGCGATGGATCAGCAGCGACGCCTGCGCCTGGTCGAGCAACGCCAGGTCGGTGATGACCTGCGCCTGCTGCTGCGGCCGTCGTAACCACGCTCCGCTGTGCTATCGGCCACAAAAAAACGGGCCCCTTGCGGGGCCCGTTCGATCACAGCGCAGGGGTGACCCCGCCGCCCGATCAGAAACTGGCGCGCACGCCCACCGAGTACTGGGTGATGTCGTCGAAGTACTGCGCTTCGCCGACCAGGCCCCAGGTCTTGGTGAAGTTGATCTGGCCACCCAGGGTGCCGATCCACTCGCCGTCCATGTCGCTGCCGTCGATGTAGCCGGCCTTCAGCCAGGCTTCGGTGCGCTTGGAGGGCTTGCCACGCACGCCGAAGGCCGCACGGCCGGCGTTGGTGTGGAATTCTTCACGCTCGGAGAACTGGTCGTCCTTGTACTTCACTTCATTGTTGATGCGCATCCAGGCGATGTCGGCAGTGAAGTCCAGGCGATCGCTGATCGGCATGTGGTAGCCAATGCCGAGCTCCGGCTGCTCGATGGTGTTTTCCAGGCTGTAGGGGCCGTAGATGTCTTCGTAGTGGTACTTCTTGGACACGGTGCTGTAGCCACCGAACACATAGACCTGCTCGGCAATCGCGAACGAACCGCGGATGTAGCCGCCGTCCAGCTTCGGGTTGCTGCCCGGCTGGCTGACCTGCAGCTGGGTCCAGCCGCCTTCAACATAGGTGTAGCTGAGCGCGTCGGCCGAAGCGGCGAGCGGAGCGGCTGCCAGCAGGGCGGCGGCCAGAACGAGAATCTTGCGCATGGCGGTTCCTTGGGGAATGAGGTCCATTTCAGCCGGCCCTTCGTGGGACGGCAGGGCGGCGATCATCGCCGCGGCGCGAAGTTTAACAAATACTTTACAGAAAGCGAGCGCTCAGCCAGGGCTGTTACAATGGCTGGGCCGGTTCGCCGGCATAACCAAACGTCTTCAGGGCGGGGTGCGATTCCCCACCGGCGGTAGGTGCGCAAGCACGAGCCCGCGAGCGCTTCCGGTTTTTTCCGGAAGGTCAGCAGATCCGGTCCAATGCCGGAGCCGACGGTATAGTCCGGATGAAAGAAGACGGTGCTTCAGGGCCTGCCAGGGCTCTGTGCCCGCCTGTTTGCCTTGCGGCGTTTTTCGCTCACTTTTCGCGGAGAACGTTCCCTTGTTTACCGGAATCATCGAAGGCGTCGGCCATGTGGCCGCACGCGAATCCCTCGGCGGCGATGTCCGCTTTACTTTCCACGTCGGCAGCCTGCCGTTCGACCACGTCCAGCTGGGCGAAAGCATCGCCATCAATGGCGTGTGCCTGACCGTGATCGCCTTTGACGCGGTGTCCTTCCAGGCCGATGCCTCGACCGAGACGCTGGGCCTGACCACCCTGGGTCAACTCACCGACGGCGCGATCATCAATCTGGAGCGCGCCATGCGCCCGACCGACCGCCTCGGTGGCCACCTGGTCAGCGGCCATGTCGATGGCCTGGGTGAAGTGGTGTCCATCCATGACGACGCACGTGCACAGCGCTGGCGCTTCGCCGCACCGGCAGGCCTGCTGCGCTACATCGCGAAGAAGGGCTCGATCTGCGTCGACGGGGTCAGCCTGACCGTCAACGATGTCGATGACGCCGGCTTCGAGGTCGCGCTGATCCCGCACACCGTCGCCCATACCGCCTTTGCGACGGCCCGCGTGGGCAGCGCGGTCAACCTGGAAATCGACCTGATCGCCCGTTATGTGGAACGCCTGACCGGAGCACATGCATGAACTTCGCCCCCATTCCCGAGATTCTGGAAGACATCCGCCAGGGCCGCATGGTGGTCATCGTCGACGACGAAGACCGCGAGAATGAAGGCGACCTGATCATGGCCGCCGAGCTGGTCAAGCCGTCGGACATCAATTTCATGGTCACGCATGGGCGTGGCCTGGTGTGCCTGCCGCTGACCCGTGAGCGCGCCGCCGACCTGGGGCTGGCCCCGATGGTGCAGGCCAATACCGCACAGTTCCAGACCAACTTCACGGTCAGCATTGAAGCCGCCGAGGGCGTCACCACCGGTATTTCCGCGTATGACCGCGCCCACACCATCCGCACCGCGGTGAAGCCGGATGCCAAGCCCAGCGACCTGCACCAGCCGGGCCACATCTTCCCGCTGATCGCCCAGCCGGGTGGCGTGCTGACCCGCGCCGGGCATACCGAAGCGGGCGTGGACCTGGCCATGCTGGCCGGGCTGGAGCCGGCCGGGGTACTGGTGGAGATCCTCAATCCCGACGGCAGCATGGCGCGCCGCCCGGAGCTGGAAGTGTTCGCGCGCGAGCACGGGCTGAAGATCGGTTCCATTGCCGACCTCATCGCCTACCGCCTGGCCACCGAAAAGACCGTCGAACGCGTCGACGAGCGCGAGATCGACACCGAGTTCGGGCCGTTCACCCTGGTGACCTACCGCGACCGCATCGCCCACGACGTGCACTTTGCGATGGTGCGCGGCACGGTGGATGCCGAGCCGACCCTGGTCCGGGTGCAGGTGGAGAACCCGCTGGCCGACCTGCTGCACTGGCGGCGAGATGACTTCGGTGTGGCCGCCACCGATGCCCTGCGCGCCATTGCCGCCGTCGAACGCGGGGTGATGGTGGTGCTGTCGGCCCCGCGCGACGGCCAGGCCCTGCTGGCCCGGCTGCGCCAGCAGCCGCAACCGGTGGCCCCGGGCAAGGACAAGGACGTGAGCCAGTGGCGGCGCAACGGTGCCGGCGCGCAGATCCTGTCCGACCTGGGCCTGGGCAAGCTGCGGGTGCTGGGCACCCCGCGCCGCCAGATCGGCCTGTCCGGCTACGGCCTGGAAGTGGTCGAGACCGTCACCCCGTGACCCGTGGGGCCGGGCGCTGCCCGGCTGAAAATATGTCGCGCAGCCGGGCAGAGCCCGGCTCTACGCTAGAATACCCACCATCTATTGGACCCTTTTGACCATGAGCCACTACGAAGGCGACCTCCGCACGCCGGAAACGGCCCGCTTCGCCATCCTCGCCAGCCGCTGGAATGCCCGCATCACTGACGTGCTGGTCGCCGGTGCGCGGCAGAGCCTGGCCGGCAACGGCATTGCCGAAGCCGACATCGACGTGATCCGCGTCCCGGGTGCCTGGGAGCTGCCGCTGGTGGCCGCCCGCCTGGCCGCCGCGCATGAACATGCCGCCATCATCACCCTGGGCTGCGTGATCCGGGGTGACACCCGCCATTACGAGCACGTGGCCGACCGCTGCGCCGAAGGCCTGATGCGCGTGCAGCTGGACTTCGGGGTACCGGTGCTGAACGGCGTGCTGGCGGTGGAGCGTGCCGAAGATGCCGAAGCCCGTGCCGGCGGCAGCCATGGCAACAAGGGCGAGGAAGCCGCACTGGCGGCGTTGGAAATGGTCAATCTTCTGGAGCAGTTGCCTTGAACAATAAATCCCCGGGCAAGCCGTCCGGCAAGCCGGTCCGCCGCGATGGCATCGACCCGGTGCTGCGCTCGCGCGCGCGCCGTCGTGCCCTGCAGGCCATTTACGCCTGGCAGATCTCCGGCGGCACCGCACAGACCCAGATCGCCCAGTTCGCGCACGAGCAGGCCCGTGAAATCGCCGACCTGGCCTATTTCGAGGCCTTGATCCATGGCGTACTCGATAACCGCAAGGACCTGGACGAGGCACTGACTCCGTACCTGGACCGTGGCATCGAAGAAGTGGACGCGATCGAACGCGCCGCGTTGCGCGTGGCCGCCTATGAGCTGCGCTTCCGCCTGGACGTGCCGTACCGCGTGGTGATCAACGAAGCCATTGAATCGGTCAAGCGGTTCGGCTCCGAGCACGGCCACACCTACGTCAACGGCGTGCTGGACCGTGCCGCCGTGGAATGGCGCAAGGCCGAGAACGGCGGCTGAGCCGGGCCATGCCGGCATGGCCCTGACCGAGTTCTCCCTGATCGACCGGATCCGCGCGCGTACCCGCGACCGCGCGGACGTGGTGCTGGGCATCGGTGACGACGCCGCTCTGCTGCAGCCGGCTCCCGGCCTGCAGCTGGTGGTGACCGCCGACACGCTCAACAGCGGTGTGCATTTCCCGCCCGAAACTCCGCCGGCCGACATCGGCTGGAAGACGCTGGCCGTGAACCTGTCCGACCTCGCTGCGATGGGCGCGCAGCCGGCGTGGTGCACGCTGGCACTCTCGCTGCCGGAGGCCGGCGATGCCTGGATCGAGGCATTCGCCGACGGCTTCTTCGCGCTCGCCGATGCGCACGGCATGGTCCTGGCCGGTGGCGACACCACGCGCGGCCCGCTGTCACTGTCCGTCACCGCGATGGGGCAGGTGGCCCCCGGCACGGCGCTGCGCCGCGACGCGGCTGAAGTGGGCGACGACATCTGGGTGAGTGGCACCCTGGGTGACGCGGCGGTGGCGCTGCGCGCCTGGCAGGGGGGCACGCTCGACGTGACCAGGCCGGCCGACGACGCGCAAGTGGAGTACCTGCGTCAGCGACTCGCGCGGCCGACGCCGCGCGTGGCCCTGGGCCGCGCGCTGGTGGGTGTGGCGCACGCGGCGGTGGACATTTCCGACGGCCTGCTCGCCGACCTCGGCCACATCTGTGCACGCAGTGGCCTGGGTGCACGCCTCGATCCCGCCCGCCTGCCGATCTCTGCTGCCGCACGGGCGCGGGTGGGTGAAACGCATGCCCGTGAAGCGGCCCTGCGTGCTGGGGACGACTACGAACTCTGCTTCACCGTGCCGCGTGCCCGCCGCGACGCGGTCACCGCGCTGGCGCAGCGGCTGGACGTGCCGTTGACGCGCATCGGTCACACCGTGGCAGGGCAGGGCGTGGATGCCGCCGGCCACGCCCGTGACCAGCCCGGTTACGAGCACTTTCTCTGAGGTCACCTGATACGACAACGCCGGGCAATGCCCGGCGCTGTCGGCACAGCATCGCCCGTTACCAGCGATACGACACGCCAACACGCGCGCCGACATCCCGGTAGTTCCCGGCCCCTTGGCTGCCCCCCAGCTCGCCCCACGCTGCAAGCCCGGAACCGACCTGAAGCTGCCCACCGGCGCGCAGCGCGACACGGCTGCCCGGCGCGCCGCCTTCCACGGTTTCGCCGTCGAAGGACAGCGCCGCGCGGCGTGCATCGTGGTATCCGTCGATCTGCAGGTACGCGGTGAGGTGGGCCTTCGCCAATGTCGCCTCACCCTCCAGGCGCAGCCCCACGCGCGTGGCCAGGCCGTTGCCGCCCGCCCGTTCCACGACGGTGCCGTTGCTTTCGACATGTGCGTCCATGCGCGCGGTGGTATGGGTCAGCTGCAGCTGCGGCTCCAGGTGCAGCGGCAGGTTGCCAAGGTGGCCCGCGTCGAAGCGGTAACCGGCCTCCAACGTGGTCTGCAACAGGCCGGTGTCGTAGCGCTCCACCGCCACGCCTTCGCCCATCACGCGGTTGCGGAACCGGCCCCGCTGGACCGAGGCGTCCAGGTACAGCGCATCGTTGGTCCAGTGCGCGTACAGGCCTGCGGCACCGCCTTCCACGCGGGCATCGGCGCGATAACCGGTCACCGTGGAACGTGCCGTCGCTTCGGCCTTGCCGGCGGTCAACAGCGCACCGACGCGGCCCTGGCCGCGGTCGAATGTGCCGATGTCGGCCCCGACCTGCAGGCGCGACTGCGAGGTACGCAGGGTCTGCTGACCGGTCACGTCCATGCGGCCCTCGTTGTGGCCGGTGAATGCCCAGGTGCGCAGGCCTTCGACCGCCCGTGCGGCGGCCATGCGCTCGCGGGCGTTGTGCTGCAGCAGCTGACCCATGGCAGCCTGGTTGGCCAGGTAGGCACCGGTTTCAGGACGCAGTACCGGCTGCGGCTTGTCGGGCTGCTCCGGATCCGGCTGCTCCGGATCGATCGGCTCCACCGGCAGCGTGATCTCGCACTGCGGCAGTTCGGGATAGACCACGCATTCGTGCGGCGGCTCCGGACCGGTGCCGTCGTCCAGCTCCGAGCGCAGGTACCAGCTGCCGTCGGCTCCCTTGACCAGGGCGTACTCATACAGCCCCCCTGTGGCACGCCCCTGCAACGTGAACTCCGCGTGCGACTGACCCTCGATATCAATCAGCGCGATTCCGTTGATGGTCTGCGCGCCTTGACCGCCGGCATTGGTCACCACGACGTGGGCGTTGCCGGTCGCGTCGCCGGTGATGACCACCTTGTCGGTCTGCGAGCCGTCATCGCCCAGCGCGGTGTTGAACACCAGCGTGCCGCCATCGCCATGGAACGTGTCCAGCGACAGCGTGTTGAACGTGCGGCCGTCGCCAAGCATCACCCGACCCGTGCTGCCGAGCTCCAGATGCCCCACGGTGCTGGAACCGGTCAGCGTCCAAGCGCTGCCGGTGCCGATACTGGCCGACGTGACGTTGTTGAACTGGCCCTTGAGGCGGGCATTGTTCCGCAGTGCCACGTCGAGCCGTCCGCGCATCGCGCTGTCGTCGAAGGTCACATTGCCGTCCAGGTGGCTGTTGTCGACATCGAAGGTGACCAGCGTGTTGCCGGTGGTCTCCGTATCGCGATACGCGCGAACGAGCAACAGATTGCCATCTCCACCGCTGAGCGTGGAACCGTTGGCGACCTGGACATTGAAGGTGTTTTCCGCGCCCTTCGAGGCGTTGATCTCGATGGCGGCATTTCGACCGCCACGGATATGCGCGCTGTCGAGGCTGAGGCTCAGCGCATGGTTCTGGCTGTCCGAACCATGCATGATCACGCCAACGTTGGCGGCCTCGATGCGCGACGCATTGCGCATGACCAGCTCGCCCGCCGCCATGTGCACGCCGATGCCGGAGCTGTAGTGCTCCTTGTCTTCGCGGTCGGCGACGGTGAGGGTGGTCGCGTCGAGCAGCGCACTGGGCGTGCCGCGTGTGGCATCGTTGTTGATGCTCATCCCCCAGTAGGGGCGCAGCTGGCCTCCATAGGAGGGCGCGTCGGCATGGAACGTGATGGTGCTGCCGGTAAGAACGGCGCGGCCATTGTTCGCGACCCATACGCCGCCGTTGACGAACGCGGTCCCGGTCGCCGTGGCGGTGCCGTTGTCCAGTACCGACAGTGTGTAGGTGCTGGCGGTGGGACCTACCTCGTGCTGCAGCGTCGCACCGTTCAGCGTCACGGTGCTGGTGTCCTGGATCGAAATCTGGTGAGTGGTGGCTCCGTTGACCGTCAGATGCGACGTGCCGGTCAATCGCCACGCTTCGACCGCGTGGTCCTGTTCGATCGTTGCGTTCTCATTGTCCAGGTGGCGCGCCAGCACCGGTGAAGTGGCGGTGCTCAGTGCAAGCAGGACGCCGCACGCCAACGGGCGCAGGGCGGGGCGGTGGATGTTGGAATGGCGCTTCATGTGCGGATTCATGTCCTTACCAACGCCAGTTCACGCCGATGCGTGCGCCGAGGTCACGGTAGCGGTGCTCACCCCGAACGGCGCTGACGTCACCCCAAGCCGAAAGGCCCGAGCTCAGGCGCAGCTGTCCGCCTGCGGTGAGTTCGGCGCGGTGGCGCGGCATACCACCGTCGATGCGTTCGCCGTCGAAGACCACGCCGGCGGTGCGGGTGTCGCGGTACGCATTCACCGCCACATACGGCGCGACGTGGTTGCCGCCGTTCACCGCTTCACCCTGCAGGCGCAGGCCCAGGCGCGTGGACAGGCCGCTGGACCCGGCGCTGCGCACCACGGTGCCGTTGGATTCCAGGTGTTGATCGGTCCGGGCATCGGTGTAGCTCAGCTGCAGCTGCGGCTGCAGGTTCAGCGCGAGGCCGCCGACGCGGCCGACATTGAAGCGGTAGCCGGCTTCGATCGCGCTCTGCCAGGCACGGCTGTCATAACGCTCGGCCTGCAGGCCTTCACCGTGCACCGTGTTGCGGAAGCGACCGTGCTGCACGGAGGCATCCAGATACAGGGCGTNNGTGGCCTCGGCCTTGCCGGCGCCCAGCATCGCGCCGATGCGGCCCTGGCCGCCGTCGAACACACCGATGTCCGCGCCCACCTGCAGTCGCTGGCGGGTAGCTTCGAGTTTCTGCTGGCCGGTCAGCGCCTGGCGGCTTTCGGCCACCTCCGTTCCCGCCCAGGTGCGCAGGCCATCCTTGGCACCGGCATGGCCCATGCGCGTCTGCGCGCTGTGCTGGAGCAGCTGGTCCATCGCGGCCTGGTTGGCCAGGTAGGCACCGGTTTCCGGGCGCAGTACCGGCTGCGGCTTGCCGGGCTCTTCCGGATCCGGCTGTTCCGGATCGGGGTTTTCCGGATCAGGATGCTCAGGATCCGGTTGTTCTGGATCGATGGGTTCGATGGGTTCGACCGGCAGCGTGATCTCGCACTGCGGCAGCTGCGGATTCTGCGCGCACTCGTGCGGCAGTTCCGGCTCTTCGCGCTGCGAACGCAGGTACCAGTTGCCGTTGGCATCCTTGATCAGCGCGTACTCGTATTGTCCACCGACGGCACGACCAATCAGTTCGAACTCGGCATCGGACGCCCCGTCGATCCGGATCAGCTCGATGCCCTGGTCGGTCTGGGCACCCTGGCCGCCGGCATTGACCACCTGCACACCCGCTTCGCCGGTGGCGTCGCCGGTGATGATCAGGCGGTCGGTGAGCGAAGCATCATCTCCCAGCACACTGTTGAAGATCAGCGTGCCCTGTCGGCCTTCGAACGTTTCAACGGTGAGCGTGTTGAAGCCGTCGCCCGTACCCAGTTTCACCGATCCCGTCCCGTTCAACCACAACTCGCGCACGCGACTGTCGCCGGTGAGATGCCAGCGTGCGCCACCGATGACCGAAACCCGGTTCACGTCCTGGAAGCGGCCGAGCACGTAGGCCGTGTTGTACAGCGATACGTCGAGCGTGCCGTTGACCGTGGCAGGATCGAAGATGACATCGCCTACCAGCACCGAATCGTCGACATTCAACCGAACCGTGGTCTGGCCGGTCGCCACGCTGCCGGGCAGGCCGCCAACGTGCAGGAGGATGCCGTTACCCGCGCGCAGCGTCGAGCCATTGGCAACGGTGAGGCCGTAATCGCGGCTGGCGGTGTCGCCGGGGGCCACGTGCAGGGCAGGCCCGTGCCGGGTCTGGATGTCAGCGTTGTCCAGTACCAGCGAAATCGGCTGGGTGTTGGCTCCGATGCCGCGCAGCAGTACGCCCACATTGTCCGCAACGATCTTTGTGCCTTGTTGCAGCAGCACCTCTCCGGCTCCCTGGCTGATGCCGATGCCGGAGTTGAAGTAGTCCTTCGCCGGGTTGTCCACCACCGTGATGAGACTGTTGGACAGGGTCAGCCGCGGTCTGTCGCCGTCGGTCGCGCCCAGGAGGGTGATGCCGATGGTGCTCAGCCGATCGAAACCGGGTGCATCTGCGTCGATGCGGATGTCAGTGCCGCGCAGAATGGCGAACGACGTGTCGCTGATCAGGATGCCGCCATTCGCGATGCGGTTGCCGTCGCCTGTCAGCGTGGAACTGCCGCGCAGCTCCAGCGCGTGCCAGTCATCGGTGCCGTTGCGGGCCACCGTGGCACCGTCCAGCCGGATCCGGCTGTCGGTGGCCACGAGGCCCAGCGTGCTGCCACCGGTGACCTCCAGGCGGGCTCCGTTGGTCAGCCGCCAGCTTTCGGGCGTATCGGCCTCGGTGACGGTTTCTTCTTCACCATTGAGGTCGCGCGCCATCAGCGGAGAGGCCGGCAGGCCCGCCAGGGCCAGCAGGATGCCGCAGCTGATCGGCCGGAGTGAGGGGAGGGCAGGACGCGTCGTGTGGTTATTTTTCATTCGTTGTGATCGATATCTTCAAGGGGCAGATGCGACAACGCCGGGCAATGCCCGGCGTTGTCGTATTTCAGTCGTTACCAGCGGAACGCAGCACCGATCCGGGCACCAATCTCGCGGTAGCGGTCTTCGCCATGACTGGCTCCCACCTCGCCCCAGGCCGAGAAGCCGTTGCCCATCTGCAACTGACCACCCACGTTGAGTTCGGCGCGGTGGCGCGGCATACCACCGTCGATGCGTTCGCCGTCGAAGACCACGCCGGCGGTGCGGGTGTCGCGGTACGCATTCACCGCCACATACGGCGCGAAGTGGTTGCCGGCGGTCACCGCCTCACCCTGCAGACGCAGGCCAACGCGCGTGGACAGACCGCTGGCCCCGGCGCTGCGCACCACGGTGCCGTTGGATTCCAGGTGTTGATCGGTCCGGGCATCGGTGTAGCTCAGCTGCAGCTGCGGCTGCAGGTTGAGCGCGAGGCCGCCGACGCGGCCGACGTTGAAGCGGTAGCCGGCTTCGATCGCGCTCTGCCAGGCCCGGCTGTCGTAGCGCTCGGCCTGCAGGCCTTCACCGTGCACCGTGTTGCGGAAGCGACCGTGCTGCACCGAGGCATCCAGATACAGGGCGTNNGTGGCCTCGGCCTTGCCGGCGCTCAGCATCGCGCCGACGCGCCCCTGGCCGCCATCGAACACACCGATGTCCGCGCCCACCTGCAGACGCTGGCGGGTGGCTTCGAGCGTCTGCTGGCCGGTCAGCGCCTGGCGGCTTTCGGCCACCTCGGTCAGGGCCCAGGTGCGCAGGCCATCCTCGGCACCGGCATGGCCCATGCGGGTCTGCGCGCTGTGCTGCAGCAGCTGGTCCATCGCGTGCTGGTTGGCCAGGTAGGCACCGGTTTCCGGACGCAATACCGGCTGCGGCTTGCCGGGTTCTTCCGGATCCGGCTGTTCCGGATCGGGATTCTCCGGATCAGGGTTCTCCGGATCAGGGTTTTCCGGATCAGGGTTCTCCGGATCGATGGGATCGATGGGCTCGACCGGCAGCGTGATTTCGCACTGCGGCAGGCTCGGGTCGGTCACGCAGTCATGCGGCGGTTCCGGTTCCGGTTCCGGCTCCGTGCCGTCGTCCAGTTCCGAGCGCAGGTACCAATTGCCGTCGTCGCCCTGGACCAGCTTGTACTCGTACACACCACCGACGGCGCGACCGATCAGCGTGAAATCGGCGTTCGAGTCGCCGCCGATGGTGATCAGCTCGATGCCGTCCGTGGTCTGTGCACCCTGACCGCCGGCGTTGCGTACCTCTACGCCGGCCTGACCGTCGGCATCGCCCGTGATGACGAGCTTGTCGGTGGCCGAGGTGTCATCCCCGAATACAGTGTTGAAGACAAAGGTGCCGCCGCTGCCGTCGAAGCTGTCCAGCGACAGCGTGTTGTAGGTGCCGTCGATGGCCCCGTTGCCCAGCACCACGGTGCCGGTGTTGTCCAGCTCCAGGTGACCTACCGTGCTGTCGCCGGCCAGGGTCCAGGTGCTGCCGGTGCCGATGTTGGCCGAGCTGACGTTGTTGAAGATGCCCTTCAGGCTGGCGGCGTTGCGCAGGGTGACGTTGACCCGCCCTGTCATGTTCGTGTCGTCGAAGGTGACATTGCCTTCCAGCGATGTATCGTCGACGGCGAAGTTCACCGTGTTGTTGCCCGTGGCGGGCAGCCCGTTGAAAGAGCGCACGAGCAGCAGGTTGCCGTCCGTTCCAGTGAGAGTGGAGCCGTTGGCGACAATGACATCGAACGTGTTGCGCGCAGCGCCCTGAGCGACGATCTCAATAGCTGCGCCATTGCCCGAGGTGATGTGCGAATCATCCATGTGCAGACGTAGGTCGTGTGCCAGCGTCTCCGACCCATGCAGGATCACACCGACATGCGCGGCGCTGATGGCCGAGCCGTTGCGCATCTCGATGCCACCTGCACGCAGGTAGGCACCGATGCCACTGTTGTAGTGACCTGCACCCTCGCGCGCAACCACGCTGATGGTGGAACTGTCCAGCAGCACATTGGGATTTCCCAGCGCACCCGGGTTGTAGACGTTGATGCCGTAGGCCGTCAGGCGGCCGTCATCCAACCCGGGCGCGGTGCCGTCGATGGTGAGCGAGCTGCCGGTCATGGTCAGCTGGGCATCGCCCGTCATCATGATGCCGCCCCCCTTGATGTGGGAGCGGGTGGCCGTAGCAGTGGAGCCCTCACGGAGTTCCAGTGCGTGTACTGCCACGTTGCCTGCAACGCGTTCGACGGTGGCGTTGTCGAGCGTGACATTGCTTGCGGTGGCCATGATCGCGTGGGTGCCGCCGTTGTTGACGGTCAGCTTGGCCCCATTGACCAGCGTCCAGTCCTCGATTGCATGGGTGCCATCGATGGTTTTGTCTTCACCATTCAGACTGCCTGCCAGCACGCTGTGCATCGGCAGGGTCGTCAGGGCCAGCAGCACGCCGCAGGTCAGCGGGCGCAGTGCCGGAATGCGGCGGTGGGTACCGTCGTAATGGGTCATTGCAGTGTTCCTGTAGGGGGGAGAGAAAAAGAGGGCGGCGCGTCCTGCGCGGTGTCACCAGCGCCAGGCGGCTCCGATGCGGGCGCCCAGTTCGCGGAAGCCGTCCGCGCCCTGGCTGGCGGTGAAGTCGCTCCATGCGGAGAAGCCGGTGCCCAGCGCGAGCGTTCCGCCGAGCGTGAGTTCGGCACGATGGCGCGGCACGCCGCCGTCGATGCGTTCGCCGTCGAAGACCATGCCGGCGGTGCGGGTGTCGCGGTACGCGTTCAGCGCAACATACGGCGCAAAGCGGTTGCCGCCGGTTACCGCGTCGCCTTGCAGACGCAGTCCCAGGCGCGTGGACAGGCCACTGGCCCCGGCGCTGCGCACCACGGTGCCGTTGGATTCCCGGTGTTCATCGGTCTGTGCATCGGTGTAGCCCAGCTGCAGCTGCGGCTGCAGGTTCAGGACCAGGCTGCCGACGCGGCCGACGTTGAAGCGGTAACCGGCTTCGATCGCGCTCTGCCAGGCACGGCTGTCATAACGCTCGGCCTGCAGGCCTTCACCGTGCACGGTGTTGCGGAAACGGCCGTGTTGTACCGAGGCATCCAGATACAAAGCGTCATTTGACCAGTGCGCGTAGGCACCGACCGAACCGCCTTCCACGGTGCCGTCGGCACGGTAGCCGGTCACGGTCGAACGCGCCGTGGCCTCGGCCTTGCCGGCGCTCAGCATCGCGCCGACGCGGCCCTGGCCGCCATCGAACACGCCGATGTCCGCACCCACCTGCAGACGCTGGCGGGTGGCTTCGAGCGTCTGCTGGCCGGTCAGCGCCTGGCGGCTTTCGGCTAATTCGGTCAGGGCCCAGGTGCGCAGGCCGTCGTCGGCTCCGGCATGACCCATGCGGGTCTGCGCGCTGTGCTGCAGCAGTTGGCCCATGGCGGCCTGGTTGGCCAGGTAGGCACCGGTTTCCGGACGCAATACCGGCTGCGGCTTGCCCGGCTCCTCGGGATCGGGCTGTTCCGGCTCCGGCTGTTCCGGGTCGGGGTTCTCCGGGTCCGGATGCTCGGGATCGATCGGCTCAACCGGCAGCGTGACTTCGCACTGCGGCAGGCTCGGGTCGGTCACGCACTCGTGCGGCGGCTCCGTCGGCAGTTCCGAGCGCAGGTACCAGTTGCCATCGTCGCCCTTGAACAGGAAGTAGTCGTACAGGCCGCCGGTGGCGCGACCGATCAGATCGAATTCAGCGTTGGAACTGCCGTCGATGGTGATCAGCGCGATGCCCTGGTCAGTCTGTGCACCCTGGCCGCCGGCGTTGCGCACCACCACACCGGCGTGGCCGTCCGCATCACCGTTGATCACCACCTTGTCAGTCTGGGCGCTGTCGTCCGCCAGCACGGTGTTGAACACGAGCGTGCCACCGGAGCCGGTGAAGCGGTCCAGCGTCAGCGTGTTGAAGATGCCGTCATCGGCTCCGTTGCCCAGCAGCACCGTGCCGGTGTCTTTCAGGTCCAGGTGGCCGACCGTGCTGTTGCCGTTCAGTGCCCACGTACTGTTCGACTGAATGGCAGCGGACGTCACCTGGATGAAGCGCCCTTCGATGCGCGCATTGTTCGTCAACAGCGCGTCCAACCGGCCCTGGTTACCGGGAATGATCTTGATCAGATCACCCTGGATGCGCGCATCATCGACCTCGAACAGGACCTGCTTCGGGCCGTCGTTGTTGCTCATGACCCGGAGGGCTTCGCCATTGCCCCCTTCCAGCTTCGCACCATTGGAAATGAAGATGTGCACAGGAGCCGCACGCATCGCGGAGAGATCCACGTCGATCGCCGCGCCGCGACCGGTGCGGATCACCGAGTTGTCCACCCGCAGGATTCGCGGCACATCCGGCTCACCCGTGCCCAGAATCGCCACGCCGACGTTGGCGGCGTCAACCAGGGAGCCGCCGCGCACGATGACTTCACCCTCCGCCATGCGGATGCCGATGCCCGATGTGTCGCCCGGATTATTCGGCCGGTCGGCCACCACCACCGTGCTGCCTTCCAGGGTCAGGCGGCTGTCGTCTCCGCGGAAAATGTCCAGGTCGATGCCGATGTAGGCACCGTTGAATCCGTTGGCCGGCGTTACCAGACGAAGTTCGCTGTTGATCAGGGTCGCCTGTGAACTGCCGGTCAGGTAGAGCGTCCCGCCCAGCAGGGTGCTGTCGCGCGCGATGAGCGAGGAACGGTTCCAAAGTGCGATGACCTCATTGGCACTGCCAGGCGCGCGCGTCACGGTCGCCCCCTGGAGATCCACGGTCGAATCGCTGTTGGCGAAGATGTTCAGCGTATTGCCGCCGGTCACCCGTAACGAGGCCCCATCGAAGAGGCGCCAGTCCTCTACCGGATCCGCTGCCGTCACCTCCTCATGCTCGCCATCCAGGTCACGCGCCAGCGCCGCTCCGGGCGCGACGCCAAGGACGAGCAGCAGGCTGAGGGCAAGCGGGTGCAGCGAGGGCGCGCGGCGGCGCAGGTCACAACGAAGGGACATGGGCGGTAGCTGGTAGCGGTAGGGAGCCCCACCGCGCGCAGCGCGCCGATTTTCAGACGTTGTGCATGGCCGAAACTGTCAGGCCTCGTCGGTAGGGGCGCGCAGTGTCAGGGTTTCCCTACGCCGCCCCCATGCAACAAGTTTCAAAAGTGGCCGGTGCGCGCCCGCCGCGTCGTGACGCGTTCAGCCCGGCGGCAGCACTTTGCCCGGGTTGAGAATGCCGTCCGGATCCAGCGCCTGCTTGATCGCGCGCATGGTGGCCAGCGTGGCCGGGCTGAACGCCTGGGCCATGAAGTCGCGCTTGGCCAGGCCGATGCCGTGCTCGCCCGAGAGCGTGCCGCCCAGCGCCAGGGTCAGCGCGAAGATCTTCGGCAGCGCCGCCTGCGCGCGCGCGTTTTCGTCGGCATCGTCGGGGTGATAGAGGATATTGACGTGCAGGTTGCCATTGCCGGCATGTCCGAAGGTCACGATCACCAGATCGTGTTCACGGGCGAGCGCCTGCACACCGGCCACCAGGTCCGGAATGCGCGACACGGGCACGACGACGTCTTCATTGATCTTGCCGGGTGCGATGCTTTTCAGCGCCGGCGAGAGCGCCTTGCGCGCCGCCCACAGTTTCTCGCGCGCTGCCCCTTCCATCGCCACGTCCAGCGCCAGCAGGCCGTCGCCTTCGGCGGCCTCGGCCAGTGCCTGCAGCAGGTAGGGCAGGGTGTCGTGGTCGCCGTCGGCCTCCACCAGCAGCATCGCGCCGGCCTCGGGTACTTCTGCGCCATTGCGACGCAGCAGCTCCAGGCTGCGCGCGTCCATGAACTCCAGGCGGGTGGGTACCACCGGCTGCGCCATCAGGCGCGAAACCGCGGCCGCGGCGGCGTCGGCATCCCGATACAGCACACGCAGTCCGGCCTGGGTCACCGGGCGCGGGGTCAGCTTCAGGGTGGCCTCGACAATCACCGCCAGCGTGCCTTCGCTGCCGACCAGCAGATGGGTGAGGTCGTAGCCGGTGGCGTCCTTGGTATAGGCACCGCCGCATTGGATGAGCTCGCCGGCACCGGTCACCGCGACCAGGCCCAGCACATTGTCGCGGCTGGTGCCGTACTTCACCGCGCGCGGCCCACCCGCGTTGCACGCGAGGTTGCCGCCAATGCTGCAGATGTCAGCGCTGGAAGGATCCGGAGCCCAGAACAAACCGTGCGGAGCCAGTGCATGCTGCAGGTCGCCGTTGAGTACCCCGGGCTCGACCACCGCGCAGCGGTTGCCGGGCTGGATGTCCAGAATGTGGTTCATGCGTGCCAGCGACAGCACGATGCTGCCGTTCACCGGCACGGCCGCGCCGGTGGTACCCGTGCCGGCACCGCGCGCCACGATCGGCACCCCGTGCACGCGGCAGGCACGCACGATCGCCACTACCTGCTCGCGCCCGATCGGCAGTGCCACGCCGGCCGGCAGCGCATGCCGCCACGAGTTGTCCTGGGCGTGCGCCTGCAGCGCGGCGGCATCGGTGCGCCAGCCTTCCGCGCCCAGCAGCGCACCCAGTTCGGCCGAAAATGCAGCAGGCAAAGAAGCGTTCATCATTCCGGGTGCGCCGACCGTTGGCCGGCCCTCCACATGTCTAGGCAAATCCACAATCCTCCAGCCGGAACGCCCCGCGCAACCACCTCAGCTGCACCGGCACCCCGCTGGCATCCACCACATCAAACCGACACGGCTGCCGCGCCAGCGCCGGATGCCGCTGCAGATACAACTGCGCCGCCAGCACCACTTTGCGCCGCTTGCGCAGGTCCACCGAAGCGGCACCGCCCCCAAACCGGCCATCGGCGCGATAGCGCACCTCCACGAACACCGTGGTGTCGCCGTCGCGCATCACCAGGTCCAGCTCACCGCCTTTGAAGCGCACGTTGCGCGCCAGCAGCTGCAGCCCCGCCTCGCGCAGATGGGTCAGTGCGGCGGCTTCCACCGCCGCACCGCGCTGCGCCCGCGTGCTGGTCACCCCGCGCTCAGTTGGCGACCGGCATCGGACGACCACCGCTGAAGGTGGACCACGCCGGGACGCGCAGTACGTTGCCGTTGCTGTCCAGGAAGAGGGTGCCGGTGGCTCCGGCCAGACCGCCTTCGTTGGCCACCTTGTCCAGATACGCGCTGATCTTCCAGGCGTCGAAACCGAACGCGAACAGACGCCCGGCCGCGCCGCGCGCGGTCGGCAGCAGCTGGCCGGCGGTACCGGCCGACGGCAGGCCGGGTACGCTGCGCACGTTCCAGGCTTCGTTCGGATAGACGATGCCGTCCAGCGCCATGTCTTCTTCCGGCTTGCCGGTGCCCAGGGTGAGCTGTGAGGTGCCGACACGGCTGGCACCGCCGGCACCGGCCAGCGCCAGCTGCGGAGCCAGCTGACGTGCCTGCGGTGCCTTCACCGCCAGCAGCACGCCGTCCACCGCACCCGCGGCGCGGATCTGCGCACCGATATCGCCGACCGTGTCGTTCACGCCAATCGTGGCCATCACCTGGCCGCCGCGCTGGCTGAAGCGCTCGCGGAACGCGGCGGCGGTACGGCGGCCGTTGTCGTCATTGCTGTGCAGCACCAGCACCTTGGAACGCTCGCGGCCGCGCAGGTACTCGGCGGCGATGATGCCGTCGTCTTCCGGAGCCAGCGAGAAACCGGCGCTGCCGGCCGGCGGGCTGCTCTTGCCACGATTCAGTGCCAGCACCGGCACCGGCAGTTCGGTGCGGCCGAACACCGCGTCCACTTCATCGCGACCCAACGGCCCGACCACGAAGTCGACGCCGGCCACGATCGCCTTGTCATACGCCGCGATGGCACCGGCCGGGGTGCCGGCGGTGTCGAAGAACTGGATGTCCGGGCGACGGCGGGTCTCCCCGTAGTAGCCGCTGAGCAGGCCGTCGCGCACCGGCTGTGCGGCGGTGGCCAGGCGACCACTGAGTGGCAGCAGCACCGCCATCTTCACCGGCGGGCGGTAGCCGTCGCTCAGCGCGGGCGGGCGCTTGCTGGTGTCGAACTGGGCCACGCCATCGCGGTCGAACGGGCGCGGCAGCGGCAGGCCGCGGGCGATCAGCGCACGGCCGGCGAAGTTGTACAGCGGCTCGTTGGCCGGCAGCGCGGCGGCGCGCGCGCGCAGGGCGGCGTCATCCAGCTGGCCGAGCAGGCCGGCGATGGCCTGCTGGTTTTCGGTGCGCGCGGTGCCACTGAGCGACGCATGTGCGCGTGCACGCTCGGTGGCCGCGCCGATCACGTCACCGTTGGCCTGCAGGGCATTGGCGCGGGCCAGCTGCCAACGCGTGCGCAGCGTCGGGGCCACGGTGTCCGAGGACTCCTTCAACGCCGCCAGCGCCTGCGCCGGCTGCTTGTCGAGCAGGGCCAGCTCGGCCGTGGTCAGGTGGTAGCGCTGCAGGCTGGCTCCGCTCAGGCCACGCGGGGTGACCTGGGCCAGCAGGCTGCGCGCGCGGGCGTTGTCGCCGGCTTCATGCCAGGCGAAGGCGGCGTCGGCCAGCGCTGCGCTGCGGGCGCTGCCGCGCAGGGTGTTGGCCAGCGCCTCCAGCTGCACCGCGGCATCGCGCGGTTTGCCCTGTTCGATCAGTGCCAGTGCCTGGCTCTGCGCCGGCGATTCCGGGGCGCTGGTCACGCTGGTGGTGGCGCAGCCGGCCATCAGCAGCAAAGCAAGCGACAGGGCAGAGATCCGGGCGGCGGGCGTGTTCATGATCAGGTCCATTCGATGGGGCAGCCGTAAGCGGGTACCTGTACGATTCTACCCTTGACCTGTGAGTGCCGTTGCGATGAGTGCTGTCCCTACGCTGTATGTCGTTGCCACCCCGATCGGCAACCTGGCCGACCTGACGCCGCGGGCGCAGGAGGTGCTGCGCTCGGTGGCGGCCATCTGTGCCGAGGACACCCGCCGCAGCGGTCAGCTGCTGGCCCATTTCGGCATCCAGCAGCCGCTGGTGGCCCTTCATGACCACAACGAGGACGCGCTGGCCCAGCGCATCGTCGGCCGTCTGCTGGGCGGCGAATCGCTGGCCCTGGTCAGTGATGCGGGTACCCCGCTGGTCAGCGACCCCGGCTACCGGCTGGTGCGCGCCGCACGCGAAGCCGGTGTCCGGGTCAGCCCGGTGCCCGGGGCGTGTGCGGCCATCGCCGCGCTGAGCGTGGCGGGCCTGCCCAGCGACCGTTTCACCTTTGAAGGCTTCCTGCCGGCCAAAGCCTCCGGCCGGCGCGAGCGTCTGCAGGCGCTGGCAGGGGAAACCCGGACCCTGGTCTTCTACGAATCCTCACACCGCATCGCGGAGTCGCTGGCCGACATGGCTGACGCCTTTGGCCCGCAGCGCCCGGCGGTGCTGGCCCGCGAACTGACCAAGCTGTTCGAGACCGTGCTGGATGGCGACCTGGCCAGCCTGCGCGCCCAGGTCGAGGCGGACGAGAACCAGCGCAAGGGCGAGTTCGTGGTGATGGTGCAGGGGGCGGCCGACGATGCCGAAGCCCAGCTGCAGCACGGGCGGCGCGTGTACGCCAAGCTCAGCGAACACCTGCCGCCGTCCACCGCGGCCAAGCTGGCCGCGGAATTGACCGGAGCCCCGCGCAAGGCGCTCTACGGCAGCTGAACGTTCAAGGCAGGGCCAGCGTGATACCACGACGCTTCGCCTCGGGTGTTTTGCTGAGAATCGCCAGTTGCCTGGCCCTGGCGCGGTTCTCCCGCGTGGTGTGCGTCTGGATGAAGGTCCACGCGGGGCAGCGTGTTTCGTAGCCAAAACGGCGGCTGACCATGGCGGCTTGCTGGTAAGCCGTGGCACGCTCGACGCGCAGCGCTGCCCGGTTGGGATCGCTCCGTTCATGGGCTGCCGTCATCGGATTGGCGGTAAGCGCCGCCAACTGCAGGGTAGCGGCGCGACGCGTTGGCATCAGGCGGTCCAGCAGCGCGTCAGCGCGAACCAGTTCCAGTTCGGCATGGCTCAGGTTCAGGCCCGCGCGCACCGATGCGGTGCGTGCGCCGGCATCGCGCAGGGCTTCGCCGATGCGCAGACGCTGTGACGGTGACAACGCGGCGCGTTGCAGCGCCAGCAGGATCCGATCGAGTCCGGCGCATTCGATGCGGTCCTGCAGATGCTGGCCGAACGGTGCGGCATCGACATGCTTCGACCAGCGGTACAGGTCATCGGCCGTTGCCCGCGCCAGCAGCCCCCGACGTCCTGCCAGTCCGTCGATGATCGTCTGCGCGTCTGCGGTTCTGGCCGTGGTGTGTGTGTCGCGCCCATGCGCCATCATCCGGCAAAGGCTCAGGTCGTCCGCATGGATCCGGGCGATCAGCTCCTGAGGCGACGGCGGCGCGGCAGTGACGGCGTTCCCTGTCGGCAGATTGGCCACGTCGCACAAAGCCAGTTGCGATTGCGGCGGGGCGTTCGAGCGAGGCGGGCGTACCGGGGGCCGTGGCGCGACGTTGACGGGCGGGGTCGGCGGCAAAGGCCTGGGCATGCAGGAACCTCGGTTCGGCAGTCCAGCCGACGCTAGCCGGTCAGCACCGTGCCGACTTTCCAGAAACGCGCATTTCATATGAACGCGCCGTGCCGGGTGCGACAGCCAGGGCTGTCGGTTCGGGGCCGGGTGTGTGAAAATGCACGCGGCGGAGTCGGCCAGACAGTCGCGTCATTCCTTCGGGAATGCCGAGGAAAGTCCGGGCTCCACAGGGCAAGGTGCCAGGTAACGCCTGGGCGGCGCAAGCCGACGGAAAGTGCAACAGAAAGATACCGCCTACGTTCTCTCCGGAGAGCCGGCAAGGGTGAAATGGTGCGGTAAGAGCGCACCGCGAGTCTGGCAACAGACCGGCACGGCAAACCCCACCTGGAGCAAGACCAAATAGGGTCCTATGACGTGGCCCGCGTCGGGACCGGGTAGGTTGCTTGAGCGCCACGGTGACGTGTCGCCTAGAGGAATGACTGTCCACGACAGAACCCGGCTTATCGGCCGGCTCCGCCGCTTTCCCGGGTTCACCGGGAAAGCGCCCACGTTTCAATCCTCGATGGGTTCGTCATCCCAGGCGCTTCTGTAGCGGGCACTGGAGATCAGCTGCTGGTCGGTCGCCGACCACAGCACCACGGTGGTGAACTCGTCCACGTCGATGTCGTGGGGAACCTCCAGCAGGAACCGCGATTGCGGGGTGATCTGCCCCACCCGGCGGGCACGGGGCTGGCTGCGCAGGAAGTCATCGCGGCTGGCGATGCGGTCGCTGGTCAGATAGACCGTGCTGTTGCGGCTGGCCGACGCCGGCACCGACATCCGGCCATCAAAGGCGATCCGGCCATGGCTGACACCCACCCGGCCGTCGGCCCAGTACAGCCGGCTGCTTCCGGGATGGTCGCGACGGAAATGCGCCTGATAGGGCGCGTCGACCAGTGCGCCTTCCACCTGGGCCCCGGGGGCCGCGCCTGCGACGCCCTGGCCCGCGCACAGCAAGAGGCCGGTCCCGAGCCCGAGGCCGAGGGCCAGGGAATGGGTCAATACGACACGCTGGGTCATGGAACGCATGCGATCACGCCGGGCAGGGCGGGTCAGTATCTGCGTCGGTCGGTGTCGCAGGTGCCCCATCCGTAGTGATGCACTCTGCAAGGTGTCATCGGCGACAACCGGTCAGTGTCCGTCCACGTGCAGCACGCTCTCGCCGACACAGGCACCGGCGGGGTCGAACCGCCGTTCGCGGATGAAGCCGCGACCCTGTGCATCCAATGCAATGATCGTGCTGGCCCGGGTGCCGTATTCGGCACTGCGAATGAACGCCGACGACAGCCAGCGCTCCCGCTCCAGGCCAATTCCGGTATCCGGCAGGTCTGCGTCCCCGGCCCGGGTGGTGTCGGCCAGCGCCTGCCACAGCGGCTCCAGCGCATCGTTGCCACTGTCCAGCCAGGCCTGCAGGGCGGCATTGAGCCTGCGTGTCTTGGGCCAGGGCGCGTCGAGCGGACCGTTGGACAACCCGTGGATGCCGGCGGCCAGGGTCTGGCGCTGCAGTGGGTGGTTGCCCAGGAACTCGCAGCTTGCGGTGTCGGCCAGCACCAGGTTGAACGGCGCATACGCCGGTGCCGCGGGTGTCCCGGCGCTGGCGGTGCGGTCGCTGCCGGCCAGCCAGTCGGCGTAGCGCCCGGCCGGCGCGGTGTCGCGCAGGTACTGGGCCACCAGCGCGCCCCGCGAAGGGCCGGTCTGGGCGGCCAGGGGATCGCGCACATTGGTGACCACGGCCATGCGGCCGCTGCCGCTGATGCCGGCCCAGGTGCCGCCGGAGCGCAGGTCGCGACCGGCACGCAACGTTCCTTCGGCTGCCGGCCACACCGCCAGCGGGGCGGTGGGGCGGGCGTGGAACTCATCGCGGTTGCCGGCCATCAACAGCTGCCAGCGCGGGTGGACCTTCCAGGCCAGGGTGAGCAGACACATGGCCGGAATTGTGGCCGGTTTTGCGCAACCGCGCGCGGGGCGCGACACCGCGACCGATGAATGCGAGCCCAGGTTTCACAGCACCTGCACAGGACTGAACTTCTGTTCAATCTCAAAATTTGAGACGAAACAGCAACTTGTGGATAAGCCTTGAACAAGTCTCTAAACATTGCTGCAAGCCCTTGATGTCCAAGGCGATTTGCCGCTCGCAAAGATGTTGACAACCCGAACGGCACTGCTAAGGTGGGCAACAGAGGGAAAACCGGGTTTTTTGTGGTTTTTCGTGGTTCAATGTTTCACCGGGCGAAGGAAAGGTGCAGGCGTCGTGTTTCAGGGCGAGACGGCCATCACAGTTGACGACAAAGGGCGCATGGCGGTTCCGACCGCGCATCGCGACCTGGTCGCGCGCGTGAGCAACAACCGGCTGGTCCTTACCTACAACCCGTTCGAGTCCGGCTGCCTGTGGCTGTACGCCGAGGCGGAGTGGGAGCGGGTCCGCGACGACGTCATGTCCAAGCCCAACACGCAGCGCGTCGTGCGCCTTCTGCAACAGAAGCTGGTCGGTTCGGCCGCGCATCTGGAGCTGGATGGCAACGGCCGCATCAGTATTCCGGCCAGCCACCGTGGTGCCGTTGGCATTGAAAAGAAGGCGGTGTTGCTCGGCATGGGCGACAAGTTCGAATTGTGGAGCGAGCAGGCTCATCGCGCGCTGATCCAGCAGACGTTGTCTGACGAGGATCTGGGTGATGGGTTGCTCGACCTGAAGTTGTGAGCCGGGGTGCCCGGATGCGCGGCGGCGCGCAGGCCGGTCACCCGGTGTCGCAGTCGCCGGCGGGTCACCTGCCGGTTCTGTACACCCAGGTCCTGGATGGCCTGAGGGTGATCGAAAACGGACGCTATCTCGATGGCACGTTCGGCCGTGGCGGTCACGCCCGCGGCGTGCTCGAGCAGCTCGGTCCGGGAGGCGCGCTGCTGGTCATGGACAAGGATCCGGAGGCAATTGCGGTAGCCGAGCGCGACTTTGCGCCGGACCCGCGCGTCTCCATCTTCCGTGGCAGCTTTGCCGACCTGCTGCACTGGCCGGCCACCGCCGAGGGGCTGGACGGGGTGCTGTTCGATTTGGGCGTGTCCTCGCCGCAGCTGGACGTGGCCGAGCGCGGTTTCAGCTTCGGCAAGGACGGTCCGCTGGACATGCGCATGGACCCGGACAGTGGCCAGAGCGCCGCTGAATGGCTTGCCAGCGCCGAAGAACGCGAGATCGCCGATGTGCTGTGGACCTACGGCGAAGAGCGCCAGAGCCGCCGCATCGCCCGCGCCATCGTGGCCAAGCGTGCCAGCCAGCCGCTGACCCGCACCGCCCAGCTGGCCGACCTGATCGCCTCGGTGATGCCGCGTGGCAAGGACAAGATCCACCCGGCCACGCGCAGCTTCCAGGCCATCCGCATCCATATCAACCGCGAGCTGGCCGACCTCGAAGCCGGCCTCGATGCGGCGATGGCCCGGCTCAAGCCCGGCGGCCGCCTGGCGGTGATCAGCTTCCACTCGCTGGAAGACCGCATCGTCAAGCAGTTCATGAACCGCCATGCCAAGGCACCGCCGGCCAACCGCCGCCTGCCCGAGCAGCAGACGTTCGTGCCCACGCTGGATCTGATCGGCGGGGCCATCAAGGCCGAAGACGACGAGCTGGCGGTCAATCCGCGCTCGCGCAGCGCCGTGCTGCGCGTGGCCGAAAAGCGCGGGGAGCCGGCATGAGTCGCCTGCTGCTGGTGATCCTGCTGGCCGCCACCATCGCCTCGGCGATCGGTGTGGTGTTCATGCGTCACCGTCACCGGCAGACCTTCGTCGAACTGTCGCGCGCCGAGCGCGCCCGCGACGAGCTGAACATCGAATTCGGCCGCCTGCAGCTGGAGCAGGCCACCTTGGCCGAAGCCACCCGCGTTGACCGGGTGGCACGTGAGCGCCTGGGCATGAAGTTCCCGGAAGCCAATGACGTCGTGGTGGTGCGCCCATGAACGGCTCCGGTCGCAACCGCGCACGCAACAGCTTCAACCTGCGCCGCCGCCTGCAGTGGGTGGGACTGGCGCTGGGGCTGTGCTCGGTGTCGCTGGTCGGCCGTGCCGCCTACGTGCAGATCATCAACAGCGATTTCTACCAGCGCCAGGGTGAAGCCCGCTACCTGCGCGAACTGCCGATCAACACCTCGCGCGGCATGATCACCGACCGCAACGGCGAGCCGGTGGCCGTGTCCACGCCGGTCGCCTCGATCTGGGTCAACCCGCAGGAACTGCTGCGCGCGCCCGACCGCATTCCCGAGCTGGCCACCGCGCTGGGCATGCCGCTGGACGAGCTGAGCTCAAAGCTGTCGCAGAAGTCGGACAAGGAATTCATGTTCCTGCGTCGCCGGATCAACCCCGACGATGCCGAGAAAGTGGTCGCCCTGAAGATTCCGGGCGTGGCCTCGCAGCGCGAGTTCCGTCGCTTCTACCCGCAGGGTGAGGCGATGGCGCACGTGCTCGGCTTCACCAACATCGACGATCGCGGCCAGGAAGGGCTGGAACTGGCCTTCGACGAATGGCTGCGCGGCAAGCCCGGTGCCAAGCGGGTGATCCGCAACCGCAAGGGCGAAACGGTCGAGAGCGACCTGCTGCGCGCGGCCGAGCCGGGCAAGGACCTCACCCTCAGCATCGACCGCCGCATCCAGTTCCTGGCCTTCAAGGAGCTGCGCAGCGCGCTGATCGCCAACAAGGCGGCCGGCGGTTCGATGGTGATCATGGACGTGGCCACCGGCGAAATCCTGGCCATGGTCAACCTGCCCACCTACAACCCCAATTCGGTGGGTGGTACCGCGCCGGATACGCGCCGCAACCGCGCCGTGACCGACCTGGTCGAGCCCGGTTCGACCATGAAGCCGCTGACCATCGCCTCGGCGCTGCAGACCGGCGCGGTCACCAAGGACACCATCATCGACACCAACCCGGGCTACATGGCCCTGGGGCGTTACACCATCAAGGATGTGCCGCGTAACAACGGTGTACTCAACGTCACCGGGGTGATCACCCGCAGCTCGAACATCGGCGCGGCCAAGATCGCCGCGAAGATGCCCGACCAGGTGTTCTACGACTCGGTGCACAGCTTCGGCTACGGTTCGTCGCCGCACAGCGGCTTCCCCGGCGAATCGGCCGGCGTGCTGCCGCCGCCCGCGCGCTGGAGTGGTCCGTCCAAGACCACCATGTCCTACGGCTATGGCCTGAACGTCACGCCGCTGCAGATCGCCACCGCGTACTCCGCGCTGGGCAATGGCGGCCGGCTGATCGCGCCGACCTTCGTCAAGGGCCAGCACAACGAAGGCAAGCAGATCATTGATGAGAAGGTCGCCAAGGAAGTGGTGGCGATGATGGAAACCGTGGTCACCCAGGGCGGTGCCAAAGGCGCTGCCGTGCTCGGATACCACGTGGCCGGCAAGACCGGCACCGCGCGCAAGGCGGGCCCGGGCGGCTACCAGGCCGGCCACTACAACGCCTTGTTTGCCGGCGTGGTGCCGGCGACCAACCCGCGCTTTGCCACGGTGATCGTCATCAACGACCCGCAGGCGGGCAAGTACTACGGCGGCCTGGTGTCCGCGCCGGTGTTCCACAACGTCATGGAAGGCGCACTGCGCCTGATGGACGTGCCGCCGGACGATATCGACGCCTGGCTGGTCGCGCAGCAGTCCGGAAAGATGGGGCATGCCGCGTCGTCGCTGCCGACCCCGCCGCCGGAAGCGGTCATCGCCCCGGACGCTGCCGCTGAATTCGATGCCGCGCTGCCCAGCGCGCATGCCACGTTGCCGCCCGCGCAGGGAGGCACGCAATGAGCCAGACGATGTTGCTTTCGCAGTTGATTCCCGACGTGGCGCTCAGCCACGACCCCGCCATCACCGGCCTGGTGCTGGACAGCCGTGCCGTGCGCCCGGGCAATGCCTTCGTGGCCATTGCTGGCTTTGGCGCGCATGGGCTGGGCTTTGTCGCGCAGGCCAAGGCCGCCGGCGCGGCTGCCATTCTGTTTGATCCGCCGGCGCCGGCCGAGCTGCCGGCTCCGGCCGACGCCATTGCCGTGCCCGGCCTGCGCGCGCGCATGGGTGCCATGGCCGACCAGTTCCACGGCCAGCCTTCGCGCGCCATGACCATGGTCGGCGTTACCGGCACCAACGGCAAAACCTCCACCGTGCAGCTGCTGGCCCAGGCCTGGCATCTGCTTGGCACCCGTAGCGGCAGCATCGGCACGCTCGGCGTGGGCCTGTATGGCCATGTGGTGCCGACCGGCTTCACCACGCCGCTGGTGCTGCAGATGCATGAAGTGCTGGCGCAGCTGCGCGACCAGGGTGCGCAGGCCATTGCCATGGAAGTCAGCTCGCACGCGCTCGACCAGGGCCGTGTCGACGCGGTGCACTACGACGTGGCGGTGTTCACCAACCTCACCCGTGACCATCTGGACTACCACGGCGACATGGCGCAGTACGGTGCGGCCAAGGCCAAGCTGTTCCACCGCGCCGGCCTCAAGGCGGCGGTGGTCAACCTGGATGACAGCTTCGGCAGCGAACTGCTGCGCACGGTGGATCCGGGCATTGCCCAGATCGGGCTCAGCTCGCGCGGCGCGCAGCAGGCCACGCTGCGTGCGGACTCGATCACTCTGGATGGCCGCGGTATCGCCTTCGACCTGGTGGTCGAGGGGGCGCGCCACCCGGTGCAGTCGCCGCTGCTGGGCCGCTTCAATGTGGACAATCTGCTCGGTGTGGCCGGCGCGCTGTATGCATTGGGCCATTCGCCGGCGGACATCGCCGCGCTGCTGTCGCAGCTGCAGCCGATCGCCGGGCGCATGAACCGGCTTGGCGGTGAACACGGCCTGCCCACCGTGGTGGTTGACTACGCGCACACGCCGGACGCCTTGGAGCAGGCGCTGCAAAGCCTGCACGGGCACCTGCAGGGGCGGCTGTTCTGCGTGTTCGGCTGTGGTGGCGAACGCGATACCGGCAAGCGCCCGCAGATGGCGGCCATTGCCGAACGCTTGGCCCAGCAGGTGATCGTCACCGACGACAACCCGCGTGGCGAGGATGGCGACGTGATCGTGGCCGACATCCTGGCGGGGTTCGCCGCGCCCGACGCCGTGACCGTGCAGCGCAACCGCGCGCGCGCCATCGGCCTGGCCGTGAAGCTGGCCGGTGCCGGTGACATCGTGCTGATTGCCGGCAAGGGCCACGAGCCCTACCAGGAAGTGCGCGGCGTGAAGCACGACTTCGACGACACCCTGGTCGCGGCTGCTGCCTTGAGCGCGAAAGAAGGCCTGCTGAAGCAGAACGCGGAGCAGGCCGAATGAAGCGCACCCCACTTTCCCTGATCGCCCACTGGGCCGGCGGCGAGATCCACGGTGACGACACCGTGATCGACGCGGTCAGCAACGACACCCGCACCCTGGCTCCGGGCAGCCTGTACGTGGCATTGCGTGGCGAACGCTTCGACGGCCACGACTTCGCCGCCGATGCGCTGGCGCGTGGGGCCAGTGCCATGCTGGTCGAGCGCCTGCTCGAGGTGGCCGTGCCGCAGGTGGTGGTGGCTGATACCGAACTGGCGCTGGCGCGCATTGCCGCCGGCATGCAGCGCGACCGTGCCACCCAGGTGTTCGCGATCACCGGCAGCAACGGCAAGACCAGCGTCAAGACGCTGCTGCTGGCGATCCTGCAGCAGGTGGCGGGTGACGACAACAAGGTGGTCTACGCCAACCCGGGCAACCGCAACAACGAGATCGGCCTGCCGCTGGCGGTGCTGGACGCGCCGGAAGATGCCGACTTTGCCATCTATGAAATGGGTGCCGGCAAGCCGGGCGACATCGCCTATCTCACCGACATCGCCCGCCCGCAGTACGCGCTGGTCAACAACATCGCCCCGGCCCACCTGGAGCGCATGGGCAGTCTGCTCGGCGTGGCCACCACCAAGGGCGCGATCTACGCGGCCCTGCCGGCCGACGGCGTGGCGGTGATCAACGCCGACGACGCCTACGCGGCGTGGTTCGAGCAGCACATCGTCGGCCAGCCGCCGCGCAGCCGCCTGCTGCGCTACGGCCTGGACCACAGCGCCGACATCACCGCACGCAACATCCGCATGACCGCAAGCGGCAGCCAGTTCACCCTGCACACCCCGGTGGGCACGGCGGACATCGCGCTGGCGCTGCCGGGTCGGCACAACATCAGCAACGCACTGGCCGCTGCCAGCCTCGCGCTGGCTGCAGACATCACGCTGGCCCAGGTCGCCACCGGCCTGGGCAAGGCAGAGCCGGTACCGGGTCGCCAGATCGCGCACACGCTGCCCGGCGGCGCGGTGCTGATCGATGACAGCTACAACGCCAACCCGGGCTCGCTGGCCGCCGCGATTGATGCGCTGGCCGCCGGCAAGGATGAAGGCTGGCTGGTGCTGGGCGACATGCGTGAGCTGGGCCCGGACGGCCCGGCACTGCACGCCCAGGCCGGGCAGCGCGCCCGCGCCGCCGGACTCAAGCGTCTGTACACGCTGGGCCCGCTCAGTGAAGCAGCATCCACCGCTTTCGGCGAAGGCGGTCGGCATTTTTCCACCCATGACGCCCTGGCCGCTGCACTGGCCGGGGAACTGCACGCCGGCGTGCGCTGCCTGGTGAAAGGTTCGCGCGGCAGCGCGATGGACAAGATCGTAAAAGCGCTGCTGGCGCGAGGAGAGGAAAGCCCCCATGTTGCTTGAACTGGCCCGATGGTTGCAGCAGTTGGAGAGCCTGTTCGGGCTGTTCGGCTACCTGACGTTCCGTGGCATCCTCGCCGCGCTTACCTCGCTGTTCCTGTCGCTGTGGCTGGGCCCGGCGGTGATCCGCAAGCTGGCCCAGTTCAAGGGCGGCCAGCCGATCCGCAAGGACGGCCCGCAGACCCACTTCTCCAAGGCCGGCACGCCGACCATGGGCGG
>DGLB01000053.1:0-6976 GCA_002387845.1 Stenotrophomonas maltophilia | reverse complement strand
TCGTCGGCTTCTCCAACGCGGTGAACCTGACCGACGGCCTCGATGGGCTGGCGATCATGCCCACCGTGCTCGTGGCCTGCGGCGCTGGGCGTGTTCGCCTATGCCTCGGGCAACGTGGTGTTCGCCAACTACCTGCAGATTCCGCAGATTCCCGGCGCAGGCGAGCTGATCATCATCTGTGCCGCCATCGCCGGTGCCGGCCTGGGCTTCCTGTGGTTCAACACCTACCCGGCCATGGTGTTCATGGGCGACATCGGCGCGCTGGCGCTGGGTGCGGTGCTGGGCACCATCGCGGTGATCACCCGCCAGGAACTGGTGCTGGTGATCATGGGCGGCGTGTTCGTGATTGAAACGCTGTCGGTGATGATCCAGGTCGCCTCGTTCAAGCTGACCGGCAAGCGTGTGTTCAAGATGGCGCCCGATCCACCACCACTTCGAACTGAAGGGCTGGCCGGAGCCGCGCGTGATCGTGCGCTTCTGGATCATCTCGGTGGTGCTGGTGCTGATCGGCCTGGCCACGTTGAAGGTCCGCTGATGAATGACCTCTCGCGCCAGGCAACCCGTCTTGAAGCCATCGGAGGCCGCTTCGATCACGTGGCTGCTGGGCGCGATCATCGCGCTGACCGGTGCTGGGCGTGGTGATGGTCGCGTCGAGCTCGATCGCCTTGATGAGCAGCCCGTTCTATTACCTCAACCGCCATCTGATCTTCCTGGCGGTGGGCGTGGGTCTGGCCATCCTGGCCATGCGTACCGAACTGAAAAGCATCGAGCAGTACAACCAGGTGCTGCTGCTGGGCTGCTTCGCGCTGCTGGTGGTGGTGTTCATTCCGGGCCTGGGCAGCAGCGTCAACGGCGCGCGGCGCTGGATCAACCTGGGCATTTCCAAGTTCCAGACCGTGGAAGCGGTCAAGGTGCTCTACATCGTGTGGCTGTCCAGCTACCTGGTCCGCTTCCGCGACGAAGTCAACGCCACCTGGCCGGCGATGCTCAAGCCGCAGGGCGTGGCCGGCGCGCTGGTGGTCCTGCTGCTGCTGCAGCCCGACTTCGGGTCGTCCACCCTGCTGCTGGGCATCACCGCCGGCATGCTGGTGCTGGGCGGGGTCAACATGCTGCGCATGTCGATGCCGGCGGTGATCGGCCTGGCCGCGATGAGCGCGCTGGCCATCTTCGAACCCTACCGCCTGCGCCGGATCACCTCGTTCATGGACCCGTGGGCTGACCAGCAGGGCGACGGTTACCAGCTGACCAACGCGCTGATGGCGGTGGGCCGCGGCGAGTGGACCGGCGTCGGCCTGGGCAACTCGGTGCAGAAGCTGTACTACCTGCCCGAAGCGCATACCGACTTCATCTTCTCGGTGACCGCCGAGGAGTTCGGCTTCCTGGGTACCTGCGTGATCATCGCGCTGTATGCGGTGCTGGTCGGCCGTGCCTTCTGGATCGGCATGCGCTGCGTGGAAATGAAGCGCCACTTCTCCGGTTATATCGCCTTCGGCATCGCGCTGTGGATCAGCATGCAGAGCTTTGTCTCGATTGGGGTGAACCTGGGCATCCTGCCGACCAAGGGTCTGACGCTGCCGCTGATCTCGTCGGGCGGCTCCAGCGTGCTGATGACCTGCGTGGCGATGGGCCTGCTGCTGCGGGTTTCGTATGAGCTGGAACGTGCCGAGCGCCGCCAGGCCGTGCGCATGGGCGCGGCTGAAGGCGACGAACCGGTGCCCTCGCAGACCGGCCCAAGCGCCAGCGAAGTGGCCGCAGCCGCGCAGGGCAGCGTTGCGCCCAACGCCTACCGCGACCCCGCCCCGAACAGCAGCGCACGCGGCACCAGCCGCATGCAGCAGCGCATTGAACCGACCTTCGGGAGGATGGGATGAGCGCCTCCGAACGTCCGGTCCTGATCATGGCCGGTGGCACCGGCGGTCACATCTTCCCCGGCCTGGCCGTGGCGCGGGTGCTGCGCGCGCGCGGCATTCCGGTGACCTGGCTGGGCAGTGATGGGGGCATGGAAACGCGCCTGGTGCCTCAGCATGACATCCACATCGACACGCTTGCCATCAGTGGCCTGCGCGGCAAGGGCAAGCTGGCCCTGCTGACCGCGCCGGGCCGCCTGCTGCGTGCGATCCGCACCGCCGGCTTCCTGATCCGCGACCGCCAGCCGCGTGCCGTGATCGCCTTCGGCGGCTTTGCCTCGGGCCCGGGCGGCCTGGCCGCGCGCCTGCATGGCCTGCCGCTGCTGGTGCACGAACAGAACCGCGCGCCGGGCCTGACCAACCGCATTCTGGCGCGCTTCGCGCGGCGCGTGCTGACCGGCTTCCCGGGCAGCTTTGCAACGCGCGAAGAGCCCGTCGGCAACCCGGTGCGCGCCGAAATCGCCGCCATCGCCCCGCCGCAGGAACGTCTGGCCGGTCGCAGTGGCCCGCTGCGCCTGCTGGTGCTGGGCGGCAGCCAGGGCGCACGCGCATTGAACAACGCGGTGCCCAAGGCGCTGGCCGCACTCGGCAGCGACGTGGCGGTACAGGTTCGCCACCAGAGCGGCGAGAAGCTGCACGCCGAAGCCCTGCAGGCCTACGCTGACAACGGCGTCAGCGCCGATGTGCAGCCCTTCATCGCCGACATGGCCGAAGCCTTCAGCTGGGCCGACCTGGTGGTGTGCCGCTCCGGTGCCTCCACCCTGGCCGAGCTGTGTGCGGTGGGCGTGGGCAGCGTGCTGGTGCCGTTCGCCGCCGCCGTCGATGACCACCAGACCCGCAACGCCGAATACCTGGTCGAGCGCGATGCTGCCGTGCTGCTGAAGCAGGACGACAGCCTGGCCGACCGCCTGCAGGTCGTGCTGCGCGATCTGTCCACCCATGAAGCCCGCCGCATGCAGATGGCGCAAGCCGCGCGTGCGCTGGCCAAGGTCGATGCCGCTGAGCGCATCGCCGATATCATTCTTGAGGAAGCCAAATGAACACCGTTACCCGCATGTGCCCGCGAGGCCGCGCATGATCCGTCGCCTGCACGACACCAATGACCTGGTCCGCGCGTTCCCGCGCGTGCACTTCGTCGGCATCGGCGGCACCGGCATGAGCGGCATCGCCGAGGTCATGCTGACCCTGGGCTATGAAGTGTCCGGGTCGGACAACGCCGACAACGCCGCCACCCGCCGTCTGGCCGGGCTGGGCGCGCGCGTGATGCGTGGCCATTCGGCCGCCAACGTGCTGGGAACCGACTGCGTGGTGGTCTCCAGCGCGATCCGCGAAGACAACCCGGAACTGATGGAGGCGCGCAGCCAGCGCATTCCGATCATGCCGCGCGCCGCCATGCTGGCCGAGCTGATGCGCTTCCGCCGCGGCATCGCCGTGGCCGGTACCCACGGCAAGACCACCACCACCAGCCTGACCGCGGCGGTGCTGAGCGAAGGCGGGCTGGACCCGACCTTCGTGATCGGCGGCCAACTGCTGGCCGCCGGTGCCAACGCCAAGCTCGGCGGGGGCCAGTGGCTGGTGGCCGAGGCCGATGAAAGCGATGGCAGCTTCCTGCGCCTGAATCCGCTGGTCTCGGTGATCACCAACATCGATGCCGATCACCTGGAAAACTACGGCAACGACTTCGCCCGCGTGCAGGCGGCGTTCGCCGAATTCCTGCAGCGCCTGCCCTTCTACGGGCTGGCGGTGCTGTGCATCGACGACCCGGAAGTGGCCGCGCTGGCCGCGCAGACCCCGCGCCACGTGATGAGCTACGGCATGAGCCCGCAGGCCGACGTACGCGCTGAAAACGTGGTGCAGGAAGGGTCGCGCATGCGCTTCACCCTGCGCCTGCCGCAGGGCACCAGCCAGGAAGTGGTACTGGCGCTGCCGGGCAAGCACAACGTGCTCAATGCGCTGGCCGCTGCTGCAGTGGGCTGGCAGCTGGGCGTGGCCCCGGATGCGATCGCGCGCGCGCTGGCCGGCTTCGCCGGTGTCGGCCGCCGCTTCAACGACCTCGGCGAAGTCACCACCGCCGCCGGCGCCAAGGTCCGCATCATCGACGACTACGGCCACCATCCCAGCGAACTGGAAGCAGTGTTCGCCGCCGCCCGTGGCGGCTGGCCGGACCAGCGCCTGGTGGTGGCGTTCCAGCCGCACCGCTACAGCCGCACCCGCGACCAGTTCGACAAGTTCGCCGCGGTGCTGTCCAGCGTCGACGCGCTGGTGCTGTGCCAGGTCTACCCGGCCGGCGAAGACCCGATTGCCGGGGCCGACTCGCATGCGCTGGCCCGCGCGATCCGCGCGCGCGGCCGCAGCGAACCGGTGGTGGTGGGCAAGCCCGCCGAGCTGGCCAGCGTGCTGCCCGACGTGCTGCAGGACGGTGATCTGCTGCTGATGATGGGGGCCGGCGACATCGGAGCGATGGCCACGCATCTGGCGGTGGAAGGCTTCAAGAGCGAGGGCCAGGCATGAGCACCTTCAACTTCGCACCATTGCGCACCACCAACCCGGCCGACTTCGGTCGCGTGGCGGTACTGCTTGGCGGCACCTCCAGCGAACGTGAGGTGTCGCTGGACTCCGGCCGCAACGTGATCGAAGCGCTGCGTGCGCGCGGCGTCGACGCCACCGCCGTGGACGGCATTCCGGCGCTGGCCCGGGCGCTGGTGGAAAAGCGTTTCGACCGCGTGTTCAACATCCTGCACGGCCACAACGGTGGCGGTGAGGACGGCATCGTGCAGGGGCTGATGGAAGCCTTCGGCGTGCCCTACACCGGCTCGGACGTGCTCGGCTCGGCACTGGGCATGGACAAGATCCGCACCAAGCAGGTGTGGCTGTCGGTGGGCCTGCCCACCCCGCAGTACCGGAAAGTCACCGCCGCAACCGTGCATGCGCAGGCGCGCGAACTCGGCCTGCCGGTGGTGGTGAAGCCCGCCAACGAAGGCTCCAGCGTCGGTATCAGCCGCGTGCTGGATGACGCCGGTCTGGACGAAGCGGTGGCCCTGGCCTCGCGCTACGACGGTCAGCTGCTGATGGAGCAGATGGTGGTCGGCGACGAACTCACCGTGGGCATCCTCGGCGACGTCGCGCTGCCGTCGATCCGTATCGTGCCCAAGGGTCAGTGGTACGACTACAACGCCAAGTACATCGCCGACGATACCCAGTACCTGTGCCCGGGCCTGGAGGGCGACGACGAAGCCGAGATCCGCCGGCTCGCGCTGGCCGCGTTCCAGGCCGCCGGTTGCCGTGGCTGGGGGCGGGTGGACGTGATGCGCGACCGCGCCAGCGGCCGCCTGTACCTGCTGGAAGTGAACACCGCCCCGGGTATGACCAGCCATTCGCTGGTGCCCAAGGCCGCTGGCCAGGTCGGCATCGGTTTCGAGGAACTGGTCTGGCGCGTGCTGGAACAGACCCTGCCGCAGACCACCGAGGAGCACCGCCACGCATGAACGCGGTGCTGCGCATCTTCGTCTGGTTGCTGGCCCTGTCGCTGGTGGCGCTGCCCGTGGTGGCGGTGCTCAACGGCTGGGTCGCGGCCGAGCGGTGGCCGCTGGCCAAGCTGCGCGTGCACGGTGAGTTCAAGCGCGTGCCGGCCGAGCGGCTGCAGCAGGTGGTGCTGCCTTATGCGCAGGCAGGGTTCTTCGCGGTCAAGCTGCAGGACGCACAGGACGCCATCGAGCAGCTGCCGTGGGTGGAAAGCGCGCAGGTCCGCAAGCAGTGGCCCGACGTGCTGGAGATCACCCTGGTCGAGCACAAGCCGTTCGCACGGTGGGGCAAGGACCGGCTGCTGTCCGAGCAGGGCAAGCTGTTTGCCACGCCCAAGCAGCTGCAGGACCTGAAGCTGCCCAACCTTGACGGTCCGGATACCCAGACCCAGGAAGTGGTGGCGCTGTACAACGAGTCGCGCGCGCTGTTCGCGCCGACCGGGCTGGATGTCACCCGCGTTAGCATGGATGCGCGTGGCAGCTGGTCGCTGCAGCTGAGCAACGGCACCGAAGTGGTGGTGGGCCGCGACGACGCGCGCTCGCGCCTGCAGCGCTTCGTGCGCGTGCTGCCGCAGCTGGCCAACCAGAGCGCGCCGATCGAGCGCGCCGACCTTCGCTATACCAATGGTTTCACGCTGAGCTGGGGTACCCCGGTTCCGGCCGCGCCGGCCACGCCGGCACAGAACACGCAGGACAGGACATGAATCGCAAGGGTGACAAATCGCTGATCGTCGGGCTCGATATCGGCACCTCCAAGGTGGTGGCGCTGGTCGGCGAATATTCGCCGGGCAACCCGATCGAGGTCATCGGCATCGGCTCGCACGAATCGCGCGGACTCAAGCGCGGCGTGGTGGTGGACATCGAATCGACCGTGCAGTCGATCCAGCGTGCGGTCGAAGAGGCCGAGCTGATGGCCGGCTGCGAGATCCGCTCGGTGTACGCCTCCATCTCCGGCAACCACGTGCAGTGCAAGAACTCGCCGGGCATCGTGCCGATCCGCGACGGCGAAGTGACCTGGGGCGACCTGGATCGCGTGCTGGATGCGGCCAAGGCCGTGGCCATTCCCGCCGACCAGAAGATCCTGCACGCCATTCCGCGCGAATACGTGCTGGATGATTCGCAGGAAGGCATCCGCAACCCGGTCGGCATGACCGGCGTACGCCTGGAGGTGCATGCGCACCTGGTGGTGTGCGCGCAGTCGGCCGCCGCCAACATCAGCAAGTGCGTGCAGCGCTGCGGCCTGCAGGTGGATGACCTGGTGCTGTCCTCGCTGGCCTCCAGCGTGGCCGTGCTGACCGCCGACGAGCGCGAGCTGGGCGTGGTGCTGGTCGACATGGGCGCGGGCACCACCGACCTGGCGGTGTTCGTGCAGGGCGCGATCTGCCACACCGCTTCGCTGCCGATCGCCGGTGACCACGTCACCAATGACATCGCGCACATGCTGCGCACGCCGACCCCGGAAGCCGAGCAGATCAAGGTGCGCTACGCCTGCGCGCTGGCCCAGCTGGCCACCGCCGAGGAAAGCATCCAGGTGCCCAGCGTCGGCGA
>DGLB01000069.1 GCA_002387845.1 Stenotrophomonas maltophilia | reverse complement strand
CCCTGGGGTGCCGACCCGCATGCTGGCTGCCCGGGTGCTCGCCCAGGTGATCGGGCGCGGCCGTTCGCTGAAGGCGGAGCTGGCCGCTGCGCTGCCGCAGCTGGACGACGGCCGCGACCGTGCGCTGCTGGAAGCGCTGTGCTTCGCCGTGCTGCGCCGACGCGCGGCCTATGACGCCGCCCTGGCGGCCTGGATGCAGCGCCCGCTGGGCGCGCGCGATGCCGAGCTGCGCGCGCTGCTGCAGGTGGGGTTTGCCCAGCTTGATGCGTTGGATCTGCCCGCCCACGCCGCCTTGTCGGCGACGGTGGAAGCCGCTCGCGCGCTGGGGTTCGAGCGCCAGGCCGGCATGGTCAACGCGCTGCTGCGTCGTGCCCAGCGCGACGGATTCACCGCATTGCCCGCGCGCGCTGCGTTCCCGAACTGGCTGGCGAAAAAGATCGAACTGGACTGGCCGGAACATGCCGAGGGCGTGTTCGAGGCCAGCCTGCAGCCGGCCCCGTTGTGGTTGCGGGTGAATGGCCAGCAGACGCAGCGCGCCGCCGTGCTGTCGCAGCTGGAGGAGGCCGGCATCGCCGCCGAGCCTTCGCCGCTGGCGGCCGATGCGGTCTGCCTGCCGGAGCCGGTGCCGGTGGCGTCGCTGCCCGGATTCACCCAGGGCGCGCTGTCGGTGCAGGACCTTTCGGCCCAGCAGGTGGCCGATGCGCTGACGCTGCGCCCAGGCGCGCGGGTGCTGGACGCCTGCGCCGCGCCGGGCGGCAAGTCCGCGCACCTGCTCGAACGCGACCCCACCCTGCAGCTGCTGGCACTGGACATCGATGCCCGACGGCTCAAGCGGATCGGTGAGACCTTCGCGCGCACCGGGGTGGGGGCGAATGCGGAAATCCGCGCCGCCGATGCCAGTGCGCCCGACAGCTGGTGGGACGGGCAGCCGTTCGACGCGATCCTGCTGGATGCGCCTTGTTCGGCGACCGGCATCATCCGCCGCCAACCGGACGTGCTGCTGCACCGGCGGCCGGCCGATATCGAAGCGCTGGTCGCGCTGCAGGCGCGACTGCTTGATGCTTGCTTCCGCATGCTCGCCCCGGGCGGCACGATGCTGTATGCGACGTGCTCGATCCTGCGCGAGGAAAACCAGTTCCAGATCGAAGCCTTCCTGCAGCGCACGCCGCGCGCCGGATTCCTGCCGCTGGATGAGCGCTTCGGTCACGACTGCTGGGCAGGACGCCAGCGTCTTCCCGGCGAGAACGGCGCTGACGGCTTCTTCTATGCGCGATTGCTGAGAAAGGGATAGCCGGCAACCGGTAAACTCCAGCGCATGCTGAAAACACGTGCGTCCCGGGAATTCTGGTTGCTTGCGGTGATGGCCCTGCTGGTGCTGGGGGCGGGCCTGGGCCTGCGTGATCCGTGGCCGTCCGACGAGCCCCGGTTCACCCTGGTGGCCAAACAGATGGTGATGAGCGGGGACTGGCTGTTCCCGCACCGGGGCACCGAGCTTTACTCGGACAAGCCGCCCATGCTGATGTGGTTGCAGGCGGCGTTCTACACGCTGCTGGGTGACTGGCGGCTGGCCTTCCTGCTGCCGTCGTTGTTGGCCGCACTGGGCACCCTGGCCTGCGTCTATGACCTGGGCCGGCGCCTGTGGACCCGCAAGGTCGGCCTGTATGCGGCCTGGGCGCTGCTGTTTGCCGTGCACTTCACCTTCCAGGCCAAGAAGGCGCAGATCGACCCGCTGGTGGTGTTCTTCGTCACCCTGGCCAACTACGGACTGCTGCGCCACCTGTTGTGTGGGCCAGCCTGGCGCTGGTGGTGGCTGGGCTGGTTTGCCGCCGGGTTGGGCGTGATCACCAAGGGCGTGGGCGTGCTGGCGCTGTTCATGCTGGTGCCGGCGTTTGTCGCCGGGTGGCTGCAATGGCCGCGGATCCGCCTGCATTCGCATGGCTGGCGGTTGTGGCTGGCTCCCCTGGCGTTTCTGGCCGCGATCCTGCTGTGGCTGGTGCCGATGGTGGCCACCGCGCTGGCCACCGGGTCGGCCGAGTACCGCGCCTACATGAACGACATTCTGTTCCGGCAGACGGCCAAGCGCTACGCGCAGTCGTGGGACCACCACCAGCCATGGTGGTACTTCCTGGCCACCATGCCCTCGATGTGGATACCGGCCTTCCTGCTGGTGCCCTGGGCATTGCCGGCCTGGTGGCGGCGGCTGCGCCGACGCGATCCGCGCTACCTGCTGTTGTTGGGCTGGTGGCTGATGATCGTGCTGTTCTTCTCCATCCCGCATGGCAAACGTGACGTCTACATCCTGCCGGCGCTGCCGATGTTCTGCCTGGCGCTGGCCCCGTTGCTGCCTGGGTTGCTGCGCCGACGCGACGTGCAATGGGTGCTGGGCGGGTTCGCCGCGCTGCTGGGCGGGTTGTTGCTGGCGGCGGGCGTGGCCATGCTTGGCGGGGAACCGGGCTTCGAGCAGAAACTGATCATCGAACGCGGCATCGACCGCTCGGTCACCGCCGCGCTGGGCTGGGTGGGCATCGCACTGGGCAGCTGGGCGATCGTGAGCCTGGTGTTCAGTGGGCGTCGGCGTTTCCATCTGGCGGTGGTTTCCACCCTGGCCATGATCTGGGCGACCTACGGGTTGGTGGGCTACCCGCTGTTCAACGACTCCAGTTCGGCGCGCGGCCTGATGCTGGACGCGGGCCGTCGGATCGGCCCGGATGCGGAGCTCGGGCTGGTCGGCTGGAAGGAGCAGAACCTGCTCATGGCCGACCGTGAGGTGGCGACCTTCGGCTTCAAGCGGCGCTGGTACCTGCAGCTGCAGGACGGCCGTGAGTGGCAGGCGCAGGCCCCGCAGCGGCGCTGGCTGCTGGTACAGGATCCGGTGATGCTGAACTGCGTGGACCGGCAGCAGGCCGAGCATGTGGGCGTGGCCAACCGACGCGGCTGGTGGCTGGTGCCGGCAACGGCGTTCTCCGGCGTGTGCCGGCCCAGTGCGGCCGAACTGGCCCGTATCCGCCGTGAACAATCCAGGTATGACAACGATGAGTAGAAGCAGGCTCATGGATCATTACCCTGCGTTCGGCCACAATGCGGACCGCTTGTCGATTCGCCCCTTCTACTGTCCGCCCGAGCTGCTCTGAACGTGACCAACCCGCTTTCCCCCTCCGCCGGCACCCCACCCCTGTTGGCGTGGGCGTTCACGCTGGCGCTGGGTGTTACGCCGGTGCTGCTGATGTCGACCACGGACGGCGGCAGCGCGGGGTACTACCTGCTGGTGCTGCTCAGCCTGATCGTGCTGGCCGTGGTGCGGCAGCCGCCGGCCGGCAACCTGTGGTGCGACAACCGCCGCGAGTACGTCTGGATGGTGGCCGCCATGGGCGTGATGCTGGCGGGTGTGCTGGTCAGTCTGCTCGTGCACGGGCTGTGGAAGGGGTCGGAGGTCGAGAAGGCGGTGCGCTTCTTCAGCGTCGGCCTGATCCTGGCGGCCGCCCTGCGCATTCCGCGCGCGGTGCTCGCGCACGCGGTGTTCGGGCTCATGCTGGGCATCTGGTACGCGGTGATCAATCTGGGCTGGCTGGTGGTGGAATCCGGGGGCGCAAGACCGGCCACCACGCAGTTCAACACCGTCACCTACGGCGACCTGACCCTGCTGTTCTCGGTGCTGACCTTCGTGCTGATGGGCGTGCGCATTACCCGCTTCCGCCGCACCGAGTTCGCCTTCAAGCTCATCACAGGCATTGCCGGGGTGGCCGGATTCGTGGCCACCCAGACCCGCGGCGGGCTGCTGGCCATTCCGTTCTTCCTGTTCGTCGGGCTGCTGATCCAGGGCCGGCGCATGAACCGTTTCAAGGTGCTGGCGTCGGTGCTGCTGCTGGGTACCGCCGGCGCGATCGTGGCCAGTGATGCGTCCATGCGTGAACGCATTGAACTGGGCGTCAACGAGTTCGACCAGTGTCAGGTCGCGCACCTTGCCGATACCTCGGTCTGCATCCGGCTGCAGCTGTGGCGTGCAGCCGGGCACATGATCCAGAGCGAGCCGGTGTTTGGCATCGGCGGCGGTGACCGCTTCCGTGAGGAGCTGGCGCAGCTGGCCACCGAGGGCCAGGTCACGCCGATGGTGGCGCGTGATTTCGGTGAGACCCACAACGACCTGCTGTACTTCCTGGCCACCTACGGCGTGCTGGGTGGGTTGGGGCTGCTGCTGCTGTACTTCGCCCCCGGGTGGGTGTTCGCGCGCCGCCTGCGCTTGTCGATGACCGACCGCACCACCCGTCTGTTTGCCGGCGCGGGCCTGATGATCTGCGTGGGCTACGTGGTGTTCGGCCTGACCGAGATGATGTTCCGCGACATGCGCAGCGCCTCGTTCTATGCGACCTGGATGGCGCTGTTCCTGGCGCTGTCGGACCCGCTGCGGCTGCGGGATACCTCGCGCTGAACGACGCGCGTGCTGTCGGATAGGCCGATGACGTAGCGCCGGGCTTGCCCGGCTGCCCGGCACCAACGCGATCTGCCAGCCGGGCAAGCCCGGCTCTACATAAGCGACCTCAGGTTTCCCCAAGCACCGCCGCGTAGCTCGCTTCGGTCAACGCACTGAACGTATCCAACCCGAAATGCCGCAGCGCATGCTCGCGCGCGGCGAGTCCCCGCCGTGGCAATTCCGCGCGCTGCGCATACAGCGCACTCACCTGCGCCGCAATGGCGGCCACATCGCGCACCGGCACGATCCAGCCGTTCTGGCCCTGCTCGATGTTTTCCGGCAGGCCGGCGTAGTCGCTGACCAGCACCGGCTTGGCCATCGCCATCATCTCGCGACAGGCAAACGAGATGGTTTCCACGTCGTAGGAAAGCACAAAGCCCGCATCGCCACTGGCCACGAACGGACGGATGTCGTCGAGCAGCCCGGCGAAATGCACCTGCTGCGCGAGGCCCAGGCGTTCTACTTCCGCCACCGCATTCGGGTCCGGCGTGCGCCCGGCGATGGCCACGTGCAGCTTGCCGCGCAGCGGCTCGGGCAGGGTGGCCACTGCCCGGACCAGGTCGATCCAGCCCTTGTGGTTGTCGGTGCCGGCATTGCTGACCAGCACCAGCGCGTCCGGGTCGGTGGTCCAGCGCGCGCGCAGGGCTGCGGCGTCGGCCGGGTCGGCCGGCGCGAAGCGGGTCAGGTCAACCCCGTTGCGGATCACGTCGATCGGGCAGCGCCGATAGGGGCTGTCCAGCAGCATCTGCCGGGTGTGCGCCGACACCGCGATGACACGGTCGGTGCCCCAGCGGGCGCGCATCGCATTGCCGAAGGTGTTGGCCGACTTGCTGTTGTGCTTGGTGAACACCAGTTTCGGACGTTGGCGCAGCCCTGCCACGGCTTCCATCGCCACCCGGTGGTCGCGCGCGCCATTGGCGTGCACGATGTCGATCTGATGGTGCTCGATCAGGCCGCGCAGCCGACGCAGGTCGGCCCACTGCCGGCCCAGCGTGCTCAATCCGCTGCTGAAGGCAATCTCCACCGGTTCGGCAATGCCTTCACTGCGCACCACCCGGATCACCCGGCTGTTGCCCGGAGCCGCCATGAACAGCTGATGGCGGGGGGACAGCGCGCGGGCCAGCGAGGCCAGGTAGGTGGTATGCCCACCGCCATCGCCGGAGTGGAAATTGGTGTAGAGAATTTTCATGGGGGGCCTGACAGGAACGCCCCGGCAGTCTGCCACAGACGCATTCAGCTGGCGTCAGTGCGACGCGGCGGGTCGCTCACCGGCTGCCCGTTCTGCAGCATCCACAACATGATGGTCTTCTGGCGCACGTAGTTGGCACGCACGTAGGCATACACCAGGCCGTGCCAGCCATCGCGGAAGCCACCCCGCAGCAGCAGCCCGCGCCAGAACCGCCATGCCGGGGCCAGCACCAGCTTGGCCAGGGTGGCGCGCTTGCCACGCGCGAACTCATGCTCGGCCATCATCCGCGCATAGCGCTGGGTCTTGCTGAGCTGTTGTTCCAGCGAACGGTAGGGGTAATGGATCAGGTCGCCCTGCAGCAAGCCCACGCTGCCGTCCACGCTGGCCGCCTCATGGATCTCGCGGGTGCCGCGCCAGCCGCCGTGGCGGCGATCGAACAGGCGCAGCACGCGGTCGGGATAGGCATTGCCATGGCGCAGGAACTTGCCGAAATATTCGGACAGGCGCGCAAACCGGTAACCGTGGTGCCCGCCGAAGCCACCGGCTTGTGCGGCCTCGATGGCCTCGCGCAGCGCCGGGCTGACCCGCTCGTCCGCGTCCAGGCACAGCACCCAGTCGTGCTGCGCCTGCTCGACACAGAACGCCTTCTGGCTGCGGAAGCCATCGAATGCCCGCTGCAGCACCCGTGCACCGGCGGCGCTGGCGATGGCCACCGTGGTGTCGGTCGAATGCGAGTCGACCACGATGATCTCGTCGCAGAAGGCCAGCGAGGCCAGGCAGTCACCGATGCGGTCGGCTTCATTGAACGCGATAATGCAGGCGGAGATGCGAGGCCGTTCAGTGGGAGCGGTCGTGGAGGACATGATGGCTGAGTACCTGCTGTTTGCGACGGAGCGCTATGCGCTGCCTATTCTCGCCCCACTGGCGCAGGCGTTGCACGCGTCCGGGCACTCGGTGTCCGCCTGGTTTGAAGACGGCGCAGCCGGCGCGCAGCTGCCGGGCGTGCCCAATGTGAGCCTGAAGCAGGCGCTGGCGCTGCGTCCGCGGGCGGTGTTCAGTGCCGCCAACTGGGTGCCGCCGTTCATCGCCGGGGCCAAGGTGCAGGTGTTCCATGGCTTCAATGTGCAGAAGCGGGACAGCGCCCGCGGCCATTTCCGTGTGCGCGGCCTGTTCGATCTGTACTGCACCCAGGGGCCGGCCACGACCGCACCGTTCCAGGAGCTGGCCGCGCGCGAGGGGCACTTTGCCGTGGCCCAGACCGGCTGGCCGAAGCTGGACCCGCTGTTCCGCGACGATGGCGGGGCCAGCGCGGCGTTGCGCGCGCCGGCGGCCGGACGGCCGGTGATTCTGTTCGGCTCCACCTTCACCGAGCGCCTGAGTGCCGCCCCGCATCTGCTTGACCCGATCGCCGCTGACATCGCCCGCGGTGAACGTTACTGGCTGTTGACCCTGCACCCGAAGTGCAGCGAGGCGCTGTTCGCGCAGTACCGTGCGCTGGCCGGAGCCAACGCCGCCTTCATCGAGCCCGAGCAGGTGATGGCCGCACAGCGCGCCGCTGACGTGCTGGTGTCGGACACCTCCTCGATCGTGTCCGAGTTCGTCGTGCAGCACAAACCGGTGGTGACCTTCCGCAACCGCGTGCCGCAGCCCCACATGATCGATTTCGACGACCCCGAGGCGCTGCCGGCGATGCTGGCACGCGCGCTGGACCCGGAACCGGCGCTGATGGCCGAGATCCGCCGTTATGCCGATGACATCCATCCGTACCGCGACGGGCGTTCCAGCGAACGGGTGATGGCCGCCACCGAGGACTTCCTGGCGGGCAAGCTGGGAGTGCTCAAGCGCAAGCCGTTCGGGGCGTGGACACGCGGGCTGCAGATCCGGAAGGATCTCGGGTACTGGGGACCTTCACGGCGCTGATCGTCAGCGCCGCGCCAGCGCCCTGTTCAACCGCTCCAGCACCGCCTGCGCTTCCGGTTCCGGCAGGAACCGTAACCGCAGCGCAATGCTGCCACCGGCCCCGGCGGTATCCAACCACACGCTGGCGGTTCCCAGCAGCCGGTCCAGCGGCGAGCGCGACAACCGCAGCGACTGCAGCTTGTCCAGCTCGGCCAGCCGCCACCAGCGCGTCCACCAGCCACCTCGCACGGCCACGTAATCCCCGTCCAGGTGATACCCCATCCGCGCGATCTCGCGCCTGGCGCGGAACGCCGACCACGGCAGCCAGGCCAGCAGCAACGCTCCCCAAGGCCCCACCTCGAACACGGCACCCACACTCAGCAGCGGCACGATCCCCAGCGCCGGCAGGCAGAGCCGCCCCCAGCCACGCCGTGCCACACCCTGCCAACGCGGCGGCGGCCACTGCAGCCGCGGCAGCAGGTGTTGCAGCAGCGCGTCGCAGGCCGCTGGCGTCGCCAGCGGGGCCAGCTCGCGCAGGTCCCGGCCGTCGTCGTCCGAGCCCACCCCGGCGGCATTGTCGATGCGCAGCTGGCGGCGGCCCACCCAGCGTTGCAGGGCGGTTTCGCGCAGCGTCCAGGCCTGGATCCGCCGGCGCGCCACGCTGGTGCGCATGCGGGTGAGCAGGCCACTGGACACCGTGAGACGGCGCTCATGCTCGGTGAGCTGGAAGCCGTGGTAACGCAGCAGCGCCAGCACCACCGACAGCAGGCGAAGCAACAGCCAGAAGCCGCCCACCGTGAACACGGCGGCCACCACCCAGACCCAGGTGGCCGGGTGCAGGTGGCTGGCATAGCCGAAGACCTCGCGGCCATGGTGCTCCACTGCATCGCTGACGTAGCCGCGCGGGAAGAACTGGTAGGACGCACCCCAGGCGGCCAGCACCGCTACCCAGCCGCGGTTGGACAGCAGCCCGATCCGCAGCACGTCGCGGCTGTTCAACTGCAGCAGCACCGAGGGCGGCAGGGCCGTCGACGCACTGGCATGCGATGCGGTGGCGTCACCCGGTGCATCGGGCAGCGGCGGCGGTTGCTGCCCGCGCTGCCGCACCAGCTGTTCCAGCGCCAGCGCCTGGGACAGTTTGAGCACGCGCATCTCCGCTTCCGGGCGGTGCCCACCGGCCGATTCCAGGCGCAGCTCGGCTACCCCGAACAGCCGGTGCAGCGGATTCTGGTGGACCACCACGTTGTGGATGCGCGCGAACGGAATCTCGCGGCGGTTGCGCGCGATGATCCCGCTGCGCACGCTGATCGCGTCGTCGCCGATGTGATAGCGGTAGGTCAGGTACTGCAGGATCGAGATCGCCACCAGCACCGCAATCACGATCAGCGTGGTCAGGTAGCCCCACATCTCATCGCGATCACCACGCCCGCCGAAGACCAGCAGTGCCACCAGCGGCAGCAGGAACTGGCGCAGCTGCATCAGCATCACGAACAGCCACGACCAGGGGTGCAGGCGCTCGTCCGGGGCCGGCGCAACCGGGGGCAGCGTGCCCTGGGGTAGCGTGTCCTGGGGCAAGGTGCTCACAGGGCGTCGTCGTCCTGGTCCAGCTGGCGGCCCAGGGTGTCGCGCAGGCGCTCGGCATCGGTGTGGTCCAGCCCGCTCAGGGTCACCGCGCTGAAACGGCTGCCGGCGGTGTGCACCACCAGCGTGGCGAGGTTGGCGGCGCGCTCGATCGGTCCGCGGCGCAGGTCCAGGTGCTGCACGCGCGAAAGGGGCACCCGGGTGTCCAGCTGCCACATCAGGTCACGGCGCACGCCCAGCCCCAGCGCATCCAGCCGCCACCAGGTGCGGCGCTGGCGGCGGAAGCCGAAGCCGGCCCCGAGCAGGGCGGCGGCGATCACCAGGGCGATCACCGCCCAGCCGGGCAGGGGCAGGCGCAGCATCACCCACGGCACGCCCAGGGCTCCGCCAACCAGCACGGTGGCGGTGACCGCGCTGCCCACGGCGGCCATGCTGGCCGCGCGCAGCGGCAGCCGTTGCCAGCCCGGATCGGGGGGTAGTGCAGGCGGCAGTTCCGGCGGAACGGAAAGGGGCGGGGCAGTGGAGGCGTCGTCGATCACGGCGGAGCTCGGCAGCAGATGGAACAGGCCGGGCCCGGAGGAAAGCAGCGCCGCGCCCGTGGCGCAGACGGTAGCAGGTTGCGCCGCGCTATTGCGCGGCCTGGATCAGCGCGTCCACATCCAGCAGGTGGCCGGCGCGTTCGGCCTTGGTGCGCAGGTAGTGCTCGTTTTCGGCGGTGATGTCGCCGGTCACCGGCACGCACTCCACCACGTCAATGCCGGCATGACGAAGGCGTTGGGCCTTGGTCGGGTTGTTGCTGAGCAACTGCACGCGGCTGACGCCCAAGCCCTGCAGCATGGCCACCGCGCTGCCATAGCGGCGCTCATCGGCCCCGAAGCCCAGCTGGGCGTCGGCATCAATGGTGTCCAGGCCGTCATGCTGGTAGCCGTAGGCGCGCATCTTGGCGGCGATGCCGGTGCCGCGGCCTTCCTGGTCCAGGTACAGCAGGATGCCACCACCCAGTTCCTTGAGCTTGCGCAGGCCACGCCGCAGCTGGTCGCCGCAGTCGCACTTGAGCGAGCCGAACAGGTCGCCGGTCAGGCACGAGGAGTGCACCCGCACCGGCACCACGGCGCCGAGGTCGGGCGTACCGACGATGATCGCGACCTGGTCGCGCTGCGCCACGCCGCCGCGGAACACGGCAAATTCAGTCATGCCCACGTCGCGCAGCGGCACCGGCGACCGCGCCACCAGCTCATAGGCGTGGGCGGCCTGTTCGGCTCCCTGCTGCAGGTCGCACAGCGAGACCTGCGCGCAGCTGTCAAAGCGGGTATCGCCCGGCGCCAGCATCACGCCGACCATGGCGGGCAGCAGCAGGCCCAGCCGCGCCACTTCCACCGCGCCGGCATCCAGGGCCTGGCCGGCGCTCCAGCCCGGGGGCATCGGCACCGCCTCGCGCAGGTAGCTCAGCGAGGGCAGGGCATCGAAGTCGATGCCGGCCAGCGGCACGCGTGCGCCGTGTTCGGCCTGCACGCCCAGCACGCGCGCGCGGGTGGCGGTGAGGAACAGGTAGTGCTGCCCTGCGGCCACGTCCGCAAAGGTGCGGTAGCTGCTGCGGGTGCTGCTGTCCAGGGCGATGAACGCCAGCCGCTGGCCCTGGCCGTCGTCGATCAGCACCGGGCGCCCGGCGCGCAGTTCGGCCACCGCGCGCTCGCAGCGGATCGCCGAGGGGTCGCCAAAGGGAGAAGAAGCAGCTGAAGACATGACGGGGGCCGTGGGGGACATCGTGGGGTTCACAGTGGGGCCGGATCGCCCCGATTCAATCAAATGCGGCGTGACACAGTGTCGCGCTCAGTGCGGGTGCTGCTCGGTGGCATAGGGATCAACCTCGCCCGATTCCGGCGGGCGCAGGGTATAGCGCTTGTAGGTCCACTGGTACTGGGCGGGGTCGCGGCGGGCAATGCGCTCGATGCCGGCATTGAGCACGCTGGCGGCGGTGCGCGGGTCCGGGTCGGCCACGCCAGGGGCCGCCGGCTCGATGTGCAGGGCGAACTGCATGTCCGGGCCGATGCGCTCGCACCAGCCGTACAGCACCGTCGCCCCGGTGCGCTCGGCCAGCCGGTTGACCAGGGTCATGGTCAGCGCCTCCACCCCGAAGAACGGCGCAAACACGCCGTCGCCGGCCTTGGGCTGCTGGTCGGGCAGGATGCCGGTGGCTCCGCCGTCCTTGAGCACCTTGAACAGCTGCCGCACTGCCGGGCCTTCGGCACGCACCTGCTGCACGTTGCTGCCGCCGCGGACCAGTTGCAGGAAGGCATCGCCCACGGCTTCTTCCGGGGCCTTGTAGACAATGGCGATCGGCCCGCGCGAGGCCAGCCACTGGTTCAGCAGCTCCCAGTTGCCGTAGTGCGGGGCCGCGACGATCACGCCCTTGCCGCTGGCCAGGGCCGCGTCGTACAGCGCCTCGCCGTGGCGCTCACGCAGCAGCGCCAGGTTCTGCTCGCGCGGACGGGTCCACAGCCGCAGCGTTTCCACCGCCTGCAGCGCGGTGGAGCGCAGCAGGTCGCGATGCAGCACGCTGCGTTGTGCCTCGCCCAGCTCCGGGTAGGCCAGCTCCAGGTTGCGCCGGGTAACCCGGCTCTCGCGGGCGTTCAGGCGGATCCACAGCCACGCCAGGGCATGGGCGAAGGCGCGCAGCCAGGACCAGGGCAGGCGGGTGAACAGGGCAGCGGCGCGATAGGCCAGGCGGGCGGTGGTTTGCGGTTTCATCGGGGCAGAGTCTAGCCGGTGAAGGCGACAGCCGGGCTGGGCGGCGCGCCCGGCAGCCACTAAGGTAGGCGGCCTTTCCCGCTGCAGAAGCCCGCCATGCTTGTTCTCATCCAGCGCGTCACCCAGGCCAGCGTCACCGTCGACGATGCCGTGGTCGGCCAGATCGGGCCGGGCCTGCTGGCCCTGGTGGGCATGGAGCCGGGCGACACCGAGGCGCAGATCGCCCGCATGGCCGATCGCCTCCTTGGTTACCGTGTGTTTGCCGATGAGGACGGAAAAATGAACCGCTCATTGGGGGATACAGGGGGCGGCCTGCTGCTGGTGAGCCAGTTCACGCTGGCGGCCGACACCCGCAGCGGCACGCGGCCAGGGTTCAGCACGGCGGCCCCGCCGGCCGAGGCTGAACGTGGATTCAACCGATTGGTGGATATCTGCCGACAAAAGCACGCTTCAGGGGTGGAAACGGGGCGCTTTGGTGCCCATATGGTAGTCAGCCTGGTCAACGATGGACCGGTGACCTTCCTGCTCAGACCGTAGCCCCCGGGACCACCGCCCGGGCAGGCAGGGGTCTGGGCTGGTATAATGCTAGGTTCTATTCCTCTCTCCCAGCCGGTGGCGCGAGCACTACATGGCCAACGAACGTCCTGCCCAGCAAAACGACATCAAGCTTCTGATCAGCAAGGGCCTGGAACAGGGCTACCTGACCTACGCCGAAGTCAATGACCACCTGCCGGACGACATTGTCGACCCGGAACAGATTGAAGACATCATCGGCATGATCAACGGCATGGGCATTGATGTCCATGAAGTCGCGCCCGATGCTGAAACCCTGCTGCTCAACGACGGCAACACCGGCAACCGCGAGGTGGACGACACCGCCGCTGAAGAAGCCGCTGCCGCGCTGAGCGCGCTCGACACCGAAGGTGGCCGCACCACCGACCCGGTGCGCATGTACATGCGCGAAATGGGTACCGTCGAGCTGCTGACCCGCGAAGGCGAAATCGCCATCGCCAAGCGCATTGAAGAAGGCCTGGGCCAGGTCCAGGCAGCCCTCGGCACCTTCCCGGTGTCGGTGGAAACCCTGCTGGCCGATTACGAAGCCCACAAGGAAGGCAAGAAGCGCCTGGCCGAAGTGATCGTCGGCTTCAACGACCTGGTCGAAGAAGAGCCGGCCCCGGCCGTGGCTGAAGACACCAGCGGCGATGACGGCGACGAAGAAGGCGACGAGGACGAGGACGACGATGACGTCGGCGGCGACGAGGACACCGGCCCGACCGGCCCGGATCCCGAAGAAGTCGCCCGTCGCATGGCCGAACTGGGCGCTGCCTATGCCGCGTTCAAGAAGGCGTCGACCAAGGCCGACCGCAAGCCGCTGGCCAAGCTGCGCGACGACATGGCGGCCGTTTTCGTCACCCTGAAGCTGCCGCTGCCGCTGACCGACGTGCTGGTGAAGCAGCTGCGCGACGTCATGGCCGACATCAAGGGCCACGAGCGCCGCGTGCTGAATCTGGCCACGGTGACCGCGCGCATGCCGCGCAAGGACTTCATCCGTTCCTGGGAAGGCAACCAGACCAACCTGGAATGGGTGGAAGACGCACTGAAGCGCAAGCAGAAGTGGTCGTCGGCCCTGCGTGACGTCAAGGATCAGATCATTGCCGAACAGCAGGCCACCATCGACATCGAGAAGGCCACCTCGCTGGAGCTGGAAGAGCTTAAGGAAATCAGCCGTGCGATGGCCTATGGCGAAGCCAAGGCACGCAAGGCCAAGAAGGAAATGGTCGAGGCCAACCTGCGCCTGGTCATCTCCATCGCCAAGAAGTACACCAACCGTGGTCTGCAGTTCCTCGACCTGATCCAGGAAGGCAACATCGGCCTGATGAAGGCCGTGGACAAGTTCGAGTACCGCCGCGGTTACAAGTTCTCGACCTATGCAACCTGGTGGATCCGCCAGGCCATCACCCGTTCGATCGCCGATCAGGCGCGCACCATCCGTATTCCGGTGCACATGATCGAAACGATCAACAAGTTGAACCGCATTTCCCGCCAGATGCTCCAGCAGTACGGCCGCGAGGCCACGCCGGAGGAGCTGGCCAAGGAAATGGACATGCCGGAAGACAAGATCCGCAAGGTGATGAAGATCGCCAAGGAGCCGATCTCGATGGAAACCCCGATCGGCGACGACGAGGATTCCCATCTGGGCGACTTCATCGAGGACACCAATGTGGAGTCCCCGATCGAGAACACCACCAACATCAATCTGTCTGAAACCGTGCGTGACGTGCTGGCTGGCCTCACCCCGAGGGAAGCCAAGGTGCTGCGCATGCGCTTCGGCATCGACATGAACACCGACCACACCCTTGAGGAAGTGGGCAAGCAGTTCGACGTCACCCGCGAGCGCATCCGCCAGATCGAAGCCAAGGCGCTGCGCAAGCTGCGTCACCCGAGCCGCTCGGAACAGCTGCGCAGCTTCCTGGATATCGATTGATACCGGGTTGATGGGCTGAAACAGGAAACCCCGCTTCGGCGGGGTTTTTTGTGGGTGGGACGCTGGGACCCTGATGCGGTCGCGACTGCGCGGAAACGCCGCTGGACCGTAGCGCCGGGCTTGCCCGGCCCTCATGAACCCCTCCATGCCGAACAACCCCAACACAACCAATTGCATGGCGAAGCCGCCCTACGTCGCCGATCCTCACCGGCATGCGTCCGCAATCCTGGCCACTCTTCCGCATGCCTCGAGGTAAAGCGGTTTGACCGTTCGCCGGACACGCTCGGACGGCGCGGATTCGTGTCGTTGTTGGCCCTGTCTTCTGCATTCGTCGGTGACAACGCCGGCTGGGACGAGGCAGGCGAGCAGTTGCTGGCGCTGCGATGGATCAGCCAGGACACTGCTATCGCCATGGCGCGGCTGCATGCCTTCGGGCGGCTGATCGGGAACACCGACATGCATCAGGGAAACATTGGATTCCACCTCGTTGATCAGGGGCCTCTCGCGCTGGCACCGGCCTATGACATGCTGCCGATGTCGCTGGCCCCCTCGGGTACCGGGGTGTTGCGAGCGACAACCCCGATCGCCCAGGTTGCGCCACAGCGCGCAGGTCAGCTTGCTCATCTGCGATACGCGGCACCCTTGGCTGCAGATTTCTGGGAGCGGGTTGCCGGGTCTGGGCTGCTGCGGTCCAGGGTGCTGGCGGACATGGCCGGAGAGAACGCCGAACGGGTCCTGGAAATGGGGCGGCGCTTCGGCTGACGCACCGCTTGGCGTTCGATCCAGTGGCGGCAGTAGGCCTGTCTCCACTACACTTTCACGCAGTAAGGGCCTATAGCTCAACGGTTAGAGCAGAGGACTCATAATCCTTTGGTTCCAGGTTCGAATCCTGGTGGGCCCACCAGCGCGCAGGTGGGCGTGTCCAAGCATATGTCGGCACGGATCGCCGCAAGCAAGAGACCAGGATTGTCCATGAAGCTGTTGAATCGATTGTTCGGTCGCCGCCCTTCGCAGCAACGAAGCAGGACTAAGGCAGAGACACCGCGCCCTCCTTCCGGTGCATCACAGACGCACCCGCGGTCTGCTGATCTGCTGTTTACCGCCGCTGAGCCATCCTCCAATGACCGGGTGCGGTGGGTGGCAGAGGTTGCTGGCTTCGATGACGCCGCGTTTGGCTCGCGCGCGGCGTCTTCTGCACGGCATCTCGGTGCAGCGCGGATCGAAGAGCTTGCAGGTCTATTCCATGCCGAACACACACCTCCAACTGATCTCATGTCGAGGTTCCCTGGATTGGGAGCCTGGATGGCGGCACGACAGTTCGCGATCTTCGAAATCTACTTCCACATCGGGGCTCCTGCGCTTCCTGCCCTGCGACGGATCGCATTTGGTCAATATGATTGGACTCAAGGTAACGCGATCGAGGTGCTCTGCAGACTGGCCGCTGATGGAGTTGAGCGGAACGCGATTGTCGAAGAACTTACAGTCAACTTGCCTGACGTCCGAGACGAAGCCATTCAGTACGCGCTGGCTCCCTTGCTCTACCAGCAGACCTCGAATGCCGCTCTGCGGGAAGTCGTGTGCGAGCTACGCGAAGTAGCACGGTTCAATGAGTGGTACGAGGCATTGGAGCTACGTGACCACAACCACTGATCCACTGCGCTTGTGGTCAGGTCCCGGCTGCGTGGCGGCGACGGCAGCAGACACGGTTTCAGCCAAATTGTACGTAAGATCAATTTTAGTGGACTTTGTGTGACCAATCGTCCAGCTTGAGCGCGCAAAGTAGCCCCTGTCGCAACACCACCCAACAGGAGCTCGCCATGAACACCCTCACCCGCACTGTCGCCATCGCCGCACTCGCCCTCTCCATCCAGGCCGGCCTCACCGCCAGCGCCGCCGAGCCGGCGGCACGCGCCACCCCCGCCGCCATCAGCCAGACCGCCAGCACCATCACCACTTCTGACGGCGTGCAGCTGTACTACAAGGACTGGGGCCCGAAGAACGGCCCGGTGGTGACCTTCAGCCACGGCTGGCCGCTGAACTCGGACAGCTGGGAGTCGCAGATGATGTTCCTGGCCGACCACGGCTATCGCGTCATCGCGCATGACCGTCGCGGCCATGGTCGCTCCAGCCAGCCGTGGGACGGTAATGACATGGACCACTACGCCGATGATCTGGCCACGGTGATCAACACGCTGGACCTGCACGACGTGACCCTGGTGGGCTTCTCCACCGGCGGCGGCGAGGTGGCGCGCTACATCGGCCGCCATGGCACCGGGCGGGTGAAGAAGGCGGTGCTGATCAGCGCCGTGCCGCCGCTGATGCTGAAGACCGCCGACAATCCGGGCGGTGTGCCGATCACCGTGTTCGATGGCCTGCGCAAGGGCCAGCTGGAGAACCGCGCGCAGCTGTACCGCGATATCGCCTCGGGTCCCTTCTACGGCTTCAACCGCCCGGGGGCGAAGGTGTCCCAGCCGCTGGTGGACGCGTGGTGGGCGCAGGGCATGCAGGCCGGTGCCAAGAACACCTACGACTCGATTGCCGCGTTCTCGGCCACCGACTTCCGTGGCGACCTGAAGAAGTTCAACGTGCCCACCCTGGTGATCCACGGTGACGACGACCAGATCGTGCCGATCGATGTGGCCGGCCGCATGTCGGCCAGGCTGATCCCGGGTGCCAAGCTGCTGGTCTATCCGGGGGCACCGCATGGCCTGACCGACACCCACAAGGACCGGGTCAACGCCGACCTGCTGGCCTTCCTGCAGCAGAAGTAAACAGCACTGGCGAAGCAGGTGGGCACGCGTTGCCCGCCTGCTCCGCTGTACCCGGCGGTTTGCTGCGCTGCACCCGCATGCGGATTTAAATCGATCTAAGATCGAGCGAAATCAACCAGCACAAGGGCATGGCGCATGCGACAGGGTGGAATTCGAGTACTGGCATTGGCGGCAGCCATCTCACTCGGCGCATTCGCCGCGCACGCAGCCCCGGCGGACAAACCCGCGATGTCCGGCAACCCGATTCTCCCCGGCTGGTACGCCGACCCGGAAGCAGCCGTCTTTGGCGACACCTACTGGATCTACCCCACCACCTCCAAGCCGTATGCGGAGCAGGTGGCCTTCGACGCCTTCTCCTCCAAGGACCTGGTCCATTGGAACAAGCACCCGGGCGTGCTGAAGATCGAAGCCATCACCTGGGCCAAGGAAGCCCTGTGGGCACCTTCGGTGGTGGAGAACGGCGGCAGGTACTACTTCTTCTTCTCCGCCAACGACATCAAGAACGACAACGAGGTCGGCGGCATCGGCGTGGCCGTGGCCGACAAGCCCGAAGGCCCCTACAAGGACCTCCTCGGCAAGCCGCTCATCGGCACCTTCCATAACGGCGCGCAGCCCATCGACCAGACCCTGTTCCAGGACGACGATGGCACCTGGTACATGATCTACGGTGGCTGGAAGCACGCCAACATCGTCAAGCTCAAACCTGACTTCACCGGCATCGAGCCGTTGGCCGATGGCACGCTCTACAAAGAGATCACGCCGGACCCGAAGTACGTCGAAGGCTCGCTGATGTTCAAGCGCAACGGCCGCTACTACTACATGTGGAGCGAAGGCGGCTGGGGCGAGCCGGACTATTCGGTGGCCTACGCCATTGCCGAGTCGCCGCTGGGTCCGTTCAAGCGCATCGGCAAGGTGCTGCAGTCAGACCCCAAAGTGGCGACCAGCGCCGGGCATCATTCGCTGATCCGCACGCCGGACGACCAGTGGTACATCGTCTACCACCGCCGGCCGTTGGGCGAGACCAGTCGGCACCATCGGGCGACCGCCATCGACCGCATGTACTTCGACGACCAGGGGCGCATCCTTCCGATCCAGATCACCCAGGAAGGGGTGCCGGAACATCGCCTCGGCGCACGCTGATTCTGAATTATTCAGCCATTACACCCTGCCGTGCCCGGTGGGTGAGTGCGTGATGATTCCCTCTACCTGAATTCATTTATGCTCGGTCGCTCCTGACCCCGCCGCCCGGCGGGGTTGGCTCCCTTCAAGCAGGAACCACGCCATGGCGGCTTTGCAGCAGCGCACCATCGACCTCATCCGTGCCCATCAGGATCAGGTGGTCACCCAGTGGGCCGAGAACCTCAATGCCGGTACCCAGGACGCCCGCATCTCGCCGCGCGAGCTCGACACCCAGCTGCGCGAGTTCTGGCGTCTGTTCCTGGACACCCTGGCCCAGTCAAGCGCTGCCGGCATCGCCGGCAGCGAATGGGAAGAAACCCGCAGCTTCCTCGAACAGCTCTCGCGCGACCGTGTGCTGAAGGGTTTCAGCTCGTCGGAGACCGCCAGTTTCCTGTTCTCGCTCAAGCGCCCGCTGTTCGAGCTGGTCCAGGAAGGCCTGGCCGATGATCCCAAGCTGCTGGGCAACCAGCTGTGGGCGATCACCGAAGTGATCGACACCCTCGGCCTGCACAGCGTCAAGGTTTACCAGAAGACCCGCGAGGACGTGATCCAGCGCCAGCAGGAAGAAATGCTGGAACTGTCCACCCCGGTGGTGAAGCTGTGGGACGGCGTGCTGGCCCTGCCGATGATCGGCACGCTGGATTCGCAGCGAACCCAGGTGGTGATGGAATCGCTGCTGCAGCGCATTGTCGATACCGGTTCGGAAATCGCCATCATCGACATCACCGGCGTCCCCACCGTGGACACCCTCGTTGCCCAGCACCTGCTCAAGACGGTCACCGCGATTCGACTGATGGGCGCCGACGCCATCATCAGCGGCGTGCGCCCGCAGATCGCCCAGACCATCGTGCACCTGGGCCTGGACCTGCAGGGCATCGTGACCAAGGCCAATCTGGCCGACGCGCTGGCGCTGGCGCTCAAGCGCACCGGCCAGGTGGTGACCCAGGCGGCGCGCTGAGATGGAGCGCATTCCCATTCTTCAGATGGGTGACCTGCTGCTGGTCACCATCCAGGTCGACATGCACGATCAGCTCGCACTGACCCTGCAGGACGACCTGAGCGAACGCATCCAGCGCACCAACGCGCGTGGCGTGCTGATCGACATCTCCGCGCTGGATATCGTGGACTCCTTCATTGGGCGCATGATCTCGACCATCTCGGCGATGGCACGGATCATGGACGCGACCACGGTGGTCGTGGGCATGCAGCCGGCCGTGGCCATCACCCTGGTCGAGCTGGGCCTGAAGCTGGACGGTGTGCGTACCGCGCTCAATGTCGAGCGCGGCATGCAGTTGCTGCGGCCCAGCGCCGAAGAGGCGCCATGACCGACCTCAGTGGATCCCTGCCGATCCGCGTGGAACAGGACGTGGTGCTGGCTCGCCAGACCGCGCGCCAGGTTGCCGTGGCCTGCAGGCTGAGTCTGATCAACCAGACCAAGCTGGTCACCGCCGCCAGTGAACTGGCCCGCAACGCCGTCATTTATGGCGGCGGCGGCAGCATGCAATGGTCAGTGGTGGAAGACGGTATGAAAAGGGGCCTGCGGCTGGTGTTCTCCGATAACGGCCCGGGCATTGCCGATGTGGCGCAGGCACTTACGGATGGCTGGTCGTCGGGCAAGGGCATGGGCCTGGGGCTGTCCGGCTCGCGCCGGCTGGTGGACGTCTTCGATCTGGAGAGCGCGCCCGGGCAGGGCACGCGGGTCACCATCATCAAATGGATCTGAACTTCTCGGGCCACGTAACCCGGGTCGTGGCCGTGGAGGAAGCTTCGCAGGTAGGGCAGGCCCGGCGCGATGCGCTGGCGCTTGCCCACCATGTGGGTTTCGATGAGATCGATGCCGGCCGGGTGGCGCTGGCCGCCACCGAGATGGCGACCAACGTGATCAAGCACGGGCGCGGCGGGCGCATGCACCTGTCGATCATCCAGGGGCGCAGCGGCCAGGGCGTGGAGCTGTGTGCGCTGGACAATGGCCCCGGCTTTTCCCTCGCGCAATCGCTGCCTGATGGCTACTCCACCGGCGGCACGCAGGGCCTGGGCATGGGGGCGATCCAGCGCCAGGCCGCCGTGCTGGAGGTATGGGCGGACAGCAAGGGCTCGGTGGTGGTGGCACGCATCTACGCCACCCGCTGCGCGCGTGATGAAGACGTTCCCTACGGAGCCCTGCGGCTGGCCCTGCGGCACGAGCAGGCCTGTGGCGACGCCTGGCACCTGCACGCCACCCCCGAGGCAGTCGCGCTGACCCTGATTGATGGCCTGGGCCACGGGTTGTCGGCCGCCGATGCGGCGCATGCCGGCGTGGCAGCGGTCGCCCAGCGTGGCGTGCCCGCTGCGGTGGACCTGATCGACGCCATGCATGCGGGCATGTCCGGCACACGGGGCGGGGCGGCGGCGGTGGCACGGATCGATGTTGCCAGCGGTGACCTGCAGTTCGCCGGCATCGGCAACATCTCGGCCAGCCTGTGCGAGCCCGCCACCACCCGCGGCATGGCCTCCCACCCCGGCATCGTCGGCGTGCAGTACCGCAAAGCCCAACCATTCAATTTTCACACCACCGCTGGCAACCTTCTGATCATGCACAGTGATGGATTGCAGGCCCGTTGGAGCCTGCGCGACTACCCCGGTCTGCTGTTCCGCCACCCGGCCTTGATCGTGGCGGTCCTGCAGCGCGACTTCGACCGTGGCCGCGACGATGCAAGCATCATTGCCCTGCGCCTGGGAGACCTGCAGTGAACGCGGTGTCGATGGAGCAGGAGCTGCAGCAGCTGCGCGAGCAGAACCAGGCCCTGCGCGCGGAACTGGACGAGACCAACCAGGGTGTGCTCGCCCTGTATGCCGAGCTCGACCAGCAGGCCGAACAGCTGCGCGAGGTGTCCGACCTCAAGAGCCGTTTCCTGTCCTACATGAGCCATGAATTCCGCACGCCGCTGGGCTCGATCCTGAGCATGACCCGGCTGCTGGAGGACGGCATGGACGGGCCGCTCAATGAAGAGCAGCTGCGGCAGGTACGCTTCATCAGCGCTTCGGCGGCCGAGCTGCGCGAGATGGTGGACGACCTGCTGGACCTGGCCAAGATCGAGGCCGGGCGCATCACCATCTCGCCGGCATGGTTTGACCTGATGGACCTGTTCTCGGCCCTGCGTGGCATGTTCCGGCCGCTGGTGGAAGGTAGAACCGTCGACCTGGTATTTGAAGACCCGCCGCCGTTGCCGATGCTGTACACCGACGACAAGAAACTGGCGCAGATCCTGCGCAACTTCATTTCCAATGCGCTCAAGTTCACTCCAGCCGGCCGCGTGGTGGTGTCGGCCCATCTGGAAAACCCGCAGTGCGTCCGCTTCAGCGTGCGCGATACCGGCATCGGCATTCCGGCAGAGGTGATCTCCACCCTGTTCAAGGACTTCGTGCAGGTCGACACCCCGCTGCAGCGCGGCCTGCGCGGGACCGGGCTCGGTCTGTCGCTGTGCAAACGGTTCGCTGAGCTGCTGGGTGGCAACGTGGGCGTGCACAGCACGCCCGGTGAAGGTTCGGAATTCTTCGTGACCCTGCCGCTCACGCTTTCCACGGAGGGCACCGATGCCGAACCGTGACCGCATTCTGGTGGTGGATGACAACGTCGCCACGCGCTATGCGGTGCGGCGGGTGCTCGAGCACCATGGCTTCACCGTCGACGAAGCCGGCACCGGTGCCGAAGGCCTGGCCCGGCTGGTCGAGGTGGACTACGGCGCGCTGGTGCTGGACGTGAACCTGCCGGACATGAGTGGCTTCGATGTGGTCCGCCAGCTGCGCGGCGAGCCGCGCACGCAGCTGCTGCCGGTCATCCACGTGTCTGCCGCAGCGGTGGCCAGCGGCGACCTGATCACCGGCCTCAACGCCGGTGCCGATGGCTATTTGATCCACCCCGTGGACCCGGACGTGCTGCTGGCCACCCTGCGCAGCCTGTTGCGGGCGCGCCGGGCCGAAGAAGCCTTGCGCGACGCCGAGGCCCGCTTCGGTGAGATCTACCGCCAGATCAATGCACCGATTGCGGTGCTGGATGCCGGGCTGCGCATGCACGATGCCAACGATGCCTTCCTGCGCCTGCTGGGCGATTCCGACGACCCTGACCGGATCAGCGCGCTGCTGGGTGGCCAGGTGCAGCCGATGCAGGCACTGCAGGCCGCACTGCGTACCGGCCAGCGCTGGCAGGGCACCTTCGCATTGCCGGTGCAGGGCTTGCCGCGCATGACAGAGTGGCGGGTAACGCCCTACCGCGCGCAGGGCATGGGCCTGGTGCTGGTGGAGGACACCACCGAGCGCCACGCGCGTGAGAGCGAACAACGGCAGGAACTGGAAAGCGCCAACACCGAACTGGCCTTCCAGATCTCCGAACGCGAGCGCACCGAGAGGGAGCTGCTGCAGGCGCAGAAGATGGATGCGCTGGGCCAGCTAACCGGTGGCATCGCGCACGACTTCAACAATCTGCTCACCACCATCATCTCCGGGCTGGACATGATCGAAATCGCCGCCGGAAGTGGTCGCTGGGACAAAGCTTCGCGGTATGCCGAACTGGCGACCGCCTCGGCACATCGTGCTGCCGCTCTGACCCAGCGCATGCTCGCGTTTGCGCGCAAGCAACCGCTGGATCCGCAGACCTTCGATATCGTGGCGCGGGTGAGTTCGCTGGAGGACATGCTGCGTCGTTCCATCGGCGAGAACATCGAACTGGAACTGGAGCTGGGAGACACCCCGCTGCTGGCGGTGGCCGACCCGAACCAGTTCGAGAACGTGGTGCTCAATCTGGTCATCAATGCGCGCGACGCGCTGGCTGGCAGCGGCCTGATCCGCATCCGTGCCAACCCGGTGATCATCGAGCGCGATCACGAGCTGGCTCCGGGCACCTACATCAGCGTGAAGGTGCTGGACAACGGCAGTGGCATCGCGCCGGAACTGTTGACCAAGGTATTCGAGCCGTTCTTCACCACCAAGCCGCAGGGAGAAGGCACCGGGCTGGGCCTGTCGATGACCTACGGCTTCGCGCGGCAGTCTGGCGGCGTGGCACGCATTGCCAGCGACGCTGGCGAGGGCACGGAGATTGAACTGCTGCTGCCGCAGGGGGCTGCGTCTGCCCAGCCGCTGGCGGGGCAGCACGAGCCTACCCGGCTGGGCAGCGCGCAGCGCATCCTGCTGGTGGACGACACCGAGGCCGTGCGGATGATGGTGCGTGAGATGCTTACTGAAGCGGGGTACGAGGTGGTGGAAGCCTCCGATGCGCAGCAGGCGCTGCTGGAGCTGCACTCCGCGCGCGCGGTGGATCTGCTGTTGTCCGATGTCGGCCTTCCCGGCATGAACGGGCGTGACCTGGCCGACGCGGCGCGTGCGCTGCGCCCGGAGTTGCCGGTGTTGTTCGTCACCGGCTACACCGAGCAGGCGACCGAACGCGGTGCCTTCCTGGGGCCGGGCATGGCGCTGCTGCCCAAGCCGTTCAACGTGCACGAACTGCTGCGCAGTGTCGGGGCGATGTTCGGCCCCGTGCATTGACCTGCGGGGGTGCGGTATCCTGCGCGCCCTCTGATGCTGCCCGGAACCGTGTGATGACCCCACCCTGAAACCACGTCGACGACGTGCCCGTGCCGCTGCCAGCCACGGGGCCAGGAAAGGGTTGATCCATCACATAAGCGCCGTGCATGACGCCGGCGCGGGAGTTCGCACATGTCTGTTTCCTATCCGCTGCGCCAGCAATGGCTCGGTAATGTCCGCGGCGATCTGCTGTCCGGTGCGGTCGTCGCGCTGGCCCTGATTCCCGAAGCCATCGCGTTTTCGATCATCGCCGGGGTTGACCCCAAGGTCGGCCTGTACGCCTCGTTCTGCATCGCAGTGGTCACCGCCATTGCCGGTGGCCGCCCGGGCATGATCTCGGCCGCCACCGGGGCGATGGCGCTGGTGATGGTGGACCTGGTCAAGGACCACGGCCTGCAGTACCTGCTGGCCGCGACCATTCTTGCCGGTGTGCTGCAGGTGATTGCCGGTGCGCTCAGGTTGGGCGCGCTGATGCGCTTCGTGTCGCGTTCGGTCATTACCGGCTTCGTCAACGCACTGGCCATTCTGATCTTCCTGGCGCAGATGCCCGAGCTGATCGGGCGTTCGTGGCAGGTCTGGGCGGTGTGCGCCGCCGGGCTTGGGATCATCTACCTGCTGCCGCGCGTCACCCGCGCGGTGCCGTCGGCGCTGGTCGCCATCGTGGTGCTCACCGCGCTGTCGATCGGGCTGCACTGGGACATCCGCACGGTGGGCGACATGGGGGCGCTGCCCGACAGCCTGCCCACGTTCTTCCTGCCTGAGGTGCCGTGGACCTGGGACACCCTGCGCCTGCTGCTGCCGGTGTCGGCCACGCTGGCGGTGGTGGGACTGCTGGAGTCGATGATGACCGCGCAGATCGTCGAGGACATGACCGACACCCCCAGCCAGCGCAACCGCGAATGCGCAGGGCAGGGGCTGGCCAACATCACCGCCGGCCTGTTCGGCGGCATGGGCGGCTGCGCGATGATCGGCCAGTCGGTGATCAACGTGTCATCCGGTGGGCGCGGGCGGCTGTCGTGCCTGGTCGCCGGTGTGCTGCTGCTGTTGCTGGTGGTTTACGGTTCGGAATGGGTGAGGCAGATCCCGATGGCCGCCCTGGTCGCGGTGATGATCATGGTCAGCATCGGCACCTTCCATTGGCGTTCGTTCGTCGAGCTGCGCACGCACCCGAAGAGCTCGTCGGTGGTGATGCTGGCCACCGTGGTGGTCACCGTCGCTACCCATGACCTGGCCAAGGGCGTGCTCACCGGCGTGCTGCTTTCTGCGCTGTTCTTCGCGCGCAAGGTCGGCCGGATGCTGCAGGTCAGTGACGCCGTCGACGAAGACGGCACGCAGGTCTACACCGTGCGCGGCCAGGTGTTCTTCGCCTCGGCCGGGCAGTTCGCTGCCAGCTTCGACCTGCAGCACGCCGCGCCCGAGGTGGTGATCGACCTTACCCACGCGCACTTCTGGGACCTGAGCGCCGTCGGCGCACTCGAGCAGGTAACGGAAAAGCTGCGCCGGCACGGGTCCCGCGTGGAGGTCATCGGCCTCAACGAGGCCAGCCAGACCCTGATCGATCGCGTAGCGCGGCCAAGCGGCAGCGCCAGCCTGCACTGAAATCGCTTACAAGATGCGACGGCGAGGGTAACGCCGCCGCCGTCACACATTCGTCCCGAATTTCCTATAGGGTGCGCATTCCGTCGGGCGGGGAGCCCGGCGGCTGCACATTGAAAGGAAACGAGAGTCAGAACATGTCCAGCGTAGTGACGTCGCCCGAGCGGCCCCAGGCCGGTCCGTGCATCGCCCCTTGTCCCGTCGCCACCCAGGCCCAGCACCTGCTGGCCCAGCAGCAGTTCTCCCTGGCCGCTTCGCGCGCATTGGCGCGTTTGCCGGTGGCCCCGGACGTGGCTGTGCCATCCCCGGCAGCCTGACCGGTACTGACATCCTGAATAGGGAGCCCTTGTGCCACAAGGGCTGACGGCCGACGGTCGCGTGCAAAGCTGAATGGGCGGCAAGGCCGCCTGCGCCTCTTCGCGCCCACCTTACATTTGCCCCCCTATGCTGGGCCGCATTTTTCGGCTCAGCGGCGTGGAGAGTACGTGGGTTCCGGCAGTGACAGACACAAACGGCGCGCCGTTTCCGGCAGCGACCTGACAGAACCCGCGCAGGGTAGCCGCGCATGAGTGTGCAGACCGTCAACGTCGTGATCGACGCGGGCCGCTCCGTGCTGCCGCCTGAAGTGCCGATGGCCATGCCGGAACAGAGCTTCCGCGAAGGCCGCCTGCAGGTGCCGAAACAGCGCACCGCGCCGCGCATGATGGCGCTGCGTCGCTTCTACATCCTGGGTGGCACCGCCGCCATGACCGCGGCGGCGACCGCGATGATGTGGAAGGTGCTGGCCAGCAATGGCATCAGCGTGCTGGAAGCGTGTCTGCTGGTGCTGTTCGTGGCCCTGTTTGCCTGGATCGCGCTGTCTTTCGCGGGCGCGCTGGCGGGCTTCCTCACCGCCGTGTTCGACCGTGGCTACAAGCTGGGGATCGACCCGGACGAACCGCTGCCGCAGGTGCATACCCGCACCGCGTTGTTGATGCCCACCTACAACGAAGATCCGCGCCGGCTGCTGGCCGGCCTGCAGGCGATCTACGAGTCGGTGGCGGAAACCGGGCAGCTGGAACAGTTCGATTTCTTCGTGCTCAGCGATACCCGCCGCGAGGACATCGGCGCGGCCGAGGAGCAGGCATTCGCCGAGCTGTGCGATGCGGTCAACGGGCATGACCGTCTGTTCTATCGCCGCCGTGGTGACAACAGCGGGCGCAAGGCCGGCAACATCGCCGACTGGGTGCGCCGCTTTGGTGGCGGCTACCCGCAGATGCTGATCCTGGACGCCGACAGTCTGATGACCGGTGACACCATCGTCCGGCTGGTGGCCGGCATGGAACACAACCCGGACGTGGGGCTGATCCAGACCCTGCCGGCCGTGATCGGCGGACGCACCCTGTTCGCGCGCATGCAGCAGTTTGGTGGCCGCGTGTATGGCCCGGTGATCGGCCGTGGCGTGGCGTGGTGGCATGGTGCGGAAAGCAATTACTGGGGCCACAACGCGGTGATCCGCACCCAGGCCTTCGCCGAGAATGCGGGTCTGCCACCGTTACCGGGCCGTCAGCCGTTCGGCGGCCACGTGCTCAGCCATGACTTCGTCGAGGCGGCGCTGATGCGGCGCGGTGGCTGGGCCACGCACATGGTGCCGTACCTGAAGGGCAGCTACGAAGAAGGGCCGCCGACGCTGACCGACATGCTGGTGCGCGACCGTCGCTGGTGCCAGGGCAACCTGCAGCATGCCAAGGTCGTCGCGTCCAAGGGGCTGCACTGGGTCAGCCGCATGCACATGATGATCGGCATCGGCCATTACTTCACTGCGCCGATGTGGGGCATGCTGATGTTGATCGGCATCGCCATCCCGCTGTTCCAGGGCGGCATCGACTTCAACGAGGTGCTGCACATCTCGCCGCAGTTGTACTGGCGTGCGCAGGACGAGGAAAAGGTCATCCGCATGTTCGCGATCACCATGGCGGTGCTGCTGCTGCCGAAGGTGCTCGGCTATCTGGCGATGCTGCTTGATCCGGTGGAACGCCGGGGCTGCGGCGGCGCGATCCGTGCGCTCATCTCGATGCTGCTGGAAACCCTGTTGGCCGCTTTGATGGCCCCGGTGGTGATGTACGTGCAGTCGCGCGGTGTGGCCGAAGTGCTTGCGGGCAAAGACTCCGGCTGGGACGCGCAGCAGCGCGATGACGGCGGCATTTCCTGGCCGGCGCTGATTCGTGGTTACGGCGGGCTGAGCGTGTTCGGCTTGTTCATGGGCGTGCTGGCGTATGCGGTGTCGCCGTCGCTGGCGGCATGGATGGCACCGGTGGTGGTGGGCATGGTGCTGGCCATCCCGGTGGTGGCCCTGACCTCGGACCGTCGCGCGGGCACCTTCCTGCGCCGCCTGGGCCTGATGGACATTCCCGAAGAGGTCAACCCGCCGACCATCCTCGTGCGCGCGGCCGAACTGCGCCGGAAGGCGGCCGAGCGCACCGCGCACGGGTGACGGTTCCACGCGAGACACGCGATGCGCGTCCCGCGTGATCCCACCGGGCATAATGCCTCCAGACCCCCTGGAGATGCCCGATGTCGCAGCCGCTGGAAACCGTCGTCAACGAAACCGGGCCGGATCCGCAGTGGTCGGTGATCTGGCTGCATGGCCTGGGGGCCGACGGCCATGACTTCGCCCCCCTCGTGCCCGAACTCGTGCGCGAACACTGGCCGGCAATCCGCTTCGTGTTTCCGCATGCGCCGGTGACACCGATCACGATCAACAACGGCGTACGCATGCGTGCCTGGTACGACATTGTCAGCATGGACTTCAAGTCGCGTGCTGACAGCGCCGGTGTAGCCGCCTCGGTGCACCTGCTCGACGGCCTGATCGAAGCGGAAATCGCGCGCGGCACTCCGGTTGAACGCATCCTGCTGGCCGGTTTCTCGCAGGGGGGAGCCATCGTGCTCAGCGCCGCGTTGCGTCGCCGTTGGCCGGTGGCGGGCTTGATTGCCCTGTCCACCTACCTGCCGGACGCCGAGGCCGCTGCGGCGTCCGCCGCGACGGAAGGCCCGCTGCCGCCGGTGTTCATGGCGCATGGGCAGAAAGATCCGGTGATTGGACAGAACATCGCCGTACACAGCGCCAAGGCGTTGAAGGAGATCGGCTTCCCGCTGGAGTGGCATTCCTACTTCATGGCCCACCAGGTCTGCGCCGAAGAGATCCAGGCGCTGGGCGATTGGCTGGACAGGCACTTCGGATGAACGATCCGCGCCAGCAGTCCTGGTTGCCGGACCTGTGCCGCCTGCCGCGGCTGGGCGCGATGCTGGGCCTGGCCGAGCTGGTGGTGGTGGTGGTCGCGCTGGCACCGGATGGCAGCCGGCAATGGGGGCTGTCGGACTTCCTGTCGGCCAGCGGCCTGGCCCTGTGGCTGGCGCTGGCGGTCACGGTCAGCCTGTGCGCGGCACGCCAGCCGCTTTCGCGATTACCCGAAGCACTGGGCACCGTGGTGGTGGTGGCGGCCGCCGCACTGATCGCGGCGGTGTGCACCGGCATCGTGCATGCGCTGTATGACGCGCTGGGCACGTCCGGTTTCACCTCCGATGTCGGTTTCTGGCGCTTCACGCTGGGCTGCGCCACGGTTACCGCGCTGATCGTGGCGCTGGCATTGCGCTACTTCTACGTCGCCGACCGCTGGAGCGCGCAGACCGTGGCCAACGCACGCGCCCAGGCCGATGCGCTGCAGGCACGCATCCGTCCGCATTTCCTGTTCAACAGCATGAACCTCATCGCCAGCCTGGTCCGGCGCGACCCGGTGGTGGCCGAACGTGCGGTGCTGGATCTGTCCGACCTGTTCCGCGCGGCGCTGGGGGCGGGCGAGGGTGACTCCACCCTGCAGGCCGAATGCGAACTGGCCGAAGCCTATCTTTCGATTGAATCACTGCGCGTGGGCGAACGCCTGCAGGTGCAGTGGCTGCGCGAAGAACCCTTGCCCTGGTCGCTGCCGATGCCACGGCTGGTACTGCAGCCGCTGGTCGAGAATGCGGTGCTGCACGGCATCTCGCGCCTGCCGGCCGGGGGCACCATCGTCATCGCACTGCGTTGCGAGGGCAACCAGCTGCGCATCACCGTACGCAATCCTGCGCCGGACCCGCAGGCGCGGGCCTTGCCGCTGGCGCACGGGGCCGGGCATGCCCAGCGCAACATCGCCCATCGCCTGGCCTGGCGCTACGGGCCCGGCGCGCGGATGACGGGGGACTGGAACGACGGCTACTATGCCTGTGACATCACAGTGCCCCTGCCGTGAGGAAACCTGCTTGAGAGTGGTGATTGCCGACGATGAGCCGCTGGCGCGCGAGCGGTTGCGCAGCCTGCTGGGTGAACTGCCGGGAGTGGAGGTGGTGGCCGAAGCGGAAAACGGCGAACAGGCCCTGCATGCCTGCGCCGAACTGCAGCCTGACCTGGTGCTGCTCGACATCGCCATGCCGGGGCTGGACGGGCTGGAAGCCGCGCGCCATCTGGCCACCTTCGATCCGCGCCCGGCCGTGGTGTTCTGCACGGCCTACGACGCCCACGCCCTGTCGGCGTTCGAGGCGGCGGCGATCGATTACCTGATGAAGCCGGTGCGCGCTGAACGTCTGGCCGCTGCCCTTGAGCGTGCGCAGACGTTCCTGGCCGGGCGCAATGGGCAGCCCAGCACCCCCAGCCAGCAGGCCCGCACGTTGTTATGCGCACGCCTGCGCGGCAGCCTGCGGCTGATTCCAGTGGAAGACATCCACTACCTGCAGGCCGAGGAAAAATACGTGGTGGTGCACCATGCGCGTGGCGAAGACCTGATTGAGGAGTCGCTGAAGTCACTGGAAGAAGAGTTCGCCAGCCGCTTCGTGCGCATCCACCGCAACTGCCTGGTCGCCCGCCACGAGCTGGTGGAACTGCGCCGCAATGGCGGTGGACAGGTACAGGCGGTGCTGCGGCATGGCAAGGCACCGCTGGAGGTCAGCCGCCGCTGCGTGGCCAGCCTGAAGCAGGAGCTCAAGCACCTGTGACACCCTGGCCGTTGGTCGCCGCACCTGTTGCGGCGATAATGGCGGCATGGACACCCTGCGCATCGCCACCCGAAAGAGCCCGCTTGCCCTGTGGCAGAGCGAACACGTTGCCGACCGCCTGCGCCAGGCGCACCCCGGGCTGAACGTGGTGCTGGTGCCGATGAGCACCCGCGGTGACGAAGTACTGGACCGCTCTCTGGCTGCCATCGGCGGCAAGGGCCTGTTCCTGAAAGAGCTGGAGCTGGCGATGTTGCGCGGTGAGGCCGACTGCGCGGTGCACTCGCTTAAAGACGTGCCGATGGAGCTGGACGCACCGTTCGCGCTGCCGGCGATGCTGCTGCGGCATGACCCGGCCGATGGCTTCATTTCCAACCTGTATGCCTCGCTGGACGCGTTGCCGATCGGCGCACGCGTGGGTACCTCGTCGCTGCGGCGGCAGGCCCAGCTGCGCGCGCTGCGCCCGGACCTGCAGCTGCTGGACCTGCGTGGCAACGTCAACACCCGGCTGGCCAAGCTCGACAACGGTGGCTATGACGCCATCGTGCTGGCGGTGGCCGGGCTGGAGCGGCTGGGGCTGGGCGAGCGCATTGTGGCCCGGCTGCGCGCGCCGCAGTGGCTGCCGGCACCGGCGCAGGGCGCGGTGGCAGTGGAGTGCGATGGCAGCAACGCGCAGGTGATGGCGCTGTTTGCCGCGCTGGACCACGCACCGACGCGGACCTGCGTGGAAGCCGAGCGCGCCATGAACCGCGCGCTGCACGGCAGCTGCCACGTGCCCGTCGCGGGGTTCGCGCAGTGGGAAGGGGAGGACCTGTTCCTGCAGGGGCTGGTCGGCAGTGTGGCCGATGGTCGGCTGGTGCGCGCTGAAGCACGTGGGCCAGGCAGCGATCCGGAAGGATTGGGTCAGGTGGTCGCGCGTGCGCTGCTGGAAGGCGGCGCGGCGGAGATGCTTGCCGTCTGACGGAAACGCCGGCCAACGGCCGGCGCTACCAGTAACCGGAGCCGCAGGTGGGGCGAAGCCACCCGCGCCGGCTGCATCACATCATTTGAACTTGTAGACCACGTTCATCGTGGTCAGGGTGTCGGTCTTGCGCTTGTCCACCGCCACGTCACTGTTGTAACGCGCCTGCCAGGCGGCCTTCAGCGCCAGGTGCTCGTTCATGCTCACCGACACGCCGAAGTCGTTCTGGCCGAAGGTGTTGTACGAACCCGATTCCACCAGCAGGGTGTTGATCAGGTCGGTATTCGGGGTCAGCGCATACTTCACGTCGAACAGGCCGCGGCCGATCAGGCCGGTGCGGGTTTCATCGTCTTCGGTGTTGTGGGTGCGGCGCACACCGGGGCCGATCTGCGCGTCCATGTAGAAGCGGTCGCCGTCGATCAGCCGGGTGCCGTAACCCAGACCGAACGAGCTCTGGCGGTCGTAGGTGGCGAAATCGTCGCGCTCGTAACGCACCGTGGCGGTCAGCTGGCGGTGTTCGCCCAGCTGCAGCGCGCTGCCGGCGCTGCCGGTGTAGCGGTTGGCGGTGGTGTTGCGCTTGCGCGTGGTGGTGCCGTCGTCGGCGGTTTCGGTGTACTCCGAGCGCGAGCGCAGGCCGAACAGGTCCATGCTGTGCACCCAGTCGTCATCGGTGTAGCGCAGGCGCAGGCGACCGTTGGCGCTTTCAGTGTTGCTGTTGCCGCGCGCCGAGGCGAAGCCCAGTTCGCCGCCGCTGCCGCTCCACGGCGAGGTCATGGCGGCCAGTTCGGAGGTGTCCTGGGCAAAGGCGGCCGGGGCACTGAGCAGTAAGGTGGCAAGCAGCGTCACACGCAGAGACATCAACAGTTCTCCAGATCAGGCGGGGGAGGAGCAACACCCGATGATACTGGAAGCCTTCACACGCTTTTTGCATTTGCCGGGCCCCGCTTTAGCAGGGGTTTGGGCTTTTCCCTGTTCAGGGAAGCGCGACCTGCAGCGTGGGGTCGTCAAACCGGGTGTAGGTCACCGTGGCCTGGAACGGCTGCCCATTGCTCTGGCCCTGGCGCTCGATCCGGACCGGCAGCCCGGCCGCGTTGATCCAGTACAGCATCCCGTCCGGCGCGGCACTGGCATGGCGCACACGGTACTTGCGGGTGGCCTGACCCCCCACGGTCTCCGCGCCCAGGTCTTCCACCTGCAGCTCCGCGGCGGCGGTGCCGGCCGGAATGGGGCTGCGCCATTGCGCCAGCAGCTCCGGGGGTACCGGCACCTGGCGGACTTCGCCGGCCTGCTGCAGGAAGAAGGTGCCGTTGATGATGGTCTGCGCACCGGCCTCGGTTTCCAGCCGGTAGCGGTCCGGGGCGACGAAGGTCATGCCGGCTTCCATCGTGCGTGGACCGCGCAGCTGCAGATGGGCCTGGAAGCTGCGCAGCTGGCCGAAGCGCTGGCTGGCCTCGAGCACCGCCTGGGCAGGACTGGCCGCCGCTGCGGGTATGGCCGGCGTGGACGCGGTGGACGCGGCGGGCGCGCTGGGCTGCGAACAGGCGGACAACAGCAGGCAAAGCAGGGGGACGGCAGGCAACAGACGCATGACAGAACGGCGGCGAGCGGGGCAGGGGCACCCACCATAGCCGAAGATGCGGGCCGGGGCCGCCACAACGGCGGCGACTCGGACATAATCGGGGCATGGACCGATATGAACGCATCAACGCCCTGCATCGTCTGCTGAAGTCCGCCCGCTACCCGGTGACGGTCGGCACCCTGCAGGAAAAACTGGAGTGTTCCCGCGCCACCGTCTACCGCGACCTCGCCTTCCTGCGCGATGCGCTGATGGCCCCGGTGGAGGGGGACGGCGAAGCCGGCTTCCGCTACCAGGAGGACGAAAGCGACCGGTTCGAGCTGCCGGGACTGTGGCTCAGTTCGGAAGAACTGTACGCCTTGCTGGCCTCGCAGCACCTGCTGGCGCGGACCGGTGGCGGCGTGCTCTCGTCGGTGCTGGCCCCGCTGCAGCAGCGTATCGAAGGGCTGCTGGCCGCCCAGGCGGGCGTCTCCAGCTGGCCGGTCGACCGCGTGCGGGTCATTCCGCACCGGGGCCGCAAGTTCGATGAGGCCAGCTTCCGCGCGGTCGCCTCGGCGGTGCTGGAGCGCAAGCAGCTGGCCTTCGACTACCGGGCCCGTTCCACCGACGAGTCGACCAAGCGCACGGTGTCGCCACAGCGCATGACGCACTACCGCGACAACTGGTACCTGGATGCCTGGGACCATGGCCGCGAAGGCCTGCGCAGCTTCGCCGTGGATCGCATCTACAAGGCACGGGTGGTCGACAGCCCCGCCCGCGACGTTGACGACAGCGAAGTCGAAGAGCAGCTCGGAGCCAGCTACGGCATCTTCTCGGGGCCGCCCAAAGGCTGGGCGACGATTGTGTTCAGTGCCAAGGCCGCGCGCTGGGTCGCCGACGAGCACTGGCATTCGCGCCAGCAGGGGCGCTTCCTGCCGGACGGCCGTTACGAGCTGAAGGTGCCCTACAGCGTCTCGCGCGAACTGCTGATGGACGTGCTCCACTACGGTTCGGATGCGGAAATCATCGAGCCGGCGGTGCTGCGTGAGCAGGCCAAGGCGTTGCTGGAGCTGGCCCTGAGTAACTACGAAGCATCGCGCTGACCCCCGCAGCGCCGGGCGCTGCCCGGCGGCGCAGTGCCGATCCCCTGTCTGGCCACGCAGGGCGTGGCGCTACGGTGTAAGGTTGGGGGCTATTGGCCCCCCTCGGACCCTCCCCATGAAAAAGACCCTGTTGCTCCCGCTGCTGGCTGCCACGCTGGCCCTGGCTGCCTGTGGCAAGCCCGCCGCCGATTCGCAGAAGCTGGTGGTGGCCGCCACCGCCGTGCCGCACGCCGAGATCCTGCAGGTGGTCAAGCCGATCCTGCAGAAGGAAGGCGTGGAACTGGACGTGCGCGTGTTCAACGATTACGTGCAGCCCAACGACCAGTTGGTGCAGAAGCAGGTTGACGTGAACTACTTCCAGACCGAACCGTACCTGGATGCCTACAACCGTGACCGCAAGACCGACCTGGTCACCGTCACCGGCGTGCATATCGAACCGTTCGGTGCCTATTCGCGTCGCTTCAAGTCGCTCAATGACCTGCCCACCGGTGCCGACGTGGTCATTCCCAATGACCCCAGCAACAACAGCCGCGCGCTGATCCTGCTGCACAACGCCGGGGTGATCACCCTCAAGGACCCGACCAACGCCCTGGCCACCCAGCGCGACATCACCGCCAACCCGAAGCAGCTCAAGTTCCGCGAGCTGGACTCGGCCATGCTGCCGCGCGTGCTGGACCAGGTCGATCTGGCCCTGATCAACACCAATTACGCGCTGGATGCCGGGCTCAACCCGACCCAGGACGCGCTGGCGATTGAAAGCAAGGATTCGCCGTACGTGAACTTCCTGGTCGCGCGTCCGGACAACAAGGACGATGCCCGCGTGCAGAAGCTGGCCAAGGCCCTGACCGGTCCGGAAGTGAAAGCCTTCATTCAAGAGAAATACAAGGGCGCGGTGCTCCCGGCGTTCTGATCACGGAACCCGGAACCCCATCGTGGCTTCCACTGCCTGCTGCCAGCCGGCGTACAGCGCTTCACGCCGGCTGGCCTCCATCTTCGGAATGAAGCGGCGGTCCACCGCCCACTGCCGCGCGATCTCCTCACGGCTTTCCCAGAAGCCCACCGCCAGCCCGGCCAGATAGGCCGCGCCCAGCGCGGTGGTCTCAGCCACCTGCGGGCGCAGCACCGGCACGCCCAGCAGGTCGCTCTGGAACTGGGCCATGAAGTCATTCGCCATCGCCCCGCCATCGGCGCGCAGCTCAGTCAGTTCGATGCCGGCATCGGCCTGCATCGCCGCCAGCACATCGCGGGTCTGGTAGGCCATCGACTCCACCGCCGCGCGGATGAAGTGTTCGCGGGTGGTGCCCCGGCTCAGGCCGAACATGGCACCGCGCACATCGCTGCGCCAGTACGGCGCGCCCAAGCCGACAAACGCCGGCACCAGGTACACGCCGCCGGTATCCGGCACGCGCCCGGCATACGCCTCGCATTCGCTCGATCTGGAAAACAGGCGCAGGCCATCGCGCAACCACTGCACCACCGACCCGGCCACGAAGATCGAGCCTTCCAGCGCGTATTCGACCTGGCCATCCACCTCCCAGGCCACGGTGGTAAGCAGCCCGTTGCGTGAGGTGACCGCCTGCGCACCGGTGTTCATCAGCATGAAACACCCGGTGCCATAGGTGTTCTTGGCCATGCCCGGGGCAAAGCAGGCCTGGCCGAACAGCGCCGCCTGCTGGTCGCCGGCCATGCCGGCGATGGGAATGTGCTGGTCGAAGAAGAACTGCGCGCGCGTGGTGCCGTAGACCTCGCTGCAGCTGCGGACTTCGGGCAGCATCGCCGCCGGGATGTCCAGCAACGCCAGCAGCTCCAGGTCCCATTGCCGGGTGTGGATGTTGAACAGCAGCGTGCGCGCGGCGTTGCTGATGTCGGTGACATGCGCCGCGCCACCGGTGAGGTTCCACACCAGCCAGCTGTCGATGGTGCCGAACAGCAGCTCGCCGCGCTCGGCGCGCGCCTGCGCGCCTTCCACGTGGTCCAGGATCCAGCGGATCTTGGTCGCCGAGAAGTAGGCGTCCACCAGCAGGCCGGTTCGCTCGCGGATCAGCGGTTCATGGCCGTCCGCCTTGAGCTGTTCGCAGAGGGCGTGGCTCTGCCGTGACTGCCAGACCAGTGCGTTGTGGATCGGCTGGCCGGTGGCCTTGTCCCACACCACGGTCGTTTCACGCTGGTTGGTGATGCCGATCGCGGCGATCTGGCGTGCGTCGATCTGCTCGCGGTTGAGCAGTTCGGTGATGGTGGTGTAGACGCTGGTCAGGATCTCGCGTGGATCGTGTTCCACCCAGCCCGGTTGCGGGAAGAGCTGGGTGAACTCACGCTGCGCGCTGCCCACGATGTGGCCGCCGCGATCGAACAGGATCGCGCGCGAGCTGGTGGTGCCCTGGTCGATGGCAAGAATGTAGTTCGGGTTCATTCCAGGTTCTCGCTGGCCGGCCTGCGTGGCGCATCAACGATCAGTTTCACCCGGCTGTCAATGTAATCGGTCAGCGTCACCCGCTGCACCGCATCCAGCTTCAACCCCAGGTGACTGCGTCGCCACAGCAGGTCATCCGCCTCACATACCCACTCATGCGCGATCATATGGTCGACCTCGCGCTGGTACAGCTGCGCACCAAAATGCGTGCCCAGCCCCTCCACCGCCTGCGCATTCCCCAGCACCCGCACGGCGCGGCAGCCGTGCCGATGCGCCAGCCCGCGCAGCAGCGCAACCGGCAAGTGCGGGTAACGCGCCTGCAGCACGGCCAGCACCGAGTCGATGTCACCGTCCTCGCCGCCCGGCAGCACCGCACCCCGCGCGGTCCACGCCGGCTCACTGCGACCCAGCGCCGTGCCCAGCTGGTTCACTGCTTCCTCGGCCAGCACCCGGAACGTGGTGAGCTTGCCTCCCAGCACGTTGAGGAGAGGAGCCTGCTGGGCGTCTAGCTGCAACCGGTAATCGCGGGTCACCGCCGCCGCATCCGCGTGGTGGTCGGCCAGCAGCGGGCGCACGCCGCTGAACTGCCAGGCCACCTGCGCAGGTGTCACCGGCCGGCGCAGCCATCGGCTTGCGGCCGCACACAGGTAGTCCACGTCTTCCGCGCTGGCGCGCACCGCAGCCGGATCGCCGTCATAGTCGACGTCAGTGGTGCCGATCAGGCTGTAGTCGTCTTCGAACGGCAGCACGAACACCACGCGCTTGTCCGGCTGCTGCAGCAGGTAGGCGCTGTCATGGTCGTACAGGCGCGGCACCACGATGTGGCTGCCCTGCACCAGGCGCAGGCCGATCGGCGCGTCCATGCCGGCGCGCTCGATCAGATTGCCGGCCCACGGGCCAGTGGCATTGGCGACCGCACGGGTGCGCAGCCGGATCATCTGGCCGTCCTGCTGCCGAAGCACCGCGAACCAGTGGTCACGATGGCGGATGAGCTGTTCGCAGCGGGTGCGGGTACGGATCTGCGCGCCGCGTTCCTGTGCATCCAGCGCGTTCACCAGCACCAGCCGTGCATCATTGACGCGTGCATCGCTGTAGCTGAAGGCGGTGCGCACTGTCTCCCGCAGCGCCACGCCGCGCGCGTCGCGCCGCAGGTCCAGTCGCTGTGCATGCGGGAATGCCGGGCCCGCGTCGGCCAGATGGTCATACAGCCACAACCCGGCGCGTACCATCCATGCCGGGCGTCCCGGCGATGCCTGCGGCACGATGAAGGACGTGGGGGTGACCAGATGCGGTGCCAGCCGGTGCAGCACGTCGCGCTCGCGCAGCGCCTTGCGCACCAGCGCGAACTGTCCGTACTGCAGATAGCGCAGCCCGCCGTGAATCAGCTTGGTGCTGGCGCTGGACGTATGTGCGGCCAGATCGTCCTGTTCGCACAGGCACACCGACCAGCCCCGTCCGGCCGCGTCGCGGGCGATGCCCGCCCCATTGATGCCTCCCCCAACCACCAGCAGGTCCAGCATGTCGTCCATCGGCACCTCCCAATGTGCGGTGACCCGGCGCCACGGGGTCGGTGGAATCACTATGGGGGGCTGCGAGGCAAGGGCGAATGAAGACCGCCCAAACGACAACGGGCTCCCGAAGGAGCCCGTTGTGTGTGCATGCACGGTGGATCAGAAGCGCGCACCGATACCGAAGCCGACGGTCCACGGGTCGAGCTTGGCTTCTTCGCCGGTGCTGCGGCCGTTGACGGTCAGGTCAGGACGCGCGTGCATGTAACGCGCATCGGCACGCGCGAACCAGGTGCTGTTGATGTTCATGTCCACACCGACGGTACCGATCGCGCCCTTGGCGGTTTCCAGGCCCACGTGGCCGACATCGCTGGCCAGGTTCTCGTTGCTGAAGTTCGACTCGTAGTAACCCACGCCGACGAACGGACGGAACACGTTATCGGCCTGGCCGAAGTGATACTGGCCACTCAGTGCGATCGGCTGCTGCTCCACGGTGCCCAGGTTGCCGGCATTGCCGCGGACGCGGTGATCGAACTTGTCTGCGGCACCCCACAGCTCCACTGCCCAGTTGTCGTTGATGTAATAGCTGAAGCTCACGGTCGGTGCCGGACCGCCGTCCACCTTCTTGATGCCATCGACCGGATCATTCTTCGGCTGCAGCAGCGACACACCACCCACCACGGCAAAATGCTTGCCCGATGCGGTGTCGTCAGTGGTGGAATCCTGCGCGAAAGCGGCCGGTGCGAAGGCAAGGGCAGTCAGCGTAGCCAGAGTCAGGGTGCGAATGGAGCGCATGGGGGAATCTCCTCAGGTATTTTCTGTTCTTGGCCCCCGAATGGCGGGGCGAGGCAAACGTAGTCCCCGCAACATGAATCGCATCCGACGCAGGTTAAAAAATAGTTGTGATTGTTCAGCGAGCAGTTCGCAGCGCGTGCTGCGGCGCGTGTTCGCCTCCGCGCGGGCGTTCACGCAGCTGGAGACGATGTGATGGAAACCACCCGCTGCGTGGGATTGGCTGCGCAGGCTGACGCGCAGTGCCGTGTGCTTGTGCTCGGTTCCATGCCGGGTGTCGCATCGCTGCAGGCGGCGCAGTACTACGCGCATCCTCGCAACCGCTTCTGGCCTTTGATGGCGGCGTTGAGTGGACTGGATCCCGCGCTGCCCTACCCGCAGCGGTTGCGTTCGCTGCATGCGCATGGCATCGGCCTGTGGGATGTGATCGGTCAATGTGACCGGCGCGGCAGCCTGGACGCGGACATCGTGCGCGGTAGCGAGGTGGTCAATCCGCTGCCGGAACTGATCCGACAGCTGCCCCGGCTGCAGGGCATTGCCTGCAACGGCGGTACGGCGTTCGCGGCCTGGAGCCGGCACGTGCAGCCGCGGCTGGATGCGCGCGCGGCCGCACTGCCGGTGTGGTCGCTGCCTTCCACCAGCCCGGCCAACGCCGGCTGGTCGCTGGAGCGGCTGACCGCCGCCTGGCAGCCCGTGGCGGTCGCCTTGGCGCAGTAGGCGCGCTGGGCACGGGACAATACGGTACCGACTGGAAATCCGGCGTCGCCGCCGATTTCCGGGAAAAGGCCATGAGGGGCGGCACCTGCAACAGGCTGTCCCGGGACAGCGGCGTTGAAAATTGCCGCAGCCGGTTGGCGCTGACGCCTCCTGCCCCCACAATAGGCGATTCCCTACACC
>DGLB01000007.1:15286-142543 GCA_002387845.1 Stenotrophomonas maltophilia | reverse complement strand
CCCCTTCCGGGCGCTGCCGGCGCACGTCGTCGCGCAGCTGCAGCAGCGCCGCGCGGCCCCGGGGCGGGGCCTGGCTGCAGCGGAGCTGGCCCTGCAGCAACCGCGCGCGCCAGCGCAGCTGCTCGGTGCGCGGGTCGCTGCCGTTTACCTTGACCACCTGGGCCAGCACCCGCTCGGCTTCCACGGTCTGGCCCAGGCGGACCAGGTTGCGCGCCCACGCCAGCTGCACCGCGTGCTGCTGCAGCACCGCCTCGGGCCCACCGCGCGGTGAGCGCCCCATCAGCCCCGCCAGCCGCTGCCCGGCATCCACCGGGTCCACCCGCGCCCCCATGATGTCGGCCATGCGCCAGTCCGCGCGCTGCACCAGCGGGTCGTCCTCGCCGCGCTGCGCGGCCAGCCACTGACGGCCCTCACGCAGCGCCGCCAGCGCCGCTTCCCAGCGCCCGGCATCCGCCAGCGCCACGCCGTAGTCGTACAGGCCCTGTGGCAGCAGGCCCACGCAGTCGGGCTGGCGCCATATCTCCACCGCACGGGCGAAGTCCTCCACCGCCTCGTCGATGTCGCCCCGCTCGCGCGCCAGCTGGCCCATCGCATTCCAGCTGGCCCCGGTGTCGCGGTGCTGCTCGCCCAGCGCCTGCCGGGTCAGCCGGTGTACTTCCTGCAGGGTGGCTCCGGCCTCGGCCAGATCGCCGCGCTGCAGCGCCAGGGTGCCGCGCAGGCGGCGGATGCCCAGCGTTTCCGGGTGATCCGGGCCGTACAGGCTGACCGCATCGTTCCACGCCATGTGCAGGTGCTGCGACGCCGCGTCCAGGTCACCCTGCGCGGCCAGGGTTTCCCCCAGATGGCGGCGCAGCGTGACCCGCTGCGGGTCGCGTTCGCTGGTGCGCAGCTGCAGCAGCTGCAGTGCCTGCCGGTAACCGGCCAGCGCCGCCTGGGTGTGGCCTTCGTCGCTGTCCAGCGCCGCCAGGTCGGCCAGGCTTTCCGCCGTGCTGGTGGTGTCCTTGAGCACGTCGCGGCGCAGCGCCAGGGCCTGCGTGAAGGCGTCGCGGGCAAGCCGCTGGTAACCCAGCAGCTGCTGGCAGCGGCCCAGCTGCGCGTGGTACTCGGCCACCAGCGAAGGAAACGCCTGCCGGTGCTGCGCGGCCAGCGCCTGCATCGGGCCCAGGTGGGCCACGCATTCGCGCGAGCGCCCCAGCATGCGCAGCGCACGGCCGCGCTGGGTGACCGCTTCCAGCTGCAGCTCCGGCGGCACATCGTCGACCTGCTCCAGCAGCGCGCGCTGCCGGTCCAGGGTCTGCAGGGCCAGCTGGTAGTCGCCCAGGCCGATCCGCAACCGGCCAATCACGCCTTCCAGGTCGGCCAGCGGCAAGGGCTGGTCGGCCAGTTCGGCCTCGCCGCGCTGCTGCCCGGTGGCCAGCATCTGGCGCACATCGAAGCTGCCGTGGCGCACGCTGGCGGCCCGGTCGAACAGGCCGATGGTGAAGTCTTGCATCGCCTGCGCGCGTGCGATCTCGCGCCGCGCCTGCTGCATCTGCCACAGCGCCAGCACCGCCAGCGCCAGCAGGGCCACGACGCTGATCGCGCCCAGCGCCACGCCCCAGCGGTGCCGGCCCAGGTATTTGCGCAGCCGGTACAGCGCGCGCTGCGGGCGCGCATGGATGGGGCGGCCTTCCAGAAAGCGCTGCACGTCCTGCGACAGCGCCTCCACCGAGGCATAGCGCTGCGCGGGCTCCTTCTGCAGCGCCTTGAGCAGGATGGTGTCCATGTCGCCGCGCAGGCGGCGGGCCAGGCGGCGGGCGGCGGCACCCGGTTCGGGGTCACCGCCTTCCCGGCGCAGCAGCAGGCTGGACGCGCGCGGGGCGTTCACCTCCAGGATCGAGCGCTCCCATTCGGCGTCGCTGAGGCGGCGCAGCCGATACGGCTTGCGCCCGGTGATGACTTCGAACAACACCACGCCCAGCGAGTACACGTCGGTCAGCGTGGTCACCGGTTCGCCGCGCACCTGTTCCGGCGCGGCATAGTGCAGGGTGAAGGCGCGCGCCTCGGTCGGCGGGTGCGCGCCCGGGTCGCGCGGCTGGTCGTCGTCAAGCAGCTTGGCAATGCCGAAATCCAGCAGCTTCACCTCGCCATCGGCGGTAACCAGAATGTTCGACGGCTTCAGGTCGCGGTGCACGATCAGGTTGGCGTGGGCGTGGCTGACCACCGCACACACCTGCTGCATCAGCTTCAGCCGGCGCTCCAGCGGCAGCTGCAGGCGCTGGCAGTAATCGGTGATCGGCTCGCCTTCCACATAGGCCAGCGCCAGGTAGGGCTGGCCCTGCAGGTCGATGCCGGCGTCCAGCAGCTGGGCCAGGTGCGGGTGCTGCAGGCGCGCCAGTATTTCGCGTTCGCGGCTGAAGCGCTGGCGCAGGCCCGGGTCGGCGTAGCCGCTGCGCAGCAGCTTCAGTGCCACCTGGCGTTCGTACAGGCCGTCGGCGCGTTCAGCCAGCCAGACCTCACCCATGCCGCCCTCGCCCAGCCGGCGCAGCAGGCGATAGGGGCCGATGCGGGTGCCCTCACGACTGTCTTCTGGTGCGGCCGTCCACAGGGGTTGGGCCATGAAGTCATGGCTGTCGGCTTCGTGCTGCAGCAGCCGCTCCACTTCTCCGGCCAGGGTTGGATCGGACGCATGCAGCCGCGCCAGGCGCGCCGCGCGCTGGTCGGGGGGCAACTCCAGCAACTGATCCAGCAGCGACGACAACTGCTGCCAGCGCCCTGCTTCCATACGATCGTTCTCCGACCGCCGTTGTACTGCTCAGTCTTCGCGCACCGATGCCAGCAGGAACAGCCGCGCCTTCTGCCAGTCGCGGCGGATGCTGCGTTCCGAGCGCTGGCACAGGTCGGCGATTTCCTGCTCCGACAACCCGGCGAAGTAGCGCAGCTCCACCACCTTGGCCAGATGCCCATCCACCGCCTGCAGACGCGCCAGCGCGACGTCCAGCGCCAGCAGGTCTTCGTCCAGGCGCACGCCGCTGCTGCTGTTCTCCGGAATTTCCGCGACCCGCTTCAGATCACCGCCGCGCTTGCGCGCGAGCCGGTTGCGCGCGTAATCCACCACCACGCTGCGCATGGCCGAGGCGGCATAGGCGAAAAAGTGTGCGCGGTCTTCAAAGCGTGCCGCGCCGCGTGCGCCCAGCAGCTTCAGGTAGGACTCGTGGACCAGCGAGGTGGCATCCAGGGTGCGTCCCTGCTGACCGGCCAGCTGGCGGCGGGCCATGCTGTGCAGCTCCTGGTACAGCAGGGTCAGTACCCGGTCCAGGGCAGCGCGGTCGCCCGAGCGGGCTGAATCCAGCCATACGGTGATATCCGGGCCATCGTCCATGCCACACCCCCGCCGCTGACATTGCGCCGACTATAGCGCCCGTTCGGGGGCAAAAGTGCGACTCAGCGCTGGCAGTGGCTGCACCAGACGCTGGCGCGCTGGCCAATGGTGGCGTGGCGCAGCAGCCGCCCGCACTGCCGGCAGGGTTCGCCTTCACGCCCGTAAACCAGCAGCTCCTGCTCGAAGTAGCCAGGGGCCCCGTCCGGGTTGATGAAGTCGCGCAGGGTAGTGCCGCCGCGCGTGATCGCGTGGCCGAGAATCTGTTTCACCGCAGCGCCCAGGCGCTGGTAGCGCTCACGCGAGATCTTGCCGGCTTCACGCAGCGGGTTGATGCCAGCCATGAACAGGCTTTCGGCCGCATAGATGTTGCCCACCCCGACCACGATGCCCTGGTCCATCAGGAAGGTCTTGACCGGGGCCTTGCGGCCACGGCTGCGCTGGAACAGGTAATCGCCGTCGAAGGCATCATCCAGCGGCTCCGGACCCAGCCCGGCCAGCAGTTCATGGGTCTGCCCGGCCGGCTGCCAGAGCAGGCTGCCGAAGCGGCGCGGGTCGTTGAAGCGCAGCAGGCGGCCGTTGTCCAGACTGATGTCCACGTGGTCATGCGCGCGCACCGGGGTGTCGCCCGGCAACACCCGCAGGCTGCCGGACATGCCCAGGTGCAGCACCGCACTGCCGATGGCGGTGTCCAGCAGCAGGTACTTGGCGCGGCGGCGTACGCCTTCAATCGCCTGGCCCGGCAGCAGCGCGCTGATTTCATCCGGAATGGGCCAGCGCAGGTCCGGCCGGCGCAGGATCACGCCGTGGATGCGGCGGCCTTCCAGATGCGGCGCGAGGCCACGGCGGGTGGTTTCAACTTCGGGCAGTTCGGGCATGGAGGGGATTCTACCCCCGCGCTGGTGATCGACACCGTAGGGACGCGCCATGGTCGATCATCGGTGCGTCATCGGGCAGGTGACGTGCTGTGCCGTGTGGCTCGCGCCATGCGCGCGGTGTGGTGGGATGGGTAGCGTCGGTCGACAGACGACGGCACTGAACCGCTCCACACCCGGTAACGCATGACCTCCATCGAAATAATGTGTGCCCAGGCGCAGGCACTCCCGCGACGCTTGACGCAATGCGTCACCGGTCGTTGATGCGTTCACTGCCGTCGTCTGTCGACCGACGCTACCTAAGCAGCGCGACGCGGAGCAGCGACATTTGCCGAAGCAACGCGACGTGGAGCAGCGAAGTTTGAAGGCGAAAGCGCAACGTTCTCACGAGTACGCGTAGACCAGCGGCTCGCGCCAGCACCTGATCTTCAGCCCATCGATGCCGGCCTGCATGCCCATCAGATGATCGCCTTTTTTCAAGGCGTGGCTCTACGGATTGCGTTTGAATCGGGGCGACCCGGGACTACTTCGACTTGCAGGTGTAGGGGCTCTCGGACTTCAGCTCTTCGCCGGTCTGGAGGTCCTTGATGAGGATGGTGGCACCGGGGTGTGCGGAGCAGAGCGCATTGCGCGCGGCATAGATGCCGTTGCCGTCTGCGGTGACGCGCAGGTTGGGCGCGAGGTCGCGGTTCTCCGGGGTGGTGGCGGAGACGACGTAGGTGCCGGAGAGGGTGACGCAGCCGGTGAGGCCAGTGGCCATCAGCAGGGCGGTGATGAGTGCGGCGGCGGGCTTGGCGTGGTTGTGGTGCATGTCCTGGTCCTTCAGGCGGGGTGTCAGCGGGTTATCGGCCGATTCGTGCGGATGTTGAGGAATTCATCATGCGGGATCAGCGCGGCGGTGCGGACAGTTCCTTCGCGCTCAGGAAGCCATCCTTGTTCGCATCCTGTTTGTGGAAGCGTTCGACAATCGTCTGGCGCTGCTGCTCGCGGGTGATCGGCTTGCCCTTCCCGCCCGGCAGCTCATCACTGCTCAAGACACCGTCGCCGTTTCGGTCCATGCGATCAAACGCATACATCATCCACGCGACGTACTCCTCCACGCTGACCTTGCCGTCAGCGTCGGTATCCATGCGCTGCAGGTAGGTACCGGTGTCGGCCACCTGGGCCCACGCGCTGCCGCTGGCCAGCAGCAGCGCGATGCAGAAAACGCGGCGCACGCGTCAGTGCGCCGTCAGGGCGTAGCCCTTCAGCCGTGCGGCGTAAGCCTGCAGGGCGGCGATGCCGCTGGCTTCGGCTTCCTGGCACCACTGCTGCAGTTTGGTCAGGCGCTCGGCGGCATCGTTGCTGCGCGCTTCCAGCAGTGCGGAGAGGCGTGCACGATGCTCGACGAGCACGCGGATGCGTGGGCGCTGCTCCACCCAGCTGTTGAGCTCGGCGCGACAGGCCGGCTTCAACCAGCGGCCGTCGTTGACCAGCCCACGGCGCATGCGGCGCGGCAGCAGCTTGCGCAGTTTGGCCCCGGCAAACGCGGCCTCTTCGCGCAGGGCCGGCACGAACACATTGCGCTGGTAGTCGGTCATTGCCTGGAAACGGTGCGACAGCAGCGCCTTCAGGGTTTCCGCATCCGGCACCGCGATGTTCGGGCGCACGTCCATGCTCGGGGCCACGCGCAGCACCTTGGCCAGCTTCAGCGCCTGCAGCGCGCGAATGGCGGCCCAGCCGATGTCGAATTCCCAGCGCCGCATCGAGAAGCGCGCCGAGCTGGGGAAGGCATGGTGGTTGTTGTGCAGTTCTTCGCCGCCGATCCAGAACGCCCACGGGGTGAGGTTGGTGGAGGTGTCGGCGGATTCAAAGTTGCGGTAGCCCCACCAGTGGCCGAGGCCATTGACCACGCCGGCGGCCCAGAACGGGATCCAGGCCATCTGGATCGCCCACAGGGCCACGCCGGGCAGGCCGAACAGGGCGGTGTTGATGAAGAACAACACGGCCGGGCCGAGGTTGGCGTGCGGGGTATACAGGTGGCGCTCGATCCAGTCGTCCGGCGCGCCGCGCCCGTACTGGTCAATATCGGCGCGCAGCGTGCGCGCTTCGCGGTACAGCTCCACGCCGCGCCAGAACACGTTGCCGATGCCCTTGGTGACCGGGCTGTGCGGGTCTTCCTCGGTTTCCACCTTGGCGTGGTGCTTGCGGTGGATGGCCACCCACTCCTTGGTGATCATCGAGGTGGTGAGCCACACCCAGAAGCGGAAGAAGTGCGAAATGACCGGGTGGAAGTCCACCCCGCGGTGCGCCTGGCTGCGATGCAGGTACAGCGTCACAGCGAAGATGGTGAGCTGGGTGAACACCAGCAGCACCAGCGCCATGCCCCACCAGCCAAGGCCGGCGACGCCGCCGGTCAGGAAGTTGATGAGCATCTCGGGCATTGCAGAACTCCAGGCCTTCGGCCAGCAGATGGACAGGGTCAGGTACGTCCATGATGGGGGCAGACGTTGCAATCTGCATCCCTCTGGTGCCATTTTTGCGCAGTCATTCAGTTGTTTTCGTCCTTCGTGAGTCTGGCCCCCTATTCATGACCGTTGCAGTTCCCGCCGCCGTGACCCCCGCCCCGCTGATCGAACTGGACCGTGCCTGCGTCATCCGCGGCCAGGTGCGGGTGCTGCACGACCTCAGCCTGCGCATCGCGCAGGGCCAGCACACCGCCCTGCTGGGCCCGAACGGGTGCGGCAAGTCCTCCTTCATCAAGCTGATCACCCGCGAGCTGTACCCGCTGGCGCATGGCGACGGCACAGTGGCGGTGAAGGTACTGGGCCAGAACCGCTGGCAGGTGGACCGGCTGCGCTCGCAGCTCGGCATCGTCACTGGCGACCTCAGCGCCAACCTCTCGGACATGCCCGGGCTGACCGTGGAAGAGGCGGTGCTGACCGGCTTCTTCGCCAGCTTCGTGGTGCCGGCGTTCCGCGAGGTGACCGCCGACATGCGCGAGCGGGCGCGCCAGGCGCTGGCCCTGACCGGTGCCCTGCCCCTGCTGGCGCGTGGTTATGCGGAGCTGTCTGCGGGTGAGACCCGGCGGGTGCTGATCGCGCGGGCACTGGTGAACCGGCCGCAGGCGCTGCTGCTGGATGAACCGTCCACCGGGCTGGACCTGGTGGCGCGCCAGCAACTGATCAGCACCATGCGCTCGTTGGCGGCCCAAGGCATCACCCTGGTGCTGGTGACCCACCATATCGAGGAAGTGATTCCGGAGATCGAGCGGGTGGTGTTGCTGCGTGGCGGGCGCATCGTCACCGATGGGCCGCGGGCCGAGCTGCTGCGCGATGCGCCGCTTTCCGAGGTATTCGGCGGCCCGGTGCGGGTGCAGGAGCACAACGGGCACCTGACCGCGTTCGCGGATTAGGCCCGCAATTGCGGGACGGGGCCGAAGCCCCATCCCGCCCTCCTTCAGAACGAAACCGCCACGGCCCGCGATTCGATCGGTGCCATGCGGGTCTGGTCACGCAGCTCCAGCGCGCGCACCTGGAACGGCGCACCGTAGCCCTGGGGCAGGGCCACGCTGTCGAACGGCAGGCGTAACGTGCCGGTGCCCGCCGAATCAAACCACGCCGCACTGTGCGCCTGGGCCACCGGCCGCAGCTGGCCGTCCGGCCCGGTGGCGTACAGCGTGCCGCGCGCCTCGTAGCGGCCGGGCGCGCCCACCTGCAACGGCAGCTGCAGCACGCGCTGGCCGGCGTCCGCCTGGACCTGGCCGGTAAAACGGGCGGTCGGCTGGGCCACGGCAAAGGCGATCTTGGCGTCGCGTTGCACCCCGTTGGCACTGATGAACGCCTGCAGCTCCCACAGCCCCTGGGTGTTGCCGGCGTCCTGCGGAACCGTTACCTGCGCGGTGAGCCCGGTTTTGCTGGTCTGCAGCGGCACCGGCCAGCTGCGGCCATCCGGGGCCACCAGCAGGGCTTCACCGCCGGCCGGCAGGCTGCGCACCAGATTGCGCGTGGCACCGCTCTGGGTGCTGCCGCCGTCGTCCACCAGCTGCGCGCTGACCGTGAGCGTGCCGCCGGCCAGCACCTGGTCGCGGCTGCCCTGCAGGCGCAGGCTGATCGGGCTGTTGGGTTCAAGCACCTGTACCACGTAGCGGCCCTGCGCCTGCGCGCTTTGCAGCCGGTAGGTGCCGGCAGCGGCGGTCTTGCCGGTACGGGCCATGGCGGTGCCCGCCTGCACCGGCATGCCGGCGGCCTGCAGCTGCTGGCTGTCGACCACCTGCTCGACCTTCAAGGTGCCGGCCGGATCGCGCAGCTGCCACTGCGCCGGGCTCAGGCGGCGCGCGCCGGGGGCCGGGCTGACCTGGATCACGGCGTCCGGCGCGGTCATCGGCAGGGCCACGCCCTGCTGCAGCGCGCTGCCGTCCACCATTTCCCAGTAACTGCGGCTGATCGCCACGAACGGGGCCGGGTCGGCCAGCGCCTGGGTGGGGTCCAGCGCCCAGGCGAAGCTGACCGGCTGGCGTTCACCGGCCTCGGCCGGCAACGGCGCACTTTCCACGCGGGTGGGCACCTGATCGGTGCTGCGCGCGGCCTGAAGCGGTTGCGCGGCCTGCAACGGCAACGCGGCGAGGGCGACGGCCATGGCCGCCGCGAGTTTCACGGGTGAGGTCATGTCGGGCTCCTTAAAGGGTGAGGTCGTTGCGCAGGATCGTGCCCAGGCCGAAGCATTCGCGCCGGCTCTGGTTGTGGCTGAGCGGCTCGGCCCCGGCGGTGCGCGTGGTGTCGTTGAACCACACGGTGCCGGCGGCGCGCTGGCTGCTGCACTCCAGGAAGCCGTCCGAGCAACTAGTGAGCCAGTTCTGGGTGAACTCCAGACCGACGTTGAGCGGATAGCTGCCGCAGTAGCTGTCGCTGTCCCACACGGCCGAGTCGACGTCGGTGCCGACCACGGCGCGGAACGGTTTGGGCAGCGCCGGGCGGCCTGCTGTGCCGTACAGGTTCTGCGCGTTGTAGGTGGCCATCCAGCCGACCTGCTGCATGCGCACGGCATCGTTCTGGTAGCCCAGCAGCCAGCCGACCGAGGCTTCGAACACGTTGCCGTTGAGCACGGCATCAGCCAGCGGCGTGCCGGCCGAGGACGGGGCCAGCGCGGTGACCTTGCTGATGGTCTGGATCAGCTTCGGGTAGCGGCTGTCGTAGGTGGGGTTGGAGAGGATCCAGCGGACCACGTTGCCGCCGTTGGAATGGGTGATCACCACCAACTTGGTGATGCCCTTGCTGTTGATGAAGCTGGTGAGCTGGGTAGCCAGGCAGCCGGCCGCTTCGGGCTTCCACATGTACTGCTCGAAATCGCAGTTGATGACCGTGTAGTTGCCGCTGTTGGGCAGGCCCTGGCGCACGGTGTCGATGATGGCCGGCTGCCAGTAGTCGGCGCGGGCGTCAGTCTGCTTGCCGGTGCCGTGCACGAAGGCCACGCCCACCACGTCGGCGGCCTGGGCGCTGGCGCACGTGAGCATCAAGCCGAGGGCCAGCATGGCCCCCGTCCCCACTGCTTTGCTTTGCATCGAGTGTCTCCGGATGTTTGGATGATCCCCCTGGTTGCCGGCACCCTCGTGGGGAAGCTGCCGGGGCCGAAGCTATGCTGGGCAGCGCGTGAATTTCCGTGAACCAGTGCCGTATTCCTTGCATCTGCAACCACTCTCAGCGGTTATGCCGGGTCTGGCGGCATGACCTGCGGCCGCTGGCAGGGACCGGTGAAGCTGCGATCATGCGGGCTCATCGTTCCCGAGTGCTGCCCATGTCGTTGTTCACCCCATCTGCGCTTCTGCGCCCCGCCCTGGCCGCCGCCGTGATGACGGTTCTGGCCGGCTGTGCCACCACCGCCGCCCCGCAGGGCACGCCGGTGGAGGCGTCGGTGGTGACCAAGGCGGTGGGCTACCTGCCCGTTCGCGACGTGCCGGCCAGCTTGAATCTGGTGCCGGCTCCGCCGGTTGCGGGGTCAGCGGGGTTCGCGCTGGACGAGCAGGTCAGCCGCGAGGCGCGCGCGCTGCGTGGCAGTCCGCGCTTCGCCCAGGCCACGGCAGATGCGGAGCTGGGCTTCCCGGAAGGGGCCAACCAGTTCTCCTGCGCCATCGGCCTGGATGTGGACGCACAGAAGACGCCCGGCGCTGTACCGCCTGCTGGAGCGCAGCCGGATTGACGCCAGCGCCGCCACCCGCGTGGCCAAGAAGCATTACCAGCGCGCGCGGCCGTTCATGCTCAATGGCGAACCGACCTGCACGCCGGACGATGAAGAGGGCCTGCGCGGCAACGGTTCCTATCCATCCGGCCACACCTCGATCGGCTGGGCCTGGGCGCTTGATTCTTTCCGAAATCGTGCCCGAGCGTGCCGATGCGATCCAGCTGCGCGGCCGCAACTACGGTGAAAGCCGCCTGGTGTGCAACGTGCACTGGCAGAGCGACATTCTGGAAGGGCGCTTCATGGGTGCGGCCGCGGTGGCACGGCTGCATGACAACGCCGCGTTTACCAAGGACCTGCTGGCTGCACGCAAGGAGATCGTTGCCGCGCGCAAGGCCGGGCTGCATTCCAGCCGCGACTGCGCGGCCGAGGAAGCGGTGTTGAAGGTGCGGCCGGAAAGCGCGTTGTAGTTGGGCAGCCGACCAACGGTCGGCTCTACCGGGCACAGGCGGCGTCGCGCCCGCTGCGCGCTCCGCCAGAATCGGCCTGGTGGCATCCTGCACCACGGGCGGTTGCGAACACGCTGGCGTCGCAGCGTGCAGTCGATGCACTCCACCCCACATGCTATGGAGGCAGGCGGGGTGCAGGAAGGTCACGGTGACCCGGTCGCGCCGCATCCTCATCGAACGCGATCTGACGTCTGCAAGAGACCGTCATGTACTGGAGCGAACGGGGCCAGCTTTCCGCAGCGTCCGGAATTTCAGTCCCTCGATGAGCAACAGCAGGCCCCCATAGAGCACCCACAGCAGGCTGGGCGCGATGTCCAGCGGACGGACCAGCACGAGCGCGAACGGCACCGATGGCATTAGCGTGACCAATCGTAGAGGCACCTGCGCGAGTGCAACATACACCCCGAACCGGTTGCCCCTTAGCAGCAGGGCACAGGAAAGGAACAGGCCTGCCTGAAGCGTCCAGCTTGGCACCAGCATCAGCAATGCTACGTCGCCATAGCTCTCCAGCACCATGCGCGATTCACTCACATCGTCCACGTAGGGGATACGCCCATGGTGGAGGGCCGCCAGGACGTAGACCAGGATCTGTACGGCGTCCATGGTCCCCCAGAACAGGAACGCCCGGCGCCATGTGGATTGCGTGTCATCGGTCACGTGCTTCTGCACTTTCTCGTGGTGAACGGTGCTTGCGGCCCGCATCGGCGGGCGCAGCCGTTTCTCGGCCGGGCAGTCTGCCGTCCCTGCCATGCGCGGGGAATGCAAGAAGTTGCATCCATGCTGGCATGGTGAATCCGGTGCCGGAGGCTCTGCGCCGCAGCAACGTTGACCGGCGTGCAGGGCTGGCACGACTGGCTTGATTGGCGGGGGGAAGCAGCCGACCAACGGTCGGCTCTACCGGCACAACGGAAAACGGCGCGGATTTCTCCGCGCCGTTTTTATTTGCCGTGCCTACCCACCAGCGGTGGGTACCAACCCTCAGAACTTCGCGGTGAACTCCAGGCCGAACGTGCGCGGTTCGTTGAGGAAGCCGGTGAGGTTGTTGAAGTCGATCGCCCCCACCACGCGCACCTGGTCGGTCAGGTTGCGGCCGTACACGGCCACGTCGTACTGGCCGTAATCCCAGTTGTAGCCCAGGCGCAGGCCGCCTTCCAGCGACGAGCGGCTGCGGAACTCCGGCGACTCGTACAGGAAGAAGTTCACCGGGCTGCGGTAGGCCCAGTCGGTGTACACGTACAGCTCGCTGGCGTCGTTGAGCGGGAAGCCCGCACGCAGGGTCAGGTTGTGGATCAGCTTCGGTGCCTGCGGCAGCGGGTTGCCGTTGACCAGCGCGTAGGTGCCGCCATTGATGACCGTGGTCGGGTCGGTGATGGTGCAGCCGCCACCGCAGATCGCCACCGCCAGGTCGCGGTCCTTGATCTCGGTGTCGTTGTAGCTGCTGCCCAGGGTCAGCAGCACGTGGTCGGTCAGGTAGGCCTCGAAGTCCAGCTCCACGCCCTGGCCAACGGTCTTGTCGGCGTTGAGCAGGGTGGCCGTGTTGTTGGCACCGCCCACCGCGATCAGCTGCTGGCCGTCGACGTCATAGCGGAACACATTGAAGCCCAGACGCGCGCGACGATCGAACAGATCCGCCTTGATGCCGGCCTCGTACGAGATCACCTTTTCCGAGTCAGCCTGCGAAACGCCACCGAAGGCCAGGCGGCCCTGGATCGACGGCGCACGGAAGCCCTTGGCCACACGCGCATAGGCGTTGAGGTTGTCGGTGATCTGGTAGACACCACTCAGGTCCCAGCTGACGTCATCGACATCGGTCTTGGCGATGTACGGGCCGCTGACCGGGGTGCCACCCGGCACCGCCTGCAGCACGCTGGCGGTGAAGTCCTTCTTGTCCTGGGTGTAACGCACGCCGGCACGCAGCTTGAACTTGTCGGTCACGTCCAGGTCGCCCGAGGCGAACACCGCCCAGGCCTTGTTGCGCTGGCTCTGCACGGCATGGCCGGTCTGCGGGTTGCCCGGGGTGAGCGAGTCGTAATTGAAGCTGTCGATGGTGACGTCTTCATCGAAGTAGAACACGCCGGCCTGCCAGTCGAAGCGGCCCCATTCGTTGGATTCCACGCGGAATTCCTGGGTCCACTGGCGGTGGTCGGGCAGGCCGTCGGCCGACTCGGACGGGAACGGAATGAAGCCCGGGCCGTAGTTGCCGTCGCCGAGGAAGCTGGCACCGTAGCCGCCGTCGATGTCGCCGTGGTTGAGCGATTCGGCGGTTTCATAGCCGGTGATGGAGTGCAGGGTGACGCCGCCCAGGTTCCACTGCAGGCGCGCGCTGCCGCCCCAGGTGTCCAGCTCGGAGAAGTTCACGCCGTCGTTGGAGACCTTGTCGCGGTCGAAGTTCTCCACCAGCTTGTTGCTGCCCGGCTGGATGATGTTGGCGCGGAACAGACGCGCGGTGCCGTTGAGCTTGCGCTTGTGCAGGTTGAACAGCGCTTCGAACTCGTCGCCTTCGTACAGGAACTGCACGCGACCGGCGAACTCGTCGTAGCCCTCGAAGCCCTCTGCGGGGGCGTTTTCGCGGGTGTTGTCGACATAGTTGTCGCGGCGCTGATACAGGCCCGACACGCGCGCCGACCAGCGGTCGGTCAGCGGGCCGCCGTACGCGGCCTGGGTGTTCCAGGTGTCATAGGTGCCGTAGGACACCTTCACGTAGCCATCGGCGTCCTGCGACGGACGGGCCGAATCGAACTTGACCACGCCGGCCGGGGTGTTGCGGCCGAACAGCGTGCCCTGCGGGCCACGCAGCACTTCCACGCCGGCCAGGTCGAACAGCGGGAAGCCCTTCAGCAGCGGACTTTCCTGCACCACGTCGTCATACACCAGCGAGACCGGCTGCGAGGCGTTGAGGTCGAAGTCGGTGTTGCCCAGGCCGCGGATGTAGAAGCGCGGGAAGGCACGGCCGTACGACGATTCGATGTTCAGGCTGGGCACGCGGGCCGAGAGGAAGCGGATGTCGTCCGCACCCGAACCCAGCACGTCCAGCTTCTCGCCCTGGATGGCCGAGATCGAGACCGGCACGTCCTTGGCGTTTTCCACACGGCGCTGTGCCGTTACCTGCAACGTATCGAGGGCGACCGGATCCTTGGCGGCGGGGGCGTCCTGGGCTGCGGCCGTCAATGGCAGCAGGGCGGCAAGGGCAACAGCAAGGGGGTGCACGGACGCGGTGCGGCCGTGGGCAGTGCGGTTCGGGAACATGGCGATTAGGCTGTGTTGGGAGGGGTGGTGGACCGGCGCTACCAGACAATTGTTGCAGCACAGCAACAACGTCGCAAATTCCGGACATTTATTACCAACGTTTTGGACCCATGATGTGAAGGAATGGGCCGGGGTCACATCCGCGCCCCAGGCCCGTCCTTTGCTCATCCCTTCCACACGCAGGCCCTACCCATGACCCAGTGGTACTTCCATCTTTCCGGCCAACCCGACCGCATCGGCCCGCTGGACGACGACTCCGCCCGCCGCTTCGCCCAGGCCAACCGGCAGGCGCTGGTCTGGTGCGAGGGCATGAGCGGCTGGATGCAGATCGCCGAGGTGCCCGAGCTGCTGGCCGGCAGCACCGGCCCGGTGGGCACCCCGCCGCCGGTCCCCGGCGGTGCCGGCAGCCGCGGCCAGCGCGCCGACGACATCGACTACCGCATCGTCGGCCATGAGATGCAGTTCGTGGAGATCGAGCTGGACCCCGGCGAAAGCGCCATCGCCGAAGCCGGCGCGCTGATGTTCAAGGACGCCGCCGTGCAGATGGACACCGTGTTCGGTGACGGCTCGCACAGCGGCCAGGGCGGCGGCTTCATGGACAAGCTGATGAGCGCCGGCAAGCGCGTGCTCACCGGCGAAAGCCTGTTCGCCACCCTGTACACCCACACTGGCCACGGCAAGGCCAAGGTCGCCTTTGCCGCGCCCTACCCCGGCACCGTGCTGCCGATGAAGCTGGACCAGCACGGCGGCCGCCTGATCTGCCAGAAGGACAGCTTCCTGGCCGGTGCGCGCGGGGTGCAGATCGGCGTGCACTTCCAGCAGAAGATCATGACCGGCCTGTTCGGCGGCGAGGGCTTCATCATGCAGAAGCTCGAAGGCGACGGCTGGGTGTTCATCCATGCCGGCGGCTGCGTGATCGAGCGCGAGCTGGCTCCGGGCGAGCGCCTGGACGTGGACACCGGCTGCGTGGTCGCCTTCCATTCGAGCGTGAACATGGACGTACGCCGGGTAGCCGGGATCAAGAGCATGGTGTTCGGCGGTGAAGGCGTGTTCCTGGCCACCCTGACCGGCCCCGGCAAGGTCTGGCTGCAGTCGCTGCCGTTCTCGCGCCTGGCCGGCCGCATGTGGATGGCGGCACCGCAGGGCGGTGGCCAGAACCGCGGCGAGGGCTCGGTGCTGGGCGGGCTGGGGCGGATTCTGGATGGGGATAACCGGTTCTGAATGATGCCGTCGGGTTGCCGGGCTCCGTCCGGCATTCCCGGTATGCTATCGCCCATTCACTTTTCGGCTTGCCGATGAACGCCTTCCGCCGCACCCGTCTGACGCTGTCTGTTGCCCTGCTCGGCCTGCTGGTCGCCTGCGGTGGCGAGAACACCAAGCCAACTCCGGTCTCCCCGGTGGTGGTGCCGGCAACGCCGGCCAAGCCGGTGAAGATCGGCATCGCGCTGGGCGGTGGCGCGGCCAAGGGCTTTGCGCACATCGGCGTGATCAAGATGCTGGAAGCCAACGGCTTCGAGCCGGTGGTCGTGTCCGGCACCAGCGCCGGCAGCGTGGTCGGTGCGCTGTATGCCAGCGGCATGGATGCGTTTGCCATGCAGAGCAAGGCGGTGGCGCTGGACGAAGCCAGCATCCGCGACGTGCGCCTGTTCTCGGGCGGGCTGGTGCAGGGCCAGAAGCTGCAGGACTACGTCAACGCACAGGTCAACAACAAGCCGGCCGAGAAGCTGAAGAAGCCGTTCGCCGCCGTGGCCACCAATCTGGATAACGGCGAACGCGCGGTGTTCGTGCGCGGCAACGTGGGCCAGGCCGTGCGTGCCTCCAGCAGCATTCCCGGCGTGTTCGAGCCGGTGAAGATCGGCCAGAGCATGTTCGTCGATGGCGGCGTGGTCAGCCCGGTGCCGGTCGATGCCGCGCGCCAGCTCGGTGCGGACTTCGTCATCGCCGTGGATATCTCCAGCAAGGCCAGCGGCAAGTCGCCGACCGGCATGCTGGGCATCGTCAACCAGTCGATTGCGATCATGGGCCAGCGCCTGGGCGAGCAGGAACTGGCGCGCGCCGACATCATCATCCGCCCCAAGGTGCTGGACATCGGCGCAGCGGACTTCAGCCAGCGCAACAACGCCATCCTGGAAGGCGAGAAAGCCGCGATGGCGGCGATGCCGCAGATCCGCGCCAAGGTCGAACAGCTGCGTCGCGCGCGTGCAGCCGCCGCAGCACCGCCGCCGCCAGCCCCCAAGTGCGACGAACCTTCGCGCATGGGCAAGCTGATGGGGCGCAAGGAAAAGTGCGCCTGAGAACGCGGACGGCCTGATACGACCTGATCGGCCCCGCATGGCGCTATCCCATACCGCCACGCTGCCCCATCCCCCCACGCTGCCCAATTCCGCCGCGCTGCTTCACGTCGCCGCGCAACCCCTCGTCGCCGCGCAATCGACGTAGTGCCGGGCTTGCCCGGCAACTCCATCAGATCGCGTCAGCCCGGACCCGCACGACCAACAACGCCGGCGTTCGGCGTCACCAGAAACGCCATCACCATCTCGCGCGCACGCGCTTCCAACTCCCGCCACTGCGGCAGGCCCCGGCTCGGGTAGTTGATCCGCACCAGCGCGTTCCAGTCCTCCATCAGCAGCGTGTGCTCACACCGCGCGAAGCCTGCATCCTGCTGCACTTTCGGCGCGCATTTGATCACGCTCAACACCTCCCCATCGGCGCGGCGGGCGATGAACCAGTCCTGGTGCCGCTCGGGCATCATCACCCGTGCGCTTTCCTCATAACCCTTGGCCCGGTAATACCCACGCACCCTGTCCATGTCCGCAATGTAAGCAACCAGCCCGTACTTTTCACTCTGCTGGATACGAGTATCCAGAGACTGCTCGGGAGCATGATTTTCGGCGTCGCGCGGTGTGTACTCACGCTGGAACACCTGCTTCAGCCTGCCACGGTCAATGTAGCGATAGTCGAAGGTCACCGTGCGCAAGACAATTTCCGGACTGAACGGCTCCCGCTCCGCACGTGGGATGGGCTGCAGAGACGGAAAGTCCAAGGCCAGCGAGTAGCCATCGCCGCCTCCCAGCCCGCGCGGATTGAACAGGTGGTCTCGCGGGATTTCCAACAAGTACGGGCCCAGGCATTCCTGGCTGGTGGTTGGCAGTTCCTGATCGGGACTGTAGGGCTCGATGCTGACGCGGCGAATGCAGCCGTATTCGTTGGTCTGGGTGGTCTCTGTTGACTGCGCGCAGGCCGGAGCGATGAACACGGCGATGGGCGACAGTGCCAGGATGATGCGAGAGAGCGTGTTCACGAGGTTCTGCTGTTTGTATCGTGGAATCAGGCGAGGAGCAGCCGGGCAAGCCCGGCTCTACGACATCACCGGGGCGCGCATTATCTGTTCCTGGTCACGCGTCTGCTGCTGCGCCTGTTCTCGGGTCCGCGTCTGATCCAGCTCTGCCAGTTGTTGGAACGACTGTTCCGGCGGCGTTGCGATGGCTTCTGCGGTGGGCATGTGCGCACGGCGATGTGCCGGATCATTCAAGTCGCCCTGCACCACGAACACGTGCTCTCCCGGAGCGCTGCGGGTGCCCTGCTCGCTGAGCAGCACGTGATCGGCGCGGTCGAGATTGTTGCGCGCCGCCAATGTGGTCAAGCTCGCGGCCATGCACTCGCTGTGCTCGTCCCACGGCTTGCCGAGCCGGGCATCGATGGCCTGCACGCCGGCGATGCATTGCTGGTGCAGGGCGTGGCGTGGGTGGGAAGGATCGCGTGGGTCAAGGGTCGGTCCCAAGTCAGTTATGAGGGGACTGGGACTCTTCATGAGGGCCCGATGCTGGTTGGCATCATCAGGATGGAACTTGTCACGTAGTTGCTCGCGCTGAAGCCTAACCTCCCTGGCCTCATTCAACTGCTCGAGCAACGCAGGATCGGACACGGGTAGCTTCACCATGATGCGTGACTCAATAGGTGCAGCGCCGTGCCACGATGCATTGGAGGCGTGGTAGATGTAATCTTTTCCATTCAACCGAATGCTATCTGGATCCGTATTCGGTGCAGCGGAGAGCCCTGCGGTCCGGGCAGCTCCCATGTCAACGAAGTAGGATGACGCATTGAGCTTGCTGTCGTTGTAGTCATGCGCAAGATTCTTCAATGTCACAATGCCGCGCGCCCCACCTAGATACTGGTTATCCAGCATGGTGGACCACACCTTTTCTGCCTCTGGCTCACCACCATGTCGACGAGCAGCCTCCAGCAGCTGGCGCGGCGTCCAAGCCTCGCTCCGGATACCGCTGAGCGCAAAGGTCCGGTCGTGGGCAAGCTGCACATCACGAACCGGGAGATTCAGTGCCAGATCTGGACGTTGATTGTTGAAGTGGCCTTCTCGAAGGATGAAATCCTGCTCGATGAGATCTTCTCCCACCTTCTGCCAGCCTCTTTCCCCAAGATGTAGCGCCTTCTCGCCCCCTTGCGCTATGGCAAAGTGATTCGCCGTCGCGCCTGGCGCGTTGTCATTCCTTACAACGCCAAGTGCAAGGGTTCCGTAACCATCATTGCCCTCCATCTGCGCAAGGTAATTGAAGTAGAGCTCACGGTTGTCGTTCCCGGCGTAATACCTGAGCATTTCCAGATCGTGTTTGGTGAAGTCAGCCATCAGTGCGATTCCTTTCGTTCTTCAACATTGAACTTGGTCAGAAGATATCGAGCACGCTGCTCGATCTGCTTCCAGTGCTCTAGTCCTTCGCGCGGGTAGTCGACGAGAACCAATGCACTCAGTGGCACGATCATGAAGGTGTGGCTGCACTTGGCGAATCCGTAGCCTCTGCTCTTGACCAGCTTCCCGTCTTTGTATTCAACTCCAGATGACGTTACTTCTCGAGAAGTGCATTTGATTACTGTCTGCACTGTGCCTGCGTCATCTTTTCCGATGTACCAGTCCGTGTGCCGGTCAGGTGACATGACGCGCGCATCGTCGTCATACCCTTTATTCTTGTAGTACGCACGCACCAGATCCATGTTCACAAAGTACGTGCTCAAGTCGTATAGCTTCTCACCCGCGATACGCGTCTCGAGATTCTCCTGCGGCTCGTCCTTTTTGTAGTCCATCGGAATGTAGCTGCGCCGCATGGCTTCGCTCAGTTCAACTCGATCGATGTACCTGTAATCAATTGTGACCGTGCGAATGGACACGTCCGTGGTCAACCCCATCCGCTCCCCCGGCTTGAACGGCTCCAGCGACGGATACTCCAACGCCAGTGCATAGCTGCCATCGTGTTCAGTGCCGATCTGGTTGTAGAAGTAGTTCTGCGGAATTTCCAGCAGATGCGGCCCCAGACAGGCCTGCTTCAACGGCGGAGGATCTTTGTACGGATCCTGCGGGCCGATGCTGCGGATGCGGGTGCAGCCCTGCTCGTTGGTCATGGTTTTCGCGGGCGCTTCCTGCTTGGCGCAGGCGGCGAGCGGGAGCAGCAGGCTGAGGGCCCAGACGGTCTTTGCGATCAGGTTCACGGGTTGTCGCAGGTCCTTTCCGTGGTTGCGCGTGCGAGTTGCGTTGTTCCCAGTATGCGGGATGCGTGTGGGACGGGTCAGAGCCGGATGCGTCATTCCAGCTGCGTCAGCGGTAACGACTGGAAGTCTTTTACGGTGCGCAGCACGAAGCTCGAATTGACGTCGGCCACGCCCGCCGCGTTCAGCAGCTTGTCGAGCAGGAAGCTGGAGAAGTGTTCGAGGTCGCGCACGTAGACGTGCAGCAGGTAGTCCATGTCGCCGGTGAGTGCGTGGCACGCCACCACCGCGTCCCACTCGATCACGCTGTCGGCGAACAACGCGATGGCCTGCTGGTCGTGCTTCTCCAGCTGCACACGCACGAAGGCCTGCAGGCCCAGGCCAATCCGCTTCGGTTCCAGGCGCGCACCGTAACCGGCGATCACCCCTTCCGCCTCCAGCCGCTGTACCCGGCGCAGGCAGGCCGAGGCGGACAGGTTCACCCGCGCGGCCAGCTCGGCATTGGTGGCGCGCCCGTGCTGCTGGATCTCCGCCAGCAAACGCAGATCCGTGCGGTCGAACTGGGCTACTCCGGTCATTGCTGCTCCGCAACATGGAATGGACGCAACGATATTGCGCCAATGCGGCATATCCGTGCAACTTTGCAACCCTGTTGCGCGCGCCCTGCCCTAGCATCACAGGATCACTTCCCAGGAGTCCACGCCGATGGAAACCGCCACCGCCCCCCGCCGCGTCGAACGCCAAGAGACCGACAAGGGCTATGTGCCGGTGTATACCACCGCCGTGGTGGAACAGCCCTGGGACAGCTACAGCGCCGACGACCACGCCACCTGGAGCACGCTGTACCAGCGCCAGCGTGAGCTGCTGGAGGGCCGCGCCTGCGACGAGTTCCTGAAGGCGCAGGACGAGATGGGCATGAGCGCGCACATGATTCCGCGCTTCGACCAGCTCAACGAGGTGCTGGGTGCCGCCACGGGCTGGACCCTGGTGGGCGTGGAAGGGCTGCTGCCGGAACTGGATTTCTTCGATCACCTGGCCAACCGCCGCTTCCCGGTCACCTGGTGGATCCGCCGCCCGGACCAGATCGACTACATCGCCGAGCCGGACATGTTCCACGACCTGTTCGGGCACGTGCCGCTGCTGATGAACCCGGTGTTCGCCGACTACATGGCCGCGTATGGCCGCGGCGGGGTCAAAGCCCACGCGATCGGCCCGGATGCACTGCAGAACCTGACCCGCCTGTACTGGTACACGGTGGAGTTCGGTCTGATCAACACGCCCGAAGGCCTGCGCATCTACGGTGCTGGTATTGTGTCGTCCAAGGGCGAGTCGCTGTACTCGCTGGAGTCGGACGCACCGAACCGGATCGGGTTTGATCTGGAGCGGATCATGCGTACGCGCTACCGCATCGACACCTTCCAGAAGACCTACTTCGTGATCGACAGCTTCGAGCAGCTGATGCAGGCGACCGATCCGGACTTCACCCCGATCTATGCCGCACTCGAGCAGCAGGAGCACCTGCCTGCCGGTGATGTGCAGGATTTCGACCACGTATTCCATAAGGGCACGGGCGAAGGCTGGGCGGAAGGTGGGGATGTTTGATGGGTGCGGTCACAGCCAACGGGTGTGGCCTGCCGAGGCTTCGCGCTGTCGTATTTCACCGGGCTTTTGAAGGTTAGGTCGCTAACCTTCAAAAGCGTCTGGAGCATTTGAAGGTTAGCGGGCCGGCCGGCGCTACCGGTATCACCGCGGATATGCCAGCAGCACCACCAGGTCCTGCTCGCCGCGCTGCTGCAGCGCGTGCACACTGCCCACCCGGGTCAGCAGGGCATCACCGGCCGTCACGTCGTACTGCTTCCCGTCCAGCACATAGCTGCCCTGCCCGCTCACCACGTAATAGATCTCGTCCTTGTGCTGCGGATGCAGGCCAATACCCGCGCCCTTGTGCAGCACGCGCTTGCGCAGCACGAACGGCAGATTGTCTTCGGCGAAGAACGGATACGCGGTAGTGGGACCCGCGCCGCCATGGGGACCGGGCTGGCTGACCGCGATGTCGCGCTCGTGCACCACGCGCGAGGGTTTGGCCGGGTCCGCGCCCTGCCCCACTGGCTGGGTCACATCGCAGTCGATATCGCGCTTCAACGCGCCCTTCAGCTCCGGCTGCAGGCCAATCCACTCGCGCACCACAAGACAGGCCACGGCGTTGGCCCCCGCCACACTGAAATGGGTGCCGTCGGCCTTGTTCTGTTCGGGCACGAACAGGAAGTAGGGACGCGCGCCCTGCTCTCCCAGCGCGCGGATCCACTGGCTGGAACGCGCGTTGAGATCGATCAGCCCCACGTGCTCCTGCTGCGCGACCTGCTTCATTGCCTGCGTGTACAGGCCATGGGTGTCCAGCAGCGAGCCGAAGTCATACAGCAGGCGCGCCGCCGGCGTCACCAGAATCGGGGTGGCCTGCTTGTCGCGGGCGAGCTGCACATAACGCAGCAGGTACTGCGGGTACGCCTGCGCAGGATCGTTATAGCGGGTGGGGTCTTCGAACTTGGCGTCGTTGTGGCCGAAGCCGATCAACAGCACGTCGCCGGGCTTGAGCTCGGCGGCGATGGCGTCCAGGCGCTTTTCTTCGATGAAGCTGCGGGCGCTGCGTCCGCCTTTGGCATGGTTGTGCACCTGCCATTGCGTGGGGTCGAGGTAGCTCTGCAAGGCCTGGCCCCAACCGGCCTGCGGCGCGCGGTCCGGGCCGTACTCGGCGGCGGTGGAGTCACCGGCGATGAAGACGCGATGGGGGGCGGCGTGTGCCGCCCCGGTGATGAGCAAGAGCGAAAGCAGCAATGAACAGCGCAGCATGTTCGCAATCCCGGTAGCGCCGGCCGTTGGCCGGCATCGTCAACTTACCGCGCCAACCAGCCACCATCGACCGGCAGCACTGCGCCGTTCACGTAATCCGACGCACGCGAGGCCAGGAACACTGCTGCACCTGCCAGGTCTTCCGGGTTGCCCCAGCGCGCGGCCGGAATCCGGTCCAGAATCGACTTGTTGCGGTCTTCGTCGGCACGCAGCGCGGCGGTGTTGTCGGTGGCCATGTAGCCCGGCGCAATCGCGTTGACGTTGATGCCCTTGGCGGCCCACTCGTTGGCGAGCAGACGGGTGATGCCGGCGATGCCGCTCTTGCTGGCGGTGTACGACGGCACCCGGATGCCACCCTGGAACGAGAGCATCGAAGCGATGTTGATGATCTTGCCGCTGCCCTGGGCGATGAAGTGCTTGCCGGCGGCCTGCGAGATGAAGAACGCGGACTTGATGTTGACGTTCATCACGTCGTCCCAGTCCTGCTCGCTGAACTCCACGGCATCTGCGCGGCGGATCAGGCCGGCGTTGTTGACCAGGATGTCCAGCCCGCCCAGCCCTTCGATGGTTTCGCGCACCACGCGCTCCACCGGTTCGATGCTGATCAGGTTGGCTTCAATGGCCAGGCAGCGGCGCCCCAGCGCGGTGATCTTGGCGATGGTGTCGGTGGGCGGTGCGATACCGGCCACGGCCACATCGGCACCGGCTTGTGCCAATGCGACGGCGATGCCCTGCCCCAGGCCCGTGTTGCCACCGGTTACCAGAGCGATCTTGCCTTCCAGACTGAACGGATTAGCCATTGCGTTGCGATCCTTTTCCAATGCGGCACAGGCAGCGCCCACGCAATGCGGGCGCTGCGATACGGGTTACTTGAGCTGGCAGATGTCCAGCACGTGCATGTCGGTGTAGTCGAGGTTTTCGCCACCCATTGCCCAGATGAAGGCGTAGTTGCTGGTGCCGGCACCCATGTGGATCGACCACGGCGGCGACACCACTGCTTCATTGTTCTGGATCACGATGTGGCGCTGCGCTTCCGGCTCGCCCATGAAGTGGTACACGCGGTCGTTCTGGCCCAGGTCGAAGTAGAAATACACTTCGCTGCGGCGGTCGTGCAGGTGCGGCGGCATGGTGTTCCACACGCTGCCGGACTTCAGCACGGTCAGGCCCAGCAGCAGCTGCGAGCTCTGGCAGGTGGCCGGCACGATGTACTGGTAGATGGTGCGTTCGTTGCTGGTTTCCAGCGCGCCGCGCTCCAGTGCCACCGCGTCCTTGATCGACAGCTGCTTGGTTTCGAAGCGTGCGTGGGCCGGGGTGGACGCCAGGTAGAACTGCGCCGGGGTAGCGGCATCGTTGGACGCGAACACCACGTCTTCGCTGCCCATGGCCACGTACAGGCCATCCTTCGGGCCCAGGGTGTAGACAGTACCGTCGACAGTGACCGTACCGGTGCCCGCGCCGACGTTGATGACGCCCAGCTCGCGACGCTCCAGGAACGGGTGGCCGGCGGCCGAGGCCGGTTCGGTCTGCTTCGGCAGTGACACCGGACCCTTCACCGGCGCGGCACCGCCAAGCACGAAGCGCTCGTAGTGGGTGTACTTCAGGGTCACCGTGTCGGCGTTGAACAGGCCGTCGAGCAGGTACAGGTCGCGCAGGTCGTCGTTGCTGGCACCCTTGATGGCGTCGGGATGGGTGGCGTAGTGGGTCTTGCAGTACATGGCATCTCCAGAGCAGGGGGCGGGCCGATGGTCGGCCCCGGCACGATTTCGGCTGATTGTACCCAGTTGGGAAACCGGTGTCATTTTGCGGTGCGGTACGTTCCAGCGCAGGCCGGCGTCACATGGGGCAGGGGTCAATCCAGGGGCGGCTGGCAGGAATCGCGCACGATCAGGTGCGGTCGCACGCTGGCGATCTGCAGCGCGGCCTGGCTGTCGGGCTGGATCAGCATGGCCGCAGCGGTGCGGCCGGTGTCGCGGGTATGGCGGCGCACCGAGGTCAGCGACGGCCACAGGCGCGAGGCCAGGGGGCTGTCGTCGTAGCCGATGATGGACAGTTGGCGCGGAATGTTGATCCCCGCGCGCAGGGCAACCTTGTAGATACCCGCGGCCATTTCATCGTTACCGGTGAAGATGGCAGTGGGGCGCTGCTTGCCCAGCAGCAGTTTCTCCGCCGCGGCCACACCCGATTCGAAGGTGTATCCGGCCTCGACGATGCGTTCCGGCGGCAGTTCGATGCCGCGCTTGGCAAGCGCGTCGATGAAGCCGGCGGTACGCTCGTGCGCCGAACGATAGGCGCTCGGGCCGGTGACCAGGGCGATATCGCGATGGCCCAGTGAAAGCAGGTAGTCGGCGGCTTCAGCGGCACCGTCGCGGTCGTGGGTGACCACCATCTGCGAGGTGTCATCCAGCGGCAGCGAGGCAATGCGGGTGAAGCGGCAGCCGATTTCGTCCAGCATGTCGACCAGCGCCTGGTCTTCCGAGGCGCGCGGTACCAGGATCACCCCGTGCAGCTTCTGCTGCTGCACGAAGCGGCGCACGCCTTCAATGTACCCGGGGCTGCGCGAATCGCACGGATGCACCACCAGTTCAAAACTGGAGCCACGCAGCGCATCCAGCGCGCCGTACTGCATGTCCACGATGTACTGCGCGGTGGGGTTGTCGTACACCATGCCGATCAGGAACGAACGGCGGAAGGCCAGTCCGCGCGCGAGCGGGTCGGGTGCATAACCCACTTCACGCATCAGCGCCTCGACCTTGTCGCGGGTGTCTTTGCGCACCAGCGGCGAGTTGTTGATGATCCGCGAAACCGTTTTCTTGGAGACCCCGGACAGACGCGCAATATCGTTGATGGTGGCAGCTTTGCCCTTGGGCAGGTCCTGCGGTGCGGCGTCGGTCTTGGGGCGCGATGACATGGAGTTCAAACCGGATGGGTCGGAAGAGTCTACCGCTGCGCTCAATCGAGCGCGCGGTAGCGGAACTGGCGGAAGGTCACCTTGCCGTCCCCGGCCGCGTACAGGGCCGGCTTGAGGGCAAGGAACTTGCCAGCCACATTGTGATGGTAGCCGGAGACTTCCATCTGAACCGGATACTTCTGCCAGACCCTGCCATCGGTCGAGGTGTGAATGGTCACGATGTGGCGGTTGTTGGTGACCCGCAGCCACAGCTTGCCCCCTTTGGCGCTGGGGCCCAGGCGGGCAGGGCGCTCTTCACCGTAGCGGTGCATGATGAACTTCTCGCCGTTGCTGCCCACGCCCACGTACAGCCGGTCGCTGTAGAACAGCAGTGCGCCGCCCACTGCGCCGGGGGCGATGTCCATTTCGACCTCATACTGGTAGGCCTGGTCGCCGGCGATCACGGTCAGCGGTGAGCTGTCGCGCGGGGTTTCACCCTTGCCCTGCAGCTCCAGGCCGTTGCCGGTGAAGTTCAGGCGGCGGTACTCGTCCTGGGCGGGGTCGAAGAACGACCATTGGGAGCCCAGTGCCTTGCCCTTGAAGTCGTCCGACAGTGCCATGCCATGCGGGCCCACCGAGGTCCCCGAGGGCTTGGCCAGCGGCTGGCCGAGGTCGCCGCCCTTGGCCACGAACCAGCCGTCGTCGGTCCATTCGATGGGTTCCAGCAGGGCCTGGCGGCCCAGGGTCCAGTAGCCGTTCTCATAGCCGTGGTAGATCATCCACCAGCGCCCGTCGGTGCCTTCCACCACCGTGGCATGGCCACGTGACCACCACGGTTCATCCTTGGACTGCGTGCGCGTGATCGGGTTGTGCGGTGAGTTCTGCCACGGACCATGGATCGAGCGCGAACGGGCGGTGATCACCATGTGCCCGGTCGGCGGGCCGGCGGTGCCCCCCACGGCAGTGGTCATGTAGTACCAGCCGTTGTGGAAATTGATCTTCGGGCCTTCCTGCGCATACGCCTCGACGTCCCAGCTTTCCGGGTACTTCCAGCCGTCGTACACGTGCCTGGGGGTGCCGACCACGCTCAGGCCGTCGTCGGCCAGCTGCACGTAGGCACCGCCGCTGAGGAACAAGTAGCGCTTGCCGTCCTCACCCACGGCATGACCGGGGTCGATGTAGCCGCCCAGGCCGAGATCGATCGGGTCGCTCCACGGGCCGTTGATGCTGTCGGACCAGACCACGAAGTTGCTGCGGGCCTCGGCGGTGCGGGCCGGGAAATAGATGTAGTAGCGGCCTTCGTGCTTGACGATGTCCGGGGCCCAGATCGCACCCACGTTGCGGGTGATCGCATGGCCCAGCGGCTGCCAGTTGACCAGGTCGCGCGAGTGCCAGATCGGCAGGCCGGGGTAGGCGTCGAACGAGGACAGGGTGAGGTAGTAGTCCTCACCGTCTTTGAGCACCGACGGGTCCGGGCGGTCGCCGGCGAACACCGGGTTGAGGAAGGTACCGTTGCCGAGGTCGGCCTGGCGCTGGTTTTCGATGCCGCGCTTCCAGGTGGGGGAGCCGGCTTCGGCGGCGTGGGTGGTGGCCGCCCAGAGCAGGGCGATGGCGGCCACCGGAGCCAGCAGGGTTCTCAGATGCATGGTCATCCTCACGCGCGCAGCAGCTGGGGCAGCCACAGCGACAGCTGCGGGAAGAAGGTGACGATCATCAACACCAGCAATGCCGCGAACCAGAACGGCCAGATGCTCTTCATGCTTTCGCCCACGCTGATCTTGCCGATGGCGGTACCGATGAACAGCACCGAGCCGACCGGCGGGGTCACCAGACCCAGGCCGCCGGTCAGCACCAGCACCAGCCCGAAATGGATCGGGTCGATGCCATAGGCCTTTGCCACCGGCAGGAAGATCGGGGTGCAGATCAGGATCATCGGTGCCAGGTCCATGAAGGTACCCAGCAACAGCAGCATGATCACGATCATCAGCAGCACCATCAGCTTGCTGTGCGCGAACGACTGCAGGAAGTCCACCGCGGCGGCAGGCACCTGCAGGTAGGCCAGCAGCCAGCCGAACACGGCCGCGGTGGCGATCACGAACAGAATCACCCCGGTGCTGCGCGCCGCGTGGGTGACCGTGCCCATGAACTCGCGCCAGTTGAGCTGGCGATACAGCACGGTGGTGACCAGCAGCGCATAGACCACGGCGATGGCCGCGCTTTCCACGGCGGTAAAGATGCCGGCACGGATACCGACGAAGATCAGTGCCACCAGGCCCAGGCCGGGCAGGGCAGAGACCATGCGCAGCAGCACCGCGCGCCAGCCCGGGAAGATCTCCACCCCGTAGCCGCGCTTACGCGCCACGGCGTAGCCGGTGATCATCAGTGCCACCGTCATCAACAGCGCCGGCACGATGCCGGCCGCGAACAGGTCGGCGATGGAGAGACCGCCGCCTGCCGCGGCCGAGAACAGGATCAGGTTGTGCGACGGTGGCACCAGCAGCGCCACCAGCGCGGCGGTGATGCTGACGTTGACCGCGAAGTCGCGGTCGTAACCGCGCTTGACCATCTGCGGAATCATCGTGCCGCCCACCGCCGAGACGTCGGCAATGGCCGAGCCGGACACACCGCCGAAGAACAGCGAGGACAGGATGGAAACCTGGCCCAGGCCGCCACGCAGGCGACCGACCAGCGACGAGGCCAGCGCGATCAGGCGTTCGGAGATGCCGCCGCGCATCATGATCTCACCGGCAAAAATGAACAGTGGAATCGCAATCAACGAGGCCGAGCCGGTGCCGGCAGAGATCTGCTGCACCAGCACCACGGTCGGAAGATCCAGGTACCACAGCGTGGCCAGGGCAGCAGCGGCCAGCGCATACGCCACCGGCACGCCCATCAGCAGCAACAGCGCGAATACAGCGAAAAGAATGGTGATTCCCATGACTCAGCGGTCTCCCTCGGCTTCTTCAACCGCCGGCTGCGTGGCCTGCACGATCTGGTTCAACGCGAATACGGCCATCAGTGCACCGCCAATGGACAGCGGCAGGTAGTTGATGCTCTGCGGCAGGTTGGCCCCGGCGGTCTTGATGTCCAGGCCATCCAGCAGCAGCACGCCCGCCCACCACGCGATCACCACACCCAGCACCGCCACCACCAGCGAACAGACCATCTCGTTGATGCGGCGCAGGCCGGGCTTCATGTGTGCGGCCAGCAGGAAGAAGCCGAAATGGCGACGGGTGTGCACGCCGGTGGCGGCACCCAGGCTCATGGCGGTGGCCAGCAGCAGCAGGGTGACCGGCTCGGTCCAGCTGGGTGAATCATTGATCACATAGCGGGCAAACACCTGCCAGCCCTGCACCACCACCAGCCCCAGCAGGGCCAACACGGCGATGTGGATGGCAATGTCGGCAACCAGGTCCAGCGCGCGTTGCGGCACGCTGCGGGTATCAACGGTGGTTTCAGCATTCGTCTCGGACATGATCGGAGTCCTCAGGCGAAGTCGCGGATGCGACGGGTGAGGGCGGCAATCTCCGGACGCTGCAGGTACTGCTGCAGCAGCGGATCGGCGGCCTTGCGGAAGGCCGGCATGTCGACCTCGTTGAACCGGATGCCGAAGTCGGTCACCGCCTTGCGCGCCACGCTTTCCGAGGCGTCCCACTGTTCACGCATCACCTGCACCGAGGCGCGTGCGGTTTCCAGCAGCAGCTGGCGGTCGGCCGGGCTGAGCGCTTCGAAGCTTCTGCGCGAGATCAGCAGCACGTCCGGTGCATAGGAGTGGTCGCTCTGCGACCAGTAATGCGCGGCTTCGAAGTGGCGGCTGGAATGGAAGCTACGCAGATTGTTTTCCGCACCGTCGATCATGTGCGTTTCCATGCCCGAGAAGGTGTCGCCCAGCGACATCGGGGTGGGGTTCGCGCCGAGCAGACGCATCAGCTGGATGAAGATGTCGGAGGACGCCACACGCAGCTTCAGGCCGTGCAGGTCTTTCGGTTCCACAATGGGATGCTTGGTGTTGTAGAAGCAGCGCGCGCCCGAGTCGTAGATCGCCAGGCCCACCAGGTCGCGGGTTTCAAAACCGCGCAGCACCTGTTCGGCCACGCCGCCATCCATCGCGCGACGCATATGCGCGACAGATTCGAACACATACGGCAGGCACAGCGCCTGGGTCAGCGGGAAGGCGTTGTTCAGCGCACCGGAGTACACGCGGGTGATGTCGATGGCCCCGAAGCGGGCCATGTCGATCGCCTCGCTTTCTCGGCCCAGCTGTCCAGAGTGGTACTGGCGCAGGCGCAGCCGGCCGCCGGTTTTTTCCTCCAGCTGCTGGCCGATCCACTTCACCGCAGTGACGGTGGGGTAGTCAGCCACGTGCACATCGGTAGCGGTGAGCAGCTGGCCACCTTCCGGCAAGGCAGCTTCTTTCGAACAGGCCGACAGCAGCGGCACGCTGAGCGCGCCGATGCCGGTGGCCAGGAACTTTCTGCGAGTAAACATCTGCGCCCTCCCAAGCGGACTCGCCATGGCTGCTGGATTACCCGGCAGCAATGGCCCTGCAGGTAATGTCGCCGTAACCGGCGAAACGGATCAGTGCCTGTTGGCCTACGGCAATGTCATGGATACCGGTGGCATTGCCACTGGCGATCAGCTCGCCGGCCTTCAGCGGGCGGCCGCGCCTGGCCGAACGGGCCAGCGCGAACGCATACGCCGCGCGCAGGCCGCCGGGCAGGTTGCCGGCACCGCCGGTGCCGACCACATTGCCCTCGATCAGCGTTTCGGCGCGCAGCTGGGCATCGTCCAGCGCGGTCCAGTTCGGAATCTCCGGCCCCAGCACCAGGCCGTTGTTGTTGCCGAAGTCGCTGACCACCACGCGCGGGCCGAGCTGGTTGATGGTGGCGAGCGGGCTGCTGGCCACCTCCACGCCGATGTACAGGCGCGCCGGCAGGGCTTCGGCCTCTTCCGGGGTCCAGTCCAGCTTGTCGGCCGGGGCGTCCTCCAGCAGCTCGATCACGTACTCCGCCTCGACCGCGCCGAAGCCACCGACGAACACCGGAATGTCCACTGTTCCACCGGTAGCATTCCAGAGCTGACGAGAGAAAATCGGGCCCAGCAGGCGGTCGTCCCCGGACACATCGCGGCGCTCGGCGGCGATGTAGCCGACCTTCCAGCCCACGGTCTGGTCGTTCCACTGGCCGATCGCCAGGTCCTGTACCTGATAGGCCGTGACCAGGTCATCGGGAATGGTGCCGGGGAAATCCGGCAACGCCCGGCCCTGCTGGCGGGCGGTGACAAAGGCGCTGGCGATGCTGTCCAGCCCCGGTGCGGGCAGGTCCTGATGGCCGTGATCGTTGCTCAAGCGGGTCTCCCGGTGAATTGTTGCACTGCCCATCGACAGTGCTTGGATGAGCTGTATATGGTAAACCGGTGTCATTGGCAATGTGCACTGCGTCAGAAGCTTGGCGTATGGTGCAAACCCTTGCGGTGACTGGCTGTCCCCGGCCCGCCTGGCGGCGTGGCCCTACCGGAAAGGAACCGTTGCCGATGCGTGGTGCTGTGTGGATGTCCCTGCTGATGGGTGGCCTGGTGGCCGTTGGCGTTGTTGCCCCGACGTGGGCGGCCGAGCGGGCGGTGCCGGAGAGTGAACCCGCCGTCGGCAGCCCCGAACGTATTGCGCTGTGGCCGGCCGGGAAGGTGCCCGGGGAGCGAGGCGCGGTTTCGGCCCCCCGCGTGATCGAGCGCAGTGTCGATCCGGCCCTGCCGGACCGCTACATCGACGGCGTCAGCGCGCCCTACCTGGTGGCGTACCGCCCGGCCAGACCCAATGGCAGCGCGCTGCTGGTCATTCCCGGCGGCGGCTACCAGCGCATCGTGCTGGACAAGGAGGGCACCGCGCTGGTGCCGGCCTTCGTGGAGCAGGGTGGGGTGACCCTGTTCGTGCTGCGTTACCGCCTGCCCGACGGGCGCGCGGACCGCCAGGCCGCGTTGGCCGACGCGCAACGCGCCCTGCGGGTGATCCGGCATGACGCCGCCCGCTGGCAACTGGACCCGCAGCGGATCGGGGTCATCGGTTTTTCTGCCGGCGGCCATGTGGCTGCGCGCCTGAGCACCGGGTTTGATACGCCGCTGCCCGGTGTGGGGGATGCCATTGACGCGGTCAGCGCGCGGCCCGACTTTGCATTGCTGATGTACCCGGTAATCGACATGGGCGCGCACGCGCACAGCGGCTCAAAGCAGCGCCTGCTCGGCGCGCAGCCAGACGCTGCGCTGGCGCAGCAGTTCTCGATGCAGCACCACGTGAGTGCCAACACCCCGCCCACGTTCCTGGTGCACGCGCAGGACGATGACGTGGTGCCGGTGCAGAACAGCCTGCTGTATTACCAGGCGCTGCTGCAGGCCGGCGTCCCCAGTGAAATGCACCTGTTCGCGCACGGTGGGCATGGCTTCGGCGTGCGCATCCCCGCTGCGCTCACCACAACCCAATGGCCCACGCTGGCACTGCGCTGGATGCAGGCACAGGAGGCGCGCCCATGACCACCGCCGCAGACCTGCAGCGCCGCCGCTTCCTGCGCGACAGTGCGCGTTACGCCCTGATGTTGAGCGTGGCCGGTTCGTCGCTGCTTACCTCTGCCGACAGCACCGCGGCCAGCACGGCTTCGCTGGCGCAGGTGCGCGGTGGTCGCCTGCGCGGCGAGCTGGTGGGCGGCGTGCATCGCTTCCGCGGCATTCCGTATGGCGCGGATACCGCCACGCGGCGCTTCCAGCCTGCGCTGCCCGAGCGTCCCTGGCGCGGCGTGCTCAACGCCTCGGCGTACGGCGCGTCCGCACCGCAGGGCGGCAGCGACGGCCCCGGCAGCGAGGACTGCCTGTTCCTCAACGTCTGGACCCCGGCGCTCCGCGATGGTGGGCGGCGCCCGGTCCTGTTCTACATCCACGGCGGTGCTTACAACAACGGCTCCGGCAGCGATCCGCTGTATGACGGCGGCGCGCTGTGCCAGCGTGGCGACGTGGTGGTGGTGACGGTGAATCACCGGCTCAACGTATTCGGTTACCTGTACCTCGGCCAGCTCGGCGATGAGCGTTTCGCCGACTCCGGCAATGTCGGCCAGCTGGATCTGATCCAGGCGCTGCAGTGGGTACGCGAGCACGCGCATGAGTTCGGCGGCGACGCCGACAACATCACGGTGTTTGGCCAGAGCGGTGGGGGCGCAAAGATCGCCACGCTGATGGCGATGCCGGCGGCCAAGGGTCTGTTCCACAAGGCGTGGACGATGAGCGGGCAGCAGGTGACGGCTGCGGGCCCTCGCGCGGCCACGCAGCGTGCGCGCATCGCGATGGAGGCGGTGGGAGCGCGCGATGTGGACGCGCTGCTGGCGTTGCCGGCGTCCGCGCTGCTGGCGGCGACCAAGGCGCGCGACCCATCGCGGGTGGAAAGCACCAGCCTGTACTTCGGCCCGGTGCTGGATGGCGGTGCATTGCCCGTGCATCCGTTCTGGCCGCATGCCCCCCTGCAGTCGGCCGGCATGCCGATGGTGATCGGCAATACGCATGATGAAACGCGGGCGTTTCTCGGTAACGACCCGGCGAACTTCGAGCTGACGTGGGAAAGCCTGCCTGCCAAGCTGGAGAAGGAACAGTTCGTCGACCTGCTGCCTTCCGTTGTCATCGCGGAGTACCGCAGGTTGTATCCGCAGTACACGCCCTCGGAGGTCTTCTTCGCTGCCACCACTGCCGGGCGCTCGTGGCGTGGTGCGGTGGAAGAGCTGGAAGCGCGCGCCCGCCAGGGTGCGTCCACCTGGGCGTATCAACTCGACTGGGGCACCCCGCTGGATGGCGGAAAGCTGCGTGCCTTCCACACCCTGGATATCCCACTGGTGTTCCACAATCTGGGGGCCGAAGGCTCCAGGACCGGCACGGGCGAAGCTGCGCAGCACGTTGCCGATGCAATGAGTGACGCGCTGCTCGCGTTCGCCCGCACCGGCAACCCCAATCACGGTCGTCTACCACAATGGGACCCGTATTCACTCACACGTCGTCAAACCATGCTGTTCGATGTGCACTCGCAGCAAGCCGACGACCCACGCGGCGGCGAGCGCCGCCTGTACCAGCAGGTCCCGTTCGTACAGCGCGGCACGCAGTAGAGCCGGGCTTGCCCGGCTGCTCTTCGCAACCCAACGCAAACCACCCACAATTTCGGACATTTCCTACGCATCTTCCGTGATCCAGATCAAACGAGATTTTCACCCGCATCTCATACACTGCGGTCATGGACACGACCTGCAACTTCCCGACGTTCCATGGCCGCGACCGCCTCATCGCCGCCGTTGATCACGCCGTCGAACAGAACGACCCGCACCGCATCTCGCGGATGCTGCAGATAGCCCTGAAACAGGCCATTGCCGACAGCAGCATCGAACTCCCCGCCTGCGTGCACCAACCGGTGGAAGACCACTACGCCCGCCGCGAGCTGTACCGCAGTGCGGAACACGGCTACAGCATCGTAGCCATGAGCTGGGGTCCGGGGCAGGGCACCCCGCTGCACGACCACAGCGGCCTGTGGTGCGTGGAGGGTGTATGGCTTGGCCAGCTGGAAATTACCCAGTACGAGTTGCTTGAACGGGACGGCGAACGCTTCCGTTTCCGCGCACAGCCGTGCGTCGTAGGGAATTGCGGCAGCGCCGGCAGCCTGATTCCACCGCACGAGTACCACACCATCCGCAACGCAAGCGCGGATCAACTGGCCATTTCGGTACACGTATACCAGGGTGAGATGGTACGCAGCTCCATCTTCGAGCCCACCACCAGCGGCTGGTACGAACGCCGCACCAAAGAACTCGAAGTAGACGCCGCGTAGAGCCGGGCTTGCCCGGCTGCTCCTGCGACATCGCACCAGCACCCCATCGCCCCGCGCCACCTCCGCACGCCCACCCCGCTACCCCGCGCCACCCCGGCACTGCGCCACCCCGGCACCACGCCGCTCCGGCACCGCGCCACCCCGGTCCCGCGCCACCCCGGTAGGGTCGCTCGCCAGACGACCGCCCTGAACCCCTCAGCATCCGGTAGGGCATGACCTCGAAGCGAAGTCCCCTTCCTACGCGCGCTTTAGCAACCGTAGCCACGAAAGGCGCGGCTCTACAACCAGCGCTGCTGTCAGGATTCCTGAGACTTCCGCGCAGATTTCCCTGATTCTTCAAAACTACAACAATCTTCAGCGCCACCGCTCACCTTCACACCTAGCATGCGCCGGCGGGTAAAGAACTCGCCTACCAAGGAAGATCTGTGAAGTACAAAGGCATCGCATCTGCCTGTTTTGCAATTGCAGTCAGCACAGTCACGCTCACTTCAACGTCTGCATCCGAGCACACCTCCTCCGCAGAGGTCCTTGCAGATGAGCAACACACGTCAAAGTCAGCTGACTTTTCCACGCTCTCTCTCCCCAATGGGGTAAACCTCCGCGAGATATTCCGCCACTACAATGGAAAGCGCGAGAGGCATGCAACGCTCTACTTCTTCCCTCAGTTCTGGAACGAATGGGGCTGGCGCACCGAAGGATCCATGGGGTTCATATCCTCGACTCCTTTTGAACACTCACGCCCGCTCTACGCATGTCAGCTGAACGGAATCAGGGATGCATTCTTTACGTCGCTGGATTCCGGATGCGAGGGCCAATTCCTCAGCTCCTTCGGGATGATTGGCTACATCAGCGGAGTACCGCTCCCCAATACGCAGCCACTGTACCGCTGCTATTACAACTTCAAAGGTCGCACCAGCCACTTCGACACTTTCCACGCCAATTGCGAGAACGTCCCGCGATCGTCGCTCGACGGCGTCCTTGGCTACGTCTTCCTCTGAATGTTGGATCGCGCTTCGCCGGCCCGATGGGCCGGCTCTTCCACGAACTTCGACTCGCTGCAGGCGCTTCGCGGAATCGCCGCCTTCGCGGTACTGATGTTCCATCTTCGTGCCGTCGAGGCGAAGTACATTCCAGGCGAAGCAGTACTGGGTACCGCGGCTGCCCACGCGGACGCAGGTGTTGATCTGTTCTTCGTCATCTCTGGCTTCGTCATGGCCCACGTCGGCAGAGGCCGCTTCGCGGGTTTCTCCGCCGCAGGCGTGTTCCTTCTGAAGCGGGCGTGGCGGGTGCTGCCGCTGTACTGGCTGTTCACGACCCTCACCGTCGTCCTGATGATGACGTTTCCAGCCGTCGTGAACAGTTCCTACCCGGATCAGAGCGTCATCAGGTCATACCTGCTGATTCCGCATACGCAGCTGCCAGTACTGGCCGTTGGATGGACGTTGATCCACGAGGCGTACTTCTACATGGTCTTCGCCTTCGCAATGGCCATCATTGCCGAACGCGCGCTTACCGTGTGCCTGATAGGCTGGGCGGCCGTCATTGCCTATGCGCACCTCGACGGGTACCGGGAAGCGACACCTCTTCGTGAGCTGCTCATCAGCCCGCTCACGTTCGAGTTCATTGCCGGCGTGCTTGCCGGTCTCCACTGGCGAAGGCTGCCTCGACGGCTGGCTCCTACCATGATCCTCTCGGGCATTGCGCTCTTCCTGACCGGTGCTACCGGCTTCGGGGACCCATCGATCTCGCCACCTGACCCATGGCTCCGCGTGGCAACCTTTGGGGGTGCCAGCATGCTTCTGGTGCTTGGATGCGTCGTGCATGAGTCCGGGCGTGAGGGACGCGTTGCATCCGTACTCGTAGCGTTGGGCAACTCCTCGTACTCACTCTATCTATCCCATGTCTTCGTCATCTCGGCCATCGGCAGGCTGTGGGCGGTTGCGATAACTGGACAGTCCTTGGGTCATCACCTTCTGTTTGTGGTTGTGGCCACCACATCTGCCTGCATCGCGGGGCACCTCATCCACCGAGGGATTGAGCTGCCACTACTGAATTTTGCCCACCGCATCGGCTGGCATCGAGGTTGGGTCGGTCGAAAGACGACCGCCCCCAGCGAAACAACGCCCGGTAGCGCATGATGAGATGCCCCACATCCTGAGCTACCCATGAGCGTCCACCCCTTCCATCAGATCAACGTCTTCAGTACCGATCCGCTGCTTGGCAACCCGCTGGCCGTGGTCCATGACGCCGCCGAACTCAGCTCTTCCCGCATGGCTGCCTTCGCCAACTGGACCAATCTAAGCGAGACCACGTTCCTGCTGCCGCCCACCGATCCGCGTGCGGACTACCGGGTGCGCATCTTCACCACGATGGGGGAACTGCCGTTTGCTGGCCACCCCACGCTGGGCAGCTGCTTTGCCTGGCTCGCGCAGGGTGGGGTGCCGCAGGGCGCGGAGATCATCCAGGAGTGTGCGATCGGGCTGGTGCGTATTCGCCGGGTCGCGGACGGCCTGGCCTTCGTGGCTCCGCCGTTGCTGCGTGAGGGGCCGCTGGAGTCTGACGTGCTTGAGCGCGTGCGTGCCGGGCTGGGCGTCGCCGGTGAGGACGTGGAGGACGCGCAGTGGGTGGTGAACGGGCCGAAGTGGCTGGCGCTGCGGCTGCGTAGTCGTGCCGCGGTGTTGGCGATCACGCCGAGTTATCCGGCGCTGGAAGGGTTGATGGTGGGGGTGTTTGCGGCCTGCGACGCTGCCGACGAGGTGGATGCGCAGTTTGAATCGCGTGCGTTCATTGCCGGGGAAGCGGCACCGGAGGATCCGGTAACGGGGAGCCTCAATGCCGGGATTGCGCGGTGGTTGCTGCGCGATGGGTTGGCACCGGAGCGGTATGTGATCAGCCAGGGGACCGCGCTGGGACGTGCCGGGCGGGTGCGGGTGGAGTTGGTGGGGGAGGATCTTTGGGTGGGTGGGGAATGTGTTACGTGTATTGAGGGGAGTGTGACGTTTTGATTCGGTGACGCGCATGGCGCGTCGCCACGGAACGTCGGATGCAGGAAACGTAGAGCCGGGCTTGCCCGGCTGAGCCACCGCGATGTCGGAAAGAAGCCGGGCAAGCCCGGCTCTACGCGGTTAGTTGGACGGAAGTCCAACGCTGTTGTTGAGGCGGGTGACTTCGGCTGCCTCTCCCTCCAGCATCACCCGCACCCGCAGCCCGCCACGGCTGCCGGCCGGCAGCGGCAGGCCAACGGTGCTGGTGCGAGGTACGAGGTCGCTGGGCGCTTCCATGGCCGGCACTTCGGTCCGGGCGATCTCCCGCCCATTGCGGTCTTCCAACACCGCCACCCCCACCGGCGTCCCCACATGCCCCAAGCTGTGCACGGTCACGTGCACCTGCTTGCCGTCCACACGCACGTCCCCACGGCCGATGCCAAGGTCCGGGCGCAGCTCCACCGGCGTGCCAGCTTGCACCAGCTCGAACTCGAACAGCTGGGTCTGGCCGGGCGCAAAGCGCAGCGGGATCTCAGCGCTGCGCTCCAGCGTCACCTGCTGCTCGCTCACCTTGCCGTCGATTTTTCCATCGCCATCGCGGTCCACACCGCTGCGCACCCGCCAGGTGCCGGCGGTGACGTTCCACGTGCTCATCTGCGCATCGGCAGCGCGCTTGCCAAGATTGTGCGCGGTAACGGTGAAGCGTTCGGTGCTCGGTGCGTGCACCAGCAACCCGACCTGCTCGGCGGCTTCGGGCTGGGTGAAGCGCCAGCTGACCGTGTGGCCGGGCCAGCTCTGGTTGCGGCGCAGGGCGATGCCGCCCAGGCGGGCGCGCTGCAGGAACTCGCTGTTGGCTTCCACGCGGTCGGACCACCAGTGGCCCTCGGTGTTCATGTACTCGCGCTGGGCCTTGGCCTGGATGCCGTCGGCGTGCAGCGCCTCCAGATACTTCTTGTCGCCGGTGGCCTGCCACGCCATCACGCTGGCGAAACCGGTGTTGCCGGCATCTGCTTCGGCAATGAGCTTCGGGTTCCAGTCCGCGCCACGCCCAAGTACCTCGACGAAGTTCTCGCCGAGGTTGGACAAGGAACCGGGGCCTCCGCGCGCCACCCGGTAGTCCAGCGCCTTCAGGTACTTGTCGTCACCGGTGAAGCGCCACGCGGCCCAGAAGGTGTGCATGGTGTCGCCACCACCCGAACCGTTGTTGAGCTCGCCACCGCGGGTCTTGCCGGTTGCCCAGTTGATCTCGTTCGGCAGCGCCCAACGGCCCTTGTCGTCGGTGTAGGCGTGGGCGAGGTAGCCGTCGGCCAGCCCGACCACCAGTTTGCGGCCGGTCGGGTCTGCGTTGTACTGGCCCATCAGGAAGGCCGGGTGCAGTGCCGGGAACGAGTACGGCTTCTGCCACTGCCAGTTCGGTTCCCGGTACACCTTGTTGCCGCCGAACCAGTTGCTGGAGAACAGCAGATGACCCTGGGGGTTGGGCAGGATGATGCGCTCGTTGAAGGCCTTCACCGTTTCCATCAGGCGCTCCACGGTCAACGGGTCACCCCAGTTGAGGTAGAGCATGGCGCTGTTGGCGTTGATGCCTTCTTCGTAGCTGTGCAGTTCGTCGGTTTCGATGGTGCTCAGACCGTTGCTGAACATGCCATTGCGATACACCGCGTCACTCAGCGCGGTGAGCGAGGCGTTGAGCCGGTCGGGCTCCACGCCCATCAGGGCCAGGCCGGGCCACTGCTGGGTCAGGTCGGTGTCGTCGGAGATGCCACCGCCGAAGTCGCCGTAGGCGATCTGGCGGTTGTCGATCCACCAGTCGATGAAGCGACGCACGTACTTCAGGTCTTCGGTCTGGCGGAACGCCCACAGCGGCACGCCCTTGGGCGCTTCAGGCTGCTTGAACGGCGGTTTGCCCTGGCTGTTGTAGCTGATGTAGTTCCAGTACAGCCGACCCAGCTCATGGTCGGGGTCGACCCGCAGCAGGTCACTCAGGTCGGCATACACGCGCGCATACAGGCGCTGGCGCTTGGACGTGGTGTGCTCCTCGACCAGGAAGCCCCAGTTGTCGCGCACCTGGTTGAAGCGGTCAGCGGTGTGTTCGCGCTTGGCCTCGGCGCGGTCCTTGAACACCAGGCGGATCTCGGCGCCATCCAGTGAAGCGGCATTGAAGCCGGGCGCACCGGAGGCCACGCTCAGCCACAGGCTGTCGGCGGTGAGGATGCGGTCGCGCAGGTCCAGCCACAGCGTGCGTTTTTCGCCGGGTTTGACCGAGACACTGACATCGATCATGTCCCGCGCCGGCCAGATGGGATCCTTGATCCGGATGTTGAGCGGAATCAGCCCGTCACGGGTGGCCGGCAGGTTCAGCGCCGGGAGGTCGATGGCCACGCCATCCAACCCGTCGTACATGTTTTCCCAGCTGTGCGCCCAGCTGCGGATGAGCGGCTGCGCGGCCGGGGCATCGCCCACGCCGGAAGGAATCAGCACATGCACGATCGGCAGCGGCTGCGCCGGCAGGGTGTCAGCCGCGCGCCGGCGCGAGCCCGCGCCCTTGGGCAGCGCCATCACCGTGCTGCGCTCTGCAGCGGGGTAGCGACCGTCGATGTACGCGCGCAGGTCGCTGATGTTGAGGTAGTCGGGCAGGGCCTGGCTGTCGATCAGGTAACGCTGCTTGACCGTGCCTTCCGGCTCGGCGGCGTCACTTACGTGGTACGCCCAGATCTCCTGGATCGGGGTCTCCTGCTCGGTGTTGCGGAAGTGCAGCACGCCGCCGCGCTGGGCGGGAATGTCGTCCGCGCTGCGCACCACGCCCTGCGGGCGCTGCAGCAGGGAAGTCGCAGCCTGGCCAGGGGCGGAATGGCTCAGTGAACCAAACGCCGCACCGCGCACTTCCACGCGGTTCACGGTTTCAGTGTCAGGCAGGGTCAGGTCAAGCTGCTGCCCCCCTTCCACATAGGTGTTCCAGTCCGGCAGTTGGAAATAGTCGTTACGGCCGGGCAGGCGCGAGCGGTTGTACACACCGGGCCAGGTGGTTTCAGCAATGCCGTCGGTGGCCTTCCACATCCACTGCTTATGGTCCTTGGTGTCGGCGAACTCGACCTTGCGGATGGAGGTGGTCGAGGCCGTCAGCGCCGGCGGCAGCGCGCGGTCCCAGCCGAAGCGGTGGTTCCAGGCGCGCTGGGGGTCAGCCACGGCAACCGCGGAGGTCGGCGCTCGATTGGCCGCCAATGCGGCCATGCCGGCCGCATCGAGCAGGCGGTCATAGACACGGATCTCGTCGAAGTCACTGCCACGCAGGAAGTTGTAGCGGCTCTGCACCTGGTACGGGGCCATCACCCGTCCGGCCAGTCCCAGCTGATCCAGCGCGGCATCATAGTCGCCCGTGGTTTCAGCGCGCGCCACTTCCTTGCCGTCCACGTACAGGCGCACGCCGTGGTCTTCGTCCCAGCCGAACGCAATGTGCTGCCAGCGGTCAGCGGCGGGCAGGGCATCCAGCTTGAACGAGACCCGGGTGCGGGCCAGGTTGGCGTCGGTCACGAAGGCATCGAAGCCGTGGCCGTTCCAGTCGATGCGCAGCCAGGCCATGTCCCAGCTGCTGTGGTCGGCGTAGCCGACGCGGAAGATCACAAACGGTGCTTCGCCTACGGCATAGCGCGGGCGCCAGTAGAAGCCGAGGGTGCCACGCTGGGCCTGGATGTTGCCCGGCGCATTCCACGACAGCACGCCGTCGTCGGCCCACTGGATGGCGCGGCCATGCGCGCCATCGGCCACGGTGGTGACCTTGTCGACAAAGTTGGGGATCGCATCGCCCTGTGCGGCGTCGGCCTCAAGGCCGTGCTCGGCCGAGACATGGAACAACAGCTGCGGCGGGTTCTGCGCGCTGGCGGTACCGGCGCTGGTGAGCAGCAGGGCCAGCAGGCTGGCGGACAATGCGGAGCGTTGCAGCATGTGACCTTCCTTTCCACAGCGAGAACGTACGGCGCAACACGCCATCCTCGTCAGCAGAACGGTGCGGTCGGCCACGGCCGCGGTATCAGCGCAAGGCCGTCAGAAACTAGCAAAGGGAAAACGGGGCGGCATCTTGCGCCGCAGCAGCGACGTGGTTGCCCACGCCGCTGCCTTCGTGCGGTCAGAACTTGTAGCGCACGCCGAGCATGTACTGCCGCCCGGTTTCGGTGTACTGCAGTGGCAGGCGACCGGTGGCCGGCGAGTACACCCACTCGTCGCTGGCCTCGTTGGTCAGGTTCATGCCTTCCAGGCTCAGCTCCAGCTTGTCGTTGATCGCATAGCGGATCGACGCGTCGATGAAGGTAGTGCCGGTCATGCCGTGGGTACCGTCGGCGTTGAAGCCGGCTTCGGTACCCGGCACCTGGGTGAGGTAGTCGTCGCGGTTGGTCGCCGAGACGCGGCCGGAGAACACTTTGCCTTCATAGAACAGCGTGGCATTCCAGGACGACTTGGACAGACCGGTCAGGTCGGCCTTCATCACCGGCTGGCCGCTGGAGTTGATGTACTGGATCTGCGATTCGACCCAGGTGTAGTTTAGCTGGATGCCGAGGTTGGACCAGTTGCCCGGCAGGAAGGTGAACGGCTGGGTGTAGTTCACTTCCGCGCCGTACAGTTCGCCGCCCGGGGTGTTCACCGGCTTGGTGTAGGTGAAGTCATCCGCCGGCGAGGCACCGGTGCCGATCAGCAGTTCGGCCGGCAGGCCGCTGGCGCTGTACGGAGCCACTTCGCGGGTGGTCTGCACGAAGCTGTCGATGTCCTTGTAGAACAGGCCCACACCGGCCATCGCGCCTTCGCTGAAGTACCACTCGAAGCCAAGGTCGACATTGGTGGCGCGGATCGGATCGAGGTTCGGGTTGCCGCTGGAGATGGTGCGCGCACCACCGGCCACGGCAACGGTTGCACCCGGGGTCAGGCTGCCCAGGCCCGGGCGGCTCATCACCTTGGCGGCACCGAGGCGGATCAGGAAGTCCGGGGTGATTTCCGCGACCAGGTTGAACGAGGGCAGGGTGTCGTCGTACGTCCGGCTGGACGTGGTGGAGACCGTACCGCTGGCCAGCGTCGACAGACCGGTGGAGATCTGCTTGGTGCGCACGTAACGCACGCCGAAGTTACCCGAGAACGGGATGCTGCCCAGTTCGGTGGAGAACTCACCCATCAGGTAGCCGCCACGGTCTTCTTCTTCCACGGTACGCACGTTGTTTGCGCGCGGTGCGACGGCGAAGGTGCCACTGTTGCTGTAGATGTCGAACTGGTCGGCGATGGCGTCCAGGTTCGGGACCACCCACGTGTCCGGATAGCCTGTGATGCCCTTGAGCCCGGCGGGCTGGGTCATGTCCACCGGGACGATCTTGGTCCCGTTCGGGAAGTTGGGCACGGCCAGTTCGCTGGCGCGGCGCAGTTCGGTGGTCTTGAAGGTGTAGTCCTTGGCCAGCACGCCGCCCTTCAGGCGGAAGCCGGGGCTGATGTTCCAGTTGAAATCGATCTGACCGGTATCGAAGTCATTGTCGACGTACTGCGGACGCAGACGGATTTCCGCCAGTTCCCAGCCGGCCGGGTTGTTCGGGTCGATACCGTAGTTCAGCCGCGGGAACCGGTTGTTGCCCCGGTAGTCGTAGCTGTAGTTGTCGACGTCGTACTTGTCCATGATGATCGTGGTCTGGATCGGGTTCTCGTGCTTGGAGCGCGAGATACCGACCTTGCCGGACAAGGTGAAGTCGTCGCCGAAGCGGTGCTGGCCGTTCAACGCGATCTGCTTGAACTCGGTACTCCACTCGTCGTGACGGTTTTCAGTGCGGATGTCGACGTTGTCGAACTCGCCATAGACCAGCGCGTTGTTCTCGATCACGCCATCCTTGACGATGGTGTTCGGCTTGCCGACCAGACGCGGGGTGGTGCTGGTGCCGCGGCTGAAGGAGATCGCCTCGATGTAGTTCTCGTCACGCTCGGCGTCGATCTTGGAATACAGCGCGTCCAGCGAGATCTCGGTGGCGTCGCTCGGCTTCCACTGCAGCGTACCGGTCATGCCCAGTCGCTTCTGCTCGTGCTCCATCTGCACGTAGCGCGGGAAGCGGGGGTGGAACACGTTGGCGCTGCGCGCGGCGGTGAACGGCGAGCTGGCGCTGAAGTTGCCGTTGCTTGGGCCGTTGGCCCAGCGGCCGGTGTTGGAGCCCTCTTCCAGCGCCTGGCGCTCGGAGTAGGCCACCGAGAACAGGGCACCGAAGGTGTTGTCGGCCCAGGTGTTGGAAATCAGCGCGGCGACGCGCGGGTCAGCCTTTTCGGCCATCGCGTTGTAGCTGGCCTGGCCGCTGGCGGCGAAGGTGAAGCCGTCATAGTCGAACGGTCGGGCGGTGCGCAGGTCGACCGTGGCACCCAGCGAGCCTTCCTCCACGTCGGCCGAGGCGGTCTTGCGCACGATCAGCTGCGAGAACAGGTCCGAGGCGAACACGTTGAAGTCGAAGCCACGACCGCGGTTGGTGCCGCCGCTCTGGTCGCCGGCACCGACGGTGGTGAGCGCCTCCATGCCGTTGATGCGGACACGGGTGAAGTCCGGGCCCAGGCCGCGCACCGAGATGCTGCGGCCTTCGCCGGCTTCGCGGGTGATGACCACGCCTGGGACGCGCTGCAGCGACTCGGCCAGGTTCAGATCGGGGAACTTGCCAATATCTTCGGCGACGATGGCGTCCACGACGCCGGATTCACCGCGCTTGATGTCCAGCGCCTTCTCCACGCTGGCGCGGTAGCCGGTGACGGTGACGGTATCCAGTTCCGTGGCGGCGGTGCCGGTCTGCTCCTGGGCCAGCGCGGTGCCACCAAGCGCCAGGCCAATCGAAAGTGCGAGCAAGGTAACCGGTGTCTTTTTCTGATTGATTCGGTATTGCATGTTTTCCCTCTCCCAAGGTGCTACATGAAACAGCAATCCGGCGACGTGTCAGTGCAATGACACCGCTGGTCAGAGCGGACGTTAACAGCACGTGGAGGACAGGGCATCTTGCACCGCAACAGATTTGCAATGTCCCGCAGACGCTTGCGGGACAATGGTTCCGACTTTCCGCAAGGGTAGACGGGGCGGCCCGGCCCGCTAGAATGACACCGCTAGCCAAACTGTCTTGGCGCTGTCGCCCGGTCAGTTCCACAACAAGGGATCCATCGCCATGAGTCGTGTTGTCTGTTTTGGAGAGTTGCTGCTGCGCATGAGCGCCCCGGGCCGTGAACTTCTGCTGCAGACGGCGCAGCTGACGGTACACCCCGGGGGTGCCGAGGCCAACGTGGGCGTGTCACTGGCCCAGTTCGGCCACGACGTGTCCATGGTCAGCACCCTGCCGGCGAACCCGCTGGGCCAGTTCGTCGCCGGCGAACTGCGTCGCCATCGTGTGGACACCACCGGCGTGCAGATCCGCCCCGGACGCATGGGCCTGTACTTCCTCACCACCGGTGCCGTGCAGCGCGCCAGCGAGGTGGTGTACGACCGCGTGGACTCGGCGTTTTCGCTGGGCAGCGCCGCCGACTACGACTGGAACGCGCTGCTGGACGGCGTGGAATGGCTGCACCTTTCCGGCGTGAGTCCTGCCTTGAACCCGGCCATGGCCGAGGCCACCCTGGCTGCGGCACAGGCGGCCTGCGCGCGTGGGGTGAAGGTGTCGTTCGACGGTAACTTCCGCCCGTCGTTGTGGGCGCGCTGGGAAGGCGATGCGCCGCGCATCCTGCGCGAGCTGTTTGCCTGTGCACACGTGGCGTTTGCCGATTACCGCGACATCGGCGTGGTACTGGGTGGCGAGTTCCCGCAGGCCGACGTCGGCGCGCGTGTGGACGCCGCCGCAGTACAGGCGTTTGCCGCATTCCCACGCCTGCAGTGGATGGCCTGCACGCAGCGCACGCCGCACAGCGTGGACCACCATTCTCTCGGCGCGATGCTGATCGGTCGCGACGGCACCCGTGCGCTGGCTGCAGCGCGCGAGATGGTCGGCATTGTCGACCGCATTGGCGGTGGCGATGCCTTCGCCGCCGGCATCCTGCATGGCATGATGCGCGACTTCGACCCGCAGGCCATCGTGCGCTTCGGTCTGGCCGCGGCCATTCTCAAGCACTCGATCCCGGGCGACTTCAACCTGGTCAGCGAAGCTGACGTGATGGCCCTGACGGGCGAGGAGCGATTTGATGTCCGGCGCTGATCCGCGCGTACGCGCAGTGTTGAAACTGGCCCCGGTGATTCCGGTGTTCACCCCGGAGAACGTGGACGACGCGGTAGCGGTGGCGCAGGCGCTGTTCAACGGCGGCCTGCCGGTGATTGAAGTCACCCTGCGCACGCCGGTGGCGATGGAAGCGATCAAGGCGATGGTGGAAGCCGTGCCGGATGCCGTGGTCGGCGCAGGCACCGTGCTCACCGCCGCGCAGATGGAACAGGTGAAGGCGGTCGGCGGGCGCTTTGCGGTGTCACCGGGTGCCACCGACCGGCTTTACGCCGCAGCGCGCGATACCGACCTGCCGTTCCTGCCGGGCGTGGCCACGTCTTCCGAACTGATGCAGGGGCTGGAGCACGGGCTGGATACGTTCAAGTTCTTCCCGGCGGTGCAGGCCGGCGGTGTGGGCATGCTGAGTGCGTGGAACGGTCCGTTCGGCGATGTGCGTTTCTGCCCCACCGGTGGGATCAGCGCGCAGACCGCGCGCGATTTCCTGCACCTGCCCAACGTGCTGTGCGTGGGCGGTTCCTGGTTGACCACGCGGGCGCTGCTGCAGGCGCGCGATTGGGCTGGAATTGAAGCGTTGGCACGGGAATCGGCGGCGCTGGTCGGTTGATTCCGGTCACGACCGTTGGTCGTTACCCGTTCACCCCAAGACGGCGATACAGCGTGCTGCGGCTGATGCCCAGCGCGCGTGCCGCTTCGGACACATTGCCGTCCGCGGCCGCAACGGCATCACGCATGGCGGCCAGGGTCATCGCCTGCAGACCACTGGCCGCAGCGACCGGTGCCGCAACAGGTGTCTCGCGCACGTAGTCAGGTAATGACGCCAACACGATCACCTCACCGGGGTCACTCAGCGCCACCAGCGTGCGCAGGCAGGCACTGAGCTGGCGGACGTTGCCCGGCCACGTGTACGCCGCCAAGGCCGCAGCGGCCGGTGCATCCAGCCGGCGCCCCTGGCCCAGCCGTTGCCACAGGCCCTGCACCAGCGCGCTGCGGTCGGGCAGGGCACGTAGCGAGGGCAGCGCGACGCGGTGGTCGGCAATGCGGTAGAACAGGTCGCTGCGGAACTCGCCTGTGGCCATGGCCTGGTCCAGGTCACGGTGAGTGGCGCAGATCAGGGCGAAATCCAGCTGCACCGGTTTGCCGCCGCCCAGCGGTGACAGGGTGCGCTCCTGCAGCACGCGCAGCAGGCGTGGCTGCAGCGCCAGCGGCATGTCGCCGATCTCATCCAGGAACAACACCCCGCCCTGCGCCTGGCGCAGCAGGCCGGTGCTGCCGGTGCGGCGTGCACCGGTGAAGGCACCTTCCTCGTAGCCGAACAGTTCCGCTTCAATCAGCCCTTCCGGCAATGCAGCGCAGTTCACCGCCACGAACGGGCGGTCGGCGCGTGCACTGCGCCGGTGCAGTTCGCGCGCGAACACCTCTTTGCCAGTGCCGGTTTCGCCCTGCAGCAGGACGGGCAACTGCGCATCGAGTACGCGGCAGGCGCGTTCCAGCGCGCGGTGCTGGGCCTCGTCGAACAGCGGACGGTCATCCACGAGGGTCGGTGCGGGCGCGGGACGCGGCGTAGCCGCTCGCGTGGGTGCCGGGGCCAGTGGACGCTGCGCTGTGGCCGCCCGCGTACCTTCCTGCAGTCGCCCGTGCAGCGCACGGCCCTGGCGGTCGATCAGTGCGCCATCGTCATGCATGCGGGCCAGCGGGCCGTCGAACAGCGCGGCATACGACGCACGGCCAATGTCGCCATGGTCCAGCCCGAACAGCGCCAGCCCGGCCCGGTTGGCCGCCACCAGCCTTCCGTTGCGGAAGCCCAGAATGCCCTCGCGTGCTGTACCCAGCAGGGCGCGGTCGTGGTGCAGGCGGACCAGTTCGCAGTCGGCCAGGCCCTCCTCGAAGTAGCGGTGCTCGATATGCGCCACCGCCTGCCGTGCCAGCACCCGCGCATGCAGATGCTGCTGGCGGGCGTCGCCGGAAATATCCAACACCCCGACGCGCTGGCCGTAGGGGTCGAAGATCGGCGTAGCCGAACAGGTCAGGATCGAATGCGGCGCGAAGTAGTGCTCGCCACCGCGCACCTCCACCGAGCGGCCTTCGACGATCGCCGTGCCGATCGCGTTGGTGCCCACCGTGGTTTCATCCCAGCGCACGCCGGGCATCAGCGCGACCCGGCCGGCCTTGTCCAGGAAGCCCGGGCTGCCTTCGGCGTCCAGCACCCAGCCGTCCTCGTCGGTGAGCAGGACGATGCTGCCGGTGGCGGCAATATCGGCCGCCAGTCCGTCCAGCTCCGGCCGCGCCAGCCGCCACAGCCGTTGCTGGCGCTCACGCAGTTCACGCAGGCGCGCCTGCGGCAGCGGCTCCACGTCGGGCTGGGCATCCACCATCAGCCCACCCCGCAGGCAGCGCTGCCACGACTGCAGGATGGTGTCAGGCAGGATGCCCACCGGGGTCGAGCCGCGCTCGAAGAACGAGCGGCGCGCGTTACCCACGCGGTGGGTGAGGGGAAGCTGGGACACGGCGGTTTCTCCAGTGTCGCAATTTGCGACAGGTGCAGCGGGACCTGTTCCGATAAACACCACAGCGCGCGTTAGCGCGCAATGACCTTCGGTGACGCACTGCCGCAATTGAATGCACGCGGGCATGGCCGGTCGGGGTGCGACGGCGTGCCGCAGCGCAGCAGGCCAAAGCTGGCACCGTCCTTGCGGTAGTGGGTCACCCCTCGCGGGCTTTCCCACCTTTGCCGGAGATTCACCCGATGAACGCTGTCACCTCTGCCAAGCCGCACGCCACCGACCCCCGCTCGCTGTTCAAGCCGCGCTATGGCAATTACATCGGCGGCGAGTGGGTGGCCCCGCGCAGCGGCCAGTACTTCGAGAACACCACGCCGGTGACCGGCAAGGTGTTCACCGAGGTGGCCCGCTCCAACGCCGAGGACATCGAGGCGGCGCTGGATGCGGCCCACGCGGCCAAGCGCGGCTGGGCCGAAACCAGCACCACCGAACGCGCCAACGTGCTCAACCGCATTGCCGATCGCATCGAACAGAACCTGGAGCTGATCGCACATGCGGAAACCTGGGACAACGGCAAGCCGATCCGCGAAACCCTCAACGCCGACATTCCGCTGATGGTTGACCACTTCCGCTACTTCGCCGGTGCGGTGCGCGCGCAGGAGGGCAGCCTGTCGGAGATCGACAAAGACACCGTGGCCTACCACTTCCACGAACCGCTGGGCGTGGTCGGGCAGATCATTCCGTGGAACTTCCCGCTGCTTATGGCGGCGTGGAAGCTGGCACCGGCTCTGGCCGCCGGCAACTGCGTGGTGCTCAAGCCGGCCGAGCAGACCCCGGCCTCGATCCTGGTGCTGATGGAGCTGATTGGCGACCTGCTGCCCAAGGGCGTGCTCAACGTGGTGAACGGCTTCGGGCTGGAAGCCGGCAAGCCGCTGGCCTCGAACCCGCGCATCGCCAAGATCGCCTTCACCGGGGAAACCACCACCGGCCGGCTGATCATGCAGTACGCCAGCCAGAACCTGATTCCGGTGACGCTGGAGCTGGGCGGCAAGTCGCCCAACATCTTTTTCGCCGACGTGATGGCCGAGGATGACGACTTCCTCGACAAGGCCATTGAAGGCTTCGTGCTGTTCGCACTGAATCAGGGCGAGGTGTGCACCTGCCCGTCGCGTGCGCTGATCCAGGAGTCGATCTACGAAAAATTCATGGAACGCGCGCTCAAGCGCGTGGCAGCCATCGTGCAGGGCAACCCGCTCGACCCCAACACCATGGTCGGCGCGCAGGCGTCCAGCGAGCAGCTGGAGAAGATTCTCTCCTACATCGACATTGGCAGGCAGGAGGGCGCGGAAGTGCTGATCGGCGGCGGCCAGAACACGCTTGACGGCGAACTGGCCGGCGGCTTCTACGTGAAGCCCACCGTGTTCAAGGGTCATAACCGCATGCGCGTGTTCCAGGAGGAGATCTTCGGGCCGGTGGTGTCGGTGACCACCTTCAAGACCGAGGAGGAAGCGCTGGAGATCGCCAACGACACCCTGTACGGGCTTGGAGCCGGCGTGTGGAGCCGCGACGCCTCGCGGCTGTACCGCATGGGCCGCGGCATCCAGGCCGGACGTGTCTGGACCAACTGCTACCACGCCTATCCCGCACATGCGGCGTTTGGCGGCTACAAGCAGTCCGGCATCGGCCGCGAGAACCACAAGATGATGCTCGACCACTACCAGCAGACCAAGAACCTGCTGGTGAGCTACTCGCCGAAGAAGCTTGGTTTCTTCTGAGCTTGATCACGATCAAGGCGTGTGCAGGCCAGCAGGCACACGCTGGAATCCCCCCATGGAGATGCATGCATGAACAAGACGATGAAAGCGGCGGTGGTCCGCGAATTCGGCAAGCCCCTGGTGATTGAAGAAGTCACCGTGCCGCGCCCGGGTCCGGGCGACATCCTGGTCAAGATCGAAGCCTGTGGCGTCTGCCACACCGACCTGCACGCCGCCGAAGGCGACTGGCCGGTGAAGCCCAACCCGCCGTTCATTCCCGGCCATGAAGGCGTGGGCCACGTGGTGGCGGTGGGCCAGGGCGTGACCCACATCAAGGAAGGCGACCGCGTCGGCATTCCCTGGCTGTACTCGGCCTGCGGCCACTGCGAACACTGCCTGGGTGGCTGGGAAACCCTGTGCGAGGCCCAACAGAACAGCGGCTACTCGGTGAACGGTGGCTTCGCCGAGTACGCGCTGGCCAATGCGGACTACGTCGGCCTGCTGCCCAAGGGCATCGGCTTCATCGAAGTTGCCCCGATCCTGTGTGCCGGCGTCACCGTGTACAAGGGGTTGAAGGTCACTGACACCAAGCCTGGGCAGTGGGTGGTGATTTCCGGTGTCGGCGGTCTTGGCCACATGGCGGTGCAGTACGCCAAGGCGATGGGGCTGAATGTGGCGGCGGTGGATATCGACGATGACAAGCTGGCCCTGGCGCAGCGCCTGGGTGCGGCGGTGACGGTCAACGCGCGCAACACCGACCCGGCGGCGTTCCTGAAGAGGGAAATCGGCGGCGCGCATGGTGCACTGGTCACGGCCGTGTCACCGAAGGCGTTCGAGCAGGCATTGGGCATGGTGCGGCGTGGCGGCACGGTGTCGCTCAATGGCCTGCCGCCGGGCCAGTTCCCGCTGGATATCTTCGGCATGGTGCTCAACGGCATCACCGTGCGCGGCTCGATCGTCGGCACCCGCCTGGACCTGCAGGAATCGCTGGAGTTCGCCGAGCAGGGCAAGGTCGCCGCCACCGTCACCAGTGACTCGCTGGAGAACATCAACGACATCTTCGCGCGCATGCACGCCGGCAAGATCGAAGGTCGCGTGGTGCTGGACATGAACGCCTGAGCCCCGGCGGCCGCGCCCGTTCCCCTCTCCCGCGGGCGCGGCCGCCCTTCTGGGCGCATTACCTCCGGTCGTCCGTGCGCTGGATCGCGAATGACCACGTAGCGCCGGGCTTGCCCGGCTGACCGGGAGCCGCAATGACCAAACCCCCCCAACAAGTCACCGCCACCTTAGCCGCCCTGCAACTCATCGACAGACTCCGCAGCCGCCACGGCCCGCTGCTGTTCCACCAATCCGGCGGCTGCTGCGACGGCTCCTCCCCCATGTGCTTTGCCCAGGGCGACTTCATCGTCGGCGACCGCGACGTGCAGCTGGGCGAGATCGGCGGCGCGCCGTTCTATATCAGCCCGTCCCAGTTCGAATACTGGAAACACACCCAGCTGATCATCGACGTCGTGCCCGGCCGCGGTGGCATGTTCTCGCTCGAAAATGGCGAAGGCGTGCGTTTTCTGGTGCGTTCGCGGCTGTTCACCGACGAAGAGTTCGCACAGCTGCAGGCCGCCGGGCGGGCCTGAGGAGGCCGCAGCGGCCATAATGGGGATCGTTTCCCCGCTGTAGCCCGCCCATGCCTGCCCTGTCTCCCCTCAAAACCCTGGCCCTGTCCGTGCTGTGCGTGGTGGTGGCGCTGTTCGTGCTGGGCATGGTCAGCGGCGCGGGTGGCTGGGTCGCGCCATGGGTTGGTCTGGCGCAGGGCGAGGGCCGGCTGGCCTGGGACCTGGGCTGGACCCTTCTGGGCGGCTTTGCCGCCTGCGCCTTCGCCAGCCGTTACGCCCCGACCTGGCCGTGGCTGCACGGCGGCATCGTGTGGGCGATGATCGTCGGGGCCTCGGCCTTCGCCGCCTGGGACCTGGGCAACGACTTCCCGTTCTGGTTCGTGGCCGTGCTGCTGGTCTCACTGCCCGTGCAGGGGCTGGGCATCTGGTTCGGCGCGAAGTTCCGCCCGACCCGCTGAATCCCTTACTGCAGCAGGCCGTGCACCGCCGTGGGCGGCATATGGTCCAGCGCCAGCCAGGCGTCTTCGACCACGGCCCGCGCCTGCGGCCAGCCCAACCGCGAGGCACCGCGCATCTGCTCCCACTGTTCGGCCAGTTCGCCGTCGGTGTCGCCGTCATCGCCGCGCGGCCAGTCGGCGCGGTGGGTGGTCAGGGCGAAGGCGTAGGCGGGATACAGGTCTTCCCAGCGCCGACGTGAGGCACTGCGGCGGCGTTCGAAGTCGCTGCGCATGTATTGCACGTAGTCCTGCGCCACCGCTTGGGGCTCTTCAGCGCGCGTCTGGCGGCGATTGCGCCGGGTCGGTTCGGGCAGCCGATAGGCGTGGAACACGGCGGGCGCGATGCGGCGGTCGGGGCGGGGCATGACACGTCTCCGGCAGCAGGCAGGGTGGGCAGGAATAAGCCCGTGGCCGTTAGCCAGCTGTGACAGATCCGTTCAGAGCACTTCTATTCGCGGATGCTTCACTGCCGCAGGCGTGTAGTGAAGGCCCCCTCAGCGGAGCCACGCCCATGCCACGCGATCCCCTGCGCGAAGCCCATCCGCCCGTTCCCGGTGAACAACGCGGCAAGCACGACCTCTACGACGAGGAGGACCGCGGTGCCGGCATGTCGCCCTCGCATACGCCCGAGCACCTGCGTACCGGCGTGGATGCGGTTCACGGCACCCCGGACGAGCAGAAGGACGATCCCGGGCACCGGCAGCAGCAGGACAAGGCCAACGACAACCAGGACGAGGCGCTGGAGGAGACCTTCCCGGCCAGCGACCCCACCTCACCGTTCGTGCCCGCCAAACCCCCAGCGTAGTGACACGCCATGCGTGTCATCGCGGCGCCAGACCTCCCACGGAAGCGCATGGCGCGCCCCTCACAACCACGACCACTGCAGCCCCACGCTGTAGCGCCGGTCCGGCCCCGGCTCGAAGAACCGCTGGTTGCCGTCATTGACGATCACCGACCCCACGTAGCGCTGGTCCAGCACGTTATCCACCCGCGCGAACGCGCGCAGCGTCCCCCGCGCCAGGGTGACGTTCCGCGCCGCCTCCAGGTTCAGCAGCGCATACCCGGCCGCCGTGTCACTGGCGAGGTCATTCACCACGGTATCGCTGGAGGCCACCACTTCCCCGGCCCACTGCCAATCGCCAGGCCGGTAATCCAGCCGTGCAAACGCCTGCTGCTTCGGCACGCCCGGCAGGCGTGATCCCGCCGCCACCACCGTGTCCGGCACCGCACAGCCGCTGCTGGCGCAGGTGGCATACGGCTCACGCACGGTGGCCTCGATGTACGTGTACGCCAGGGTCAGGTCCAGCTGCGCCGCCAGTGGCTGCTGCAGGCTGGCCTCCACGCCCTGGCGGCGGGTACGGCCGATGTTGCGGTAGGTGCTGCGGCCATTGGTGTTGCTGGCCACGGCCAGCTCGTCATCGGTATCGGCGCGGAACACCGCCGCCTCGAACGCCGCGCCGCCGGCCCCGCGCCACTTGCTGCCCAGCTCCAGATTGCGGCTGCGCGCCGGGTTGAGATTCAGCGCCAGCCCGGCCCCGCCGTCGTTGCGGTAGCCCAGCTCGTTGAAGGTCGGGGTTTCAAAGCCACGTCCCGCCGATGCATACACCCGCCAGGCATCGCTGGCATGGAACACCACGCCGGCCACCGGGGTGGTCGCGCTGTAGTCGCGTGAGCCGCTGTCGTCGGGATTGCGCGCGGTGATGTAGTGGTCGTTGGAGCGGAAGCGCACCGTGCTGTGCCGCAGCCCCACCAGCGCCGACCAGCGCGGGGCCCACTGCCAGTTCAGCTGTGCGAACTGGTCCACGTTGCGCACACGGTCGCGCTGGTCGCGGCGCAGCGCACCGCGCACGCCCACGTCGCTGCCGATGAAGTTCTCGTAACCTCGGCGATCCTGCGTCTGCTGGTCGGCATTGGCTCCGATCACCGCTTCCAGCGGCCGGCCCAGCCAGTCACCCTGCCAACCCCAGCGCAGGTCCAGCCCGCCGTAGCCGCCCTCCAGGTCGATCACCCCGCCGGCGTGCAGCGGATTGGCCTGCGGCCCCGGCGGAATGGCCAGGTACTGCTCTACCTGGCGCTGTCCGGCATAGCCCATTGCCCGCCAGGTCTGCGCGCCCTCGGTGCGGGTGAAGACCAGGCCGGCTTGCCCCTGGCGCACGGATTTGCGCGTGTTGTACTGCAGGGCCACCGCCGTGGCCTGGCGCGGGTTGGCGTTGACCTGGGCACGGGTCAGGCCCAGCGGGTCCTGTGCATCGGGCGCGTCCAGATAGTTCAGCACCAGATCCAGCTGGCCGCCGCCCACATCCACGCCCAGCCGACCGTTGAAGGATTCGCGCCGCGCGCGGCTGTGCTCGCGCCAGCCCTCGGTTTCAAAGTGGTTGGCAGCCAGGTTGTAGCGCAGCGGACCCTGCTGGCCGCGCAGCTGCGCGCCGGCGCTCACGGTGGCATCGCTGCCTGCGGCCACGCGTGCGCGCCACGGGTCACCGGCCGCGCCGTCGGCGCTCCACACCTGCACCACGCCACCCGACGAGTTGCCATACAGCGCCGAGAACGGCCCGCGCAGCACCTCGATGCGCTGCGCCGAGAGCAGGCTGGCGTGGGAAAGCTGGCCCTGGCCGTCGGGCATGGTCGCCGGCACCCCATCCACCAGCACCCGCACCCCGCGCACCCCGAAGGTGGAGCGTGCGCCGAAGCCGCGGATCGACAGCTGGGTGTCCTGGGCCAGGTTCTGGCGGTCACGCGCCAGCAGGCCCGGCACGCCGTTCAGCGCCTCGCTGACCTGGGCCAGGGTGCCGATGACCTCGTCATCCAGCTGCACGGTGCTGATTGACGCCGGCAGGTCGACGTCGGCAACCCGCTGGCCGCGCGCGGCCTGGACCTGCACGGTCGGCAGGCGCTCGATGGCCGGGGCCTCGGCGGTCTGGGCCAGGGCGGTGACCGGCAACGCGCCGGCGACGATGAACGATGAATGGCGCAACAGGGGGATAAAGCGACGCATGCGGGGGCAGGGTCTCCGGTGGGGGGAAGGCCGTCTGTCAGCGTACGGCATGGAAGGTGACGAGAGCCGCCGCGCCCATGCCACGGCTTTGTTACGATGGCGCTGTTTCGGCCCATGCTGCCGTAACACCGAGCGCGAAACCTCCCCCATCCGTCATTCGAATGAGTACCGCCGTGTCCTTCTTTGCAAACGTGGAACTGGTCCCGGGCGACCCGATCCTGGGCCTGACCGAGGCATACAACGCCGACAGCCGTTCGACCAAGGTCAACCTGGGCGTGGGCATCTATTACGACGAGAGCGGCCGCATTCCGCTGCTGCGCGCCGTCAAGCAGATTGAACAGCAGCTGGCCAACGAGGCCAAACCGCGCGGCTACCTGCCGATCGACGGGCTGCCGGCCTACACCCAGGCCACCCGCGAACTGGTGTTCGGCAAAGACTCGCCGCTGCTGGCCGCCGGCCGCGTGGCCACCTCGCAGACCATCGGCGGCAGCGGTGCGCTGCGCGTGGGCGCGGACCTGCTGCACAAGCTGCTGCCGCATTCCACCATCGCCATCAGCAACCCCAGCTGGGAAAACCACCGCGCTGTGTTCGGTGCCGCGGGTTTTGAAGTGGTGGAATACACCTACTTCGACGCCGCCACCCACGGTGTGGACTTCGCCGGCATGCTGGCCGACCTGGAAAAGCTGCAGCCGGGCACCGTGGTGCTGCTGCACGCGTGCTGCCACAACCCCACCGGTGCCGACCTCACGGTTGAACAGTGGAAGCAAGTGGCGCAGCTGCTGAAGGACCGCCAGCTGTTCCCGTTCATCGACATGGCCTACCAGGGCTTCGACAAGGGCATCTTCGAAGACGGTGCCGCCGTGCGCATCATCGCTGAAGCCGGCATCGACAGCTTCGTGGTCGCCAACTCGTACTCCAAGTCGTTCTCGCTGTATGGCGAGCGCGTGGGTGCGCTGTCGGTGGTGGCTCCGGATGCAACCGCCGCCAAGGCGGTGCAGTCGCAGGTGAAGCGCATCATCCGCACCATCTACTCCAGCCCGTCCACCCACGGCGCTGCGTTGGTGGCCGGGGTGCTGACCAGCCCCGAGCTGCGCCAGATGTGGGAACAGGAACTGACCGAGATGCGCGAGCGCATCCACGCCCTGCGTCATGGCCTGGTGCAGAACCTGGTCGCCGCGGGCGCACCGGAGTTCGCCTTCATCAACGACCAGGCCGGCATGTTCTCGTACTCCGGCCTGAGCCGCCCGCAGGTGGACCGCCTGCGTGACGAGTTCGGCATCTACGCCGTCGGCACCGGCCGCATCTGCGTGGCCGCGCTGAACCAGGGCAACCTGGAGTACGTGGCCAAGGCCGTGGCGACCGTCGCCAAGGGCTGATCCACTGCAGTAGATGTTCACAACAACGGCCGCTTCACGCGGCCGTTGTTTTATCCCTGCGTGTAACCGGTTACGGACAGCCGCGCCTCGTAATGCCCTGCCGAACCGGCCACAATACGGCCCCCGAATGTCTTTGGCAGTCATTTCATGTCCCGTACGTCGCTCACCCGGTACCTGATCGAAGAACAGCATGCCGGCCGCATCAATGCCGACCTGCGCCAGCTCATCGCCGTCGTCGGCCGCGCCTGCACCAGCATCTCCATCGCGGTCAGCAAGGGCGCACTGGGTGGCGTGCTTGGTGACGCCGGCACCGGCAACGTGCAGGGCGAAGCGCAGAAGAAGCTGGATGTGATCAGCAACGAGATCCTGCTCGAAGCCAACGCCTGGGGTGGCCACCTGGCCGCCTGCGCCTCGGAAGAAATGGACCACTGCCAGCCGGTGCCGGACACCTACCCGCGCGGCGACTTCCTGCTGCTGTTCGATCCCCTCGATGGCAGCTCCAACATCGACGTGAACGTCTCCGTTGGCACTATCTTCTCGGTACTGCGTTGCCCGCCGGGCACCGAGCAGCCCAGCGATGAAAGCTTCCTGCAGCCGGGCACGGCGCAGATTGCCGCCGGCTACTGCATCTACGGGCCCAGCACGCAGATGGTGCTGACCACCGGCCACGGCACCCATGCCTTCACCTTGGACCGCGAGAAGGGCGAGTTCGTGCTGACCACGCCGAACATGCAGATTCCGGCGGACACCCAGGAATTCGCCATCAACATGTCCAACCAGCGCCATTGGGAAGCCCCCATGCAGGGCTATGTGCAGGACCTGCTGGCCGGCAAGGAAGGCGCACGCGGCAAGAACTTCAACATGCGCTGGATCGCCAGCATGGTCGCTGACGTGCACCGCATCCTGACCCGCGGCGGCATCTTCATCTACCCGTGGGACAAGAAAGACCCCAGCAAGGCCGGCAAGCTGCGCCTGATGTACGAAGCCAACCCGATGGGCCTGCTGGTGGAACAGGCCGGCGGCGCGGCCACCACCGGCCGCGAGCGCATTCTGGACATCCAGCCGGACCACCTGCACCAGCGCGTGCCGGTGTTCCTCGGCTCGCGCAACGAAGTGGCTGAAGCCACCCGTTACCACCGCGAGCACGACGCCGCGAACGGCTGATGCGCGCATGCGGGGGTCGGCCTCGGGCCGGCCTCTGCATTGTGTGGAATCTGTCACATGGCAACGGCGTGACATCGCGCGTGGCAGCGGTCACCATCGGGGGCGAACGCTCACGGACCGACCCATGACCGCTGAAACGCCGCGCGACTTCATTGAAGTAATCCACAACGCCATCCCCGCCGAGGCGTGCGCCGCGATCCTGGCGCAGATGCGCGCCAGCGCCCAGCTGCAGCCGGGTGAAGTAGGCAGTGGTGTATTCCCGGAACTCAAGCACAGCAAGGACCTGCGCATCAGCGGCCGCGCCGAATGGCAGCAGGTGGAAATGCTGTTGCAGCAGGCGGTATTCAAAGGCGTATTGAGTTATCTACGCCGTTATCCACAGGCGTTGATCTCGCCGCTGATGTTGCAGGTTCAAGACACCGACGGCAGCACGCGTCGGCTGGCCGCCGATGATTTTCCCGGCATGGAAGACGCCCAGCTTTCCGAACTGGCCCGTACGTGCCTGCGCCCCGGTGCAATCAACCTGCAATGGTATGCGGCGGGCGAGGGGGGTTATCCGTACTGGCACTGCGAGCTGTACCCCCGCGACCCTGCCGGCGAAACCCTGCACCGGCATCTGCTGTGGACGCTGTACCTCAACGACGACTTCCAGGCCGGGGAGACCGAGTTCCTGTTCCAGGAGCGGAAGATCGCGCCGCGTACCGGCAGCCTGTTGATTGCACCGACCGCGTTTACGCATACGCATCGCGGGAATCGGCCGGAGGGTGGGGACAAGTTCATTGCGACCAGCTGGATTCTGTTCCAGAACGCGCAGCGTCTCTATGGTGGCGCGTGATTGTTCGATGTGTATGTGATCTGTCCCGGTAGCGCCGGCCGTTGGCCGGCCCTCGACACCGCCTGGGCCGGCCAACGGCCGGCGCTACCGTGCTCGCGTGATGCACTAGTGGCTCTTCGCGACATGCCCAATTTGTCTGCGCCATACGCGTCAAACAGCTGATCGGATGCCCAAACCGCGCACCAGACCACGCAATATCGCCGCACATCCGGCATTTCCGGTCCAATCCCGACACGCCTTCCCCGCGTCGGCGGTGTCGCAAAAAGCCAATGAAAACAAATCGCTGGGCGAGTTGATCGCCCGACTGCATCGTGACTCGACGGAGCTCAAAACTCCGACTTGGCGAAAATGTAGAAGGTCCCACGTCGGGAGGGTGGCTAATACAACACCCTCATGTGGGAATACGCCCGCCGTCTGCCAAGTCACGGTTTTGACCTCCCGACTTCCCCTCGCCCTAGTGGCGAGGGTGTTCCTTCCAGCCGGAGTCATCACATGCATCAGCAGTTCGATCAGCCGCAGGAAGCAGTACCCAGCACCGCCACACCCCGCCCGAGCACGCGGCATTTCCCCAACGTCCACTCCGTCCCGACGGACCTGCAGGAACAGGAGGCGGCAACGCCTTCCATCTACCTACGCGGCCCCTGGCTGCGCCGCCTCGGTTTTGAGCCCGGCGAACAAATCCGCGCCGACTGCACCCCAGGCGAGATCACCATTACCCTCGCCACGCCGTCCCCAAACCCGGACGCCACCATCGTGCTCTTCACTGAGGCAGGCGGCGACTAAGCGCCCAGGCGCGACGGAACCAGAACGGCCGGCCCCAGGCCGGCCGAATCGGGATCCAATCGCGCACGTAAGCCCGCTTCGGTAGGGTCGCACGCCAGTCGACCGCCGATACCAATCATCAGCGCGGCGAAGGCCGAGTTCCCACCGAATCCACGCCAGCACCCGCGCGGACCCTTCTTCAAACATCACAACCCAACACTGCGAGTCCGTGACGCGATGCCCAAAGACCCAACAAGCCGATACCCTATCATCGGCTGATCTCCCAACGTCCGCGATGTCCCCATTCTTCCAAAGGTTGGTTGAGTCCATGAGCATGACCAAGTTGACACTGTTGCTGTTGGGATCGATAGCGGCTGCAGCAACTCAAGCCGCAGGAGCCGAGGCAGATCTTGTGTCAAAGGTGTTCCATGACGGGGCGTACCTACCTCGTGTATATGACGAGGCTGACATCCTGCGTCGCTATGGCGAAGGAGAGAGCGCCATTGATGACGACGGTTTGCTGCGCCGTAGGTACTGGGATCCATCCACGGCATTAGAGGTCGTGATCACATCGAATCCAGACGTCGCTACAAGGGTGCGTACAGTCGACGAGATCCGCGTCTCTGCGGTCACAACGGGTCGGCGATCGGTCAAGGAAACCGAGAGTCTTAAGGGCCTGAATCTCGAGGGCGTAGTGATTGGAGATCCAGAATCAAAGGGTAAGGCTGCCGCAGGCGAGTACGGCCAAATCCACAGTTCGCGCGAAAGAATCGGCCAATTGGATGTCGAGAGCGTGTGCGGCTATGCTGACAATGGTTCAAGCATATGTTTCTATTCTCGAGGCAACCGGATTGTAGCGATGGCTGTCGGCTTCGGGCCTTAATGCCCCTTTGCTTTGCTGCAAGCTGGGCTTCCTGAGATGAGCTGTCTTTCACCGGCTTTCGAGGCAGTAGACGACTTAATTGCGATGTCCGCTTTCGGCCAAGAGCGGACACTCAGCGCCATAGGTGAGCCGAGCCGGGAAGCAGCTTCAGCTTGAATGAACTGTTAGAACCCGCGAGCCTTGAACTGGGTCTTCTGAAACTCATATTCCACCGCAAGTGTTTCAAGTAGATTATGTACTGACACGGCCAGCTTGGCATTCATTTCATTGAATTCTTGCTTCTTGGACGCCACGAACTCTCGCAGGTAGTTGGCACGAAAAGCCTTGAGTCCTGCTCTTCTGTCCGAATCCATGACATCAAGAATTGCGTCTTGATAGAAGAGTTCTATGCGGCGCATCTTTTCGTCAAGAAGTGAGTGCTTATGGATGATGGTATGTCGGTCTTGAGCGTACGAATCTAAGGTTTTTCGCAAAGCTTTTAGCTTTGCAACGACAGCGGGGCGGTGCTGAACTTTGGTGTTGGTGATGATAACGGAATGCGTTACGTGCTCCTCGTGAACGCAGAGATGGAATACCGAATTAACAAGCTGAAGTGCTCTATCGTATGTGGAGTTGGCGCGAATTAGATAGTTCTCAATGTTGTAGATCAGATGATCTGCGCGAGATGCGGAAATCCTCTTTGAATAGTCATAGTTGGCAAGGAGCTCAACGGCGAAGTCTAATTGATCAAGCCATGTCAAAGCGTGTGCGAGATGAAAGCCAACTCCTTGGCGGTAGAACTGATACTCATCAATCGTGGCGTTGGATGGAGATAACTCCCCTGGTTCTTCGTTCATCGAGCCTAACGCGTCCTCAAAAACAAGTTTCACGAACTTGCTTGTCTTCAATGTGACGAAGTTATCCATCGCGGGTTCTAACTACCTAATGGACGGACCAATAGGTCCAGTTAAACGGCTCCTCCACAAAGCGCCGATCTGCGCGCTTTCCCCTGATACAGCTCGATCTTAGGTCGACTGAGTCCGGCTAACAAGCCAGCGTATGATCGGACCCAGCAGAATGCGGAGCATGCGCTCTTGCGGGTGTCCATTATGGTAGCTGTCGGCATGGAGCAAATGATCAATCAGCACTCCGTGATGCTCAAGCGACTACGCAGGAAGGACGGCCTCGATGGCGGGTTTCCGCATTGAAGCGAGCAATCGGGGCGCCAGCAATTTCCCTTCATATGCCCCGAACGGGACTTCGCAGCTCCGCCGACGAATTTTCTGCTGTCTGCTTAGTCGGGTTTGATTGTACGGCCGGGTGCAAGTATCGAGGCTGGAAGGGGCGTTGGATTGTCGTTAGAAGCCTGCTTCGCTTTTGGTCATGCCCTAACCGCGTGTTGATTTGTTATCGGCGGTCGACTGTCGTGCGACCCTACCAAAGCTTCCCCATGCCGTCATTTGGGACGTGACGTGTGCGCCGCCGCGACGTCCCACGGCGGCTACGAATTAGAACAACGATCCTTGTGGTGAGTCTCCCCTCGGCGGCAACGGCCGCACAAACTTCCCGCAGTCCAGCTTCGGCCAATGGCTATGCTGGCCGTCAAACCCCAATCGCTTGCGCGCAAGCTTGAACCGGTTCGACAACAGATCCGCATACACGCCTTCGCCGCGCATGCGGGTTCCGAACTCACTGGTGTAGTCCTTGCCACCTCGCAGTTGGTTGATCGTGCTCATCACGTGCGCGGCGCGATCCGGGTGATGCGTGTCCAACCAATCGCGGAACAGCGGTGCTACTTCCAGCGGCAGCCGCAGAAGAACGTAACCTGCACTGCTGGCGCCTGCATCACGAGAGGCTTCCAGCAGGGCTTCCAGTTCCGAGTCGTTGATCCAGGGAATCACTGGAGCCACCATCACACCCACCGGAATGCCGGCGTCGTGCAGGCGGCGCATCGCACGCAGACGCGCATGCGGTGCAGAGGCACGCGGCTCCAGTTTTGCCGAGAGGTGCGGATCGAGCGAGGTCACCGAGAAATGCACGCTCACCAGCTTCTGTTCGGCCAACGGTGCAAGCAGATCGATATCACGCTCCACCAGCGCGTTCTTGGTGATGAGCGAGAACGGATGCTGCGTTTCCAGCATCACCTCGATCAGCTGGCGCGTGAGCTTGAGTTTGCGTTCGATCGGCTGGTAGGCGTCGGTGTTGATGCCCAATGCAATCGGCTGCGGCACGTAAGCGGGCCGCGAGAATTCCTTGCGTAATAACTGCGGCGCGTTGGTCTTGGCGAACAGCTTGGTTTCAAAGTCCAGGCCGGGGGAGAGGTTGAGGTAGGCGTGGCTGGGGCGGGCGAAGCAGTACGAGCAGCCGTGTTCGCAGCCGCGATACGGGTTCACCGATTGGCTGAAGCCGACGTCGGGGGATTTGTTGCGGCTGATGATGCTGCGCGCGGTTTCAGCGCGCACTTCGGTGCGCAGGCGCGGTGCGGCGAATTCTTCGCCTTCTTCGGTGTCCCAGCCGTCGTCCACGGCTTCGCTGGTGGTGACCTCGAAGCGGCCGGCCAGGTGGGTGGTGGAGCCTCGGCCCTTGATTGCGATTCCCATGGTTAGAGCCTAGCCGTGGGGTGTCTCGCGGTTTGAGATCGGGGCGTGGGATCTTGGGTGAGCGGGTGGGTGTGCATGGTTAGTAGTATTACTAACCACAGGGTGTTTGGGTAGTGAAAGTGTTGTGAATAGGGGGTTTTGGGCGGGGTGTGGAGGATTGGCGCCCAGGGTTATCCACAGGTTGCGCGGAGAGCAGCCGGGCAAGCCCGGCTCTACGGGGACACGTGGAGGGTCGGTCCGGGGCCCGAACTCGTCCGGATCCCGTGTAGTGACGCGCCATGCGCGTCAGCGGGGTCTCACAGCAGCCGCAGGTAGCCCTTCACCGTGGCATCCAGCCCGTCATACAGGGCTTCGCCGATCAGGGCGTGGCCGATGGAGACTTCCAGCACATCGGGCACGGCCTGCAGGAAATCGCGCAGGTTCTGCTGCGAAAGATCATGCCCCGCATTTACCCCCAGCCCGGCGGCCTGGGCACGGCGTGCCGCATCGGCAAACAACGCCAACTGCACGGTGGCATCGCCGGCAGCATGTGCTTCGGCGTAGGGTCCGGTGTACAGCTCGACGCGGTCGGCACCCAGCGCAGCGGCTTGGGCGATGTCCGGGTTGCCGGCATCCACGAACAGACTCACCCGGCAGCCATACGACTTCAGCGCGGCGATCAACGGGCGCAGCCGCTCACCATCGCGGCCAAAGTCAAAGCCATGGTCCGAAGTCAGCTGCCCGTCGCCATCCGGTACCAGGGTGGCCTGGGCGGGGCGGGTCTGCTCGCACAGTGGCAGCAGGCCGGGGTAGCCCTCGCGCGGTGGCGCGAAGGGGTTGCCCTCGATGTTGAATTCCACGCCGCGGGCGCGGGTCAGCGTACTCAGCGCGAACACATCTTCGGCCCGGATGTGCCGCCGGTCCGGGCGCGGGTGCACGGTGATGCCGTGTGCGCCGGCGTCCAGGCAGGCGGTGGCGGCCTGCACCACGTCCGGGTCGGTGCCGCCGCGCGAGTTGCGCAGCACGGCAATCTTGTTCACGTTGACGCTGAGGTAAGTCATAGGCTCGGGGGCAGGTCGTCCGGGTCGCGCTCGGCGTCGCGGCGGGCCTGGGCCTGCTCGCGCAGCCGGCGCAGCTCGATGGGGTCGATGGCGGTGGCAACATCCCGCTGCAGCTCGCCGAAGGTGGCCACGTAGCGGCCGCGGATCCAGGCAAGCAGGAACAGCAGCGCGCCGCCCAGCCACAGCATCATCATGCCGGTGGAAGGGGTCTTGATGGCGAAGGCGAAACAGCCCAGCGAAAGCAGCAGGAACAGCCAGTACATTGTCATTCTCCCCGTTGACCTGCGCAGTGTAGCGCCGGGGCGGGGCGGGGTTCCACGTGGTAGCGGTTACAGCAGGGGCGAGGCCAACCGGGCAAAGGCCTCGGGCACGCGGTGCAGCCACAGCGAGCGCTTGCGCTCGTTCTGGACCTGGGCTGCCGCGGCGAATTCGGCGGCCAGAATGGCCTCCAGCGCTCTCACGGTGGGAGCGTCGGTGATCATCATCGACAGCTCGAAATTGAGCCGGAAACTGCGGTGGTCGAAGTTGGCGCTGCCGACAATGCAGACGTCGTCGTCGGCAATGAACGCCTTGGTGTGCAGCATGCGCGGGCCGTATTCGTAGATCTTTACCCCAGCCTGCAGCAGTTCGTCGAAGTAAGAACGCGCGGCCTGGGTGACGAACCAGGAATCGCTCATCTTCGGCACCAGCAGGCGCACGTCCAGTCCGCCAAGCGCAGCAGAGGTGAGGGCCATGCGCGCTGCTTCGCCAGGCACAAAGTAGGGGGTGACCAGCCAGACCCGTTCCCTGGCTTCGTGGATGGCGGCGACCTGCAGGCGGTGGATGGCTTCCCAGGCGGAATCCGGCCCGGAGACCAACACCTGGGTGGCGATGCTGCCGTCCTTGCGCAGGGCCATATCGTTGGGCCAAAGCTTGGCCATCTCGAGCTTCTGCGGTTCCTGCCCGGTGGCGTACATCCAGTCTTCGGCGAACACCAACTGCAGACTGCGCACGACGTGACCTTCCAACCGCATGTGCAGGTCGCGGTAGGCGTCGGGGCGCTGCGTCTCGTCTTCTTCGTCGGTGATGTTGATGCCACCAGTGAACGCCGTGCGCCCGTCGATCACCACCAGCTTGCGATGGGTGCGCATGTTCAACCACGGCCGTTTGAAGGGCTTGAGCAGCTGGCGCGGATGGAACCAGGCGACTTCGCCACCGGCATCGAGCAACGGTGCCAGGAAGGATTTGCGGATGGCCGAGGAACCCACTGCGTCCAACAGAAGGCGCACGCGCACACCCGTGCGAGCGCGCTCCACCAGCGCGTCGCGCAGTGCGGTGCCGGCGTGGTCCGGATTGAAGATGTAGTACTCCAGATGCACGTGGTCGCGCGCCTGGCCAATCGCAGCAATCAGCGCGGCGTAAGTCGCCGCACCATCCACCAGCCACTCCACTTCGGTCGCCGAGCTCGGCGCCAACCCCGTAGTGGACTGCGCGATCTTCACCAGCTCGGTGCAGTCCGCATCGGGCGGACACACACTGCTGTAGTGCTCCATGCCCGAACGCGCACGACCACGACGCAGACGCTGCCGCTTTACCTTCTGCGGACCAAGCACGTAGTAGATAAGCAGCCCGATGTAAGGCAGCGCGGCCAGCGAAAGAATCCAGCTCAACGTCGCCACCGGCTCGCGCTTCTGCAGCATGATCCAGCCGATCAACCACAGCAGGTACACCACGTAAGCGGCGATCATCATCGGCCGCAGGTGGGGAATGGCGTCAAGCCAGTGCAGCCAGTCGGCGAGGGCGGGGTAGGTGGCAAGCATGCGCGGATCATAGCCGGACAAGGGTGTCCGGCGCCTCATTGTCGCCTTTGCATCTTGCTCCGCCGGCTTGTCACCGGGAATCTCGGTGCTTCTTCGAGCGAGCGGCGGGTAGCGGGACGTGGGTACGAACTGGGCCGGGGGCTTGATCCGTTGGGTACCGCACCAGAGTGCGGACGGGCGCGTGTTCCCGCTTAATCACTTGCATCCTTTCCGCCTGACGCACTCGCTCGCGGCGGCAAAAGGACATCCATCCCGGCGTGTACTGCTCCACGTGGGGTTCGGGTTGCATTGCTTCAGCAGCAAGCCACGTGACGCAGGCACTGATCCAGTGAGTGACAACCGGGAGACGCGCACCTTCGACGTGGAGCGTTACGAGCTCTCTCGTGAACTGCCGCAAGTGATTCGCCAAGTGGTAGGTGGCAAGCTGAGGTGCGAACGCGCTGGAGCAGACAACTATGTTGCCGTCGGCCTAGCCAACGGCCACCGCTATGGCGTGTTCTTCAACATGAAGCGGTGGAGCCGGCATGGTCCTGACAGCATGCTCCTAATGGTCCAGTCCGCTTACGCGCTTTATCCTGGCAAGCGGCATCCTGGGAAAGGGCGATGCTCATTCAACCTCCTGCTTGGTGAGGTCCTGCGCGGGAAAGCGGTACGCGCGAACGAGCCGGATCCGCGACAGCTTTCATTGCTGTTGGCGAACATGGCCACTCTGGCAACATCGGCTGACAGCCCTGCTTTATTACCAGCGCGCATCCCAGAAAGCGAAAGCCCCGGCCAGCAATGCTGGTCGAGGCTCCGTAAGTCCGATGCCCTTGGCTATACCCGGTCCGGCCGGGACCCGCGAAGCAGGTGGGGTGCGCACCTTCTCGGCTATGTGCTGCGTACGCGCGGCTATGGTCCGCCCGACGGAGTCAGCCGTCAATGGTCGTTTCCGTCACTCAGGCAAAAAAAACGCCCCTGTTTCCAGGGGCGTTTTCCAGTCGCGTCATGACTTGGGTCTTGCGTATTACTGCTGCTGGAACCCGATCTTCTTCATCTGCGCGTTCTTCGCGGCGGCCAGAATCTTGGCCATCACGTCGTACTCCGAGTCCGGGCTGGCGTCGATGCGCAGCTCAGGCTGGTTGGTCGGATCACGCTGCACTTCCTGCTCCATGCGCTGCTGGAGTTCGCCCACTGCCACCGGGCTGTTGTTCCAGAACACCTGGTTGCTGGCGTCCACGCGCAACTCGATCGGCGGCGGCGGCTCAACCGTCACCGGAGGTGGGTTGAGAACGCGCTGCGGCAGATCCACGGCGATCGGGTACGTCATGATCGGCGCGGTCACGATGAAGATGATCAGCAGCACCAGCATCACGTCCACGAGGGGCGTGACGTTGATGTCTGCCATGGGGCCCTTGCCACCACCAGAACTGAATGCCATGGCTTACTGCCCCTTCTCTTTGGTGGCCACGAAGCCCACGTCGAGCATGCCCTGTTCCTGCGCGATCTTCGTCATCTCGTTGATGACGCGCATCTTGGTGGTGCGGTCACCACGCAGGTTCAGCGGCGGCTGCGGGGTCTGCTGGGCGGCGGTCGCCAAGCGGGACTCGAGGGTCCCCTTGTCGATTTCCTCGTCGTTCCAGTAGATCGAACCGTCTTCCTTGACTGCCAGGGTGATCGGGCCCTTGCGGTCTTCGGCGGCTTCCGGGTTCTGAACCAGGTTGGCCTCCGGCAGATCCACCTTGACCTTGTGGGACATCAGGGGCGCCGTGATGATGAAGATGATCAGCAGCACCAGCATGACGTCCACGAGGGGCGTCACGTTGATGTCGGCCATGGGGCCGCCGCTGTTACCACTACTGAAAGCCATAACGGGCTCCGTCTAGATCGTGTTGACTACATTCTTCCCGGGTACAGCGCGTCGCAATTAGCGGACGCGCGAACCGGTGGCGAAGAAGTCGTGCAGGTCGTGAGCGAACGTATCGAACTTGCTGATCGTGGCGCTGTTGATCTTGCTGAAGAAGTTGAAGGCGAACACGGCCGGGATTGCGACGAACAGACCGATGGCGGTCATGATCAGCGCTTCACCCACCGGGCCGGCAACGGCGTCGATCGAGGCGGAACCGGTGGCACCGATCTTGATCAGCGCGCCGTAGATGCCCCACACGGTACCCAGCAGACCGACGAACGGAGCGGTTGCACCGACGGTGGCCAGCAGGGTCATGCCCGACTGCAGCTTGTTGCTTTCGCGGGTCACGGCCTGACGCAGGGCGCGGTCGACGAACTCCGAACGGCTCAGGTTTTCACCCAGGCCACCGGTGCCGCCGCCTTCAGCGCGCTGGTGGTGAGCAGCAGCCTGGGCTGCGTCCAGAGCGATCTTCGAGAACGGCTCGGAAGCCGGCTGTTCTTCCATCGCACGGATGGCGTCCTGCGCGTTCGGGGTGTCCCAGAACAGGCTGACGACGCGGTCAGCTGCGCTCTTCAGGCGGGTAGCGCGGAAGATGTTGATGACGGTCCAGTACCAGGACATGGCCGACATGATCACCAGGGTCAGAAGCACGACCCAGGAGACGGCGAAGTCACCCGGCTTGGTGGTCATTTCGTGGATCAGATGTTCGAAGCCCATCTGCGACAGGGCATTGGACGGGTTGCCCCCGGCAGCAGCGGCGATGAAAAGTTCCTGCAGCATGACGCTTACCTTTGTTGTGTGTGGTGATGAATGGTGGTGCTAAAGAAGAGCTGGCAAGGCGGTGGCCGGCGGGCCACCGGCCACTGTCAGTTCAGCGCAAAGTTGACCGGTACGCGAACGCGACCTGCGACCTTCTTGCCGCCCGACTCCGCTGCACGGAAGCTCCACTTGCGTGCAGCATCCATCGCGGCGCGGTCGAGGTCACGATTACGGCTGGACTTTTCGACCGTGACATTGGTGACGTTGCCGTTGGCATCGACATCAATGATCAGGATGACTTCACCCTGGATACCTGCGCGGAATGCGGCCGGCGGGTAACGCGGGGGATTCATGTTCTTGGACGAGATGTCGACGCTGGCCTCGATGGAGCTCGGCGGCTGCGGCGGGGTCGGCGGCGACGGCGGCGTCACGATGTCGTTCGGACGCGGTTCCGGCACGTCCACCACAGGAGCCTGCGGCGGCGGCGGCACCGGCGACGGCTTCGGCGGCGACAGGTTCTTCACCGGCGGCGGCGGCGTTTCATCCGGCGGCGGCGGCGGCGGCGGCGGGGGCGGCGGCGGCGGTGCGTCCACCAGGGTCACCATCACGTTGCGCTCCTTCTCGGCAGCGGCCTTGGGGGCCACGGCGGGAATGAGCAGCATCATGAAAGCGGCGAGATGCAGTGCAATTACAAAAGCGATACCCACGATGCGCGGCCAGCTGAGGCCGGTGTCATCGCTTTGTTCGTACCTGTGAACGACAAGTTGTTCCGTCATGCGCCAAGAGCTCATTAGTGGGGCCGGGTATCTGGGGACAGATAGCCCATGATCAGCGGTGCATGACACCGCAGGAACCTCCAAGCTTATACCAATCCTGAGCGCCTGCGCATTAACGCGACAGGCGTTCAGGCGTTATTCCTACTTACTTCAGGTTGATGATTTTCTTGGCATCCGCCTGATTCTTCACACCCTTCGCCAGCGCCTGCTGGGCGGCCGCCTTGGCCTCCGAAGTGCGACCTTCAGCATGCAAAACGCGTGCCAGATTCAAGTAGGTTTCACCGTCCTTGGAGAGCGGGGCGGCCTTCTGCCACGCTTCAATCGCCTTGCCCACCTGCGCCGGCTCGGAGTAGTAGTACGCCTGGGCCAGGGCCAGCTGGGCCTGGTAGTCGTCCGGCTTGAGGATGCCCTTGGCCTGGCCGTCATTGATGACCTTGATGACGTCCTGTTCCTTGCCTTCGGTGTTGGCGTAGATCGAGTAGAGCTGCTTGTACTCGCGCTCGTCGGTCAACTTGCCGGCGGCATACAGCTTGGTCATGACGTCGGCCGCCTTGCCCATCTGGTCGGCCTGCATGTACATGCTGGCCAGGTTCATCTGGGCCTTCTTGTCGTCCGGGTTGCGGGCGGCGATGGCTTCGGCCTGCGCGACCGCTTCACCGGTCTGGCCGGCTTCGGACATGGCGGCCATCAGCAGCTGGTTCCAGTTGTCCTTCGGGGTCGGCGAACCGGCAATGGCCTGCTTCAGCACCGGGATCGCTTCGTTGTAGCGCTCCAGCTGGTACAGGGCCTGGCCCTTGATGATCAGTTCTTCCGGCTTGGCCGACTTGGTTTCGGCGAAGTACTTGTCCAGGGTGGCCAGGCCGGCTTCGGTCTGGTCTTCCTGGATCTGCAGCTGGCCCTTCATCAGCAGCGACTGGTAGTGGCCGTTGTTGTCCAGGCCGTTGAACTCCAGCACCTGGTCCAGGTACTTGATGGCCGCAGCGCTGTCGTCCAGGTTGTAAGCCGCCTGCGAAGCCAGCTGGGCCGCCAGCGACTTGTCGTAGTTGTTGGCAGCGCTGTTGGCCAGGATTTCATCGGCCAGGGCCCGGGTCTCCGGGAACTTCTGGTCGTTGTAGCTGTCAATCATCTTCTGAAGCTGCTTGCCGAGCTTCGGCGAGGCCTTGATGTTCGGCTCTTCGCGGGTGGCCTCGGGGAACATCACTTCGGCCTTGGCGGTGTTCTTGCCACCGCGACGATCGCTGTTGCTGCGGTCAGCGCTGCGCGACTGGGCCACGGCGTCGGTAACCACCACGCCGCCCAGGGCGGTCGCGATGAGGACGGTAAGCACGGCTTGCTTGTGGTTGCTGAAGATCATCATTCACCTCGATCAAACCGCCGTGGCGGCATCAAAACGGACTGTCAGAAAAATCTGAGCCGCCAAACGTATCAGAAACTGTTGTCGTGAAAAACCGTTTCCGATGCTGCGGCACAGCATCCATTGGTCGTACTAGCCACAGCGCGGTTTGCGACCGGCGGCTTGAGCCTGTTGGAACACCCCATTCAGGGCCGGTGCATCGCGCTGCAGCTCGCGAATGCGGTTGGCCGGATCGGGGTGGGTGGACAGCCATTGCGGTGAGCGCGAGCCCCCGGCGGCCATCATGTTCTGCCACAGGTTGACGGCCTGGGAGGGGTCGAACCCGGCCTCGGCCATCAGCCGCTGCCCGACCACGTCGGCCTCGCTTTCCTGGGTGCGCGAGCCGGGCAGCAGGAAGGCAGCCTGGGCGCCGGCTCCACCCAGCTGGTTCACCGTGCTGGCGGCGCCATCGCCGTACGCGGCGCCGGCCAGCGCCCCGAGCACAGCCAAGCCGGTCTGCGCGCCCATCTGGCGGGTCAGGCGCTCTTCGTGGTGGCGCGAAATGACGTGGCCGATTTCATGCCCGATCACCGCCGCCAACTGGTCCTGGTTCTTGGCCACGCTGAGGATGCCGGTGTTCACCCCGACTTTGCCGCCGGGCAGGGCGAAGGCGTTGGGTTCGTTGTTGACGAACACCGCTGCCTCCCACCGTACGCCACGGTATTGAGCAGGCAGCTGCGCGACCAGCGCGTTGACCACGCACTGCACGTAAGCGTTCTGCTTGCCGTCGGTGCTGAGCTTTTCCTTCTGCTTGGTTTCGGCGAAGGCCTGGGCCCCCAGCTGGTCCAGCTCGGCCTGTGAAACACCGCCCACCATCTGCCGCCGCCCAGTGGGCGAGGTGGTGGTGGCGCAGGCGCTCACCAGCAGGGTGATGGCCAACCCAAGCAGCAGCGGTTTCATGGTGCGGGCTCCCGTGTTCATGTGTGCAGTGTTGCGCCGTGGAACGTAAATTTTTGTCAAACCCGCCGATTCAGTGCAAGCCGAGGAACACCAGCGCCGCCAGGGCAATGGCGTTGTTCAAGGCATGCGCGGCAATCGGTGCCCACAAGGTGCCGGTGCGCCGGTACAGCCAGGCAAACGCCGCGCCCATGCCGCCATACACCAGCCACAGCTGGGTGATTTCCAGCGGACCGTTGGCGCTGGTGCCCGGAATTTCGTGGATCAAGGCGAAGGCTAAGCTGCTCAGCACCAGGCCCAGCCACGGGCGGCCGGCCTGCCACAGGCGCCCGAACAGCACGCGGCGGAACAGCAGTTCCTCGTAGGCGGGAGCCAGCACGATGGCGAACAGGGCCAGGAACCACGGGAAGTGTTCCAGCGCCTGTTCCATCAGGGCCAGGTTGCTGGGCACCGGCTCACTGCCGGCCAGCTTGGCCAGCCAGGAAATCAGGTTGCTGCCAATCACCACGCAGGTGGCCACAAGCAGGGTCCAGCCCCAGGTGGAGGCACGGCCCGCGGCCTGCCACGAGCGTTCGCGTTCGCTGGCGTCGGCACGGCGGCGCAGGAAATACAGCACCAGCGCGGCACCGCCGGTGGCGAACAGGGCCATCAGAATCTGTGCCAGTGCACCGGGTTGTCCCAACTGCTGCATGGCCGTTGCGGCGGCATCGGGGCCGCTTTCGTGCACCACCTCGACCGCGCGGAACATGCCCCAGAACAAGCCGCTGAGCATGCTCAGGCCAAGCAGGGTGGCAATGGCGATACCGAGGTCGATGAAGAAGCCGGCCACCGGCGAGCCGGGCTTGCGCGGCGGGTTCCGGGGCGGCGTACCCGGCAGCGCGGGCGGCGGCGGAGGCGTCGCAGACGCCGGCGGGGCAGTGGCAGACATCGAATTCCTGGCAGCAAGGGTGAAATCCGGCCGGTTGCGTCAGGCAACCGACCGGATTGGACCGATTGTGTCAGATATCCAGATTGGAGACCCGCAGGGCGTTGTCTTCGATGAAGTCGCGGCGCGGCTCCACCACGTCGCCCATCAGGGTGCTGAAGATCTGGTCGGCGGCGACCGCGTCTTCAATCCGCACCTGCAGCAGGCGGCGGGTATCCGGGTTCACGGTGGTGTCCCACAGCTGTTCCGGATTCATTTCACCCAGGCCCTTGAAGCGCTGGATCTGGCGACCCTTCTTGGCTTCTTCCAGCAACCAGGCACGCGCCTGCGCGAAGCTTTCCACCTCGGCCGACTTGGCACCGCGGCTGATCTTGGCACCGTCGCGAACCAGGCCGTGCAGCAGCAGCGAGGACTGGTGCAGGGCACGCAGTTCGCCGGTTTCGAAGGCCGCCAGCGGCAGCACCTGGATCAGCTCTTCGCCCATGTGGCGGCGGGTGACCAGGACGGCGGCCGGACGCTGTTCGTTCGGTTCCTGCAGTTCCAGGCTGAAACGCGGCGAACCCAGGCTGCCCTGGTTGAGGCGCTTGGCCAGCGCGGCCAGGCCCTCGTTGTCGCCCGCCTTGCGCAGGTGCTCCAGGTCCATCGGGGTGAAGTCGACCAGCGCTTCGAGCAGCTGGCGGTCATAGCGGTGCGCGTTGCGATCGATCGCTTCCTGCGCCGAGGCATAGCTCAGCAGCAGCTTTTCCAGGTTGATGCCTTCGATCGCCGGTTCGTTTTCGGCGGGGATCAGGCCGGCGTTTTCCACCGCGCTGCTGGCCAGGTAAGCATCCAGCGCCGGGTCATCCTTCAGGTACAGCTCCTGCTTGCCCTGCTTGATCTTGTACAGCGGCGGCAGGCCAATGTAGACGTGGCCGCGTTCGATCAGCTCCGGCATCTGACGGTAGAAGAAGGTCAGCAGCAGGGTGCGGATGTGAGCGCCGTCGACGTCGGCGTCGGTCATGATGATGATGCGGTGGTAACGCAGCTTGTCCGGGTTGTACTCGTCGCGGCCGATGCCGGTGCCCAGTGCGGTGATCAGCGTACCCACTTGGTCGGACGCGAGCATGCGGTCGAAGCGGGCACGTTCCACGTTGAGGATCTTGCCGCGCAGCGGCAGCACCGCCTGGTTCTTGCGGTTGCGGCCCTGCTTGGCCGAGCCACCTGCGGAGTCACCCTCGACGATGAACAGTTCGGAGAGCGCCGGATCCTTTTCCTGGCAGTCGGCCAGCTTGCCGGGCAGACCGGCAATGTCCAGCGCGCCCTTGCGGCGGGTCAGGTCGCGGGCCTTGCGTGCGGCTTCGCGGGCACGCGCAGCGTCGACGATCTTGCCGGCAATGGCTTTGGCTTCGTTCGGGTTTTCCTGCAGGAACTCTTCCAGGCGGGCGCCGAACGCGTTTTCGACGGCCGGGCGCACGTCCGAGCTGACCAGCTTTTCCTTGGTCTGGCTGGAGAAGCTGGGGTCGGGCACCTTCACCGACAGCACGGCGATCATGCCTTCGCGCATGTCATCGCCGGTCAGGTTGATCTTGGCCTGCTTGGCGATGCCGTTCTGCTCGATGTAGTTGTTCAGCACGCGGGTGAGCGCGCCACGGAAGCCGGCAAGGTGGGTACCGCCGTCCTTCTGCGGAATGTTGTTGGTGAAGCAGTACATCGTCTCCTGGTAGGAGTCGGTCCACTGCAGCGCCACTTCCACGGTGATGCCGTTGTGCTCGCCAGTGACCGAAATGACGTTCGGGTGCAGCGGGGTCTTCAACTGGGCCAGATGCTCCACGAAGCTGCGGATGCCGCCTTCGTAGTGGAAGTCATCGCGACGGCCTTCGCCACGCTCATCCTGCAGGACGATCTTGACCCCGGAATTCAGGAACGAGAGTTCGCGCAGGCGGCGAGCCAGGATGTCGTAGTGGAATTCGGTGTTGCCGTGGAAGGCAACCACCGACGGCCAGAAGCGCAGGGTGGTGCCGCGCTTGCTGCTGGCTTCCACCTGCGCCAGCGGGCTGACCGCGGCACCGTTGCTGTATTCCTGGTGGTAGTGGAAACCGCCCTGGAAGATATCCAGGGTCAGCTTCTCGGACAGCGCATTGACCACGCTGACGCCCACGCCGTGCAGGCCGCCGGAAACCTTGTAGCTGTTGTCATCGAACTTGCCGCCGGCGTGCAGCACGGTCATGACCACTTCGGCCGCCGACACGTCGCGGCCAAGCTTGGCGCTCATCTGCGCGTGCTTGCCGGTAGGAATGCCGCGACCGTTGTCAGACACAGACACCGAACCATCGGCATGGATGGTGACCGCAACGTGGTCGGCGTGGCCCGCCAGGGCTTCGTCGATGGAGTTGTCGACCACCTCGAACACCATGTGGTGCAGACCGGTGCCGTCATGCACGTCACCGATGTACATGCCGGGACGCTTGCGCACCGCTTCCAGGCCTTCCAGGGCGGTGATGCTGTTGGCGTCGTAATTGCCGTTGTTTGCCGGGGTGTTCTGTTCGTCAGTCATTGCGCTTGCCGTAGGCTCCGCAGGTCGGGCACCGCCAGGGCGGGGCTCCGAGGAATAAGGGATTGCAGGGGGAAATTATACCAGCCGGGCAGGGTGGCCCCCGTCGGCACTATGGCACACCGCTGGATACCGGGTTCAGCTGACCATGTTCCACGTGGAACCGCGTGATGTGGGTGGCGTCGGCCAACGCCGCCGGGGTTTCGGTGGCGGTGATGAATATCTGCGCCGGGCCAGTCCGCAGTCGCTCCAGCACACGGCCCTGATGGGTGCGGTCCAGCTCGGAGGCCAGATCATCCAGCGCGATTACCGGCCATTCGCCGCGCTGCTCGGCGTAGTCCTCGGCCTGGGCCAGCAGACAGGTCAGGGCGGTGAGCTTGGCCTGGCCGCGGGAGAGGGCGTCGCGGCCTGGAATCTCGGCAAAACCGACGCTCCAATCGGCCCGATGCGGCCCGACCGACGTATAGCCCTGCTGACGATCGCGTTCGCGCGCCAGAAGCAGCGCGTCGGCCAGCGAAAGCTCCTGCTTGCGCCAACCGGGGCTCAAGGACAACGAGTGGATCTGCAGATTGGGGGCCAGATGCTGCGCCAGTTCCACGGTGCGGTCCTGCAACCGCTCCAGGTAGTGCTGGCGCCTTGCAGTAAGGGGTTCTCCGGCCTCGGCAAGCTCGCGATCCCATGCATCCAGGGCTTGTGGGTGACCGCCTTGTTTGAGCAGGGCATTGCGCTGCTTCAAGGCACGGGAATAGCGGCGCCAGAGCCCGAGGAAGTCAGGTTCCACGTGGAACAAACCCCAATCCAGGAACCGGCGCCGGGGTTCGCCGCCCCCACTGACCAAGGCGTGGCTGCCAGGCTCGAAGGTCACCACCGCAAGCGCGGCGCACAGATTACCGAGCTGGGCCACGTCCTCCCCGTCCAGGCGTCCCTTCCAGTCCTGTCCGGTGTGATGCAGACCGGCCTTGCGACGTGTGCCCTGTTCGGCACCGGAGCGATGCTCGTCCCACTCCACGAACACGTCCACCGCCTCCCGGCCCTGGCGCACCAGGCCATCGCGCACGCGGCCGCGGAAACTACGGCCATAGGCCATCAGGTGCAACGCCTCGAGCACACTGGTCTTGCCGGCACCGTTGTCGCCGGTAATCAGATTGATGCCGGGTTGCGGAGCCAGTTCCACGTGATCGAAACGACGGACGTTGTGCAGGGATAGCCGGCGGATGTACATGCGAGAGAGACAGAGGATCAGTCGACCAGCTTACTGCATCCCACACGGCCCCCCGTAGCGCCACGATCTGCGCCGCTGCTCCTGCCAGCAGATCGGAAATCTCCTCAGAAGAACCCCCGAATTCTTTGAAATCTGGAGACCGATCAGGGTCTCTGCCCTGCAGATTTCAAAGAATTTGCACCTTCTGCCGGTGCCATCGCTTGGCCTGGGATCGGCACCTCGTCGCGGCCTCTTGAGACGGGCGCCGGTTATCCACACCCGGCCTGTATGAGCTCTTTGCAACACGGGGGCAGGTTGTGGATAAAAAAGGCACTTCAAGCGCCTCTAAAACATATCCACAGCTTCACCCCCACCCCCAGGGGCCTTTTTACAGGGGGTTTCATGGGTGAATTTCCCTTTTAATTCAAACACATGACATACTTTTCAACCAAATCTGGCTCTACCATCACCACATAGCTTTAGATTTATATACAGATTTAAAGCTTGGGACGGGCATCGGGACCCGTGTCTCGGATGTAGAAGTGCGCAGCGTGAGAGCGAGGGTGCGTGCGAACAGCAGCCACGCAAGACGTGGCTCTACGAGAACCCGCTTTGGTTGGATGCTCCACGTGGAACATGCAAAAAGAAACCCGGCGCCGGGCCGGGTTTCTGATGACGCTTGGTTCCACGTGGAACCTGGCATACCGCAGGTCAGAGACGCAGCGGCATCACCACGTGGCGTGACTTCTCGCTGCTGGCTTCACGCACGAGAGCCGAGGAGTTGGAATCGCGCAGCTGGATGACCACATGCTCGTCGCGCAGCGCCGACAGTGCGTCCAGCAGGTAGTTCACGTTGAAGCCAATGGCCAGATCGCTCACCGTGGTGTCGGCTTCGATCTCTTCCTGGGCTTCTTCCTGCTCCGGGTTGTGCGCGCTGATCTTCAGGTTGCCCGGCGAGACTTCCACGCGGATACCGCGGTACTTCTCGTTGGACAGAATTGCAGCGCGCTGCAGCGAGGCGCGCAGGGCTTCACGATCCACCTTCACTTCGCGGTCGGCACCAATCGGGATCACCGCTTCGTAATCCGGGAAACGACCGTCGATCAGCTTGGAGGTAAAGGTCACATCGTCGCGCTTGACGCGAACGTGGCTGCGGCCGACTTCCAGCTCGATCTCGCGCTCGCCGCTTTCCAGCAGACGCTGCAGCTCGGTGACGCCCTTGCGCGGCACGATGATCTGGCGCTTGGCGCCGCTGGCCTTTTCCAGGTCGGTTTCGCACAGCGCCAGACGGTGACCGTCAGTGGCCACGGTGCGCAGGGCATCACCGCGCAGATCGAACAGCAGGCCGTTGAGGTAGTAGCGCACGTCCTGCTGGGCCATCGCGAACGCGGTGCGTTCGATCAGTTCCTTCAGGGTGGCTTCGCCAATGGCCACGCGCTCGGTGGCTTCCACTTCGTCCACCGACGGGAAGTCGTTGGCGGGCAGCGTTGCCAGGGTGAAGCGGCTGCGGCCGGCCTGCACGGTGATCTTGTCACCGCTCTGCGAGACGGTGATGCGGCTGCCGTCGGGCAGGGCGCGGATGATCTCGAAGAGCTTACGCGCCGGAATGGTGGTTTCGCCGTCTTCGGCGTCTTCAACCGCGATCCGCGACACCATCTCCACTTCCAGGTCGGTGCCGGTCAGCGACAGCTGACCCTTGTTCACCTGTACCAGGAAATTGGCCAGAACCGGCAGGGTCTGGCGGCGTTCGACCACGTTGACGACTTGTGCCAACGGCTTGAGAAAGGCTTCGCGCTGCAGTGTGAAACGCATGTGGTTCCGTGCCCCTATGCTTTAAAAAAATGTGGAATAAATCAAAAGCTTGGTGGTGCTGGTAGAGCCAGATTTGCTGGAAAACACAGTCAAGTATTTGAAACTAAAGGCTTTTGTTGCCTCGAAACCCTCTGTATTACCAGCCCCCAAGGGGTGGGGAATGCTGTGGATAACTTTACGCTGAAAATTTCCAGCTGTTTTATCCACATGCTGTCCCGCGCTTGCTACCGGATTCTGCACCGTTTTATGCGGTGACGAGAAGATCTGGCTCCTGCATCATTCGCTCAACTTCCGGATCAGCTTGTCCCAGTCCTCACGCAGCTTGCCGTCGGTCTCCATCAGGGTGCGGATCTGCCGGCAGGCATGCAGCACCGTGGTGTGGTCGCGGCCGGCGAACGCATCGCCAATCTCGGGCAGGCTGTGCTCGGTCAGCTCCTTGGTCAGGGCCATGGCCACCTGGCGGGGGCGGGCCAGCGACCGGGTCCGGCGCTTGGACAGCAGATCCTTGATCTGCAAGCCGTAGTAGTCGGCCACGGTTTTCTGGATGTTGGGAATGCTGATCGCCTGCTGCTGGGCACGCAGCAGGTCGCGCAGGGTTTCCTGGGCGAAGTCCGTGGTGATCGCGCGGCCGGTGAAGTTGGCGCGGGCGGTCAGGGTATTGAGCGCACCTTCGAGGTCGCGCACGTTGGAGCGCATCTTCTTGGCAATCAGAAACGCCACATCGTCGGGGATCTCAGCGCCGCGCTCGCGGGCCTTGGCCAGCACGATCGCCGCGCGGGTTTCAAAGTCAGGCGGCTCGATCGCCACCGACAGGCCCCACGCCAGGCGCGACTTCAGCCGCGCTTCCAGCCCTTCCACTTCGCGCGGGTAGCGGTCGCAGGTCAGGATGATCTGCTGCTTGCCGTCGAACAGTGCGTTGAAGGTGTGGAAAAACTCTTCCTGGGTGCGGTCCTTGCCGGCAAAGAACTGGATGTCATCGATCAGCAGCGCGTCCACCTGCTGGAACTGGCGCTTGAACTGGTCCATGGTCTTTTCCTGCAGCGCCCGGATCATGGCGCTGAAGAACTGCTCCGAACGCAGGTACAACACCTTGGCGCCCGGGTTGGCCTGGCGCATCGCGTTGCCGGCCGCAAACATCAGGTGGGTCTTGCCCAGGCCGGTGCCCCCGTACAGCAGCAGCGGGTTGTGCGCACGGTCGCCCGGCTTCTGCGCCGCCTGGAAGGCGGCAGCCAGACCCAGCTGGTTGCTGCGGCCTTCAACGAAGTTGGCAAAGGTGTAGTGCGAATCCAGATTGCCGGCAAACGGCACCATCGGCTCGGCCGGCGCGCTGGCTGCGGGCGTCGCAACCGGCGCAATCTGCGCCTCTGCAGGCTTCGGACGCGAGCCAACTTCAAGGAATACTTCGCGGAAACCGGCGTAGTGCATCAGCAGTTCGCGGATCCGGGCCAGGTACAGCTCGCGCACCTGGTCCACGATGAAGCCATTGGGCGCATACAGCACCAGGCTGTCGGGGCGCAGGTCGGCCTGCAGCGGCTTCAACCAGGTATGAACATCTTCAGGCGGAAACTCCGCTTCTAGACGTTCGAGAGATTTGGACCACGCATCCATCGGCAATTTTCGTCTGGGGCCTGTGGATGGGCGCACGAAGCCGCCGCGCCACAGGCCGGAAGGGGAAGAAATGGATGGCGCAGACTACCACCGACGGGCAGGCCCGGGAATGCTTGTCCCACACTTATTCACAAAAACATCCACAGCTATTGCACAGGCCGGTGAAATCCCGTAGTGACCTGGACTTGACGCGGCCCACACCAGGTCTATAGAATTTCCGGTTCTTTCCGTCCCCTTCTTACAGAGGCCCAGCATGGCCACCAAGCGCACTTTCCAACCCAGCAACCTCAAGCGTAAGCGCGACCATGGCTTCCGTGCCCGTATGAAGACCGCTGACGGCCGCAAGATTCTGTCGCGTCGCCGCGCCAAGGGCCGCAAAGTCCTGAGCGCTTGATTGCAATGCCGCACTCTGCGGCAGACGCAATCCTGACTGTGAGCAGTTCCGACCCGCGCAAGCGATTTCCTCGCTCTGCGCGGGTTCGTACGCGTGCCGAATATACAACGGTTTTCAACGGCGCCCGCCGTGTGTCCGATCCCCTCATGACCCTCCACTGGTGCCAAGGCGAACAGCCGGCCCGGTTGGGTCTGGCGGTGTCGCGCAAAGTCGATCCCCATGCCGTGGGTCGCAACCGGATAAAGCGTGTGCTGCGCGATGCCACACGCCACCTGCGCCCGTGCCTGTCATCCGGCGATTACGTCGTGGTGGCGCGCGCAGCTGCCCGTACTGCCAGCAACGCCACCCTTCGCCAGGCCTTTGAACGCCTGCTGCGCCGCCTTGGCGCATTGCCGATGCCGGGCGCGGACGGCACAATGCCGCCGCCCGGGGGCATTGCCCCTTCCTTGTCCGAACCGGCACCTGCTGCCGGTCCTGCAGAGCCTGCACGCTGATGAACCAGACCCGCGTTTTCCTGATTGTTGCCTGGCTGATGGTGGCCGTTCTGCTGTGGTTGGAGTGGGGCCGCGACACCGCCGCGCCGGCTCCGGCCACGCCGGTGGCCACCCAGACCCAGGGCACCGTGCCGGGCCCGGCGGGCAGCGTCCCCAGCGCCAACGTGCCGCACGCCCCGGGCAGCGCCCCGGCTACGGCCGCGACCGCGCAGGCCTCGGCGGCGGCGCCGCGCGTGACCGTCACCACCGACGTGCTGCGCCTGGTGCTGGACGGCGGCAACGTGCTGGACGCCGAACTGCTGCACTTCCCGCAGACCAAGGACGAAGGCAGCCCGCCGGTCCGCCTGCTGACCGAAGACCCCGCCCACCCGTACCGTGCGGTGAGCGGCTGGACCAGCCAGGACAAGAGCATGCCGGTGCCGGAAGCCAACGGCTTCCGTCTGGTCGGTGACGCCAAGGACTTCGTGCTGGCCAAGGGCCAGGACGAACTGCAGATTCCCTTCATCTGGGAAGGCCCGAACGGCGTCACCATCCGCCGTACCTTCACCGTCAGCCGCAACGAGTACGCGGTGAACGTGAAGGATGAAGTCATCAACGCCGGCACCGCGCCGTGGAATGGCTATGTGTTCCGCACCCTGGACCGCACGCCGACCATCCTGTCGCGCAGCATGACCAACCCGGACTCGTTCAGCTTCAATGGCGCGACCTGGTTCGACCACGAGAAGAAGTACCAGCGCCGCGCGTTCAAGGATTACCTGGAAGACGGCCCGCTGAACCAGCAGGTCACCGGCGGCTGGATCGCCATGCTGCAGCACCACTTCTTCACCGCATGGATTCCGCAGGCCGACCAGGCTGCGAACTACGCGCTGTCCCAGCATGACGGCCGCGACCAGATCCAGGCCACCGGCCCGGCCTTCACCGTGGCCCCGGGCCAGCAGGTCAGCACCGAAGCCCGCCTGTGGGTGGGCCCGAAGCTGGTCAACCAGATCGCCAAGGAAGACGTGCCGGGCCTGGACCGCGTGGTCGACTACAGCCGCTTCTCGCTGATGGCGGTGATCGGCCAGGGCCTGTTCTGGGTGCTGAACCAGGTGCACAAGGTCGTCAACAACTGGGGCTGGGCCATTGTCGGCCTGGTGGTGCTGCTGAAGCTGGTGCTGTATCCGCTGTCGGCCGTGCAGTACAAGAGCGGTGCCAAGATGCGTCGCTTCCAGCCGCGCATCCAGCAGTTGAAGGAACGCTATGGCGATGACCGCCAGAAGTTCCAGACCGCGATGATGGAGCTGTACAAGAAGGAAAAGATCAATCCGATGGGCGGCTGTCTGCCGATCCTCATCCAGATGCCGATCTTCTTCGCCCTGTACTGGGTGCTGGTGGAATCGGTGGAACTGCGCCAGGCCCCGTGGCTGGGCTGGATCCAGGACCTGACCGCGCGCGACCCGTACTTCATCCTGCCGATCATCAACATGGCGGTGATGTGGGCCACCCAGAAGCTGACCCCGGCGCCGGGCATGGACCCGATGCAGGCCAAGATGATGCAGATGATGCCGCTGATCTTCGGCGTCATGATGGCCTTCATGCCGTCCGGTCTGGTCCTGTACTGGGTGGTCAACGGCGGCCTGGGTCTGCTGCAGCAGTGGTGGATGACCAAGCGCCACGGCAGCGATCCGGTCCCGGCCCCCGCCGCCCCGGCCTCCAAGAAGAAGTAACCGGCACACGTAGAGCCGGGCTTGCCCGGCTCCGCTGGATCCATACGTAGCCCGCCGGGCAAGCCCGGCGCTACGGAACCCACAAAAGCCCGCCCTCCGGCGGGCTTTTGCACATCCAGCGGTAGAATTTCCACCACCGGCGCCCACCGCCACGCTGCACCCAATGGACTGCCCATGCCCCGCGCGTTGCTGCCTCGCTCAGCCTTCCCTCTGCTGCTTGCCCTGACCCTTGCCGCCTGCGGCCAGAAACCGGATACCGCACGTCCGGACGCCGACGCAGCGCAGCACCCCAGCGCCCAGGCCGCGATCAGCGCCGACCCCGCGACAGCACCATTGCTGTCCGCGCTGCAGAAGCAGCTCGACGGCCATCGCCGCATCATCGTGCTGCTGGCCGACGAAACCGAACAGTCGCCTGCTGACCGCAACACCTCCACCCGGGTGGGCCAGCAGCTGTTCCACGAAGGCCTGGAACAACGTGAAGCCATCGCCGGGCTGTTCGACAGCCTGCTCAAGGGCACCACGCCGCAACGCTTCGCCACGCTCGGCACGGTGCTGGACTACATCGAGTCTGCGCCCGAGCTGTACGATGCAGATCGCCTCGCCTTCCGCGAAGTGCTTCGCGATCTGCATGCCCGCATCGGCACCGATTCCTCGCTGCCGGCGGTGAAGCTGCACCAGCGCATCGGCGAAGACCTGGATGCGCTCGACGAGATCGAACGCAACTACAACCAGGAACTGACCCGCATCTTCAGCCGCTTCGACCGCACCCGTGCGATCACGCTCAAGCGCGAGAAGTGGGAAGACTACGTTGCGCACCTGCGCACCTTGATCACCCGCGAAGCGATCCTGCGCGACTACGGGGTCATCGAGCCGTACCCGATGTCGATGAAGGACAGCGAGCGCGAAATCTTCGGCCGCGACCTGCCGGCCAAAACCGTGGTGCTTACCTTCGACGACGGCCCGCACCGCACCCACACCGATGAAGTGGTCGCGATTCTGCAGCGCTACGACGTACCGGGCGTGTTCTTCGAGGTGGGCCGCAACCTGGGCAAGGTGCAGGACGATGGCACCACCACGCTCGGCCCGATGGCGAGCATCAGCCGCAACCTGATGGAGCAGGGCTACGCGGTCGGCAATCACAGCCTGACCCACGCCCAGCTTTCGCGCACCACCGGTGACGCGCTGCGCGAGCAGGTGCTGGCCACCGACACCCTGTTGCGCGACGTCGATGCACGTCGTGCGCCGCTGTTCCGCTTTCCTTACGGCGCCCGCAACGCCGAAGGCCTGCAGCTGCTCAACGAGGCAGGTCTGAAATCGATCATGTGGAACATTGACTCGATGGACTGGGCCGATCCGGTGCCCGAGTCCATCGTGCAGCGTGTGGTCGAGCAGGTGCAGAAGGAGCAGCGCGGCATCATCCTGTTCCACGATATCCACGACCGCGCGGTGAAGGCGCTGCCGCAGATCCTGGACCGGCTGATCGCAGACGGCTATCAGTTCGCGGGTTGGAATGGTCGCGAGTTCACCGTGGCGCGCGCGCGCAAGGGGGCCAGCACCGACGCCACCGTTACCACCGGCTATGAGAAGTCCTGGGCGATCGTGGTCGGCATCGACGACTACGCGAAGTGGCCCAAGCTGGAGTACGCCAGTCATGATGCGCAGGCGGTGGCCGATACCCTGACCGGTCAGTTCGGCTTTCCGTCCTCGCAGGTGATCGTGCTGAAGAACCAGCAGGCCACCCGCAACAACATCCTGGCCGCCTTCCACGACCGCTTGGCCGATGACCGCACCGGGCGCAATGACCGCGTGTTCGTGTTCTTCGCCGGGCACGGGGCCACGCGCCGGCTCGCCTCCGGCCGCGACCTGGGCTACATCATTCCGGTGGATTCGGACCCGAACGCCTTCGCCACCGACGCGATCGCGATGACCGACCTGCAGAACATCGCCGAAAGCCTGCAGGCGAAGCACGTGATGTTCGTGATGGACGCCTGCTACAGCGGGCTGGGCCTGACCCGCGGGGGTCCGTCGTCATCCGCCTTCCTGCGCGAGAACGCGCGCCGCAGTGCGCGGCAGATGCTCACCGCCGGCGGCGCAGACCAGCAGGTCGCCGATGCCGGCCCGAACGGCCATTCGGTGTTCACCTGGGTGCTGCTGCAGGCACTGGCCGGCAAGGGCGACCTCAACGGCGATGGCCTGATCACCGGCACCGAGCTCGCCGCCTATGTGGCCCCGGCGGTGTCGGCCGTGTCCCAGCAGACCCCGGCCTTCGGCAGCCTGCCCGGTTCGCAGGGCGGCGAGTTCGTGTTCCAGGTGCAGGACAGCCAGGAGTACCTCAACGCCGGCACCGATCAGTTGACCGCCGATGCGATCGCGCTCAACAGCAAGGTCGAGGCGGTGCAGGAGGCCAAGCCCGGCAAGGCCCCGGTGACCGTGGCCGACCTGCAGGGCGGCCAGGCCAAGCTGGTGGTACCCACGGCCGGCCCCGCGTCGGACCGGCAGCGTGCCCAGCAGGCCAACGACCGTGGCCTGCAGCTGTACCGCGAGAAGCGCTACGACGAGGCCGTGGCGCAGTTCACCGAGGCGCTGAAGCTGCGCCCGGACTTCGCCCAGGCCGCCAACAACCTGGGCTTCGTCTACTACCGCCAGCAGCGTTACGCTGAAGCGGCGCGCTGGCTGGAAAACACCCTGAAGATCGACCCCTCGCGTGCAGTGGCCCACCTCAACCTGGGTGACGCGTACTTCCACGCCGGCGACAAGGGCAAGGCCAAGCAGGCCTACACCACCTACCTGGCCCTGCAGCCGCAGGGCAGCGGTGCCGTGCAGGCCCGCGCGCAACTGGAGAAGCTGTAAGCCATGACCGCTGCCACCGACACCATCGTTGCCATTGCCACCGCGCCGGGTGCCGGTGGCGTGGGCATGCTGCGCGTTTCCGGGCCACACGCCGCACCGATCGCGCAGGCGCTGGGTTGCCCGGCGCTGCGCCCGCGTCACGCGCACTATGCCCGCTTCCGCGATGCCGCCGGCGAGGTGCTGGACGATGGCATCGCGCTGTACTTTCCGGGCCCACGCAGCTTCACCGGCGAAGACGTGGTGGAACTGCAGGGCCACGGCAGCCCGGTGGTCCTGCAGCAGCTGGTGGCCCGCTGCATCACGCTGGGGGCGCGCCAGGCCCGTCCCGGTGAATTCAGCGAGCGTGCCTTCCTCAACGGCAAGCTCGACCTGGCCCAGGCCGAAGCCATTGCCGACCTGATTGCCGCCAGCGACAGCCGCGCCGCCCGTGCCGCCCGCCGGTCGCTCGATGGCGTGTTCTCGCGCCGCGTTGAAGAGGCCGCCGAACAACTGGTGCTGCTGCGCATCCATGTGGAAGCGGCGATCGACTTCGCCGACGAGCCCTTGGATACGCTCGGTGGTGAACAGGTGCGTTCGGGCCTGGCTGACGCGCTGCGCGCGATGGTGCAACTGCGTGCCGATGCCGAACGCGGCCGCCGCCTGCGCGATGGTCTGCATGCGGTGCTGGTCGGGCCGCCGAACGCCGGCAAGAGTTCGCTGCTCAATGCATTGGCCGGCAGTGAGCGCGCCATCGTCACCGACATTGCCGGTACCACCCGCGACACCCTGCGCGAGACCATCCGCATCGACGGTCTGGAACTGACCCTGGTCGACACCGCCGGACTGCGCGAAGGCGGCGATGTGATCGAACGCGAAGGCATGCGCCGTGCCCGCGCCGAAATGCAGCGCACCGACCTGGCCATCGTGGTGGTCGACGCGCGCGACCCGCAGGCCGGCCGCGAGGCGATTGGCGACGCCATCCTCGACGTGCCGCAGCAGCTGTGGATCCACAACAAGAGCGACCTGCTGGCCGAGATCCCGCCCAGTGCCGACCCCAGCGTGGTGCACGTTTCCGCCGCCACCGGCCTGGGCCTGGAGCAGCTGCACACGCGCCTGCGCGAGCTGGCCAGTGGCGGGGCAGGGGACAGCGTGGAAGGCGAGTTCTCTGCCCGCGCACGACATGTGGAAGCGATCACCCTGGCCATTGGCCACGCCGAGCGCGCCGAGTCGGAGCTGGTGCATGAGCATCTGGAGCTGGCGGCGGAGGAGCTGCGGTTGGCGCACGAGGCGCTGGGCGAGATCACCGGGCGGATGAGCGCGGATGATCTGCTGGGGCGGATTTTCTCGAGCTTCTGTATCGGTAAATAGGCTCAACCAAAGAACTGTGAGAGCGCGCCGTAAACGAGGGCTCCCGAGAGGGTGGGCAGGGCAATCCCACCGCGAGCCACGCGATGAACGAACGCAACACAGGCCAACGCAACGCAAACGGTGAGTAGGCGGCGAGCATCAGGCTGACCGCCGATGGAGTCGATCAACGAGATCACCAGCAAAGCAGCCACGGCGGCCGGTCCTACCCCACTCAGCCACGCACGCGCGATCTCCGAGCCACGCCCTGACTGAGCGCTGCGACGAGCCCGAAAAAATGGAAGCCAGCGCAGCAGGAACGTTCCAACACCGCACAGCATGATGATGCAGATCATCTCGCTCACGAACGAGCTCCTCCATGGCGTGCAAGCCGCACGAAAGACCCGGCAAGCATTCCAGCGACGAGTGCATGATGGTCGTCCAACGCAAGCGAAGCCAACGCAGTGAAGGCACCCGCTGTTCCAATCGTGGAGCGCCACCGCTTGACGCCCCCATCCAGCAACAAGGAAAAGAACAAGGCGGGAAGCACGAACGCCAGCCCATCGCGAAGTCCGGAGGACCACTGAGCAACGTCGCGCACGAAGACCACGCCCAGCGCAGTTCCACCCAGCCACGCCGTGTAGGCACCACATTGCAGGCCTAGTAGCCACGCTTCACGTTGTGCGATGGGAACTGTCTCCATCCGGCTTGCAGCAGTCGCGTAGACCTCGTCGGTCAACCCAAAAGCAAGCACGGGGGAGGGCAAACTTCCCCTGTGCATCGGCAACACCGGGACCAGTGAGGGGCCGTAGAGCATGTGACGTGCATTCATCATCAACACTGATGGCACGGCGGCCCATAGGCCCGTCCCGGACACCAGCAACGAGAGCAGAAGGAACTGACTCGCTCCAGCATAGACAAGCGCCGAAACAAGCAGGGTGACGCTGGGCGGAATATCGGCCTGAACGGCGGCAACTCCGAACGAGAAGCCGACCGGGAGATACCCCACGCCAACCGAAGCGCTCGCCAACAGCCCCGCGTACAAGCCATCTCTCGCGCGACACATGCTACTCAGGCCTCCGCAATGCGACTACGTGAGTGCCGCCGCCGCACTCATCGACACCATGCGTGGCGAAGACCCGACGATGCCTCAGAAGCTCAAAACCGCTGGCCGCCGCCATCTCCAGAAACCTCCTTACATGTGTCTTCCGTTCGACTTCATAGTCAAAGCCGGCCACCATCGCCTGAAGCTCGAGCCAGAAGAAACGAGCATAGGCACCGTAGGCGTGGGTAAACCGCTTATCCATCATCGCCTGATCTGCGATCGAGAAGAGCTGACGACAGATGCGCTCGGCGTGCAGCCCGTTGCCGGCGAGCGCGTGATTGACTGCCCATGTGAGATGGACACGGAAGGCTCTGTAGGTTCGCCCATCGGCATCGTCTGGAGCATGATGACCCCCTGCCTCGACCAGGGCGGCGACCTCCAGAATGTAGCGAGCATGATGAAGCACCAGTGCCAGTGTCCTGCTCTCGGTGTCGTCGAATGCTGGCAGGAACTCGTCTGCGACGAGAAGAAGACCACCTGGAGACAGCAGCCGGAACGCCTTTTGGAGCATGAACGCGGTATTGAAGTGGTGAGACGCTCCGACGGACGTGATTACCGACGTCAGACCCTCGGGATGGTCGAGCTCCAGGAAGTCCTGCTGCAGCGGTGTGATTGACGGATCCTCACCTGCATTGTGCTTGAGGCATGCATATGCGACTGGATCTGGCTCAACGGCCAATGGCTTCAAGGCTGGCACAAGCTCTCTCAACATCAGAAGCGGAATACCGGGTCCAGTGCCGATGTCAATTGTGGGAAGTGAGCTCGCATGTTCGACGCTGCAGAAGGCGTGGAGATCCTGCGCCATGGCGACCACCTGCCTTGAGTATGCCGGGTGAAGCAGCTCATACGCGTCGTAATGATCGACCTGAATCCGGCTCGAGAACGCACCATCACCGTGCGATCTGGAGACGCCGTGATGGTGGCGAGCTGTCTTGCTCCTGAGCTGAGCCGGAAGCTCGAGACGGCCGCAGCTAAGTGCCTTCTCACACCATAGAGCCGCCAACGTCCAACCTCCCCGATCGTCCTGATCCACAGTAACCGGCGCATCTTGAGGATGGAGAGGGGACTCGAGCTGCCGGCAATGTGTCTCCGCGACCGTGAGCGCAGAACTCACATGGGCGTTTGGAGTACGCATCTGAAACGCGCTGGAGAAGAAGCGAGGCAGAACAACTACAAATGGTCCCGCACGGTCCACATCGCTGATGACGAGCGTGGGCCTGTCAAAACCGCGCTCAGGAGAGAGTCTCAGCTTGGTGCGGAGTGCAAGCAGCGCTGCAGCCGAGGATTGGCCAGGAACATTGCGAAGCCGAAGGGCCCGGGATCCGATTCCATTGGCGACCTCTATCAGCATCCGATCCATCAAAGCCTGTACACCCTCCCATCCAAGCGCATCTGTCGGCCAGCTCAGCATTTGTGTGCCGTATGGATCAACGGAATCAAAAGCGGGATACTCAACAAACACCATCCCCTGCGCTTCTCCACGTGGCGCCGCGTAGATGTGGGGAACATCAGCATCGAAGGAATGCACCTCACCCGCTGTAAGCAAACGGGGACATTGCGAAGGACCCACCAGCATGCATCCTTTTGTCACAATGACCTTCTCGCGAACACCGGTTGTATGTCCAGCCGATTCCTTTGTGATGCCATCCTTGATGCACATTGAGTAGATCTCAATGGAATCGCCCTGCTCCTGAGCACTCCGTTCAATCAACCTGACGTTCGCGTTCGCGTCACCCAGCTCAGGTTGATCCTGAAGACAGCCCTCAAGCAGAGCTCCAAACGGTGCGTCAAGCGCGATGGCGATTGTCCAAAGGGTATCGATAGCGGGTGCGATGGCACCTGCCTCCAGTCCTTGCAGCGTCGCCTTGGCAATTCCACACCGCTGTGCGAGGCCGGAGAGCGTGAGACCTCGTGTCTCACGCAGTCGGCTGATGTTGTTGGAAAGGAGCCGTGCTTGGTCCATGGCAGTGCAACTCGAACGAAGGAGAGCGTGAAGGCTATTCACCGCCCCGACGGCTAAACTGCGACGAAATTCGCAGTTTTATGATCATCACTGCCATGTTTGGGTAAATGCGACAACGTTTGGCGACTAACACCCACTCCCTGCCAAACGCCGACCGCCACAATGTCGCCATCGACAGAACGCGCAACCGATCACATTTCTTCTCGCTGTAACACACCATCGGCACACTGCCGCACGTCTTTTCCGGCCCTTGCCGCACTGGCGGGGCTGTACCAACAGGGGTTAGCTGTGTCGAAGTCGTTGTGGGGTTGTGCGTTGCTGTTGTCGCTGGCCGTGGCACCATCTGTGGCCATGAGCGCCGATTCTCCGACCCCCGTGCCGCGTGCCAAGGCGGCCGTCTATGGCCACCGCGGTGCCAGCGCGCTGCTGCCCGAACACACCCTGGCCGCCTACGCGCAGGCGATCGCCGACGGGGCCGACTACATCGAACCCGACCTGGTGATGAGCAAGGACGGGGTGCTGGTGTCGCGCCACGAGAACGAGATCAGCGGCACCACCGATGTGGCCAGCCGCCCCGAGTTCGCCAGCCGCAAGACCGTGAAGACCATCGACGGCGAGCGGGTGGAAGGCTGGTTCACCGAAGACTTCACCTTGGCCGAGCTGAAAACGCTGTACGTGCGTGAGCGCCTGCCGCAGGTGCGCAGCACTGCGTTCGACGGCCAGTTCCGGATTGCCACGCTCGACGAGATCATCGACTTCCTGGTGCAGCAGGCCGGGCGTGCGGGCAAGGGCATCGGCCTGGTGCCGGAGATCAAGCACGGCACCTACTTCCGCAGCATCGGGCTGCCGATGGAAGACACGCTGGTGGCCACGCTGCAGGCCAACCCGTATACGAAGGTTGCGCCGATCACGATCCAGTCGTTTGAAGTGGGCAACCTGCGCCAGCTGCGCGCGAAGCTGGGGCGCACCAGCAACATCCGCCTGCTGCAGCTGATTGGTGCTGCCAATGAGCAGCCGGGCGATGTGCTGGCGGCCAAGGGCGCGCAGCGCTATGCCGACATGATCACGCCGGCCGGTCTGGAGCAGGTGGCCGCCTATGCCGATGGCATCGGCCCGAGCCTGCGCATGGTGATCCCGCTCGATGCCGCGGGACGCCTCGGCGCGCCGACCACGCTGGTGCGCGATGCGCAGGCAGCCGGGTTGATGGTGGTGCCGTACACGTTCCGCCCGGAGAACGCGTTCATGGCGGCGGAGTTCCGCAAGGGTGACGCGAATGCGCGCAATCCGGACGGTTCGGTGGCCGAGATGCGGGCGTATCTGGCGACCGGGATCGATGCGTTCTTTACCGATGACCCGGCATTGGGACGTCGGGCGGTGGATGGGGACGGGGCGGCATCCGCCGCCAAATGAGGCGTGGGCGTCAACGCTCGTCGGGGCGCCGGAACGGCAACACCACAAAATCCTGCCCCTCGCGCGGTTGCCACAGCACCGGCACGCGGGTGGGGGAGGGCGGCTCGAGATCGTTGTCGCGGCGCGCCTCGAACTCGTCGGCTTCGTCTTCCTCATCCTCCCAGCTGTAGCGCTTGCGCGGTGCCATCGGGTCGGAAAGGCGGAACAACAGCGCGCTGACGATGCCGGCGAGGGCACCGCCCATGTGCGACTGCCAGGACACGCCAGGCTCGTGCGGCAGGATGGTGATCAGCATGCTGCCGTAGAACAGGAAGGCGATCAGCCCGGTGGCAATGGCCGGGCGGTCACGCCGCAGCAGGCCCAGCACGAACACCAGGAACATCAGGCCGTGGGTGATGCCACTGGCCCCCAGGTGACGGCTGCCGATATCACCCAGCAGCCACGCGCCAAGGCCGGAGCCGATCCACAGCAGCGGGAACGCCCGCAGGGTCGCCTTGGGATAGACGCTGCCGGCCAGGGTGCCCAGGATCAGCAACGCAAATGAATTGGCGGCCAGATGCTGCAACGAACCGTGCAGCAGGGGCGCGCCGAGGATGCCGAGCAGCCCGGCCTTCTCCAGCGGAGCCACGGCCCAGGGCCGCCAGTCGAAGTAGTCCTGCGCGGTGAATACCGCCACCAGCACCAGCACGAAGGCCAGGCTCAGGTTGAACGCCCGCATCACGCGACCACGGTCGGTGCGGGGGGAAACCGGCGTCTCGCCGGACGGCTGGGGCAGGTTGGCGTTCATACCTTCATGGGTTGCGTCGCCCCAGGCTGAACACAAGGGCAACGCAACGGGAGACTGTGGGCCCGCCGGCGGGACAATCCCGCCGGCCGCCCGGTTGGGTTATGCCGCGTCCTGCTTCGGCGGGTTCTTCAGGCTCAGCACCACGGTGGCACCGATGATCACCGCCACCACGCCCAGCGAGATCGGGGTGGGAATCTTGAAGATGTCGATCAGCATCATCTTCACGCCGATGAAGGCCAGCACCAGGGCCAGGCCGTACGGCAGCAGGTGGAAGCGGTCGGCCATGCCCGCCAGCAGGAAGAACATGGCACGCAGGCCCAGCACCGCGAACACGTTCGAGGTCAGCACGATGAACGGGTCGGTGGTGATGGCGAAGATCGCCGGAATGCTGTCCACCGCGAAGATCACGTCGGTGACCGCGATCAGGATCAGCACCACGAACAGCGGGGTGTACCAACGCTTGCCGTCACGCATGACGCTCATGGCGTTGCCGGCGTACTCCGGCAGCAGGCGCAGGTGCTTGCGCATCCAGCGCAGCGCCGGGTTGGTCTCCAGGTCCGGCTCCTGGCCGGCACTGAACCACATCTTCCAGCCGGTGAAGAGCAGGAAGGCACCGAACACGTACAGCAGCCAGTGGAACTTGGTCAGCAGCACGCTGCCGGCGAAGATCATGATCGTACGCAGCACGATGGCACCCAGAATGCCGATGATCAGCACTTTCTGTCGCTGTTCCTCGGGGACCGCGAAGTAGCCCATGATCATCAGGAACACGAAGATGTTGTCCACCGCCAGGGCCTTCTCGACCAGGTAGCCGGTCAGGAACTCCAGGCCCACCTTGTTGGCCACCACCTGGCCGGCGGTTTCGTTCAGGTAGTACCAGAGGCCGCCATTGAAGGCCAGCGCCAGCGCCACCCAGCCAATCGACCACCACAGGGCCTCCTTGAAGGTGACCTTGTGCGGGCCGCCGTGGCGCATCAATACCAGGTCGACCAGCAGCGCGATGATCACCACCGCGCCGAAGCCGCCCCACAACCACAAATTACCGATCGTCTGCATGGGTTTGTCCGTTGAATGAATGAAAAGCCTCAAGCCGGACGGCGAGGACCTGCAACGGAGCACCAGAGGGGGTCCAGGGACAGAGCTTCGCCGTACGGCGAAGGTCTTGCTCACAGTTCCCAAGGCTGGGAACTGCCGTTGCACCGGAGCCTGCGGGCTCGAAATGACGGCGACAACGTCTGGGAGCTACTCCCCTTCTGGCACCGATTCTGCGGGCTGGCCGGCCCCGCGTCAAATCGCCCGGATACAATAGGCCCATGAATACCCCTGCCCCCGTAGTCCGCCTCAAGAACGCCTGGCGCTCCAGCCACCCGTGGATCTTCCAGAAACTGGTCGAAAAGCCTGCCGCCCGCCCCAAGCCCGGCTCCATCGTCGACGTGGTCGGCGTGGACGGGGAGTGGATCGGCCGAGGCTTCTACAACGGCCATTCGCGTATTGCCGTGCGCATTCTGGAAACCGACCAGCGCGTCCCCGTTGATGCCGGCTGGTTCTCGCGCAAGATCGCGCAGGCGGTGTCGCTGCGCCGTGAGGTTCTGAAGCTGGATGAGGTGTCCGATGCCTGGCGCGTCGTGCACAGCGAGGGCGACGGCCTGTCCGGCCTGGTGGTGGACCGCTACGGCGACCTGGTGGTGGTGGAGTTCTTCGCCGCCGGCATGTTCCGCCACCGCGAGTGGATCTATGAGGCGCTGCGCGAGCAGTTCCCGGGCTGCCGTTTCCACAGCTTCGCCGACGAACACGTGCAGAAGCAGGAAAGCTTCGACTTCCACGGCAACACCACCACCGAAGCGGCGGTGATCACCGAGTATGGGGTGAAGTTCCGCGCCGACCCGGCTGGCGCGCACAAGACCGGCTTCTTCGCCGACCAGCGCGAAAACCGCCAGTGGCTGAGCAGCCTGGTGGAAGGCAAGTCGGTGCTGGACCTGTGCTGCAACACCGGTGGCTTCGCGGTGTACGCCGCCGCGCGCGGTGCCTCGGACGTGCTGGGCATCGACATCGACGAAGATGTGATCAGCATCGCCAAGGCCAACGGTCGCCTCAACAATGTGCGCCCGCGCTTCGTGCAGTCGGACATCTTCCCGTGGCTGCGCGATGCCGCCAACCGGGGTGAGCAGTACGACGTGGTGATCCTGGACCCGGCCAAGATGACCCGCGACCGCGACCAGGTGATCACCGCACTGAAGAAGTATCTGGACATGAACAAGCTGGCGCTGGGCGTGGTCAAGCCCGGTGGTCTGTTCGCCACCTTCTCGTGCACCGGTCTGGTGGCGGAGGACCAGTTCCTGGACATGCTGCGTCGTGCCGCGTTCTATTCCGGCCGCACCATCCAGATCCTGAAGGTGTCGGGTGCCGGTCCGGATCATCCGTTCATGGCGCACGTGCAGGAATCGCGTTACCTCAAGGCCGTGTTCTGCCGCGTGCTGGACTGATCCGGCGGTTTTGAACCCCGCGTAGGGACACGCCATGCGTGTCCTCGCGGACCTGGCAACGGGCGACGCAACGCCGGCCTCGCCCGGCATGTCGAGGACACGCATGGCGTGTCACTACGCGGTGCCCGTTTGGTCGCGACCTGCGTTATGGTCTGACGCTTCCGACCCATCGGTGAGGCGTCATGACGGTGCGTACCCTGTCCCTGCTGGTCTCCCTGGCGCTGGCCGCGCCGCTCTCCGCCCACGCCATCGAGTTCTCCACGCAGGAACTGGCAAAAGCGACTGCCCTGCAGCAGCGTCTGCTCACCCTGGACAGCCACCTCGACACCCCCGCGAACTTCCATCGCGAGGGCTTCGACCTGCGCCAGCGGCATGACCACAACGCCCTGTCCCAGGTCGACCTGCCGCGCATGCAGCAGGGCGCACTGGACGGCGGCTTCTTCGCCATCTACACCGACCAGGGCGATCGCAGCGCAGCCGCGCACCAGCAGGACCGCGACGCCGGCCTGCAGCGGCTGCTGGAAATCCGCGAAATGCTGGCCGCGCATCCGGACCAGTTCGCCCTGGCGCTGACCGCCACCGACGCGGCGAAGATCAAAGCCGCCGGCAAGCGCGTGGTCTACATCAGCATGGAAAACGCCAGCCCGCTGGTGGCCGATCCCTCACTGCTGAGCTTCTACCACCAGGCTGGCCTGCGCCTGCTCAGCACGGTGCATTTTGCCAACAACGAGTTCGCCGACTCGGCCACCGACCCGAAGGGACCCGAGTGGAAGGGCCTGAGTCCGGCCGGCAAGGCGCTGGTGGACGAAGCCGTGCGGCTGGGCATCGTCATCGACCAGTCGCACGCCTCCGATGCCGTATTCGACGATCTGATCCAGCGCCTGCCGGTCCCGTTCGTGCTGTCGCACAGTTCGGCCAAGGCGATCTACAACCACCCGCGCAACCTGGACGACGCCCGTCTGAAGCAGCTGGCGAAGGCGGGCGGGGTGATCCAGGTCAACGCGTACGGTGGCTACCTGATCGATACCGGCAAGTCCGATGCGCGCAAGCAGGCCGAAGCGGACCTGATCAAGCAGATCGGCGCAGGCTATGACGAACTCACCATCGCGCAGGGCGTGCAGTTGAAGGAAGCACTGGCGAAGCTGGATAAGACCCAGCCGCTGCGCCAGGCCACGCTGGACGACTTCTTCGCGCACCTGGAACACATTCTTGCCGTGGTCGGTCCCGAGCATGTGGGCATCGGCCTGGACTGGGATGGCGGCGGCGGTCTTTTCGACCTGCAGGACGTGAGCCAGCTGCCCAAGATCACCGCGTGGCTGCTGCGCAAGGGGTACTCCGAGAAGCAGATTGCCGCCATCTGGGGCGGCAACCTGCTGCGGGTGATGCAGCAGGCACAGGATTACGCGGAGAACCGGCGCACGACCCACGGTCGTGCGCTACCGGGGTAACGACCATCACCGGTGACAATGGGCGGTCCGGCAGGTACCGACCGTTGGCCGGTACCTGCTGAACGGCTTACGGGCTGACCTTCAGCGCATTGCGGCGGCTGTACAGCACGTAGACCAGCAGGCCCAGCAGGTTCCAGACCAGGAAGTACTTCTGGGTGCTGGTCGGCAGGCTGATGAACAGGTAGATGCAACCGGCCGCCGCCGCCGGACCCACGAACCACGCCAGCGGCGTACGGAAGGTACGCTTGGCTGCCGGAGCACGCTTGCGCATCACCACCAGGCAGATGCCCACCGCAGTAAAGGCGGCCAGGGTACCGGCATTGGCCAGCGCAGCGATTTCGTCCAGCCGCGCTACGCCTGCCAGTGCCGAGACCAGCAGCGCACTGAACATGGTGGTAGCTACCGGCGTACCGGTGCGCTTGTTCACTGCCGACAGAGCACGCGGCAGCAGGCCGTCGCGACCCATCACGAAGAACACGCGGCTCTGGCCGAACAGGAACGCCAGCAGCACCGTGGGCAGCGCCACCATGGCCACTACACCGATGATCGCCGCCGCCTTGGGCTGGCCCAATTCGCGCATGATCAGGGCCAGGGGCTCGGCGCTTTGGCCGAACACGGTGTAGCTCATGGCACCAATGGCGGCCAGGGCGACCAGCATGTAGATGATGGTGCAGCCCACCATCGAGCCAATGATGCCGATGGACAGGTTGCGGCCCGGGTTCTTGGTTTCTTCAGCGGCGGTCGAAATGGCATCGAAGCCGTAGAACGCGAAGAAGATGATCGCGGCAGCGGCCATAACGCCGTACTCGACACCTTTCGGCCCCATCGACTTGGCGAAGCCGTGCGGCATGAACGGCTGCAGGTTGTTGACGTCGAAGGCGGGCAGCGCCACGGCGACGAACACACCCAGCGCGGCGATCTTCAGCACCACCAGGATCGCGTTGAGCGTGGCGCTCTCCTTGGTGCCCAGCATCAAGCCACCGGCCACCACCCAGGTGATCAGCACGGCTGGCAGGTTGAAGAAGCCGCCTTCCACGTGCGGGCCCGCCGACAGCGAGGCGGGTAGCCGCATGTCGATGCCGAAGCTGGAATGGATCCATTCCAGGAAGCCGACGAAGTAACCAGACCAGCCCACCGCGACCGTACTCACCACCAGGGAGTACTCCAGCACCAAGCTCCAGCCCACCACCCAGGCGAACACTTCGCCAAGTGCGGTGTAGCTGTAGGTATAGGCGCTGCCGGCCGCCGGAATCATGGTCGCCAGCTCGGCATAGCACAGCGCGGCGCAGGCGCAGACCGCGCCGGCAATGGCGAAGGAGATCAGCACCGCCGGTCCGGCCAGATTGGCCCCCACGCCGATCAGCGTGTAGATGCCGGTGCCCACGATGGCACCGATACCGAGCGCGATCAGATGCGGCCAGCTCAGCGTGGGAACCAGGCGCTTGCCGGCTTCAGGGGCGATGACGGAGTCCAGCGATTTGCGCCGCAGATGGGATGACATGGAACCTCACGGGTGACTGCTATCGACAAGTGCCCGAGTGTGACCGAACGCGCCGCAGCATTACTACTGCCAAGCGTCGTGATCGACCAGTCGATTTCGCCGTTGAAGGAGCATTGCCGGAATCGGCACAAAAACAAGGCGAAATAGTGACATCGCCACTGCGGCCAGCGGCCTGCGGGCCGATCCGGGTCAGCCGCTCACGCCCAGGCGCACGCCGAAGCCGATCAGGAACACTCCGGCCACCCGCTTGAGCCAGGTGCCCACGCGCGGATGCTGGATGATCCGACGGCGCAGCAGGTTGCCCACCCCGATCAGAAGCGAGCAGTACGCGACGCTCAACACGAAGATCAGCCCGGCCAGCGCCGCAAATGTCACCAGTCCCTGATGCCGCACCGGGTCGATGAACAGCGGCAGGAAGGCCATGTAGAAAATGATCGCCTTCGGATTGAGCAGGCTCACCAGAATGGCCTGGCGGAAGTAGTGGCCCGGTTGCAGGCGGATGCCGCCGGGCTGCGCGCCCTCGCGTGGCTCACGCAGCAGGCTGATGCCCACCCACACCAGATAGGCCGCGCCCAGGTACTGCACGGCGTGGAACACCACCGGGTTGGCCTTGAGCAGCGCGGCCACCCCGGCCACTGCCAGCCACATCAGGATCTGGTCACCCAGCAGCAGCCCGGCCAGCGCGGTATAGCCGCCGCGCACACCACCGCGCCCGGTGGCGGTGAGCAGGGTGAAGGTGCCGGGACCTGGCAGCGCCAGGAACACCAGCACGGCCGCAACAAAGGTCCACAGGTCCTGGATGCCCATCCACGGCATGGCGACAACTCAACTTCGGGGGGGAGGCCATTGTCGGCCAGCGCTGACGGCGGGGATAGCGTCAGTTGTCGTTTTCAGACGGGCACGCTCAGACCGGCAGGTTCAGACCGGCGCGGCAGGGAGCCCGTTCAACATCGGCTGCAGCCGCTCCACACAGAGCGCATGCAGTTGGCGCAACGCGGTGGAAAACTGCTTGCGGTGCGGGCACACCAGGTTCAATGGCAGGCTGTCGCCGGCCCCGTCCAGCAGCACCCGCAGCCGCCCGGCGCGGACGTCCTCGCAGACATCCAGCCACGACTTGAACACGATGCCTTCGCCGGCCACCGCCCAGCGCCGCACCACGTCGGCGTCATCGCAGACCAGGTGTCCGCGCACCGGCACCACCACACGGCGCCCGTCCTGTTCGAAGCTCCAGCGGTCGTAGGGGCGTCCGGCCAGCTGGTAGAGCAGGCACTGGTGCTCCTTCAGCGCGTCCAGATCCGCGGGCGCGCCGTGCCGGGCCAGATAGTCGGGCGAGGCCACCAGCACCCGCCGGTTGCGGGGCAGCAGCGGCAGCGCCACATAGCGCGCGCTGTCGAAACGGCCGAGCCGGAAGGCAACATCCACCGGGTCGCGGAACACATCGGCGACCTGGTCGGACAGCAGCAGGCGCAGCTGCAGCTTCGGGTGGGCCGCGCGGAACTCGGTCAGCCAGGGCAGCAGCACATTGCGGCCCAGGTCCGAGGGGGCCGCGACCTGCAGCACGCCGCGCAGTTCGGCATCTTCGCCGCGTATCCGGTCATCGGCCTCCTGCAGGGTGGCCAGCACGTCCTGCGCGTAGGGCAGGTACAGCACGCCCTCGGCGGTCAGGCGCAGGCTGCGGGTGGTGCGCACGAACAGGCGCAGGTCCAGTTCGCGTTCCAGCCGGGCCACGGCGGCGGCCACCTGTCCGGGCAGCAGGTCAGCTTCGCGTGCGGCCTGGGAGAAGCTGCCCAGCGCGGCGGTGCGCACGAACAGCGCCAGATCCTCGAACCGGATCATTTTCTCTTCCAGAATGAAAGTGATGCTGCATTGTGCGCCTTTAAGGGCAGGTGAGGGCGGTCCAAGCTGGGCTTCCCTCTTCTGGATTGCTCCCGCATGAAAGCCATCGCCTACACCCAGCACGGTCTGCCGGTCACCGACCCGGCGGCGCTTGTTGATCTGGACCTGCCGCTGCCCACCCCCGGCCCACGCGACCTGCGCGTGCAGGTGCGGGCCATCTCGGTGAACCCGGTCGACACCAAGGTCCGCCGCAACGTCGCGGTCAGCGAGCCGCGCGTGATCGGCTGGGATGCGGTCGGTGTCGTGGATGCGGTGGGCAGCGAGGTCAGCCTGTTCCAGCCGGGCGACGCGGTTTTCTATGCCGGTGACATCAACCGTCCCGGCAGCAATGCCGAGTATCAGCTGGTCGACGAGCGCATCGTCGGGCGCAAGCCGGCCAGCCTCGATGACGCCGCTGCCGCCGCGTTGCCGCTGACCGCGATCACCGCCTGGGAACTGCTGTTCGACCGCCTGCGCATCGCCGAAGGCGGCGGTGCCGGCCAGACCCTGCTGGTGGTGGGCGCGGGCGGTGGCGTGGGCTCGATCCTGGTCCAGCTCGCGCGCCAGCTGACCCGGCTGACCGTGATCGGCACCGCGTCGCGCCCGGACACCCAGGACTGGGTGCTGGCGCTTGGCGCGCATCACGTCATCGACCACAGCCAGCCGCTGACCGAAGGCCTGGCCCGCATTGGCATCAATGCGGTCACCCACGTCGCCAGTCTGACCCACACCGACCAGCACTACGCGCAGATCGTGTCCGCGCTGGAACCGCAGGGCCAGCTGGCGCTGATCGACGACCCGGGCCAGCTCGACGTGATGGCGCTCAAGCGCAAGAGCCTGTCGCTGCACTGGGAGTCGATGTTCACCCGTTCCACCTTCGGCACCCCCGACCTGCAGCGTCAGCACGACCTGCTCAACCGGGTCGCCGAACTGGTCGATGCCGGTGTGCTGCGCACCACCCTCGGCGAGCATTACGGGCGCATCGACGCCGCCAACCTGCGCCGCGCCCACGCGCTGATCGAAAGCCATCGCGCCCGCGGCAAGCTGGTGCTGGAAGGGTTCTAGGTCACGGGATGCCGTTCCGGCAGTGCCGGTCGAAGCCGGCATGGCCGGCCAGCCGCACACACCAGGCCTGCACGGCAGGCAGGTCTGGTTTGTCGCCCGGGGTCGCCAGCCAGCGCTGGGTCGACAGCCCCAGCACGATATCGGCCAGGGTAAACACCGGTCCGGTGACGTAGGCCCCGGTGTTCGCCAGCTGCTGGTCCAGCTGCTGCATCAGCCGGTTCCACTGGGCCAGGCTGGTCGCGGCGGCGGCTTCATCGGTGTAACCCGGATGCTGCCGGACCCGTGACATGAACACGTAGCGCCATGCCGTATTGAGATCGGTCGCCTGCCAATCCATCCATTGCTCGACCTGGGCACGCGCCTGCGGCTCCTGCGGCAGCAGGTCGTGGCGCTGCGCGCGGCTGGCCAGATAGCGGCAGATGCTGTTGGACTCCCACAGCACGAAGTCGCCATCGCGGATGACCGGCACCAGGCCGTTGGGGTTGCGCGACTGCAGCCCGGCCGCCTCGCCGCCGTGGGTGCCGTCCGCGCCCAGATGGCGGTAATCCAGCCCAAGCACCTGGCACAGCCACAGCACCTTGCGCACATTGATCGAGGTCGACTTTCCAAGCACGTCCAGCATGGGGGCTCCGGCGCAGCCATTGAGACCGGCTCAGCCTACACTGGGCGCATGCAATCTGAATTCCTCATCCTTGGCGGCCTGCTCTGCGCCGTCCTCGTCCTGCAGCTGGCCACCCTGCTGCGGCGTTCCCGTCATGACGGCCTGGAGCAGTCGCTGCGCGAGGAAGCGCGTATCGGCCGCAGCGAACTGCGCGAGCAGCTGGAAGGGCTGGGACGGCAGCAGGATGCACGGCTGGAAAGCTTCGCGCGCGCGCTGACCGACCTGTCCACCCGCACCGACCAGCGCCTGGACCTGCTGCGTGACGCGCTCAATGACGACGCGCGCAAGGCTCGCGAGGAAAGCACCGCCGCGCAGCAGCGCCTGGGCGACTCACTCGGCCAGCGTCTGCAGGACCTGATCCAGCGCAACGAACAGCGGATCGGCGAGATGCGCGGCACGCTGGAACAGCAGCTGCAGACCCTGCAGCGCGACAACGCCGAAAAGCTGGACCAGATGCGCGTCACCGTCGATGAGAAACTGCAGAGCACGCTGGAAGCGCGCCTGGGTGCCTCGTTCCAGCTGGTTTCCGACCGTCTCGAGCAGGTCCAGCGCGGCCTCGGCGAAATGCAGCAGCTGGCCACCGGCGTCGGCGACCTCAAACGCGTGCTGACCAACGTCAAGAACCGCGGCAGCTGGGGCGAAGTGCAGCTGGAGAACATCCTCGAGCAGACCCTCACCCAGGAGCAGTACGCGCGTGGGGTGAAAGTGCGCCCGGACAGCGGCGAAATGGTCGACATCGCGGTGCGCCTGCCCGGCCGCAGTCCCGATGATGTGCCGGTCTGGCTGCCGATCGATTCCAAGTTCCCCAGCGAGGACTACGAGCGCCTGCTGGATGCGCAGGAACAAGGCGACGTGGAGGGCGTGCGCCAGCAGGGGGCGCAGCTGGAACGCGCGATCCGCATCCAGGCCAAGTCGATCAGCGACAAGTACATCGTGCCGCCGCACACCACCGACTTCGCGGTGATGTTCCTGCCCACCGAAGGCCTGTACGCCGAAGTGATCCGTCGCCCGGGCCTGGTCGACCTGCTGCAGCGCGAGCATCGCGTGGTGGTGGCGGGCCCGACCACGGTGACCGCCCTGCTCAACAGCCTGCAGATGGGCTTCCGCACGCTGGCGATCGAACAGCGCTCCAGCGAGGTGTGGGTGCTGCTGGGCGCGGTGAAGAGCGAGTTCGGCAAGTTCGCCGGCATTCTGGAAAAGGCCGAGAAGCAGATCAGCACGGTCGGCCGCAGCCTCGGCGAGGCCAGCCGCAAGACCCGCACCATCGAACGCCGCCTGCGCGGGGTGGAATCGCTGGGTGGCGAGCAGACCCGGCAGCTGCTGGGCGACATCGGGCTGGACGGGGGCGACGAGGACGAAGCGGACAGCGACACCGAATAAGGTGTCGCGATGCACGGGGGTGGCCTACCATCGAGCCTCTTCCAACGGAAAGCCCCCGATGCGTTTAACCCTGATCTTGTCCGCGCTGTTGCTGCTGGCTGGTTGTACGACCACGGCCGCCGACACCTCCGCTCCCGGCAACGGCAGTGCTCCGGTCGCTGGAGACACCGGAGCCGCCGATGCCGCCGCCGCCGAAGCCGACTGCGCTGCCGTGGGTGGCACGTTGATGCCGCTGGGGCGCCTGCAGCGCGTGCAGTGCGTGGTTCCTTACGCTGACGCCGGCAAGAGCTGCCGCACCAAGTCCGATTGCACGGGGCAGTGCCTGGGCAGTGGTGATGCCGAGCTGGTGCCGGGGACCGCGGCGACCGGCGTGTGCCAGCGCGACATGAGCCAGAACTTTGGTTGCCGCCAGCGTATTGATGGCGGGTTGGCGCAGGGTACGATCTGCGTTGATTGATTCGGCATTACGCCAACAGCAGTCGACCAAGGTCGACTCTACCGCTCCATTCCTTCAATGAGATTTGCATGAGCCAGACTGTTTACGATATTCCCGTCACCACCATTGAAGGCCAGCCGTCGTCGTTGGCCGACTACCGCGGCAAGGTGCTGCTGGTGGTCAACGTCGCCTCCAAGTGCGGCCTGACCCCGCAGTACGAAGGGCTGCAGGCGCTGTACGCCGACAAGCAGGCCGCCGGCCTGGAAGTGCTGGGCTTCCCGGCCAACAACTTCCTCGGCCAGGAGCCGGGCACCGAAGCGGACATCCAGCAGTTCTGCCAGCTGGAATACAACGTCGGCTTCCCGATGTTCGCCAAGATCAGCGTCGCCGGTGACGACATCCATCCGCTGTACGCCGAGCTGACCCAGGCCCAGCCGGCTGCCACCGGTGAAGGCCCGATGCGCGAGAAGCTGCAGGGTGCGGTGGCCAAGTACCCCGACCTGGTGGTCAACCCGGCCCCGGGCGTGCTGTGGAACTTCGAGAAGTTCCTGATCGGTCGCGACGGCCAGGTCATTGCCCGCTTCGCCCCGGACGTGCCGGCCAACGACCCGCGCCTCGTAGCCGCCATCGACACCGCCCTGGCAGGCTGATAAAAAAAAACCCCGCCTCGGCGGGGTTTTTCATCGGCGGCTCAATTACCCCAGTTGGGCATCGGCATCGCATCGACCGGAATCGGCTCGGCATCGTCGGCATCACGCCCACGGCGGTGCTTGCCACGCAGGTCGTTCTCGATCTGGTAGTTGCGGCGCTGCAGCCATGCATCACGGGTCAGCGCGTACTCGTCCACCGCGCTGTCGCGGATGTCATCCAGCGCCATCAGCTGCGCGCGCATGTCCACCAGCTGCAGGCCCTGCAGCGGAATGCGCACCTTGTCTTCCTCGATGGTGCGGATCGGCGACAGCGGAATGTCGCCAGCCAGACCGAACACATCGCGCACGGTACGCGGGCCGAAGAACGGCAGTTCCACGTAGCGCGAATTGCGCCAGCCCCACGCACCCAGGGTCTGCCCGAAGTCCTCGCTGCGGCGCGGCACGCCACCGGCGCTGGCCGGATCGAACAGGCCGCCGATGCCGACGGTGGAGTTGATCAGGAACCGGCCCAGGCTGTCCCAGGCGTCGCCGGGGCGGCCCTGCAGCAGCTGGTTGGTGATGGTCACCGGGGCACGCAGGTTGCTGAAGAAGTTGGTCACGCCGGTGCGGGCGAAGCGCGGCACCACCTTGGTGTAGGCGGTGGCCAGCGGACGCGCCACGGCGCGGTCGACCACGTCGTTGAAGGCATGCACGCGGCGGTTGAAGCCTTCCCACGGGTCGTAGGACGGCTGCGCGGTGCTGCTGCCGTCGGCCGTGGGGGCCGGGCCACCGTACAGCGCGGCGAAGTCGTCTTCGGCGGCCGTAGGGGCGGCCTCGCCTGCGGCGGCCGTGGACGGCTCGGCCTCCGCAGTAGGCGGAACCTCAGCGACAGGAGCCGCACCACTGGCGGCCTCCGACGTCGCTGCGACGTCCTCTACCGGGGCCCTGGCAGCCGGCGTCGAATCCACGGCCACACTGGCGGGCGCGCTGTCACGCGCGGGCTTGGCCGCGCAGGCGCTGAGCAGCGCGACCAGCAGCAGAAGGGAAAGAGTGCGTACGACGTTCATGTCAGCTCGCGGCAGATTGGGCATTGAAATCAAGGGAAGCGTCCAGCCGGTAGGCGGCGCTCAGTTCGGTGAAACCCGGCGGGGTGCCGTGCAGGTCCAGCGTACGCCCGGTACCGCGTGCACGCGCCACCAGCTCGGCCAGCAGCGCCAGGCCGGCGCTGTCGACGCGGGTTACTGCATCCAGGTCGAGCACGTTCACAACCGCCGGCAGCGCCTGCAGCTGCGGCCACAGGGCCACCACCGCGGTACGGTCAAGCGCGCCGCTCAGGCGCGCCCGGGAACCGTCCAGCTGCAGGGCCGGGTTACTTGCCATTGCCAGCCGGTCCGGCCTGCGTGGTGCCGGCGCGCAGGTCAGCAGCGACCTGCTTGATGCCCTTCTGCTTCAGCGGGGCGTCGAACTGGGTGCGGAAGGTCTGCACGTAGGAAATGCCTTCGATGTTGACGTCGAAGATCTTCCACTGGCCGTTGACCTGACGCATCAGGTAATCCACCGGGGTGACTTCGCTGCCGCTGCGCACCAGCTCGGTGGACACCCGGACGGCGCGTCCATTCGATATCGGGGTTTCGCCCTTGGTACGGAAGCTCGGCTTGCCCTGGATGGTCAGCAGGGCCGAGCCATAGCGCTGCATCAGGTTGTCGGCCATGGCGTCGGCGAACAGCTTCACGTCGGCATCTGACGCGCCGCGGCCGTTGGCACCCAGTACCAGGCGCGCCGCATAGTCGCGGTCGAAGGTGCGGTTGAGTTCGCTGTCGATGTAGCTGCGCAGCGCGGCCGGGTCCTTGTTGAACTCGGCCCTGCGGGTCTGCAGGGTGTTGAGGATGCGCGAGCTGGCATCCAGCACCACCTTGGTGGCCTGGCCCTGCTGCGCACTGGCAGCGGCCGGCGCGGCCTGCGCCAGAACGAAGGTCGGGGTGGCGGCCAGCAGGGCCGAAGCGAGCAGGGCGGGGATCAGTTTCTGGTTCATTTCTGCGGTTCCGTTGCCGGCGCATCGGCACCGGGAGCTTCCTGGGAAGCGGCACCGGTGTTGCCCGGGCCGCTGAACATGTACTTGCCAACCATCTGGATCAGATCCACGGCCGGTTGGGTGAAGACGATTTCGTCGCCGGGCTTGAGCACGTCCGGGTCGCCGCCCGGCTGCAGTCCGATATAGCTCTCGCCGAGCAAACCGCTGGTGAATATGCCGGCGGAGGTGTCGGCCGGCAGGTCCTTGAACTTGCCGTCCAGCTTCAGGGTGACGATGGAATCGAAGCGGGCCGGGTCAAGGTCGATGTTGGCGACCTGGCCCACCACCACGCCGCCGATCTTCACCGGGGCCTGCTTGCGCAGCTGCCCGATCTGGGTGAAGCGCGCCTTCAGTTCATAGCCGTCGCCGCCGAAGCCCCAACGCTGGTTGGTGGACGCCACCGCCAGCACGAGCAGCGAGGCCAGCGCCAGCAGCAGGAACGCGCCGACGGAAAATTCGAGTCTGGGACCGCGGATGGCCATGGAAAATCTCACCGTTGTTTATCAGGTGCCTGGCAGGCCAGGCGAGCATCAAAGGGGGACAGCGGATCAGCGGAACAGCATCGCCGACAGCACGAAGTTGAACATCAGCACCAGCAGCGAGGCATTCACCACCGCGCGGGTGGTCGCCACCGAAGTGCCCTCGATGGTGGGTTCTGCGTGGAAGCCCACATACGAGGCCACCAGCGCCGCGGTGCCACCGAAGATGGCCGACTTCAGCATTGCCACGCCGAAGTCGTCCCAGAAGTCCACGCTGTTGCTCAGCGCCGACCAGAACACGCCATTGTCCAGGCCCAGCACGTGCACGGCTTCAAAGTAGCTGGCGCTGATGGCGAGCGAACAGAAAATGCCGGTCAGCAGCGGCACGGTCAGCACCGCCGCCCAGAAGCGCGGGGCCACCGCCTTGGCGATCGGGTCGATCGCCATCAGCTCCAGCGCCTTGATCTGGTCGGTGGCACGCATCAGCCCCAGTTCGGCGGCGATGGAACTGCCGGCACGGCCGATGAACAGCAGCGCGGTCAACACCGGAGCCAGTTCGCGGTACAGCGACAGGCCCAGCAGCGTGGACAGCGCGTCGGCGGCACCAAAGGTGGTCAGCGTGCGGTAGCCCTGCAGGGTCAGCACCAGACCGACGAACGCCCCGCCCACCGCGATGATCGGCAGCGAGCGCGCGCCGATCTTGTAGATCTCGCGGGTCAGCTCGGCCAGGAAGTCGGCGCTGGGCAGCGAGCCGCGCAGCACGGTCAGCGAGAACAGTCCGGCGCGGCCCAGCGAACGGGTGGCTTCAACAAACGGCATCAGGCCACCTTCGCGCGCGGCGCGGCATCGAACGGAATCGGACCATCGGGCTGGCCGTGCAGGAACTGGCGCAGCAGCGGATCGTCGCTGGCTTCCAGTGCGGCCGGCGTGCCCTGGAACACCACGCCCCCATTGGCGATGGCGATCACCTGGTCGCAGATCGGCAGGGTTTCATGCACGTGGTGGCTGACGATGATGCTGGTCAGCCCCAGGCTGTGGTTGAGGCGCTGGATCAGACTCATGATCACGCCGCTGGCGATCGGGTCCAGCCCGGTCAGCGGTTCGTCGTAGATCATCAGCGGCGGGTCCAGGGCCAACGCACGGGCCAGTGCGACGCGCCGGGCCATGCCGCCGGACAACTCGCGCGGCCAGGCCTCCGCAGCGGCCAGCAGGCCCACCGCGTGCAGCTTCATGTCGACCAGCCGGCGCAGCACCGGCATCGGCAGACGGGTGTGCGTGCGCAGCGGCAGCGCCACGTTTTCGGCCACGGTCAGGTCGGTCAGCAGGCCATTGCCCTGCAGCAGCACGCCCACACTGCGGCGCATGTCGCGCAATGCGCTGCTGCCGGTGGGAATGGGCTGGCCGAACAGGGTGATCGAGCCGGCCGCCGGGCGCAGTTCACCGGTCAGTGCCGCAAGCAGCGTTGACTTGCCACTGCCCGACGGGCCCAGTACCGCGGTGATGCTGCCACGCGGTACCGACAGCGACACGTCGCGCAGGATCGCGCGACCGCCGCGCTCGATGCGCACGTCATTCAACTGCACCAATGGATCGTGGGAAGCCGTCATGGACGCCATTAACAATTTTCCAACGTTCTAAGATCGTGGTGGGCGGCTGAACATAACCGAACTGGATCGTGCAGTATTCTCGCACGGCCATGTCGTGGAACGGTCGGTCCAATCCCGCCACCCCGTGGAACAATCCGGCACACTGTGCGCGATGAGCGACCCCGCCGCCGACTTCCGGCTGTACCACTCCAACTCCCTCGACGTGCTGGCGGCGCTGCTGGCGCGGCATGTACGCGCGCCGATCCCCGGCCAGTCGCTGCTGGAACCGGAGGTGATCCTGATTCCGCAGGTGGCGATGCGGCGCTGGCTGCACTCCACCCTGGCAGCCGAGTTCGGCGTCGCCGCCAACCTGGAATTCCTCACCCCCGGCGAGTTCGTGGCGCGTGCCCTGAATGCCAATGTCGACGGCGAGGCCGACGACCTCGACGCGGCGGGCATGCGCTGGCGGCTGTACCAGGCGCTGCGCGATCCCGCCCTGCTGGAACAGCCGCCACTGCGCGCGCTGCGGGCCTATCTCTCCGGCCCGGACCCGCTGCTGCCGTGGGCGCTGGCGGGCGAGCTGGCCAGCGTGTTCGAGAAGTACCAGGCCTGGCGTCGCGATTGGCTGCTTCGCTGGGAGGCCGGAGCCGATCCGGCCGATCCGCAGGCGATCCTGTGGCGTGCCGTGGCCCAGGGGCGCTCGTATCGCGCGCGCCGCATCCAGGCCTACCTGGACCGGTTTGAAGGCGCCGACCGGCCGCTGCCGCAGGGGCTGCCGCGGCGTCTGTCCGCCTTTGCCACCTTGAACATCTCGCCCGATGTGCTGCGGGTGATGGCCACCCAGGCCCGGGTTGGCGAGCTGCATTTCTATCTGCCCACGCCAACCCAGGCGTACTGGGGCGACCTGCAGACCCTGGCCGAAAAGCTGCGCAGCGGCGCGCCCGATCCGTTCGGCGAGGCCGCCGGCGAAAACCGCCTGCTGCAGGCCTGGGGTGCGGCCGGCCGCGATTTCATGGCGGTGCTGGGCAGCTACGAGGTGGTGCATCCCAGCGGCGAGATCGCCGCCTATGCCGATCCCGAACACGACGCCCGCGCCACGCTGGCGCAGGGCGGTCTCTCCGACAGCCTGCTGCACCGGCTGCAGCGCGATCTGTTCCATCGCCGTGGCCAGCCGTCGGGTGCGCCGTTGCCCGCGCTGCGCCGCGCTGATCCCAGCCTGCAGGTGCATGCCTGCCACACCCGGTTGCGTGAACTGCAGGTGCTGCACGACCAGTTGCGCGCGCTGCTGCAGGATGACCGCTTCGACCCGCCGCTGCAGGCCCGCGACATTGCCGTGCTTGCGCCGGATATCGACCCGTACGTGCCATACCTGGAAGCGGTGTTCGGCGGTCGCAGTGGCGACCTGGAGCACATTCCCTACGCCCTGGCCGACACCAGCCCGCTGGCGGGCGAGCCGCTGGCCGACGTGTTCGTGCACCTGCTGGCGCTGCCGGTGTCGCGCTTCGGACTCAATGAAGTGCTGGACCTGCTTGGCAGCGCGCCGCTGGCCGAAGCCTCGGGCCTGGACGCGGTGGCCTTTGAACGCCTGCACGACTGGCTGCTGGCAGCCGGTGCGCGCTGGGGCTTGAACGCCGAGCATCGCCAGCGCCACCAGGCACCGGCCGACGATGCCTTTACCTGGCAGTTCGCACTGGATCGCCTGCTGCTGGGGCATGCCAGTGGCGATGACGGCGACATTGCCGGGGTCGCGCCGTGGCCGGAACTGGAAGGCAGCGCGCTGGAAGCGCTGGACCGGCTGATCCGGTTGCTGCGGGTACTGGCGGTCAGCCAGCAGCGGCTGCGCGAAACACTCACGCCGGGGCAATGGCGGCAGCGCCTGCTGGGCCTGCTGGACGCGCTGTTGCCGCTGCCGCCCGCCAGCGCGCAGGGGCAACGCGCGCTGGAGCGCCTGCGCAAGCTGGTCAACCAGTTCGCCGACGAGGCCGACAGCGCCGGGTTCGACGCGCCGGTGCCGCCCGAGGTGATCCGTGCGCATTTCACCGGCGTGCTCGGCGAAGCCGACACCCGCGCACCGCTGCTGACCGGCGGCATCAGCTTCGGCCGCATGGTGCCGATGCGGCTGTTGCCGTTCCGGGTGATCTGCGTGCTGGGATTGAACGACGGTGACTTCCCGCGTCGCGACCCGGCCGCCGGCCTCAACCAGCTCACTGCCGAGCTGGACACGCCGCGCCGCCGTCCGGGCGACCGTTCGACCCGCGAGGACGACCGTTTCCTGTTCCTGCAGCTGTTCGCGGCCGCGCAGGACGTGTTCTACCTGAGCTACCTGGGCGCGGACCCACGCGATGGCAGCGTGCGTGAGCCGTCGGTGCTGGTCAGCGAACTGATCGATGCAGCGGCGGCCTGCCACGCCGATCCGGCGGAGGCCGCGCGTGCCTTCACCGTGCAGCACGCACTGCAGCCGTTCTCGCCGGCCGCGTTCGGCGGCGGCGACGAGCCACGCCGTTTCAGCTACCAGCGCGCCTGGCATCCGGCCGCGCAGCAGGCCGGCGTGACCCGCCGGCTGCCGCCCGCCTGGTTCGATGCCGCATTGCCGCCCACCCCGGACCTCGCCGCGGACCAGAGCCTGTCACTGGATGCCCTGCGTCGCATGCTGGTGGATCCGGCCGGGCAGTTCCTGTCGCAGGCACTGGGGCTGCGCCTGCCGGATCCCCTGGAAGACGTGGATGACGTGGAACCCCTGGTGATCGCCGGACGTGGCCTGGAGCAGCGCACGCTGCAGCTGGCGGTGATCGACGCCACCCTGCGCGGCGACGATGCGCCGCTGTACCCTCGTCTGCGCGCGCGCGGCCTGGTGCCGTCCGGTGCGCTGGGCGAGCGCCAGTTCGCCGCCGTGCAGGCGCAGACCCAGCCCTACGGGCAGGCGATGGCGCAGTGGCTGCAGGACACGCCGATGGAGAGCCGCCGCTATGAGGTGCAGATCGGCGACGTCACCCTGTTCGGTCGCGTCAACGACCGCCATCCGCGCGGTCTGGTGCGCCTGCGTCCCGGCAGTCTCAACGGGCCGGCGGCGATCCGGCATGGACTGGACTGGTTGCTGGCCAATGCGGCGGGCGACGCGTTGCCGCTGGTGCAGTTCTTCGATGCCGGAGACGACGGGTTGGGGCCGCATGTGCTGCCGGCACCCGGTCAGGCCCAGGCCCGCGCGGCACTGTCGGCACTGCTGCAGCTGCACGAACGTGGGCTGCGCGAGCCGCTGCCGTATGGCCCCTACACCGGTTGGGCGCTGTTCAACGCGCCCGCTGCCAAGCGACACGCCGAAGGCGCGAAGCAATGGCACGGCGGTGACCGCAGCTGGGGCGAGGGCAGTGGCGAGGCCTATCAGCTGGCGTTGCGCGGGCAGTCGCTGTTCAACGACGAGGCTCGATACGCCGACCTGCTGCAGATCAGCTTCACCGTGTTCCGTGCGGTACGCCAGGCACAGGTGTTCAGTGGGTTCGGCACGGAGGATGCGGCATGACGACTGCCGTCGACCCGTACCTGACCCTGCCGCTGCAGGGCGTGCAGCTGATCGAGGCCAGTGCCGGCACCGGCAAGACGTTTACCCTGGCCACGCTGTTTACCCGGCTGGTGGTGGAACGCGGCCTGCGCATCGGGCAGATTCTGGCGGTCACCTTCACCGATGCGGCCACCCAGGAACTGCGTAAACGCATCCGCGAGCGCCTGGCACTGGCGGCGCGGCTGGTCGAGCAGCCGGAAGACAATGACGACAACCCGGAGGTCACCCTGACCCGGTCGGTGCTGCAGCGCCATCTGCAGACCGGTAGCGAGAGTGCGGCGGCCCTGACCCGCCGCCTGCAGATTGCCGCTGACGAGATCGACCTGGCCTCCATCTTCACCATCCACGGCTTCTGCACCCGGGTACTGCGCGAACATGCGCTGGAAAGCGGGCACACCTTTGAACCGCCGGAACTGATTCCAGGCGAACGGGTGCTGTACGAGGAGCTGGCCGCCGATCTCTGGCGGGTGCACGCCAACGATCCGGCCACGCTTGATGCGCTGCTGCGGCTGTGGAAGCACCCCGAGGCACTGGCGGCGGATCTCCCGGCGCTGCGCGCACCGTTGCCGCTGTTGCCGGCCCTGCCCGGGGTGCCGCTGGCCGACCCGACCGCCGCCTTGCAGGACGCCGCCACCGGCCTGGCGGACGCAATTGCCGCGCACGCCGAAAGCGCGCAGGCGGCCATCGACACCGCATTCGAGCGCAAGGTGTTCGACGGGCGACGCGCCAAGCGCTCCAGCTTCGAGAAGGCATTCAACGAACTGCTGGCCGGTCGCGCGGCATTGGCGTGGGCCCGTGGCGACAAGACCCATCTGGGCAAGCTGCTGCCCGGGGCGCTGCGCGACTACTGCAAGGACGGCCAGCAGGCACTGTGCCCGACCTCGCCGCTGTTCGACGCGCTGGCGCAGTGGTGGCATGCGGCCGACGCCCGCGACGCGTGGCTGCGGGAGCAGGCCGTGCGCCTGCTGCACAGCCTGCGCGACAAAGCGCGCGCGCGCCTGGAAGAACTGAAGCGGCAGCGGCGCGTGCAGACCTACGATGACCTGATCGACGGGGTGGCGCAGGCGCTGGAAGGGCCGGATCGACAGGTCCTGGTACGCCAGCTGCGCGCGCAGTACCGCATGGCGCTGGTCGACGAGTTCCAGGACACCGACGACCGCCAGTGGGGCATCTTCCAGACCGTGTTCGGCGATAGCGCCGAAACGCGCGAGGCCGGGCTGGAGCCGGCCCTGTTCCTGATCGGCGACCCCAAGCAGGCCATCTACGGCTTCCGCGGGGGCGACATCCATACCTACCTCAGCGCCAAACGCGCAGCGTTGGCCGCCCCGGCGCTGAACCGCAACTTCCGCTCGCGCCCGGCGGTGCTGCGCGCGCTGCAGGCCCTGTATGACACCGGCGGCGAACAGGCCTTCGGCGGTGCCGACATCGCCTTCGAGCCGGTGCTGCCCGGCAGCGTCCGTGTGGATGAGGATTTCCGGCGCGACGGCATGGCGGCTCCCGGCCTGACCCTGCGCGTGCTGCGCAGCGACGATGGCAAGCCGCTCAATGCCGACCCGTCACGACAGCTGGCCACCGAGGCCTGTGTGGCCGCCATCCACGAGGTGCTCAGCCAGGCCCGCGCCGGGCGCGCGCTGCTGCGCGGCCGCCCCGTGCAGGCCGGTGACATCGCAGTGCTGGTGCGGCGGCACAGCGAAGCCACGCGCATCCAGCAGGCGCTGGCTGCAGCGGGCATTCCGGCCGTGGCAGCCGGCAAACAGAGCCTGTACTCCACCGCTGAAGCGCGCGAATTGCGCGTGCTGTTGCTGGCCCTGCTGCAACCGGCGGACGAAGGTCGCCTGCGCGCCGCACTGTCGACGGTGTTGCTGGGGCATTCGGCGGCGCAGATTGCGGCGATGGAACAGGACGGCGACCTGCAACGCACCCTGCAGGCGCAGTTGTTGCAGTGGCGTGAGCGCTGGCAGCGCGGTGGGCCGTTCGCCGTGGTGGCCGATGTCTGCGCGGGCCAGGCCGAACGCCTGCTTGCCTTGATGGACGGCGAACGCCGGCTCACCAACTACCTGCAGCTGGCCGAACTGCTGCAGGAAGCTTCCACCCGCGCGCTGGGCATGCATGGTCTGCTGGACTGGCTGCAGGTGCAGATGGCGCATGCCGATCAGGATGACGAACAGCAGCTGCTGCGGCTGGAATCGGACGCGCGCCGGGTGCAGATTGTCACCTTGCACAAGAGCAAGGGCCTGGAGTACCCGCTGGTGTTCCTGCCCTTCGTCGGCATTGATGGCGGTGCGCCGAACACGGATGCGCATTGCACCGTGCACACCGCGCAGGGCCGCGAGCTGCATTGGAAACTGGACAAGGACGCGGACTGGGACGCGGCCAGTGCGTTGCGCGAACGCGAGCAGCGCGCCGAGGACGCACGCCTGCTGTACGTCGGCCTGACCCGTGCCGAGCACGCGCTGTGGATCGCCTGCGGCGATTTGGCCGGGCTGTCACGGACGCCGTTGGCCCCGCTGCTGACCCCACTGGAGGCGCTGCGCGCGAGCGCCGATATCGCCCTGGATGAGGCCCCCCTGCCGCCGCGTCCCGCACCCCTGGCGGTGGAGCGCGAAGGCGAGCTGCCGCCGGTACGCGCGGTTACCCGGCGCGTGCCGCACGACTGGTGGGTGTACAGCTTCACCCAGCTGGCCCAGGCCGACGCCGGCGGTGAGGACGACACCGACGCGGCGGCCACCGAAGCGCCGACCGCTGCGGCTGACGAACCGAGCGGCGGCGAGCTGCCGCTGGAACCGGCGGTGCCGGCCGACGAGGCCACCGCCGAGGCCCCGGACCCCCGGTTCATGGGCAGCCGCTTCGGCAACGTGCTGCATGACGCGCTGGAGAACACCGACTTCGCCGCTTGGGGCCGCTGGCTGCCCGGCGAAGGCGCACCCGAAGGGCAGGACATCGTCCTGCGTGCGTCGCTGCGTGCCGAGGGCTACGCCGACGCAGACCTGGACGACGGCGTGGCCGTCCTGGTGCCCCTGGTCGGCCATACGCTGACCGTGCCGCTGCCCGAGGGCGGAGCCCTGCACAGCCTGGCGGCCAGCGAACGCCGCGCGGAAATCGAGTTCCACTTCGCGCTCGAGCCCACCGCCGTGAGCGAACTGCTGGACGTGCTGCACGCGCATGGCGTGGTGCGTGAGCGCCGCAGCTTCGGTACCCGGCGGCGGCTGGAAGGGCTGATGACCGGCAAGATTGATTTGACCTACGTACGTGATGGGCGCTGGTACGTGCTGGACTACAAGTCCAACCGCCTGCCCGGCTACAGCCCGGCGTTGCTGGACGCGGCCATGCGCCACAGCGAGTACGACCTGCAGGCACTGGTGTATACCGTGGCCCTGCACCGCTGGCTGCGCTTCCGGCTGGGCAGTGGCTATGACTACGCACGCGACATGGGCGGCATCCGTTATCTGTTCTGTCGTGGCCTGGCGGTCCCGGGCGAGGGCATCTACACGCACCACTTCGCCCCGGCGCTGGTGGATGCGCTGGATGCACTGTTTGCCGGCGGCCCGGCGCAGCAGGCGGTGCTGGCCGCACGTGCACGCGGAGAGATCGCATGAGCCTGCTCAACACGCTCTACCGCAGCGGCGCAGTGCGGACCCTCGATCATGCACTGGCGCAGAGCCTGCGCCGGCTGCAACCGGAGACCCCGGAGGCCGTGCAGCTGGCCGCGGCCCTGGCCTCGCTGGCGGTTTCGCGGGGCCACGCCGGTTTCGATCCGACCCAGCCGCAGCGCCTGCTGGAAGGCGAGGGCGTGGACTGGCCTGCCGCATCGGCATGGCTGCAGCAGCTGCGCGCGTCACCGTGGGTGGCCACGCCCGCACACGATGCCGTGGCGGCCGACGACGCGCCGCTGGTGTTCGAGCACGGGCTGCTGTACCTGCGCCGTTACCGCGAGTACGAGCGTCGCCTGGCGTTGGCGTTGCAACGGATCGCCAGCCGGCCGCTGGCCGCGACCGACCCCGCTGCACTGGCTGCGCTGTTTGCCGTTCTGTTCCCGCAGGCGCGGGAAAGCGTGGATCACCAGGCGCGCGCGGCGGCCGTTGCACTGCGACATCCGCTGGTACTGGTCACCGGCGGTCCCGGTACCGGCAAGACCACCACCATTGCCCGGGTGCTGGCGCTGCTCGCCGCCCAGGCGCTGCAGGCCGGCCAGCCGGCACCGCAGGTGGCACTGGCCGCGCCCACCGGGCGCGCCGCCGAGCGCATGGCCGAAAGCCTGCGTGCCGCCGTGACCCAGCTGCGTGGGCTGGGCGTGGAGGATGCTGTCTGCGACGCACTGCCGGTGAGCGGCTCCACCCTGCACCGGCTGCTGGGTGTGATTCCGGATTCGCCCCGCTTCCGCCACCACGCCGACAACCCGCTGCCGTTTGACGTGGTGGTGGTCGACGAAGCGTCGATGATCGACCTGCCGCTGATGACCAAACTGGTGGAGGCCATCGGCGCGGGCACCCGCCTGCTGCTGCTGGGCGACCCCGACCAGTTGCCCTCGGTGGAAGCGGGCGATGTGCTGAGTGCCATCCTGCAGGCCAGCGGGGACGGGCAGGGCCTGTCCGCCGACGATGCGGCCGCGCTGCAGCCGCTGCTGGCGGCAGCCAACCTGCAGCCGGTGGTGCCGGCGCTGCCGTTCGCGGGCCGCCGTGTGCAGCTGCTGCGCGGTTATCGGCAGAGCGATGCGTTGGACCTTGCACCGCTGGCCGCGGCCGTGCGCGCGGGCGACAGCGGGACGGCGCTGGCACTGCTGCGTGCGGGCACCCTGGCCGGGGTGCACTTCCACGAGAACGTGCTGGACCCGATGGAGCAGCACCGCGACGCACTGTTGGCGCATTGGCGCGCGCTGGGCGATGCCGCCGATCCTGCGCAGGCCCTGGCCCAGGCCGGTCGCCTGCGCCTGCTCACCGCCTTGCGCGAAGGTCCGCAGGGCGCGCGCGGCCTCAACGAACGCATCGAAGCGCTGCTGGCCGGCAGTGCGCGGGCCGGTGCCGGTCCGCGTTACTTCCACGGCCGGCTGCTGCTGGTCACCGAAAACAGCTACCGGCATCGGTTGTTCAACGGCGACATTGGCATCTGCCTGCGCGATGACAGCGGCGCGGTGGTGGCCTGGTTTGCCGGCGAAGCCGCCGGACAGCCGCGCGCCTTCCATCCGGCGGCGTTGCCCGCGCACGAGAGCGCGTTCGCGATGACCGTGCACAAGGCGCAGGGTTCGGAATTCGACGCGGTGTGGCTGCAGCTGCCGCGGCGCGATACCCGGGTGTTGTCGCGCGAACTCATCTACACCGGCATGACCCGCGCGCGGCAGTCGCTGCACCTGCTGGGCAGCGAAGAGGTGCTGACCGCCGCCTTGGGCCGCCACGCCAGTCGTCTGTCCGGACTGGCGGCCCGGCTGGGCCTCCCACCGCAGCCGCGCACCGATGCCCTGCCGCCTACCCAGGGCGACCTGTTCTGACCGTTGCCCGGCTCTACGGGGGGCCGCAGGTCCCGACCGATACGCGTCAGCCGCGGTCGGGATACATCGCGTAACGCAACCCGAGCACGCCCATCAGCGCTTCGTCGCGCGCCTTGCCCGCCGCCACGGTCTGCACGCGCTGCAGCGAGGCATCCAGCTGTGCCTGCAATGCAGGCGGCGCGGGTAGCGGCTTGCGCTGCGTCACCTGGGCGCGATAGTGCGCAGCCACCGCATCCAGAATCACCTCCACCGCCTGCCGGCTGGTCTCGGGCAACGCATGGCGGGCACGGCGCAACTGCAGGATGTTCAGGCCAATGCGTGCCTCGGTCAGCATGTCCACCGACGCCAGGTCGCTGCCGGCCGGTGCCGCCGCCAGACGCGGGGCGAGCAGGCCGAGCAGATCCAGCATGCGCGCGGCGAACTGCTGGCGGTCGGTCTGGCCGCGTCCCTGCGCCGCATCGGCCAGCGTGGTCCAGCCCTGGCGTACCAGCCGTCGTGCGGTCCACTCCGCGCCCACGGACCGGAACAACCGGGTCATCACCACCGCAAAGCCAATGCCGATGAACATCGCCACGGACGAATTGATGAAGCTCTGGATGTTGGCGCTGTAGGTGTTCTGCACGTTCAACAGCGCCACCAGGTTGACCGTCAGCGGCAGCCCGATCAGCGCGGTCTGCGGGCGGTGCAGCAGCAGGCCCAGGGGCAGGAACACCACTCCCAGCACCAGCGCCAGGCTGCCGAAGTCGTGCACCGCCGGGAAAATGCCGAACAGATACACGCCGGCCACCAGGCTGGCGACGATCGCCCACAGCAGGAACTGCAGCATGCTCGGGGCCGGGTCGTCCTGGGCGGCAAAGAACGCGGCCGCCACCGCCGCCATCATCGCGCCGTTGCCACCGCCCTCCCAGCCCAGCGCGATCCACAGCGCGCAGTAGGTCATCAGGGCCACGCCGGCGCTGGCAGCGGAGAACAGCGCCATGCCGTAATCGACGTGGCGGCTGTGACGCACCGGGGTGGCCCGGATGCGGTAGTGCGCGGTATCCAGCGGCGCGGTGCCCTGTTCAATGGCGTGCTGCAGCGTGCTGCAGTCCTGCCACAGGTCCACCAGTTCCTCCAGCCGCAGCAGCAGGGTGACCAGCAGCAGGTGGTCGAGCTCTCCGTCCACGGCCGGCTTGAGTGCCAGGATCCGCTCGCGCAGCACGGCGTATTCGCTGGCACTGGAACGAGCCGGGCGCTCCAGCCACTGCGCGATGTCGGTGATCAGCGGCTCCAGTCCCGGCGGCAGGGCACGGCCGCCGGCGCGCAGCGCCCCGAGCCGGTCGGCAATCGACGACAGCACCGGCAGCATCAGCAGCATGCGTTCGCGCAGGCGCTCCATCGACACCGCCGCGCCGGCGTGACGCGGATCGTCGCGGCGCAGGAATTCGATCAGCGCTTCGAACTGCACCAGGTCGGCCGCCAGCCGGTTGCGTGGGGCATGCGCCTGGCCACGCAGCAGGATCTGCCGGCACCACTGCGCGGCATCGCCCATCCAGCTGCCAATGCGCGCGCGCAGCATCGGCTGCACCGAGGTCGGGAAGAACAGCGAGGCGAACAGCACTGCCACGACGGTGCCCAGGATGATTTCCTCGCTGCGCGCCACCACGGTGTCGAAGATGGTGTCCGGCGAGGTCACCGCCGGGAAGCCGATGAAGGCGGTGGTGTAGCCGGCCAGCAGGAAGGCATAGCCGCGTGGTCCGCGGTTGAGCAGGGCAATGAACAGGCAGGCCGACAACCACAGCGACATCGCCGCGCTCAGCAGCAGCGGTGCTTCCACCAGGTGCGGCAGCATCCACAGCGTGGCCGCGCCGGCAATCAGCGTGCCGACGATGCGGTACACGCCCTTGGCCCGGGTCGGGCCCAGCATCGGCTGGGTCACGATGTACACCGTGGCCATGGCCCAGTACGGGCGCGACAGATTGCCGGCCAGCCCGATGTACAGCGCAGCCAGCGCGGCCAGGAAGGTCTTGACCGAAAACACCCAGGCCTGGCGGTCCAGCAGCAGCATCGGGTTATTCATTCGACGCGTGCGCGGCCACGGCATCGCGGTTCCAGCCGCCGCCCAGCACCAGGAACAGGTGGATCTGGTCACGCGAAATCTGCGCCTGGGCCTGGGCCAGCGTGGCGTCGGCCGAGGCCAGGGTGCGGTCGGCATCCAGGCTGGACAGGTACGGCGTGCGCCCGCCCTGGTACAGCCGGCGGTTCTGCGCGGCGGCCAGTGCGGCCTGCTGCTGCGCCTGCTGCAGCGACTGCACCCGATCCAGGTCGTGGGCGTAGCGGCTCAGTGCGGTCTGGGTTTCGCGCAGCGCCTGCAGCACGCTGCTGTCGAACTCGGCCAGCGCCGCATCGGCTCCGGCTTCGGTGGCGTGGATGCGCGCGTGCGTGCCGGAGGAGGGCAGGGTCCAGGAGATCAGCGGTCCGAACGACCACTGCCGGGTCATCGCATTGCCGAAGTCTTCAAGCAGGCCGGCGGCCCCGACCGACGCGCCCAGGCGGATGTCCGGATACAGCTCGGCCGTGGCCACGCCAATCCGCGCGGTGGCGGCGGCCAGGCGGCGCTCGGCCTGGCGGATGTCGGGGCGACGCTGCAGCAGGGCGCGGCCGTCGCCGACCGGCAGCGGCTGGGTCAGCGTGGGTGCCTCGGCACAGTCGGCGACCCCTGCGGGCAGCTGGCCCGGGGTACGGCCGAGCAGGGCGCTCAGCTGGTATTCGGAGGCCTGACGCTGTGCGCGCAGTGGCGGCAGCGCCGCTTCCAGCATCGCCACCTGGGCATTGGCGCGGGCCAGTTCCGGCGGCGTGCCGCGGCCGGCAGCGATCAATCGCTGGGTGACGTCGCGGCTGCGCTGCTGCAGCTCCAGCGAGTGCTCGGCCACATGCAGTTCGTGGTTGGCGTGGCAGATCTCCACGTAGCTGCCGGCGACCTGCGCCACCAGTGACACGCGCGCCAGATCCATCGCCGCCGCGGTGGCCTGCTCGTCAGCGCGGGCCGCTTCGGCCGCGCGCTTGAGCTTGCCGAACAGGTCGAACTGGTAGGACACCGCGAATTTGCCGTCGGCCAGGTTGATCGGCGGCAGCTCGTGTTCCTGCAGGAAGGATTCGGCCGACAGCTGGGCACGACTCACGCCGGCCTCCGCTTCGTACTCGAACCCGCCGGCATCCAGCGCCTGTTCGTAGACGGCGGCGGCGCGGCGCAGGTGCGCGTCGGCGACCTTCAGTTCCACGTTGTCGCGCAGGGCCTGTTCGACCAGACCGTTGAGGGTGGCGTCCTGGTACAGCTCCCACCAGCGCGGCGGCAGTTCAGCGCCTGCGGCGACCTGGGCGTTGCCGGTGTCGAGGAAGCCCGCATTGGCCTCGGGGCGCTGGAACGCAGATCCGGACGGCAGCTGGTAATCGGGGCCGACGGTGGCGCAGGCGGTCAGGCTGGCCACGGCCAGCCCGAGCATCACGTGCTTGAAGCGCAGCCGGTTCACAGTGCCGCCTGCGGCGGGTGTGCCGGCTGGGACGCGGGGGCGTCCGGCTCGATGGTGACGGTGGCGGTGCGCCCGGCGATCAGGGTCACGCCTTCGGGCACGGAATCAATCTGGATGCGCACCGGAATGCGCTGGGCGAGCCGCACCCAGTCGAACGCCGGGGTCACGTTCGGCAGCAGGCTGCTGCCCTCGCTGCGGTACCGGTCCTCGATGCCGGCGGCGATGCTCTGCACATGGCCCTGCAGCGGCTGGGACTCGCCCATCAGGCGGATGTCGACCTTCTGCCCGGCATGCACGCCGCGCAGGCGGGTTTCCTCGAAGTAGCCGTCAATCCGGAACGAGCCGGTGTCCAGCACCGCCATCACCGGGTGCCCGGCGCTCACGTAGTCGCCGGTGCGCACGGTGCGGTCGTTGACGTGGCCGTCGCTGGGGCTGCGCACTTCGGTGCGGGCCAGGTTGAGTTCGGCCAGGTCCACCGCCGCCTGGGCGGTGGCCATGCCGGCCTGTGCGGCCTGCAGCTTGGCCCGGCGCACTTCGGCGTCCTCGGCGGCGACCAGGTCCTGCAGGCTGCGGTCGCGGGCAGTCTCGCGGCGCAGCTGTTCATAGCTGGCGCGGCGCTCGCCCAGGGTGGCGCGGGCCTGCTCCAGTGCGATCCGGTAGCGTTCGCGGTCGATCACGAACAGCACGTCGCCGCGCTTCACCGCCTGGTTATCGGCCACTTTCACCGCTTCCACCAGCCCGGACACGTCCGGCGCAACCTGCACCACGTCGGCGCTGACATGCGCGTCGCGGGTCCAGGGTTCGTCCATGTAGTACGTCCACAGGGTGCGCAGCACCAGCAGGGCGGCAATGACGGCGGCAACGGTCACCACGATCGGTACGGTGTGCTTGAGGATCCTGTTCACGAGTGCATCCAACGCATCAGGGAGAACAACCCGCCAAGCACGATCACGTACACGGCCAGGTTGAACAGGGGCGGGTGCCAGATGTGGCGGTAGGCTCCGGTGCGCTGCAGGACCACGCGCAACCCGCTCTTGAGCAGGTAGGCCAGCAGCATCAAGGCCAGCAGGGTCGGGACGAACACACCGTGGAGACTGAATTCACCGGTCATCGGGCAACGATTCTTTCGGAGGAATGGGACAGGCCCGACGCCGCAGGGCGGCACCGGGCGACACAACAGGGGGTGCGGCGGCTTACGTCACGCGTTCGGCGGCATCGGCCAGCAGCTGCCACAGCTTCAGCACGGTGCGCAGTTCGTCCGTGCTGAGTTCGCCGAACACCTGCTGGCGCAGGCCGATCAGCTGGGTTTCCAGTTCGCTGACCAGGGCTTCGCCCTTGTCGGTCAGCCACAGCAGGTTGGCGCGGCGGTCGCTGGCGTCGCACTCGCGACGGACCAGGTCGCTGGCCGACAGCTTGTCCAGCAGGCGTACCAGCGACGGGCCTTCCATGCTCAGCTGCTGGGCCAGGGTGACCTGGCGGATGCCGCCGCCGGCACGGCCGATCATCAGCAGCGGCATGGTGCAGGCGGCGGAAATGCCGTAGCTGCCCAGCGCCTGGTCGGCCAGACGCTGCCACTGCCGGCCCGAATGCAGCAGGCCGGAGCTGAGCTGCATCTGCAGCTGGGTGCGTTCGTCGAGGGTGCGCTTCATGGGCGGGGTCGCGTCGGAATATAGATAGGATACTACTAATTCGTCAGCTATCAATACCCACACCCCAACCGGACCCCAACGGGGGTGGGGACGTCCGAGGGGTCGGTCGGGTACGATGCTCGCCCCCCTTCAGGGTGCTGTAGGCAATGAGCAAGAAAGACAACGACGCGAATCCGGTCTCCCAGGCCGAAGCTGAATCGGCGGTGCGCACCCTGCTGCGCTGGGCCGGCGAAGACCCCACCCGTGAAGGGCTGCTGGATACCCCGCGGCGCGTCGCCGAAGCCTATGGCGACTGGTTCAGCGGCTACAAGGACGACCCGCGCGCCTACCTGGAGCGCACCTTTGAAGAGGTGGCCGGGTATGACGAGCTGATCGTGCTGCGCGACATCGAGTACGAAAGCCACTGCGAACACCACATGGCCCCGATCATCGGCCGCGTGCACGTCGGCTACCTGCCCGACGGCAAGGTGGTCGGCATCAGCAAGCTGGCCCGCGTGGTCGAGGCCTACGCGCGCCGCTTCCAGGTGCAGGAAAAGATGACCGCGCAGATCGCCCAGTGCATCCAGGACGTGCTGCAGCCGATCGGCGTAGGCGTGGTGGTGGAAGGCGCGCACGAGTGCATGACCACCCGCGGCATCCACAAGCGCGGCGTCAGCATGGTCACCTCCAAGATGCTGGGCAGCTTCCGCGAGGACGCGCGCACCCGCGCCGAGTTCCTGCGCTTCATTGAAGTGGGCGGCAAGCGCTGAGCCCGGTCGCCGCCCGCGTGCGGGCACCCGACCCTGCATTGACCCGACGGCGTGGCCTGGTGCCACGCCGTGATCTGCGTGGAACTTCCGCTGCATGAAGCATCGCGAACGCATCACCCGTTACCGTCACCTGCGCGAGCAGCCACAGTGGAAGCTGCTGGCCGCCGCCAATGCCCCGGAAATCATCGGCCTGCTGCAGAGCCTGCTGATGGACGGCGAGCGCACCTTGTCTGCCGCCGTGCTGCACGAGCGCCTGCAACGCGCGCTGGACCAGCTCAACGGCGAGGAACTCTCGCGCGAGCTGCCGCGCACCGCCCAGGCCTACATCGCGCACTGGCTGGCCCAGGGCTGGCTGGAGCGGCGTCTGCCGGACGGGGCCGACCAGGAACAGTACGAACTGTCCACCCAGGCGCTGCAGGCGATCCGCTTCGCCGACAGCCTGGAACAGAGCCGCGTGGCCGCCACCGAAAGCCGGCTGGCGCTGGTGATCGAACAGCTGTCGCAGCTGGCCGCGCAGACCGAAGCCGATCCTGACGCCCGCCTGTCGGCGCTGCGCGACGAGCGCGACCGCATCGATGCGGAGATTGCCCGTGTTGGCGAAGGTCGCGTGGCGGCGCTGGATGGCAAGCGCGCACTGGAGCGGGCGCGTCAGATCATCGGCCTGGCCGACGACCTGACCGAGGACTTCCGCCGCGTCCGCGACGACTTCGAACGCCTCAACCGCGAGTTCCGCGAACGCATCATCGACGACGAAAGCGAGCGCGGCGACGTGCTGTCGCAGCTGTTCGAAGGTGTCGACGTGATCGGCGAGAGCGACGCCGGGCGCAGCTTCCAGGCGTTCTGGCGGCTGCTCAACGATGCCGAGCAGAGCGCCCAGCTCGACGCCGCGCTGGAAACGGTGCTGGCGCGTGGGTTTGCCCGCCGCCTGGACCGTAACGAACGCGCCTTCCTGCGTGGCTTCACCGGCACCATGCTCGAGCGCGGTGGCCAGGTGCACGATGTGCTGCAGAACTTCGCGCGCAGCCTGCGTGGCTTCGTGCAGAGCCGCGGTTATCTGGAACAGCGCCGGCTCAACCAGCTGCTCAAGCAGGCCCAGTCCGAGGCACTGGCGCTGCGCGACGATTTCGCCGCGCAACGCCCGATCGGCCGCGACCTGCAGCTGACCACCAGTCGGCTGCGGTCGTGGTCGCAGTGGAAACTGCACGATCCTCGCACGGCCCAGGTCGACGGCAGCGTGCTGCGCAACGACGCGGCGGCGATCAGTCTGGAAAGCGTGGGCGACCTGGTCGCGTCGTCGGAAATCGACTTCCGCACGCTGCGCCGCGACCTGCATGAGCTGCTTGGCGCGCAGCCGAAACTGAGCATCGCCCAGGCGCTGTCGCAGCGCGAAGCGCCGCAGGGGCTGGGCAGCGTGATCGGCTATCTGTCGCTGGGCACCCGCCACGGTGTGGTGGTGGATGGCGAACAGGAAACCGCACATTGGCGTGGCGGCGATGGACAGTGGCGACGTGCCCGCATCCCGCTGGTTTGGTTCACCCAGGAGAAACGCCATGAACTGGCATGAAGATTCCACTGACACCGGCGCTGAAAACGAAGCGACGGTTGACGACCTGTACGACGCCGAACCGGTAGTCGTCACGCCGCTGCCCAAGCGTGGCAACGACGTCTACTACCTGGGCGACACCGGCCGCCTGCCGCTCGACGCGCGCCGCGCGCTGTGCCAGCTGCTGATCGGACCCAGCATCGACCAGCTGCGCCACGCCAAGCTGTGGCCGGCGCTGATCCGCAGCGAGGCGGCGATCCGCTCGGCGCTGTCGGACCTGTTCCTGGAACTGGTGCTCGACCGTGACAGTGGCGTGGCCTTCACCCGCCAGGCCGATACCGAAGACGTCGATGCCCCGGTGCTGCTGCGCACCTCGCCGCTGACCTTCATTGATTCGGTGCTGCTGCTGTACCTGCGCCAGCAGCTGGCCGAGGCGGACGCGCGTGGCAACCGTGCCGTGGTCGCCGATGCGGAAATGGCTGAGGCCCTCGCCATCTACGAAAAGAACCTGTCCACCGACCGCGCCGGCTTCAACCGCCGCGTCGCTGCGGCCGTGCAGAAGATGAAAGACACCCACATCCTGACCCGCCTGGCCGGACAGGAAGACCGACATGAAGTGTCGCCGGCGCTGAAGCTGCTGTTCTCCGCTGAAGACGTCTCCGCGTTGTCCACGGTGTACCGCCAGCTGCGCGACACCCCGGCTGCCGAGGCCTGAGAGAGTTCTACATGGCTATTTCCAAGCACACGCCCGCCCTGTTCACCGACGGCCTGCCCGACCCGCGCCTGCAGCAGTTCCGCATGCGCCGTCTGCAGGTCCACAACTGGGGCACCTTCAACGGCCTGACCGAAGTGCCGATTGCCGAGAAGGGCTTCCTGTTCGTGGGCCGCTCCGGCTCCGGCAAGTCGACCCTGCTCGATGCGATGTCGGCGGTGCTGGTACCGCCGGCCATCGTCGACTTCAATGCCGCCGCCCGCGAGGCCGAGCGCAGTGGTCGCGACCGCAACCTGGTCTCGTACGTGCGCGGCGCGTGGGCCGACCAGCAGGACAAGGGCACCGGCGAAATCGCCACCCAGTACCTGCGCAAGGGCGCGACCTGGACCGCGCTGGTGCTGGAATACCGCAGCGGCGATGGCCGCGTGGTCAGCCTGGTGCGCCTGTTCTGGATCTCCGGCAACGGTGCCGCCGCCGCTGACGTGCGCAAGCACTACCTGGTGGCCGAGCGTCCGTTCGACATCGCAAAGGACCTGGGCGGTTTCGACCTGGACCTGCGCAAGCTCAAGCAGCGTCTGGCCGACGTCCATCATTTCGACAGCTTCGCCGGCTACGCCGAACGTTTCCGCCATCTGCTCGGCATCGACAACGAGATGGCGCTGCGCCTTCTGCACAAGACGCAGTCGGCCAAGAACCTGGGCGACCTGAACGTGTTCCTGCGTGACTTCATGCTGGACACGCCCAATACCTTCAATGCCGCCGAGCGGCTGGTGAATGACTTCGCCGAGCTCGACGGCGCGCACCAGGCGGTGGTCACGGCGCGGCGTCAGGTGGAAACCCTGCTGCCGGCGCGCGAGCACTACAACGAGCTCAAGGCCATGCATCGTCGCCGCGGCGACGAGGAGCTGCTGAAGCTGGGTATCGACAGCTTCCGCGAAACCCGCCGCCAGCAGCTGCTGGAAGCGCGCCTGCACGAGCTGGAAGTGCGCGACCGTGGCCTGCTTGGTGAAGAGGCCCAGCGTCGGGCCGCGCTGGACAACCACACCGAGCGCCTGGGCGAGCTCGAACTGCAGCGCCGCCAGCAGGGCGGCGAGCGGATCGAGGAACTGGAGCGTGAGCAGGGCCGCGCCGAAGCCGAGCGCGACCGTCGCCAGGCCAAGCGCGAGCAGGCGCGCCAGTCCGCGCAGAAGCTGCAGGCGACGCTGCCGGACACGGCGCAGGCGTTTGCCGAACTGATCGACCAGGCCCAGGGCGAGTTGCAGGATCGCCAACGCGCCTCGGCGGCACTGGACGATGCCATCAGCGAACGCCTGGGCGGCAAGCGTGATGACGAGCGCCGCTTCGCGGAAGTGCGCAGCGAGCTGGAGGCGATGGAGCACAACCCGTCCAGCATTCCCGCGCCGCTGCAGAAGCTGCGTGCACGGCTGGCCGAGGAAACCGGCGTGCCGGAGGCGGCACTGCCGTTCGTCGGTGAGCTGATCCAGGTCCGCCAGGACCAGGCCGCGTGGCAGGGCGCGATCGAGCGCGTGCTGTTCGCCTTCGCGCAGTCGCTGCTGGTGGATGACCGCCACTACAACGAGGTCGCCGACTGGGTGAACCGCACCCACCTGGGCATGCGCTTCACCTTCTACCGCGTGCGCCGCAACGACGAGGCGCTGGCGCGTTCACCGTCGGCGCGCTCGCTGCTGCACAAGCTGGACCTGCGCGACAGCAGCTTCGAGCCCTGGCTGCGCCGAGAGCTGGGCAAGCGCTTCGACTACGAGTGCGTGGACGCGCGCGAGCTGCGCAATGTCGAGCGTGGCATTACCCGCGAAGGCCAGGTCAAGCACCCGGGCGACCGTTTCGAGAAGGACGACCGCAGCGCGGTCAACGACCGTCGGCGCTGGCTGCTGGGCTTCAACAACCGCGACAAGCTGGCGGTTTACCAGAAGGAAGGCCAGGAGCTGGCCAAGCGCATTGCCGGCTGTGACGCCGACATCGCCCAGCTGCGCTCGCAGCGCGAAAGTGACAACGATCGCCGCCTGGCCTGCAACCAGCTGGTCAACCTGGGCTGGGACGAAATCGATGTCGCGACCCCGCTGCAGCGTCTGTCCGACGTGGAGGCCAACCTGCGCGAACTGCGCGAAGGCAACGCCGACCTTGCGCGTCTGGCCAAGCAGATCGACGCCACCCGTGCGGACATCGAGCAGGCCCGCCGCACCTACGAAGACACCCGCGTCGAGCGCGGCCAGCTGGTGAAGGAGCGCGACCGCCTGGATCGCGCGCGTCAGCAGAGCCGGGCGCTGGTGCTGCCGGCATTGGGCAGCACCCAGGAAGCCGGCCTGCAGCAGCGCGTGGAGGCGATGGGTCCGCTGAGCCTGGAAACGCTTGAAGCGAACATGCGCCAGATCAGCAACGCGCTCAACGAGCAGCTGTCGTCCTCGCAGCAGGACGTCAACAAGGTCGAGAACCTGCTGCTGGGTTGCTTCCGCCGCTTCGTGCAGGGCTGGCCGGAAGAGTCCGGCGACTTCACCGTGTCGGTGGCGTCGGCCGAGGACTTCCTGGCCCGCCTGGCGCGTCTGGAACGCGATGGCCTGCCGCAGCATGAAGAGCGCTTCTTCGACCTGCTGCAGAACCAGAGCAAGAACAACCTGCTGGCGCTGCAGCGCCACAGCGCCGAGGCGCGCAAGTCGATTGGCCAGCGCCTGGACGAGGTGAACGCCAGCCTGGAGCAGGTGCCGTTCAACCGTGGCACGCTGCTCACCATCGAACTGAGCGACCGCCGTCTGCCGGAGGTGCTGGAATTCCACCAGCAGCTGCGTGACGTGCTCTCGCACCACCAGACCGAGCAGCGCGAAGTGGCCGAAGCCCAGTTCGCGGTGTTGCGTGAACTGGTGAAGCGGCTGGGTTCGCAGGAAGGCGAAGACAAGCGCTGGCGCGAGAACGTGCTGGACGTGCGCCTGCACGTCGAGTTCATCGGCGTCGAGCTCGACGCCGCCACGCGCCAGCAGGTGGAAATCTACCGCAGCGGTGCGGGCAAGTCGGGCGGCCAGCGCCAGAAGCTGGCCACCACCTGCCTGGCAGCGGCATTGCGCTACCAGCTGGGCGGCGCGGAAAGCCAGTTGCCCAGCTACGCGGCGGTGGTCCTCGACGAAGCCTTCGACAAGGCCGACAACGAATTCACCGCACTGGCGATGAACATTTTCGACAACTTCGGTTTCCAGATGGTGGTTGCCACCCCGCTGAAGTCGGTGATGACGCTGGAGCCCTTCATCGGCGGTGCCTGCTTCGTCGAGATCAGCGGCCGCCACGACTCCGGCGTGCTGCTGATCGAGTATGACGAGGAAGGCAAGCGCCTGAAGCTGCCCGAGCGCTCACGTCAGGCTGAAGCTGCTGACGTGGACGCTTGATCGCGAACAGCCTTCGGCTGCCGATCTACGTGTTTGGGGCCATCGGATGGGGGGT
>DGLB01000007.1:621-15029 GCA_002387845.1 Stenotrophomonas maltophilia | reverse complement strand
CCGTCCCGAGCCGCCAAACCAGGGATACGGTGAGTCGAAGGCTGTTCGCCAAGAACCAACAGCAGCCGGGCAGCGCCCGGCGACACGTAGATCCCGCAATCGCAGAGATCACGCAGTAAACGTATCCCACCCCATGCGTGCGATCAGCACGATCACCAGGCCCACGAACAGCTTGCGGATGAACGGCGTACCGCCGCGCAGAGCCAGCCGCGTGCCGACCACCGAACCGGTGATGTTGGCGGCCGCCATCGGCAGGGCGAACAGCCACAGGATGTTGCCGGTCGGTACGAAGAACGAGATTGCCGCCACGTTCGTCGCCAGGTTCACCACTTTGGATGCCGCCGACGCGCGCAGGAAATCCAGCCCGAAGAAGCGCACGAACAGGAAGATCAGGAAACTGCCCGTGCCCGGGCCGAAGAAGCCGTCGTAGAAGCCGATTGCCGCACCAATCGCCAGCGCCGTCCACAGCTCCCTGCGGCCGATCTCGCGCGGCCGGTGCAGCGCACCGAAGTCCTTCTTCCACAGCGTGTAGCCCAGCATCGCGATCAGCAGCACCAGCACCAGCGGGCGGACCGCGTCCTTCGGTAACAGGCTGACCGCGGTTGCCCCCGCAAACGAGAACACGAAGGCGGTACCCGCCGCGAACAGGACCGGCTGCCACGGGAAGCGCACGTTGCGCGCGTAACGCCACGCCGCCGCCGCCGTGCCGAACATCGAGCTGAACTTGTTGGTGCCGAACAGCATCGCCGGCGTGTGCTGCGGCAACACCGTGAACAACCCCGGCAGTTGTACCAGACCCCCACCGCCTACCGCCGCGTCCACCAGGCCGGCAATGAATGCAATCGCCACCAACCACCACAACTCGGGGGGAACCAGCTCCAGCACGGCACGGACTTCGCAGGGAAAGGCGCGCCAGCATACGCCGTTCCGGGCACAATGGCCGCATGAGCAAAGCCCCTGCCGAACCCTGTCCCTGCGGTCGACCGCTGTCCTATGCTGCCTGCTGCGGCCAGTTCCACGCCGGGGCCATCGCCGCCGACGCCGAAACCCTGATGCGCTCGCGCTACACCGCGTACGTACAGGAGCGTGCCGACTACCTGCTGGCCAGCTGGCATCCGCAGACCCGCCCGGACACGCTCGGCTTTGATGAAGCCCCCACCCGGCGCACCCGCTGGCTCGGGCTTACCGTGCACGAACACACCCAGCCCGATGCCGATCACGCCCAGGTCCGTTTCACCGCCCGCTACAAGGTCGGTGGCGGCAGCGCGGTGAAGATGCAGGAGCACAGCCGCTTCGAGCGCATCGACGGGCGCTGGTTCTATCTCGACGCGCTGCCCTGATCGCGACGTTCGGCGCGTATTCACCTCGCCGCTGTAACGCAACGTGAGGGCAGCCGTGACGGTGCGCTCACCACCACTGACTGATGCTTCGGCGATGAACACCGTCGCCGCAACACCGCATGCCGCCACCGCGCTGGCCGAGCGTTACCGCATCGTCCGCGCACGCAGCCTGGCCCTGGCCGCGCCGCTCAGTGCCGAAGACGCCATGGTCCAGAGCATGGCCGATGCCAGCCCCACCAAGTGGCATCTGGCGCACACCAGCTGGTTCTTCGAGCGTTTCGTGCTCGGCAGCCGCCCTGACCATGCGCCCTTCAACGCCGACTGGCATTACCTGTTCAACAGTTACTACCAGAGCATCGGCCCGGCCCACGCCCGTCCGCAGCGCGGCCTGCTGTCGCGGCCCTCGCTGGATGAGGTGCGCGACTATCGCCAGCGCGTCGACGACCAGGTCATCGATCTGCTGCAACGCGACGCGCTCGACAGCCAGGCATGCCATCAGCTGCTGCTGGGGCTGCACCACGAACAGCAGCACCAGGAACTGCTGCTTACCGACATCAAACACGCGTTGTGGTCCAACCCGCTGCAACCCGCCTACCGCGAGGACCTCAAGCGCGGGACGGGTGCGGCGCTGCCGCTGCGCTGGCTGCCCGCTGACGAGCGCATCGTCGAGATCGGTGCACCGGCCTGGCCTGCGCAACCGGGCTTCGCCTACGACAACGAATCACCCGTGCATCGCGTGCTGATACCGGCGCATGCGCTGGCCAACCGCCCGGCCAGCAACGCCGAGTACCGTGCCTTCGTGCAGGACGGCGGCTACCATCAGGCCGCGCATTGGATGAGCGAAGGCTGGGCCCTGGTCCAGAGCGAAGGCTGGCAGCACCCGCTGTACTGGGATGACGCATTGGAACGCGAATTCACCCTGGGGGGCTGGCGCGCCATCGATCCCGACGCGCCGGTCTGCCACCTCAGCTATTTCGAGGCCGATGCGTATGCCCGCTGGGCCGGTGCACGCCTGCCGACCGAGTTCGAATGGGAGGCCATCGCGCAGGCCCTGCCGGTGCAGGGCAACTTCGCCGACGATGACCATCTGCATCCGCGGGCGTTTGCGGGCGAAAGCGCCGATCCCGCACAGCCGCTGCAGCTGTTCGGCGACGTCTGGGAGTGGACCCGCAGCGCTTACGGGGCCTACCCCGGCTTCCAGCCGTTCGCGGGCAACCTCGGCGAGTACAACGGCAAGTTCATGTGCGGGCAGTGGATTCTGCGCGGTGGCAGCTGCGCCACCCCGGCCGGGCATGTGCGGCCGTCCTACCGCAACTTCTTCGCACCCGCCGCACGTTGGCAGTTCGCCGGGCTGCGCCTGGCCAGGGACGCCGCATGAGCACCGTCAGCGACGCGCTCGACGCGCTCACCGACCTGCAGCCCGACCGTGCCCGGATCACCGCCGACATCCTGCATGGGCTGTCGCAGCATCCGCGCCAGCTGCCCTCCAAGTACTTCTACGACGCGCGCGGTTCGGCCCTGTTCGAGCAGATCACCCGCCAGCCCGAGTACTACCCCACGCGTACCGAGCTGGGTCTGCTGCAGGAGCGCGCCGCCGACATTGCCGCCGTGGTCGGGCCACACCTGCACGTGGTCGAGCTCGGCAGCGGGAGTGGGCGCAAGACCGGAATCCTGCTGCAGGCGCTGCTCGACCCGGTGGCCTACACGCCGATCGAGATCTCGCGCGCGGCCCTGCTCGACAGCGTCGCGCGGCTGGCCCCGGCGCTGCCGGAGATCGAGATGCTGCCGGTGTGTGCCGACTTCACCCGCCCCGTGCAGCTGCCGGAACCGGAGCGCGAACCGGCGCGGCGGCTGGTGTTCTTTCCGGGCTCCACCCTGGGCAATTTCGCCGATACCGAGGCGGTTGCCCTGCTGCGCGCCATGCGCCAGACCATGGGCGAGGACGGGGTGGCCCTGATCGGCATCGACCTGCACAAGGACCCGTCGCTGATCGAGGCCGCCTACAACGACGCGGCCGGGGTCACCGCCGCGTTCACCCTGAACCTGCTGCGCCGGCTCAACCGCGAGATCGGCAGTGACTTCGACCTCGACGGCTTCGCGCACCGCGCCCGCTACAGCGTGGAACGGCTGCGCATCGAAACCGACCTGGTCAGCCTGCGCGACCAGCAGGTGCACGTCGGTGGACGGGCCTTCGATTTCGCCGCGGGCGAAGCCATGCGCGTGGAGTACAGCCACAAGTACACCGAGGCCAGCTTTGCCGCGCTGGCCGCCGAGGCCGGGCTGCAGGTCACCCACCGCTGGGATGCGCAGTCACCTGCGTTCGGGTTGCGTCTGCTGCGGGCCCTCTGACCTCGGCAGCGTCGTGCCGCTGCCATGGTTCCCCGGTATGCTTGAGGCCTGCGGATCGTCAACGATCCGGACCGAGGGATGCGGTCGCGCCGGTGTGGCCGCACGGGGAACAACAAGGCAGGGACGCAATGCGGCGATTCGAACTGGTCGAAGGCACATCCAGCAAGTTCTGGGAAGTGGAACAGGACGGCAGCGATCTGAACATCCGCTGGGGCCGTATCGGTACCCAGGGGCAGAGCCAGACCAAATCGTTTGCGGACGAGGCCAAGGCGGCGGCAGCGCTGACCAAGCTGGTCAACGAAAAGACCGGCAAGGGCTACACCGAAAGCGGTGTCGAGGCCGGCAGTACTGCATCGCCGGTGCCCCCGGCCAAGGCCGCCAAACCTGCCAAGGCAACCAAGGCCAAGGCCGACGTCGCGCAACCCGCCCCGGAACCGGACGTCCCCGAGTCCATCGAGCCGGTGGACGAGCAGGCCGCGCGCGGCTTTGAAAGCATCCGTCTGGCCATCCTGGATGGCAGCCTGAACACCGGTGATGTGCTGACGCTGGCGCAGCTGCGCCGCCGCGCCGGTGTCAGCGAAGAAGCCGCCAAGCTGGTGTGGGCCGGGCTGTCGAACGCCGGCCTGCTTCATTACTGGAGCAGCAAGTTTGCCGACAAGGTGAAAGACATCGCCGCCAGCCTCCCGCCGGACTGGTTGCGCGCTGTGCCGGCGGCTGCGGGCGTGTCCGGCAGCGCTGATCCGACGCTGCCGCCGTGGCTGCGCCAGGGTGAGCCCCTGCACATCACCCAGCAGGATCGTCTGACCCGGTATCCGTCACGGCGTTTCGCGCCGACGCTGCTGGCTGCGGATTCCGCCTCGCGCTGGCGGGAGATCGCGATCGAGCGCAACATGACCCTGGACCGCAGCGGCACCGAGCCCGCTCTGCTGGCGCTCGCCGAACGCGTGATCGAACGCATCAAGGGGCCCGAGCCCGAACCGGATCGCGATGCCGACCGTCTGATGCTGGTACTGGCCCTGTGTTCCATGGGCTACTACGAATCCGTGGCCAGTCATGCGATTGCCGCCTGGTTGGTCGCCCGGTACAACCTGCGTGAGGTGATCGAGCTGTACATCGATGCCCAGCACTTCCAGGTCGACCGCAATTACGATCCGGCCACCCAGGGCCATCCCGCCACCTTCCACAGCACCGTGACCCGGCCATTTGGACGCACCTGGAACGGTGTCCACACCGAGGCCGAAATCGTGCTGCGCAATCACCTTGCGGCGGCTCCCGCGGAGGAATGGGAGGCCTGTGCGGACCGGATTGCCGCCGCGCTGCCCTACGCGCCGGCGTGTCGCCGTCCCGCCATGGCCCAGCTGTTGCCCGACCGCCCCGAACTGGCACATCAGGTCCTGACCGACGAGGCCGCGACCCCGCTGCCGGAAACCGCGCACTGGTTGCTGCAGATCGCGACTGAACCGGTGGCCGTGGCCGCGGCGCTGAAGGTGCGGATCGAAGGCGCGGGCATCTGGAGCGACCCGCGATCGGTCTCCACCCTGCTGTTGGACCGGGGCGTGGACGCCACGGCGCTGCTGGCCCGACACGCCTACTGCGAGGCTGCCGGCAATGGTCTGACCCAGATCGGCACCCCGGATGCGGTTGAAGCACTGGCCCGCGTCGCCAGCACCTCCAAACAATCCCTGGCCAGCCTGTCACTGGCGGTCAGCCGCTGGCCGCAGGCGGCGCTGGTCGGCCTGCTGCGTGTGGTCGCGCCCGGCGGCAAAGATGCCGGCCTGCTGATGCCCAACGTGGTGCAGCTGCTGCGCAGCCTGGGAGACGCAGTCGATGACGTGCTGCCCTGGCTGGAGCCGGCCGAACGGGCCACGCTGGAGCGCCAGCGCGCCATCCTGAAGGGACCGTCCGAAGTCGCTGCGGCGAACGAACTGCCGGCCGTGCTGGCGGCTCCGCCATGGCAGGTGGCCAAACAGAAGAAGACGGCGGCCGTGCAGCAACTGCAGACCCTGTCACTGGCACCGCGCGAGCGGTGGGACCCTGGCAGCCGCGAGGCTGCGCTGGAAGAAACCGGCTGGACCGCGAAACGGCTGCAGGAATGCCGCGACAACCCGGCCGAGCTGGTCTCGCAGTTGGGCTTCTGGTCGCACCTGGACTATCTGAAACCGCTGACCGAACAGGCCGTGGCCGCCATCGCACAGCGCGACACCGACGGCCTCGTCCGCATCTGGCGCGAGATGATCGCCGCGCGCCGCCGCCAGCAGTACTTCTGGCTGTCGGTGCGCACAGAAGCGATCACCGCGCTGCCGGAAGGCATGGCGGTGCCGTTCTGGAACGCCATCGTCGACGATATCGTCGACGATGGCGGCATCAGCAGCGATGACATCAGCCGCATGGTCGCCCTGCATGGATTGGCCGTGCTACCGGCCGTGACGGCGCTGACGCGCAACAAGCCCATGGATTGCCTGCCGCGTGCGCTGGCGATCGGCGCGGTGGAGCTGGCTCCCACCGCCGCGCGTGCTTTCGCTCGCCTCAAGTCGGTGCGTGAAACCGGACGCACCTGGCTGCTGCGCCATCCCGAGCACGCCGCCGTGGGCCTGCTGCCGGCGGCGCTGGGCAAGGCCGGCGAAGCGCGCGATTCCGCCGCCAGCGCGCTGCGCCTGTTGTGGTTGAACGGCCACGAAGCATTGCTGCGCGAGGTCGCCGGCCGCTACAACGACCCGGCCGTGCTGGAAGGGCTGGAACGGGTGATGGACGAGAACCCGCTGGACCGCTTCCCGGGCAAGCGCACCGCGCTGCCGGCGTTCTGGAATCCCACCGGCTGGCGTCGTCCGGTACTGCACAACGGCAAGGCGCTGGGCGATGACGCCCTGCAGGCGCTGGGCCAGATGCTCACCTTCCCGACCAACGAAGAAATCTATGCGGGCATCCCCCAGGTGGCGGACGCCTGTCGCGCCGACAGCCTCGCCGATTTCTGCTGGGACCTGTTCGGGGCCTGGCTCAACGCCGGCGCACCCGGCAAGGAAGGCTGGGCGCTGCAGGCGATGGCTCACTTCGGCAACGATGACACCGCGCGCCGCCTCACCCCCTTCATCCGCGCCTGGCCCGGCGAATCGGCGCACGCGCGCGCGGTGACCGGGCTGGATGTGCTGGCCGCCATCGGTTCGGACGTGGCCCTGATGCAGATCAACGGCATCGCCCAGAAGGTCAAGTTCAAGGGGCTGCAGGACAAGGCGCGCGAGAAGATCGCTGCCATTGCCGAGGCCCGCCAGCTCAGCACCGAGGAACTGGAAGACCGCCTGGCCCCCGACCTGGGCCTGGACGAGCACGGCACCCTGCAGCTGGACTTCGGCCCGCGCGCCTTCAAGGTCGGCTTCGACGAAGCCCTCAAGCCTTATGTGCGCGAACACACCGCCGGCGTCGACGGTGCACGCCTGCCGGATCTGCCCAAGCCGAAGAAGACCGACGACGCCACGCTGGCGGCCGAGGCGGTCGAGCGCTTCAAGGCCCTGAAGAAGGACGTACGCACCATTGCCAGCCAGCAGGTGCTGCGCCTGGAACTGGCCATGTGCGCGCGCCGCCGCTGGACCCCCGCGCTGTTCCGCACCTTCCTGGTCGAACATCCGCTGCTGCGCCACCTGGTGCAGCGCCTGGTCTGGGGCGTGTATGCAGTGGAGCCGGGCCATCAGCACGGAGGCGTGCTGCAGGCCTGCTTCCGCGTCGCCGAGGACGGCAGCTTCACCACCGCCGACGATGACAGCTTCGCGCTGCCGCAAGGCGAGCACCTGCGCATTGGCGTGCCGCACGCCCTGGAACTGGATGCCGCCGATGCCGCGGCGTTCGGACAGCTGCTGGCCGACTACGAGCTGCTGCAGCCGTTCGCACAGATCGGGCGCGATACCTACAGCCTGGACGCCAGCGAACGCGCGGTCACCAAGCTGCTGCGCTGGAAGGGGGCCAAGGTGCCGACCGGCCGCGTGCTCGGTCTGGTCAACAAGGGCTGGCGACGCGGCATGGCGCAGGACGGTGGCGGCATCTGGTACTTCACCAAGCCGCTGGGCGACGGCAGGGTGATCGAGCTGCTGTTGGACCCCGGCATCATCGTCGGCATGGTCAACGAGTATCCCGAACAGGAACTGGGCGATGTGCAGTACGGCAAGGCCGACAGCTGGGGCGAGATGCGCAATCCCGACCCGTTGACCGGGCTGGACGACATTGCCACCAGCGAGCTGATCCGCGACCTGGAGGCGCTGCGCGCCTGAGCCTGGCGCACCGCGTCCGCGCGGTGCCAACCCCCGCCTTTTCCGGATACTCCCATGGCCAAACGCTCCACCCCCACCCCTGCTGACGCACCCGCTGTCGAGCTGCAGCGCCCGCCGGCCGAGCTGCTGTATGCGGACGAGCTGTCCCGTCTGCGCGCCGCCGATCCGCATGCCCGTCCGCCGGGCTGGGCGCTCAGCCTGCGCGCGGCGCGTGCCTTCATCCTGGGTGACGCCGCACTGGGCACCACCGCCAAAGTGGTGGCGCCGGTGGCCAGCATCGAACGCATGCTGGTCACCCTCGCCACCGGCCGCGGCCTGATGCTGGTGGGCGAGCCCGGCACCGCCAAGTCGTTGCTGTCCGAACTGCTGGCCGCTGCAATCAGCGGCGTGTCCACCCTGACCATCCAGGGCGGTGCCTCCACCACCGAAGACCAGATCAAGTACGGCTGGAACTACGCGCTGCTGATCAACGAAGGTCCCAGCCCGCGCGCGATGGTGCCGGCCCCGCTGTACCAGGGCATGCGCGATGGCCGCATCGTGCGCTTCGAGGAAATCACCCGTGCGCCGCAGGAAGTGCAGGACTGCCTGCTGGGCATGTTGTCTGACCGGGTCATGGCCGTGCCCGAGCTGGAGGGCGAGCACGCCATGCTGTACGCGCGCGACGGCTTCAACATCATCGCCACCGCCAATACCCGCGACCGCGGCGTGAACGAGATGAGCGCCGCGCTCAAGCGCCGCTTCGACTTCGAAACCGTCGCCCCCATCCTCGACTTCGACCACGAGCTGGCACTGGTGCAGCAGGCCTCCGCGCGCCTGCTTGAACGCAGCGGCATTCCGGCCAGCGTGCCGGTGCCGGTGCTCGAACTGCTGGTCAACACCTTCCGCGATCTGCGCGGCGGTGGGCAGGCCGCGCAGGGCAGCGACAAGGCCATGGACCGGCTCAACGCGGTGATGTCCACCGCCGAGGCGGTCAATGTCGCCCATGCGGTCGGCGTGCGCGCCTGGTTCCTGGAGCAGCGCGAAGGGTCACCGGCCGATCTGGTCGAGTGCATCGCCGGCACCGTGGTCAAGGACAACGCCGATGACCGCGCCAAGCTGCGCCGTTACTTCGAACACACCGTCGCCCGCCGCGAGGGGCCGGCGTGGCGCGCCTACTTCGAGGCACGTCACCGCCTGCCGTGAGCCGTTCCCCGCACATCCTCGGCGTGCGCCACCACAGCCCGGCCTGTGCCCGGCTGGTGGCTGCGCGCATCCGCGCGCTGCGCCCGGCGTTCGTGCTGATTGAAGGCCCTGCCGATTTCAACGAACGCCTGGCGGAGCTGCAGCTGCCGCATCGTCTTCCGCTGGCGATCTACAGCCACCTGTCCGACGGGCAGCGCCATCACGGTTCATGGACACCGTTCGCCGCGCATTCGCCGGAATGGCAGGCGCTGCAGGTCGGGCATGAAACAGGTGCCTGTGTCCGCTTCATCGACCTGCCAGCCTGGCACGACGCGTTTGCCGGGCTCGAGAACCGTTATGCCGACAGTGCCGACCACGCCCACGAGGCGCGCGCCGACGACTACGAGCAGGCGCTGAGTGCACAGCTGGCCGTGCAGGGCCGCGATGCCCTGTGGGATCACCTGTTCGAAGACACCGACGATGACGAGGCGCTGGCCGGACAGCTGAGCCAGTACTTCATCCACCTGCGCGGACAGGACCGCGGCTCGCTCGGCAACCAGGCCCGCGAACAGATGATGGCCGCGTGGATCGCCTGGGCCATGCAGCAGCCCGCTGCCGCCGCGCGACCCGTGCTGGTGGTGTGCGGTGGTTATCACGCGCCGATGTTGCAGGCCTTGTGGCCGCAGCAACCGGCCACCACGGAACCGCCCCCCGTGCCGCAGCCGGTTGCCGCCGACAGCCGCCACGGTTCCTATCTGGTGCCGTACAGTTTCAAGCGGCTGGACGCGTTTGCCGGCTATGCCTCGGGCATGCCATCCCCGGCCTGGTATGAAGCGTGCTGGCAGCACGGCCAGGAGGCACCCCGCCATCTGCTGCGAGCGGTCATGCACCGCCTTCGCGAGAAGGGACTTCCCGCCTCCACCGCCGACCTGATCGGCGTGCAGGTGCGCGCCGAGGGCCTGGCACGCCTGCGCGCCCATCGCGTGCCGCAGCGTGTGGACTGGCTGGATGCGCTGGCCGGCGCATTGGTCAAGGACGCGCTGGATGCACCGCTGCCGTGGACCTACCGCGGCCCGTTGCGCGCCGGCACCGACCCGGTGCTGGTGCAGGTGATGGACGTGCTGGCCGGTGACCAGCAGGGTGAACTGGCAGCGGGCACGCCGCAGCCGCCGCTGCTGGCCGACATCGCCGCCACGCTGGCCGGGCAGGGGCTGTCGCTGCCCGGCACGGCCACGCTGGATCTGCTTGACCCTGCCGACCGTGCGCGCAGCCGCGTGCTGCATCAGCTCGCGCTCCTGCAGATTCCCGGCATCACGCGGACGCAGGGTCCTGCGCGCGCCATCAGTGATGAGGTCGAGGAACGCTGGACCCTGGGCCGACCGGTCGAGCAGCACGCCGCGCTGATCGAGGCCGGTGCCTGGGGGGCCACCCTGCACGACGCGGCGCGCGCCCGCCTGGAATCCGACCTGCGCCGGCACGGCCGCGACATCGCACGCCTGGTGGCCCTGCTCAACCGGGCGGCGTGGGCCGGGCTGACCGCGGTGAGTGCAGGCGTGCTGGATGAGCTCTCCACCGCCATTGCCGCTGCGGCCCGCTTCGATGTCCTGGCCCCCGCGCTGGGCGACCTGGAACTGCTGCGCCGGCATGGGCACCGGCTGGGCCTGGACGAAGCGCCCCTGCTGGATGTGGTGCTGGTGGCCGGGGTGGACCGCGCGCTGTGGCTGCTGGAGTCCCCTGGCGGCGTGCCTGCCACCGAGATGGATGCACACGTGCAGGGACATCAGGCCTTGCGCCGGATCGTGCTGGACGCGGTGGCGGATCGCGCCGAGAACCTTCCGAGCACCTTGCAGATCGAACCGTCGCGCGCGCTGGCCGTGTGGCAGCGCGTGCTCGCCAATGCCGACGCCGCCCCGGTCAGCCGGGGAGCGGCGCTGGGCGCGCTGATCGGCCTCGCCGAGCGCGTCGAGGGCACCGAACCGGTGGCGGCCCTCCAGGCCACGACCCTGCTGCAGCAGTTCGCGCCGGCCCAGGTCGGCGATGCGCTGGCCGGGCTGCTCGCGCTGGCGCGCGACCAGCTGGCCAGTGAGGACAGTTTCACCGCCGGCCTCGACGCGCTGGTGCAGGGCCTGGTCGGAGAAGACTTCGTCATTGCCCTGCCAGCGCTGCGCGCGGCCTTCGCCTGGCTGCCGCCGCGCGAACGGGGCGGGCTGGCCACCCGGCTGCTGCGCCTGCATGGCGCGACCCATCTCTCCAGCAGCCAGCTGATCGCCGCGCACGCCGGTGAAGCCGACGCTGCCGATCGTGCGCGTGCGGCCCTGGCCGAGCGCGAGGTGCTGGCGGCGCTCGCGCAGTGGGGCCTGGCCCCATCCGCAGGGGGGGCCGCATGAGCCTGGACATTCCCGATCCGCTGCAGCGCTGGCGACTGCTGCTGGGCGAGCCGGCCGAGCCCGCTTGCGGTGCGCTGCAGGACCAGGCCCGGGCGGCCGACGCCGCACTTGAATGGTTGTACGGGCGCGATCCCGAGCGCGCACAGCGTGGCGAGCGGCGCGCCGGCCTCGGCGCGTCTGCCCTGGCCACACCCGACTGGATCAACCAGATCCACCACCTGTTCCCACAGGAGGTGATCGAACGCCTGGAGCGCGATGCGGTCGAGCGCTTCGGGATCGATGAAGTGGTCACCAACCTGGAGGTGCTGGAACGCATCCAGCCCTCCGAATCGCTGCTGCGCGCGGTCCTGCATACCAAGCATCTGATGAACCCGCAGGTGCTGGCCGCGGCGCGCCGCCTGGTGGCCGAGGTGGTCGGGCGCATCATGCAGCGCCTGGCCACCGAGGTGCGCCAGGCCTTCAGCGGCACCCGCGACCGCCGTCGCCGCTCGCGCCGGGCCATTGCCAGCAACTTCGACTTCCGCCGCACCGTCGGCGCCAATCTGCATCGCTATGACCCGGCGCGGCGCAAGCTGTATGTGCAGCAGCCGATGTTCATCAGCCGCAGCCGCCGGCATACCGACCCGTGGGACATCATCCTGCTGGTCGACCAGAGTGGCTCCATGGTCGACTCGGTCATCCACAGCGCTGTGATGGCCGCCTGCCTGTGGCAATTGCCTGGCATGCGCACCCATCTGGTCGCCTTCGATACGGCTGTCGTCGACCTCACCGCCGATGTGGCCGACCCCGTAGAGCTGCTGATGAAGGTGCAGCTTGGCGGCGGGACCGACATTGCCCGGGCAGTGGCCTACGCGCAGGGCCTGGTGGTCAATCCCACGCGCAGCGTGGTGGTGCTGGTCAGCGACTTTTATGAAGGCGGCCCGGATGGCGAACTGGTGCGCCGGGTCAAGGCGCTCACCGCCGCAGGCACGCGCGTGCTCGGGCTGGCCGCGCTGGATGCGCAGGCCAAGCCCAGCTATGACCGTGAAACCGCCGCTCGGCTGGTCAACGTGGGCGCGCATGTGGCGGCGATGACGCCCGGCGAACTGGCCGCCTGGCTGGCCGAAAAGGTACTGGCATGAACCCGCGCACCGACCTGCTGGAGCTGACCCCGACCGCGCTGATGGCGCTGGCCAATGCCGGCTTCGTCAAACGTGGGCAGAAGGACGTGGCGGCCGGGCAGCTGCCCGCGCTGGAGATTGATGACGCCGGCACGATCGTCGCCCGGTACGACGACGGTTGCGTGACCCGGCTGCCGGTCGGGGTCACGCTGCGCGAGGCGGATTGCAGCTGCAGCGCGACGGCCATGTGCCGGCATCGGGTCACCCTGGTGCTGGCCTGGCAGGCGCAGGCCGCAACCGCCCAGGAGGCCAGGGATGTCGCGCCCGCTGCGGACGAATACTGGAGCCCTTCCAGCTTCGACCTGCAGGCCCTGGCGCAGGTGCTGCCACCGGGCGTGTTCGAACAGGCAGAGCGCCTGTGCGCGGCCAGCCCGCTGGTCACCGTGCATCCCTGGCGGGACGCGGAGGCACCGCCGATGGCACAGCTGCCGATGTGCAGCGTGCGCTTCTTCGTGCGGGGTGCGATCGCGCACGCGCGCTGCGACTGTCGCCAGGGCGGCGGCTGCGCGCATCTGATCGTGGCCGTCCGCGCCTTCGTGCTTGCCGAACAGGCCGGTCCATTGACCGACGCACGCACCGTGCAGCTGTCGCCGCCGGGCGCAGCCGACGCGGATCCCGGGCGCCAGGCGCTGCACGCCGACCTGGACGCGCTACTGCTGTCGCTGTGGCTCGAGGGTGCAGCGCAACCACTGCTGGCCGTGGCCGCGCAGCTGCAGGCCCTGCGCCGCCGGGTGATGGCGCAGGGCTGGTGCTGGGTCGACGATGCCCTGCGCGAGCTGCTGCAGCTGTTGCAGGCACGGCACGCGCGCAGCAGCCGCTACGCACCGCAGGCCCTGCTGGTGGCGGTCGCCGGCCTGTGGGCGCGCTTGCAGGCGGCCAACGCGCTGTCCGCACACCCGTTCCCGCGCGTGCCGGCGGCGCAGCTGCTGGGCATTGGCGTACAGGGCAGCGTCGCGCTTGACCGGCTGCGGCTGGTGGCGCTGGGAACCGCCTTGTGGCGCGACGAGCGCCAGGAGGGGGCCGCGCTGCTGTGGGCCGACCCGGATACGCAGGCCCTGACCGTGATGGAGCGGCAGTGGCCGCTGGAATCAGCGGGCAACCCGCCACTGCAGGAGCGCCGCGTGGCCGGGCAGCCACTGCGCCAGCTTGCGGCCAGCCAGGTGCTGACCCAGGGAGCCACGCGCAGTGCCAACGGCCAGCTCGACATCACCGCCCAGCGCCAGCACACCGGCGTGCTGCCGTTGTCGCCGCGCGCGTGGGACGAACTCGGCCCTCCGCTGCGGCAGTCCAGTCCGGCCGCGCTGGCCCGGCACCTGGATAAGCAGCTGCCCGCGTTCGCGCAGCCGCGCATGGCCGCCGCAGGTGTTGCTGGCGAGGCCGCCGGCAGTTTCCACGTGGTCCAGCTGGATACCGTGCAGGTGACCGCACTGGGCTGGGACCCGGTCGCGCAGACCCTGCATGCGTGCCTGCAGTCGTCGGCCGACGCCACCGCTGACGCGCCGGTTCCGCTGTGGCTCTACCAGCCCCATCGTGCGGTCGCGCCCGCGACGGTGGACACCCTGGCGCGTGCGCTGCAGGGCGAGTTCGGCCCGTTGCGCGCCGTTGCCGGCACCGCGCAGCGCTACGCCGGCCAGCTGCGCATGCTGCCGCTGGCCCTGCTGACCGACCGCCAGGCGGTGGTCCTGCAGGTGGCCACGGCCGGCGAACCGGTGCCGCTGCCCACGCTCCGGCCGCCGCAATCGGCGGCGGGGCAGG
>DGLB01000007.1:0-472 GCA_002387845.1 Stenotrophomonas maltophilia | reverse complement strand
CGGCGGCGCAGGCCTTGGAAGGGGTTACCGAACTGCTGGCCCTGCTGCTGGAGCAGGGGCTGCGTCACCAGCACAGCGGAGCCTGGGAACGCCTGCAGGCCGCGGCCCACGCGCTGCAGCTGGCGGGCATGACCGAGGCCGCGGGGCAGCTGAGCGGTCTGCGCGGGGCACTGGCACCCGACCAGCGCGCCGTGCTGCTGCAGCGGCTGGGCACGCTGGTGCTGATGCTGCAGGGACTGCTGCAGGCGCTGCCGGTTTCGCCGCATTCGCCTATGCTGGACCCCGACCCTGTTGCGACCGAGTCTGCCTGATGCTGTCGTTCCGTCTGTCTGCTGTCTGGTCTGCCGTTGCCGCCGTGCTGATCGGCTGCCCCGTGGTCGCGCTCGCGCAGACCGTCGATCCCGCCTTCGACCGCTGCCTGGCCGGCATCCAGACCCAGGCGCTCAAACAGGGTGTCAGTGCGGACGGCTTC
>DGLB01000013.1 GCA_002387845.1 Stenotrophomonas maltophilia | reverse complement strand
GCTCTTCCGATCTCTGCTGCTGCCGCTGCCCGCCCGGCGGCCGCCGCCCCGGCCGCCGCCAACAACCTGCGCCCGGTCAGCACCCCGGCCCCGCGTTACCCCCCGGAAGCCCTGCGCGCAGGCACCTCGGGTGACGTGCTGGTGGAAATCACCGTCGGCACCGACGGTTCGGTGACCAACGCCCGCGTGCTGCGCGCCACCCCGGCCCGCGTGTTCGACCGCGAAGCATTGAACGCCGTGAAGCGCTGGAAGTTCGAGCCGGTCTCGGCCCCGGTCACCACCCGCCGCACCCTGGCGTTTGCCCCGGGCGGTTGATCGGTTGACCTGCTGCATCGAAAAGGCCCGGAGCAATCCGGGCCTTTTTTGTTGAAAACAAAAAGGGGTCAGGTGAAGTTAAATGCGGTTTGCTGCGAAAGGCGGGCTTTTCCTACCTTGCAAGCAACCGCCTCCCTAACGACGGACAAACGATCTGATGCGACCGTCAGCGCCAGTTCCTGACATTTCGCTCGCGCCATGCCACGTACCGCACGAATCGTCCTCGCAGGCTATCCGCTACACGTCATACAGCGCGGCGTGAACCGCGCAGCAATTTTTGTGGACAACCAGGATCGGTTCCAGTACCTGCGGTTGCTTCGTAGGGCTTGCGCGAAACATGAGGTCGCCATCAACGGTTTTGTGCTGATGGGAAATCACGTCCACTTGCTTCTGACGCCGCGAAGCAACAAGTCCGTCGCCCTCGCAATGCAGGTCCTGGGCCTGTGCTACGTCAAGTACTTCAACACTCGCCATGGGCGAACCGGCACGTTGCTGGAAGGTCGTTACAAATCGTGCCTTGTGGACTCCGATGCGTACTTTCTGATGGCGTGTCGCTACATCGAGCTCAACCCGGTCAGGGCTGCAATAGTTTCACGACCCGAGGACTACCCCTGGTCAAGCGTGCATGAGCACCTTGGCCACCGTCACAAACCGTGGTTCACGCTACACGCCACATATCTGTCGCTTGGAGATACGAAACCCAAGCGCACCAGCGCGTACCGCCGCCTCCTGATGGAGGGTATCAGCGACGAGCAGGTGGAGAGGATTCGGCGCTACTCGGATCAACAGCGAGCACTGGGGTCGCCCGTATTCCAGCGGATGGTTGAGCGTGCGTTGAATCGCCCTGTCACCGTGAGGCCGCAGGGGCGGCCAAGACAGTCGAAAGACTGAGAGCACCCGCAGCCCTACGGATCTGCGCGGTGCTCCTCCCGCAATTAACTTCACCCGTCCCCTTTTTCTTTTTTCTGGGACGGGTGAGAGGTTAATTACACCTGACCCCTTTTCTGGGGTCAGCCGGAGATGGCCAGCCGCTCCTGGTGGTAACGGCGCACGGCGGCGTACCAGAGGATGGCGGCGAGGCCGAGGCTGGCGGCGAGGTACACGCCCCACATCTGCGGGCTGATCGCTTCGTGGCGGATGATCTTCAGCAGCATCTGGTTCTGCGCCAGGAACGGCACGCCGAACTGCCACAGCTCGCTCTTCAGCGGGTACACCATCAGTGCGTAACCGGGCAGCATCGGCAGCAGCATCAGCCAGGTCATGTGGCTCTGCGCTTCCTTCATGCTCTTGGACGCTGCCGACAGGAAGGTCAGCAGCGAGGTGCCGATCAGCAGCATCGGCAGCATGATGAACAGCATCTGCAGCATCGGTACGAAGCCCATGTTGAGCTGCCGCGCCGCCGCGCCTGTTCCCAGCTGCGCGCTCAGCTTGAACGCGGTCAGTGTCAGCAACAGCGATGCCAACCCCACCACGCACGCCGCCGCGATCTTGCCACTCACAATCGCACTGCGCGGCGCGGGTGTGGCCAGCAGCGGCTCCAGCGACTGCCGCTCACGCTCGCCGGCGGTCGTGTCCATCACCAGATAGGCACCGCCCAGGAACGAGGTGATGGTCAGCAATACCGGCAACAGGATGGACAGCATCACCCCGCGCTTGGCTTCGGCGGTCGCCAGGTCCTGCGTGGCCACATCCAGCGGCCGTGCGACCTGGGCGTCCACGCCGCGCGCCAGCAGACGCAGTGCGCCCACCTGCTGGCCGTAACCCGCCAGCGCGGCCTTCAGGCGCGCCGTGGGTACGTCGGCAGCACGACGGGTGCTGTCCTGCACGATCTCCACCAGCGCCGGGCGACCCTCTTCCCAGTTCTTGCGGAAGTCCGGGCTGATCCGCAGCGCCACATCGATGTTCTGGTCACGGATGGCAGCGGTAAGGTCCTTCGGGGCCTCCACCGCGTTCAACCCCTGCGCAGCCAGGAACTGCACCAGGTTCGGCGCGTGCTCTGCCCCGATGGTGGGAATCTCCAGCGGCTTGTCGATCTGGGTCTTGACCCGTGTTTCGGCCAGCTTGCCCATGCCCAGAATCAGAATCGGGTACAGCAGCGGCCCCAGCAGCAGGGTCAGCGCCAGCGTGCGGCGGTCGCGGGAAAGGTCGCGCAGTTCCTTGCGCATCACAGTCAACAACGTGGCAAACGCGCTCATGCGTGCAGTCCTTCTTCGCTACCGATGGCCTTCACGAAGGCATCTTCCAGATTCGATTCGCCGGTCTGCGCACGCAGCTCATCGGCTGTGCCTGCTGCCGTCACCGTGCCCTTGGCGATGATCACGACGCGATCGCACAGCGCCGCCACCTCCTGCATGATGTGGCTGGAGAAGATCACGCAGCGGCCCTCGTCGCGCAGCCCGCGCAGGAAACCCCGCAGTGCACGCGTGGTCATCACGTCCAGGCCGTTGGTGGGCTCGTCCAGAATCACATTGCGCGGGTCATGCACCAGCGCACGCGCAATTGCGGTCTTGGTGCGCTGGCCCTGCGAGAAACCGTCGGTCTGGCGGTCCAGAATGTCTTCCATGTCCAGCGCCTTCGACAGCACCTTGGTGCGCTCGCGGATATCAGCCGCGCTCATCCCGTGCAGCTGGCCGAAGTAGGCGATGTTCTCGCGTGCGGTGAGGCGCTTGTACACGCCACGTGCGTCCGGCAGCACGCCCAGCCGGCGGCGCACCGCCACGGCGTCTTTGGTGGCGTCCAGGCCATCCACCAGCACGCGGCCCTGGTCCGGGCTCATCAGCGTGTACAGCATGCGCATGGTGGTGGTCTTGCCCGCACCATTGGGACCGAGCAGGCCGGTGATCTGGCCGTCTTCGGCGTGGAAGCCCACGTTCTGGACCGCCTGGATAAGGCCGGTCTTGGTCTGGAAGGCTTTATGCAGGTTCTCGGCGACGATCATGGTTCCCATCCATTGAACGAGGTGAAGGCCGGCACCGGACTCAGTGCGTCCAGGCAGCTCACTTCCAGCGATTTCGCATCGGCGTTGTCCACGAACTGCGCCAGCACGCGCGGCATGCAGCCGGCGTTGAGGGTGCCGTGGCCCTGCCCCTTCGCCACCAGGTGGCGGCCATTGGGCAGCCCCTTCAGCACCTGCTCGGCGTAGCGCGGCGGCGTGACCGGGTCGAGTTCACCGCTGAGCAGCAGCACCGGCAGCTCCGTGCGCAGCGGCTGGGTGAAGTCCTTCGGGCGGCTGCCCACGTTCCACGCCGGGCAAGCCGCGAAGAACATGCGCGCCACGTCCGGGCCCAGCAGGGTGTCGCCAGCCGGGGCCGGCTGGTAGCGGTCGGCATCTTCAGCGCAGATCACCGACCACTGCATGCCACGGTTCAACTGCCCGTCGGTTGAGCGCAGCGCCATGCGGTTGAGCGACATCAGCGGTGCGTAGCGGCCGTGCGCCGCTTCATCCAGCACCACCGGCAGCAGCGAGGACAGCTCCGGCATGTACGAGAACAGGAACGCCAGGCTGGTGACCGTATCGGCCGTGACCTTGTCGCGGCGGGCTTCGTTGGTGCCCGGGTCGCGGTAATCCACTTCGACCGGTGCGGTGTTCAGCGTGGTCATCACGTTGCGCAGCTGGGTGCGGGTGTCCACCGGGAAGCGCTTGGCGCAGGCCGCGTCCTTGCTGCACTGCGCGGACTGCAGCGCAATCGCGTTTTCGAAGGTGTTGGCGAAATCACCGCCCACCACCAGCTCGTTCGGCACCACGCCGTCGATCACCACCGTGCGGGTGTGCTGGGGGAAGCGCGCGGCGTACTGCTGGGCCACGCGGGTGCCGTAGGAGCCACCGATCAGGTTGATCTTGTCCACGCCCATCGCCGCACGCACCGCGTCCAGGTCACCGATGGCCTGGGTGGTGGTGTAGAAGCGGCTGTCGGCGCGCGTGGTCAGGGTGGCGGCGCAGCGGCCAGCGAACTCGGCCACCACTTCAGGGGTGGCAGCCGCATTCTCGTCGAAGGCCAGCTCCTTGCCGTCCGCGTCCAGACAGGTGAGCGGGTTGGATTTGCCGGTGCCGCGCTGGTCCACCAGAATGATGTCGCGCTTCTTGCGCACTTCGCGCAGCGCCTGGTTCACCACGGCGGCCACCTCGGTGGCGCTCTGGCCGGGGCCACCGGCGAGGAAGAACACCGGGTCCTGCTTGCCCTCGCCCTGGTTATCGGTATCCAGCCAGGCGATGTTCAAGCCGATCTTGCGGCCGTTCGGCGCGTCCGGGTTCTCGGCCACCTGCAGGGTGGCGCATTCGGCTTCCACATTGCTGCTGGCCTGGCTGCTGGTCAGCGTGCAGGGCTTGAAGGTGAGCTGGCCGTACTGGCGCTGGGCTGCCTCGGCGGCAGGCTCCGGCGTGGCCTGGCAGGCGGCCAGCAACAGCAGGGCTGCGCTGGCGGCCAGGGGTCGGGTGGCTGGGTGCATGCGGATTCACGTCCTTGAGTGAAGGGTCTTAGCATGCCATGACGGGGTGGCGGGGCGAATGTGACTGAAGGGCTGGGCCTGCAACGTCTCATTCAACCCACTTCAGGCGGCACAGGAAGTCCTGAACCACCAGGCGGTCTTTGTCCGTCGCGGCTACTCGGACCAGCATTGGCTCGAGATAGTAGCGAAAGAGGGATATATCTGATTCATCCGTTGGGAGGTGCTTCTCCAACACCGAGAGGAAAACCGGAACCGACATGAAGGACAGGAAGACCTGGTAGGGCTTGGCGCTGGCGAACGGCAGCCGTGCAAGGTAATGGTCCGCCAGCCGCTTCTGATCTGCGCGCTTCCAAGACCGTGCAGCCATCAGATCGAATGCGGTACCGTAGTCCGCCGAACCTGCCGGATACCGCTCAAGCAACCAGTCAGCGGCAGCGCTGGAGGGAAGAAGGCGGAGTTCGGTTGCCTCGCGTCTCACATCAACCACAGTGTTCATCGGGCCGTCCTTTGGCGGAACCTACCATCGAGGGACTTGCTCCAAGCAGAGATGGATCCGGCCCGTGTTACTTCAGCCGGACGCTCGAGCTTCGATCACATTGAAGTCAAATCTCAGAGCGAAGCCATCAGGCACATCCATCCCTGTTGCGTGATAGCCGGCTTCGATATCCAGAAGCCACTGCACTCCATCTCCACTTACTACAGTGAGATTGAGAGGGAAGATCATGCTCAGCGCCTTTACGTAACCGACATCTTCGTTTTCGTCCGCGGCGCGCAGCTTCGTTTCTGGCTTTATCCCTGCTCCACAGACCACCGACACGAGGCGTGAACCACTGTCCTGCGCGCAGAGCTCGGTCTCGACGTGGTTGATCAGGAAGCCGGGGAAGTCCCCTTGCCGCAGCCATTCGATCATGTGCAGATAGGACTCCGCGTTATCGAATCCTGATGTCTGAATCGTCTGATCTGTTCGAACCGACTTCACGAGCATTGCTTCACCCAAGGCCTCCTCCAAAGCATCATCATATCCCAACAGATAATGTTGCTGATCCAACTGGGGAGCCATCCGAGCTCTAGTCTGATCGGCCGACAAACAGGGCGGCAATGCGTATGGATTGGCGCTGGCCGCGCCAGGAACCCACTTCATGCCGAGAACGGCCAGCGCAGATCCAGCCGCTTCTCATCCCGCACCGCATAGACGCGCTCGTACTCGAGCGACAGCACGAACCGGTGCGGGTGCTGCTCTGCAAAGAGCTCGATGAACGGGTAGATCTCCGCCATGCTGCTCATCTTGTTGGCCGCGCGGAAGTGGAAGGTCATCGTCAGGCCCACTGTCCAGTTGACCTTCATCCCCTTGGCCAGAACGCGCATCGGGTAGCGATGCAGGGTCAGACCGAAACCGCACTTCGATCCAGGCAACAGGCCGCCATAGATGCGCGGAATGTCCTTTACGCATTCGCCCAGGTCAGTGAGCGTCTGCGCCACTTCCTCCATCGTTGCGCCCGACTCGATTTCCAACGCCATCATCAGGCCCATGCCTGAACCTCCTGCGGACTGGGTGGGTGCGGCCCTGACGGGCGCGGCGGTGCTGGCGCGGCCAGCGTGGGCCGCGCAGTGGAGTTCGCGATTGCGCATGTTTATGCCGTGCCGCTACCAGTACACGCGCGGGCGGACCAGGTCGACACTCGGGCCGTAGACGCGGTACGTCACCTCTACGTCGTACGCCACCTGCAACTCAAGCCAGTGCAGCGGCGGGTCGCGGAAGTGACGGCCCAGGCGCATCGACAACTGTGGGTCGATGCCACTGCGACCGTGCACCACCGCGTCCAGGCGGCCACGGCTCACGTTGAGACAGAGGGCAAGCTGGCGCACCGAAAGCCCCAGCGGCTTCAGGTACGTTGCCAGCAGCACCTTGCCCGGATGCTCTCGCGGCGTGGGGTAGATGATGGTCCTTGAGATGCGGCTCATGGGCGGGCTCCTGCGTCTGGACGCACTCGCCCACCGCGCCGACGCGGCCGGCTGAAGGCCATCCAAGCTGGCGATGCGGCTGCCAGCTCCGCCGCTGGTGAAGGGCTGCCGTCTTCCTGCAGCGCACAGGTGCGCAACAACAGGTATGACTCCAGCAGCCGATTGACCAGTTTGCTGAGGGAACGCCCCTCGTGTTGGGCCGCCGCCTTCAAGGCAGCATGCATTGGCTTGGCAATTCGTATCTGCAACAGAACAAGCTCGCACATGGAATCCTCCCACGATTGGGTAACAGTTGAGTTCAACGAGTGGGCAGCGCACAGCGCAGCAACGGCGCGATGCAGTGCCGATCAGATGGCCGGGATTGTGCCCGGCGCTATAAGGCGTGGATGCGCGCGAGGAGTAGCAGCGCTAAATGGCTGTGGGCGCGCGGAAGACGTAATCGAAGGCCTCGAGTGGGCAGCTCGAAGCGATGGGTGAAGGCCCAGAACGCGTACATCACAGACTCCCGGGAAGAGGCCTTTCCCACCATGGGAAAGGCGTCGGGAGGTTAGAGACCGCTAGTAGACGAAAACGGCGTGGCTGATTTCCCCCACTTTGGGGGGTGTTGTATTCGCCACCTTCCCGACAACGGGACAACCAATCTACGTCTACTAGGAGTGCTCTACGCTCCGAGGACTACCGTGCCGGAAGTGGAAACGATTGGGAAGTAGGGAAATTCTGCATTTTGGGCGCTGGCGCGGATGCGCGCCAATCGTGACGTGAGTGACCCGAAAATCTGACGAAACGCGGCGGATTACGTCGGAGTTGGCTGAGGATGACGATGTTCTGGCGCGGATTCGCGCAACGGGTTTTGCTGAGCGCTGTAGCGGCGTGGCGCTTTTGACCATCGGTGCGATGCGATGGCGCTCGGGCGCGCGACGGACAGGGTCGCTGCGGACCGTGTGAATGTTCGTTCGGAACAGATGGATCCCTCAAGTACGCCGTCAGGCTCTGGCTGCTCGATGCGCTTGAGGGTCCAAGTTGCCTGCGGAATCATGGCCGGTCCACTGATCGAGCGGAAAAAAGGGGACGGGTGTAGTTAAATGCTTATCTAACTGCACCCGTCCCCATTTGTGCCTTTGAGCTTGCTGACTCGGTAACGGATTTTGTTCAGTCGACCAAGGTCGATCTGAGTCGGTCCTCACTGAGTTGATGACCTGAAGAGAGAGGGGCGCGGATGCGCCCCTCTCTCTTCATTACGACAGTACAAACCGGGCTGGAATGCCCGTCGTGCAGGATGGTGCAATCCAGACGTCAAAGGTGCCTGGCTCGGCTCGGCGTACACCTTCCACGTCAGTGAACTCGAGCATGGACTCGTCGAGCAGGAAGGCAACTTCGATCGCCTCACCTGGCTTGATGGCAATCTTCTCAAAGCCCTTCAGCTCGCGGACCGGTCGAACGCGGCTGGCCACCCGATCATGGATGTACAGCTGAACCACCTCTTCGATCAGCCGGTCGCCATCGTTGCTGATGCTTGCACTGACTCGGATTGCCCCGCCTCGTTCAAGCACCTCAGAGCTGACTGCTGTCGGGCCATACATCACCTTGCCGTAGGTCAGGCCGTGACCAAACGGGTACAGGGCTTCGTGGGTGATCTCTCGCCAACGTGTCTTGAACTCCTTCATATCGGGAAGTTCTGGACGACCAGTGCGGGTGTGGTTGTAGTAATAAGGCTGTTGGCCGGATTCCTGCGGGAAAGAAACAGGCAGGCGACCGGAAGGGCTGTAGTCGCCGAACAGGACGTCAGCCGTGGCATGTCCAGTTTGCGAGCCCAGGAACCAGGTGATCAGCAGCGCGTCGGCGTTGCGCACGCCGCCGTGTAGCGCCAAGGCGCGACCATTGCGAACCAGAGCCACAACGGGCTTACCAACCTCGGAAATCGCATCTGCAAGCTTCTGCTGTGCAGCGGGCAGGGTGATCTCGATACGCGACTGGGCTTCACCCGAGTACCGCTGCGGCTCACCCAAGGCCAGGACTACCACGTCAGCTGCCTGAGCCGCTTCGATCGCAGCCTTGATACCACCTTCGATGTCCCCCTCCAGGCTGCAGCCATCAACGAAGTGCAGGTGCTCTTCGTTCTCTACTGCTGCACGCAGGCCGTCTTCAAGGGAGACGTAGCGGCTGGCGTCACCAAACAGCGTCCAGCAGCCTTCAATGTTGTCTCGATCACGACCAAATGGGCCGATCACCGCAATACGCTGCCCTGCCTTCTTCAGAGGCAGCACGTTGCCTTCGTTCTTTAGCATGACAATCGAGCGCTTGGCCGATTCACGCGCCAAGGCTTCGTGTTCAGCGAGCTGCTTTGCGGAGATGTCGGGCATGCGCAGTGAACGATAGGGATCGTCCAGTAGGCCAATACGTTCCTTCAACTCCAGCATGCGACGCACTGCCTGGTCCAGCCGCCACATTGGAACGGCCCCCTCCCGGACCAGGGCAGGAAGGTGTTCAAGGTAAAGGCCGCTCTGCAGGCTGAGGTCCAAGCCCGCCATGAAGGCTTTCCGTACGGCATCCTTCATGTCTTCGGCGTAGCCATGGGCCACCAGTTCCATCTCGGAGGTGTAGTCGGAGATGGTGATGCCGTTGAACTTCCATTCGCCGCGCAGAACATCCACCAGCAGCGGCTTGTTCGCACTGGCCGGAACACCGTTGATGTCGTTGAACGAGCTCATCACGCTGGCAACGCCAGCATCGACAGCGGCCTGGAACGGCGGCAGATGAACGTCGCGCAGTGTCTGCGGCGCAATGTCGACAGTGTTGTAATCCAACCCGGCCAGGCTGGCACCGTAGGCGACATAGTGCTTGGCCGTAGCCAGCATGCTGTCTTCAGCCATCAGATCACTTCCCTGGAAGCCTTCGACGCGGGCAGCACCGAATCGGCAGGCCATCAACGTATCCTCGCCAGTTCCCTCGGCACCGCGGCTCCAGCGCTGATCACGAGTTACGTCGATCGCTGGTGCATAGGTCCAGTGGATGGCCGCTGCAGTGGCTTCGACTGCCGTAGCACGCGCAGTACGCCGAGCCAGGTCAGGCTCGAAGCTGGCAGTCTCGCCCAAAGGAATCGGGAATACCGTGCTCATGCCGTGGATGACATCTGCGGCCAGAATTACCGGGATGCCTAGGCGGCTCTCTTCCAGGGCTACGCGCTGCAGCTCGACTGCGCCTTCCTTGCCCTTGCCATTGAACAACGAGCCTACGTTGCCCTGACGAATCTGCTGCAGGACCTGATCAGCGTTCTGCTCATTGGCAACAGGGTTGATGTCTGGTGCGAACGGCCGAACCATGTCTGCCGTGACGTTGAGCTGCCCAACCTTCTCTTCCAACGTCATCTGCGCTATCAGCGCGTCAATCCGAATACTCATCTCGCCCTCGTGTAAACGATTACATTCGCGCAATCAGAGCGGATATAGCGCTAAACCTCCAGCCTGACCAAGGTCATGGGCGAGCCTGATGAGGTCCGAACAATCAGGTCATACGGCAGCACCAGCTCGCCCGAGGGTAGTTCGCCCTTGCCCACAAGGTTGGTAAGGAGGGCGGCAACCGCGGCGTCGGTCATGGCCCCCATGGGCTGTGCGGCCACCGTCAGAGGGGGCCACGCTCGCCGGGAGGCGGCGGTATCGTCGAATGCGGCAACGGATAGATCTTCAGGGACCCGGAGTCCGGCTCGCTGGGCCACCCAAAGGACCCCCAGGGCCATGTCGTCGTTGCTTGCCAGGATCGCGGTCGGGTGTGGCTGCTCAGCGATCAAGGATTCGGCGGCCTCACATCCGGACTGGAAGGAGAAGCGGCCCGCGCGAACAAGGGATGGCTCGATGCTCAGGTCATGGCTGACCATTGCGTCCTGATAGCCAAGCAAACGCTCATGGCTGTCGCCGTGATCCATGGGGCCGGTGATGAAGGCAATCTGCCTGTGACCCGCCTGGATCAGGTGAGTCGTGAGCTGATTGGCTGCCTCCCGATTGTCGATACGGACGGTCTGCATTCCCTCGAGGGGAGCTGCGCCGGCGATTGCTGCAGCCGGGATCCCGAGACGCTGGAAGTAGTCCGATTCAGAAAGGAGCTCGGCGTAGGGGGGTACCAGGAGCAACCCCTCGGCCCCAGCCTCGATCGCTTCCATGACCAATTGCTCGGCATGGTCGACAGTGGCCAGACGTCCCTCGCGCACGACCAGCTGAGCGCCAACCGTGTTGGCACTGGCCAGAGCAGCGAGCAGCACTTCGGTCAGGAAGGGGGAGCGCACGTCAGGGTACAGAAGGCCGAGCCGGGTGCCAGCGGCACCGGCCAGCCGTCGGGCTGCGACGTTTGGGACGTAGCCAGTCGCCCGGATGGCTTCTTTGACCCGGGAGCGTGTCTCTGCACTGACCTTTCCGCGACCATTGATCACATTGGAAACGGTCATCGTCGACACACCAACCCGGTCCGCTACGGTCTGGAGCGTCACGGCAACCCGGGTACGACTGGCGCGACGAGCCAACATGAAAAGTCCGATCAGGTGAGATTTAGCGCTAAATGCGGATCAATTTACCGCAAACACGGCCAAGTGTAATCGTTTACATGTGGTCGCTCTCTTTCTTTCCAGCAACCGGCCTCGTGCTGATCGAACCAACTTTTGCGCCGCGTTCTTCATCCCCAGGGTCGTGAGCGAGCGCTGCGCAGAGCCCGCCCCAGGGTGAGAGAGCTCATCCCGGTGCGGCTCTGCTCTGCTTTGGGCCCGCTTACATACCCAGATCAGACAGGCTCGGGTGATCATCCGGGCGACGCCCCAGCGGCCAATGGAACTTGCGGTCGCTTTCCTTGATCGGCATATCGTTGATGCACGAGAAGCGCCGTTCCATCAGACCATCGGCAGCAAATTCCCAGTTCTCGTTGCCGTACGAGCGATACCAGTTGCCTGAGTCGTCGCGCCATTCATAGGCGTAGCGCACCGCAATACGGTTCTCGGTGAACGCCCACAGCTCCTTGATCAAACGGTACTCAAGCTCCTTGCTCCACTTGCGGGCCAGGAACTGCCGGGCTTCTTCCCGGCCATGGGTGAATTCGGCGCGGTTCCGCCACTGCGTGTCGAGCGAGTAAGCAAGCGACACCTTGTCGGCATCGCGGGAGTTCCAGCCGTCTTCGGCAAGTCGTACCTTTTCGATGGCCGATTCGCGGGTGAAGGGGGGAAGCGGCGGGCGAGCTTGAGCGTTGGACATGGCAAAGCCTCCAATCAAAGTGGATACATCGTGGGTTTCAAATTGCGGTGGAGCGTGGGCCCGCTAGCGGCGGGCCTGTTTCAGCAACAACTGCGCGACATCCCTTGCGTTGTCTGCGGCTTGGTAATCACCCATCACGCGCGATACGGTGATGGCACCTTCCATCAGAATCAGCAGCTGGCGCGCCAGTGCTTCCGGCTGCTCGATACCCAGTTGCCCGGTAAGTTCAAGCGTGTAATCGAGCAGCTTCTGCTTGTGATGGCTGGCGATCTTGCGAATGGGATCCTCAGGATCCCCGACCTCGCCGGCCGTGTTGATGAAGGCACAGCCGCGGTAGCCCTCCGACTCGAACCAACTGGTGAGCACGGTGAACATGCGCAGGATGCGCGCCTCGGGGCCATCGGCCTTGTCGGCCTCCTGCTGGAACCACGCCAGCCAACGCACGTCGCGTGCGTTCAAGGCCGCAGCAGCAACGTCGTCTTTGTTCTCGAAGTGGCGATAGATGCTTTTCCGCGCCACACCCGAGGTCTTCACCAGAAGGTCCATGCCGGTGGCGTGTATCCCGTTCTGGTAGATCAGCGCCTCGGCTGTGGCCAGGATCTTCTGCTTGGTGTCAGTGGTCGTGTTGTCCATGGGGTAAAGGTAGAACGGTCGTTCTCCCTTGTCAACCAGGGTGTGCAGGGGGCCGGGCCGGGCTCAGGATGTCCGCTTGCGGGACGGGTGAGTGGCAGGGGCTGCGGGACAGCGCTGGAGCTGATCGCCTGTTGACTTTCGGTGCAGAGTTCGTGCCCTGACGTATGTCGGCTCCTGGCCAGAAGAGAACATCCCGCTTCAGGAATGATCTTGGATGAGATCCAAGTGTGAGCCTACTTCGACCCGTCCGCCCGCCAACGGGACTGTGAGCATCGCGGGCGCTGAAATCGGATGAACCATCACAATGCTGGCCGCAATCTTGAAGCTCCCAGGTTGAGATACTCGCACCGCAACAGCCGTACCACGCTTGGACGGGTATCGCTGAAGAAGCTCAGCATACGAACAGGAAAGAGTGAGGATCTGAACGTAAGGCCGTGCTCCGCGAAAATCCTGCCGCTCCACCTTCAACACACGGAAACTGATGTCTGACCTCCCAAGAGGCTGCGCATCGCGGAAACAGTACCAGCGCCGAGACCACACAGGTGCCTGCATGATCGACACAAACACCCACTGATAACGGGCGAGCGCCTGCCAGAACTCCTATTGACGGGCATTGAAAGGCTCATGTTTTCCTTCGGTTCAGACGTTCGATCTAGGCCAGACGCGGAAATCAGGGCCGGACAATGAACTATCCGGAATGGCATTGCCGTGGCTCGGAAGCGGACGTTAGCACGGGCAGAAACGATTCCGCCGCGGCGAGGCGTTCGCTTCCTTCCAATAGCGGGCCGACCTGATCGAGGATCTGCACCGCGAAACGCAATACTTATGCTGGGGCTGACCGGCGAGAGATGGGTTGCAAGAAGGTATGCGTTATGATCTGCGGCAGTGCGAGCCGCCCAGTCTGTCAGGCGACGGGCTGAATGAGGTACTGATCGGATACGTTCGCGAACTGGGGTGAGGGTGACGCCCTTACCTGCCCATCCGGATTGCTGAATCAGAAGCAGGAGAGCTTCCTCACTATGCAGAAAGGCATCGAAAACGACTCCGACGTTGAGCGAACGCTCGCATGGATGCACCATGTGGCGGGCGCTGATCTTGTTCGAAGGATTGAAACAGCAAAGGAGCATTTTTCCAGCGCTTGTTTGCCAACGGCAGGGTCGATGCTCTGGCCTGACCCCATGGATCTTCTGCCACTTGGTGACTTGCCTGCGGGAATGCTCCTCCAAGCGCATGCTCTGATCCGCGATCGGCGGTTCTTCGACGCGCGCCTAGCTTCGCGGATAATCCCGTTTTTGAAGCTCATCGGTGCCACCCTTCCTCAGCTGCATCGGGTTGAAGGTGCCGAGGCACGTGCAAGGGAGTTCCTGAACCCTCGAAATGAGCATCCCGAAGGCGGTCTGCTTGAACTGACCACCGCCGCTCGCTACTTGCTGGAGGGGTACCGCCTGAGGTTCATCCCCGAATCGGACCGAAGGACTCCGGATATCGAACTGCTCTCTGATCAAGCTAACGCCAGAATCGAGTGCAAACGTCTACGCCCCGGCCAATACGAACTTTCAGAAGCCGCGAAAGTCCGAGGCATGTTCGCACTGGTGTGCGACCTAGTCTCAGCTAGAGAATCCTTTGTGCACATGGATGTCACCTTCCTCGCGCCACTGGATTCTATTCCTGCTAGCTACCTAGTGGAGCACATGGGGTGTGCCTTAGACGAAAACCCGATCAACTACGCGTGGGAAGATTCAGTTTCCCGCGGAAGAGTCGTGCAGGGCGATCACCAGGCGTTACGTGAAGACACTGCTAGTTCCTCTCTACTGGTCGGTCCCAAGCTCTTCCGTCTATTCACTCAGACAGTCGTTCCCTCGCAGCGGGTCCTGATGGGCGTCCAAGGGACTCCCCATGAACTAGACCCCCGCTACTTGGACAGATTCGAGGCAGTAGCGCTTTGCAGCTGGAACACGGAGAGCCCCGAATCAATTGAGGCCCGCGCCCGCCACGTTCGATCCAAGCTTGCGGATATCGACCGGCAGCTCCAGGGCTGTGCACTCGGTGTAGCGCACATCGTGGCTGATGCGGAACGCGATGCAAACGCCGCCGATTTGCGCAGGAAGCGGATCCAAGAACAAATCACTGGTTTCCGCTTTGATTCCAACATTGGAGCCATAACCACGCACTATCTAATGACGCACACTGCCGAAACCAAGGCATGGACCATGGATGAGACCGCCGACTACGCTTCGAGAATGCCTTTGCCCTTGTTGGATGACCCAAGGCTCTTCATGAAAGGCGAGGAGCTAGGTACCGAGCCAGCTTGGCGATATCCCGCTCCGAACTGAGGTCAGTTGAACGGGTGTCTGCTTTGGGTCGCATGGCTCCCTGCGGCCAAAGACGAACAATGAGATGGTCCGTCTAGAAAGTCCTCGGCGATTCACTGCGGGCATCGCTTCGGCCCGTTCTGCGCGCTAATGACGGTAACTCAAGCTCGCGATATGGATGTTGCGCTGCCAGTGGGACCAGACCGCTGCTACTTCTGTTTGAACTGTTTGAGCATGGACTCCGGGATGAAAGTAAGGTTTCCTCTTGCCCGAGAGCATGCTACGTAGAGCTTGTTTCGCGGACCGGGTTTGAGTTGACTCAAAGTCGAAGCGTGGAAGGCCTTGACGTTTTGAGCACTGAGAACGACGCAGACATCGCCATAGTGATCTGAACCTTTCGAAGCACCCCAGTTCTCCGAGAAGCAGCCGTACTTGTAGTGTTCTTGGTAGAAGAGCTTGACGACCGACGGGTCACTATAGAGAGCCAGGACAGCTTCCGGATCGGATTCGAATCGAACTTGGGTGTCTCGGTCCTCATGCGCAAAGATTGAGACGCCTAACTGGTTGCTGATGAACTGGCAGACACTGACTGAGCAGCGCCTGCTGGCCTTGAGGGATTCCGTGTCCACCCTAAGTCCTGCTGCTTCGAACCTAGCCTTATACCTTGCGTAGTCATCATGCAAGGTGCTGTTCTTCTGGCCATCCCGGCTTGTGTCGTACGTGTGCTGGTAGAAGTCCCCGACGAAACACATCTCGATGTCGGCCTTCGCTGCTTCAAGTAGAAAACTGAAGTCATGGCCGCCAAAGTCTTGGACTTCGTCCACGAAGAACGCATCGTAGTACTTCTCGAGTCGCTTACGAACCAACGGCAGGACACCCGAGCGATCAATGAAATCTGCTAATCGGTTCGAGTAAAGCCATCTCTTTGGTGTCATGTACCTGCGATCATCGTGGAGCTGGAACACCGGGCGCTGAGGCGGGATCTTGAAGGTGACGCCCTTTGACCTCTTCTCCATTGCCAGGAAAGGGCGATAGCAGAAGCTGTAAAGGAAGGAAAAGTAGGTTGAAACCTCGACGTTACGTGGGATGTGCCCAAACTTCTGAATGATCTTCTGACGAATATTCTCGATGTTTGCGTCGGTGTACGTGACGATTAGGAATCGACGATCAAGATCAAGCTTGGAAACCAGCATGGATGTCTTGCCAGAGCCCGCGACAGCAAGAGTTACCCTCTTATCCATGCAATCGCCTGCTCGATGTAAGGAGGAACAGTGAGGGCCTTGCCGTGCTTCTCGAGAAGACGGAAAGCGACTTCTGTCTTGTTGTCGAGCATGTAGTCCTGAACAGACAGCGTCCGCCGTCCCGCGGCAAACATATCATCACAGCATTTTGTGTTGTCCTGATACATACAAACTTCGAATGTGCTTCGATCTGGATCTGGATCGGCGAACACCCGTATATTGTCACTTACGAAACCCTTGTAGTTATCAACGCAATTCAATTGGTAGTCTTTGTCGTTGTCACGTACAATCGCAACCTTGATCCCCAGTACCTTTGCAAGTTCCATGTAGCGCTTGAAGCTGGTTCCGTCGACAGATATGACGTGGATGCCATCCTTCTCTGTACTAGATCCACCAGAGCATGCCTCATAGAGAGCTCCCAGCAGAATGAACTCGGCATCTCCTTCAACAAGGATCGCCCGATTACAGAGTGACAGTTCAAGCACATTGTTGTCCGGCGCCTTCATGAAGAATCGGGCCGTATCGTCAGTCAAATTCTGCAGGGAAGCTGGCTTCGCAGCACCAATCTCGTTCAACAAAAGTACTTTCCGCAGGTTCAGCCGTGTGGCGATGAAGCTGCTATGGGTCGCAATGAATAGTTGCTTGTCCTTGGATGCGTCGATTCGCTGGATCAGCTTGTGCATGTGCACGTGACTCAGGTGATTCTCGGGCTCCTCAAGAAGAAGCAAGTCGAGGGCCGACTCCCGATTTCGGAGCGCAAACTCGGTCTTTATGAAGCACTGCCGTCCTTTACCCTTTCCTTCAATAGGAATGTCATCCTCGGTGATCACCAAATCTGATTCGATACTGGACTTGTAGCTGCTACGGACGTCGAATTTGTAGTCAACGACCGTATCATTCATTGCCTTGAGAGATGTATCGCGGAAAACCCTCTTCGCCTTGCGGTACTGATAGGCGTGCTTGTTCCGCTCGCTGGGGGTCGACTGTGCAACATACATCGCACGCGTGTAATCGAGATTAGCGTATTCGTTGTTGATCTGGGAGCTATCAATCAGAAGGTGCTTAAGAGGCTTCCGGTATGGAAGCAGTGTTCTGTCAGCAAACGTTCTGAACCTCACCTCGTAAAACTCAAAGGGAAAGCTGCCGTCCTTATCAGCCAGAGCCTTCTTGATCTCGTCTGTGTACTCGTCCATTGGAAGGCAAGACACTCGAATGCCGCAGCCGTCATGGCGAAGGCTGTTGTTCCTTCCGTCGAACTCCTGGTCGCCCAATCCCTTGAAGTACACCTCAATGTGGAGGACCGGGAGATTGGCAACATTTCGATCACCGCCAAGAAACTCTGAGATCGCCTGTGCGCTGAAGATCGTTTCAACTCCCAGCGCCTCGACCTTGCTACGACTAGAGCTGAGAGCAATGTCTATTGCCTGCAGGATGGAGCTCTTTCCTGCTTCATTGCCTCCAGCAAGTATGTTCATTTTGTCGTCGAAGGAGACATCAAACTCTCGGAACTTCTTGAAATTCTTCAATATCAATCGTTCAATTGTCGGCACCTGGCACCCCCTGTGTCGCCTATTCCATGGTTGTTTTGACTGGCCGCTAGGATGTCAGGGCCGACCGTACCCTGGAGCGATAGCACGAATATATATACAAATGTGAGAGTCTGAGAAGTGGCGAGCCCTGCCAGTGAGGACTTCAGGTACCAGCAGCCTTGGGCCTGAGACCGCCTAGCGTGCAGGTCCAGATCAATAGATTTTTGCGGAGTGTGCCTAGATGGCCAGGAAGTTCGACTTGGAGTCTGATGTTGTCAGGTGGCTGGTTACGCAGATTCAGGATGGACGGCTGCTTGATGAGATCGATGGGCGCGATAGCGTCACCGCACTAGCTGCGATGGGAAGCCAAGAGAACTTCCTTCCGGCTTTTGGCATCGACCACTTTTCCCGCAGAGCTTCCGCGGCTGCGGCTGCCAATGTGCTGGAGCATCTGGGTTCACTTGAGATCATCTCGGTTGACACAAGCATATCCTTGACGACCGGCGAGGTCCTCCGGCCGGATATCCTTTGCTTCAACCAAGAGACAAGGACACTGGTGGTCTTCGAGGTCAAGCGGGCCACGGATACTGAGCGACAGACTCTCACCGAGCTTGCAGGGTACGAGCAGGAGCTCCGGAACGCGGCACCGTTTCTCGGCACTTACGACGTCCTATTTGTCGTTGTCGCTGCGAACTGGTCACCGCTGCTGACACATGCCGTTGGGAACATGAACGTTTGGTCGGGAAAACAGTACCTAGGCCTAAAGATCGCCCCGGCGACGAGCGGCTTTCGCCTAGCAGTCGAGATCCCCGAGGCTTGGCACCTGACTGGTGCTCTGTGCTTGCCCGGTGAGGCACTGCCGTCCATCGATCTCTACCTTCGGCCCAAGGACAGTGAAACCTGCTGTTCAGATGATGAGGAAGGATGCGGTGCTGCTGACTTGGGGGGCGTTGATGATGCCAGTCGGTACCCTCCCAGGATCGTACTCACAGCAATGGAAATGATTGTACGAGAGGGCGATCACACTGGGGCGCATGGTTTCATGATGTTGTGGCGCGACGCCGGAGCGTACGGCTCGGGTTGCTGGTGCTTGACACTGACCACCGTGGATCCCTACGCGATGTCAGCATGGGCCACTGACAATGGTCTGCCACAGCGCTCTTCAGAGGCTACGCGGTACTTCCGCTCTAGTGTTGAGTCAGGCAGCGCACCCCGGTCACTCTATGACATTGCCAGAACGGCACTCACTCTGCTGCGCGAAAGTTTTGAAACAGGGTTTGAAAGCGATCTTCTGTGGGCGGTTAAGGCTCACGGGCTAAGGCAGAGGGCTGTGCCCGTTCGGTTCGATTTCTGGGGAAGCCTGGGGCGCTACGCCCGGGAGTGTGTAGCAAATCCTGCAGTCCGCCAGAACTACATGCCCTTCATTTCCGCCAGCCAACTGGACTGGACTGATCCCGTAGTGGGAATGACCTTAGTGTCCAACCTTACAGCTGGATCGCCATTTCCGAATGGCCTGATTGGCTGTGAAGAGGCTTTTGCCGTGGGACGTGCTCTTGGTGACCTCGGCATTGCCGCACATAGCTCATCGCAGAGCCACCAGCATGCCGTGGTGATTGAACCTATGCTCGAGTGGTCGCAGCTTGAAGCGGTGAGGTATGGGGTCGAGATGCTGCAGATGTCCAATGCCAGCATAGATGTGGTAGAGCCGATGCCGACGCTATCAAACAGATCAGAACAGCGACTGGAGAGACTCCATGAGCTAGTCGACTGGGTTGCACTTGATCTGATTGGCTCGGATCACCCTGCTCATCAGGCATGTTTTGAGATGGGGTTCTCCAACGCACTTGTATTCGACTTGATAGAGGATGGTGCCGCTGAGCCTTATGCGGGGCCGGCTGCTACAGAGGCAGCGAACAGTGCTCGTCGAATTCTGGAGTTCGCGCTAAAGCAAGCGGATGGTAGTCAAGGAAAATCGTTCAGATCCGCTCCGTTTCTGGATTTGGTGGAACTTGTAGGACTGGATGACGGTGAGGCGAAGAACTACGGTGAGAGTGTCGGCTCACTCACCGCCAAGCTCGATGATCAAAGACTACTTGAGTCCTTTACTTCCGTGGTTCTGCCAGGCATTGACTCGATCATTCCTAGGGTCCTGCACACCGTGCGGGCACCGTTTCACACCCAAGTCGATTGGGACTACCTGAAATCTGGTGTGAGGGCCATGTTTGAGTCTGGAGTCCAGCATCCAGCTGTACTGTTCGCGCAAGACGGGACGATCGGAACTGGCCCGATGGATTGGCCGCTTAATCTCGGCAGTCCGGTAGAGGACCCAAGTGTTGAGGTATATGTTTTGGATATGTCTGCGGCTAGAGCCATAGCGATCAAGATGACGTGGGACGAGGTCGAAGAGTTCCACGCCAAACGGTCTACGGAAAGCTAAAGATCACGGACCAGTCACTGAGTCGTGCTTCCCGTGAGTTGAGCGAAGCCGGTTGCGATGCGCGTCACTGCGTGCAGCGGGACGGCACCATCAGCAATGGAAGAGCGGATCCAAACTGGTGGCTGGGCCAGGTTCCGGCCATTGCCCAGATTCACGCGTCCGAGGTCTGAGTGACGTAGGTGGGCCCGGCCGCCATTGGGTGGCCGTTCCTGACAACTTTTGGTCAAAGTCCGCTTTCGACAGAAGCGAACACTCGCCCCAGCGCAGTCTCAATCCTCGTCCATGCACCAGACGCAGCCAACCGTCTGATCAGACACGACTAATACACCAGTGTCGAATGTTGCGGACGTGACTGGAGTCCACCCCACACCAAGCGTCCCCATTGGGCGCCCCCACTCACCATTAGTGAAGAAGCGCGCGTTGCTGTCAGCGAACACCGCTACAAACTCTTCCGAAAGCTCACGTGCAAGGGAAATCGGCATGATTTCGACCTTATAGGCCATGTCCCTATGAAGGACGCTTTCCAGGACTTTAGCTGCCTCAGCCGCATCAATCTCTTCGTAGCACTCCGGTGAGTTCAGCAGTCCAAAGCTGCTCGCAACGTCGGTCACGGATGCTGAGGCAGCACCAGGAAGTATTCCGGCGATCGTATCGCTTCCACGCTCTTGCTTGATGCGTTCAGTGATGTCCAACGCTTCCCTCCGCTTCCTTATCAACATGCACTTGCGGCGCAACGAACGCCTGCAATGGGAGAAAAATGGGACGGGTGCAGTTAAATGCTTGACCCCATTTGCGTATTTAACAGCACCTGACCCCATTTGCGTGACCCCATTTGCGTGACCCCATTTGCGCCCGACTGTGTAGCCTCAGTGCGCCGTCCCGCCGTGGTGTCGGCCAATGCCTTGGCCGACACCACTTTCGAAGAACCTCCACACGCAGCTCTCGCTCAATCTCCCTTCTTGTGCTTGTGGGGTTTGAGGGTGCGGGTGTTTCCGGGAATATCTTTGTTGTCGCGCTGCCGCCTATCTGGCTTACCGGTAGATTTTGCGATCCGCTTTGGACCTGGCTTGATGCCCACAGATGCTCTCCTCATTATCCAATGTTGAGTTCTAAACCTGCGTTGCAAATACCCGTAGAACAGTCCGATCAGCCTACCTCTACCAAACTGTACGCCAAGCGGCAGTTGATCGGGCCGGGTCAATGCTAAGCCTGACGCAGCAGAGCGACAAGGCAGATAGGCGCACTTTCGCGGGCAGGCTAATGACATGCGCAAGAGTCGCGCATTCAGCCTTTCCCAATCATCGTGAAGTAGGTGCCAGTACACCATTGCCCATTAGGGCGAGGCGACCTGAGCCGGGTCGCATTGGCTGCTTTGCCAGCCAGACCGGTCCTTGGCGACGAGGGGAATACCCCATGGAAGAATGGGGACGGGAAGAATAAGGACGCGGGAAGAATGGGGACGGGTGCAGTTAAGTTCTTATTTAACTGCACCTGACCCCATTTTAACCTTCCGGGATGTCGGCATAACCCGGTCGCTTGTACAGCAGGTGCTTGTTCCTGACGATGTCCTTCTCGAAGACCTCGCCCATCCACGCTGACGGCTGCACATCTTCAATGGAGACGGACACCGATTCGGTGGTCGACCCGATGGCATCCTTGAGGGCCTGCGTCATTGCGTCGGCGATGCGCTGCTTTTCTTCTTCGGACTTGCCCGCGTAGAGCTTGACGGCAACGTGCGGCATGGGGGGGTCTCCAACAGGTCGGATGGCTTACGGAATGGGCAGCGGGGCGTAACTCTCCGCGCCGATGTAGCCATCGTAAGTGGCCCGCTCGCTTTCCGGCAAACGATTGCACTGCAGCGCCAAGTGTGTCACCACACAGCGTCCGCTCCTGCCCAGAAGGGCACTCCCCCATCCCTTTCCTACTTCGCCGCCGCACGCCACGCAGGCCATGCCTCCCCAATCACCCCCAGCGCAGATTTCAGGAACAACAGCGCAATCACCGCGCCCGCTGCAATGTCCGGCCAGCCGCTTCCGGTGAGCGCAACGCCACCGGCAGCCACCAGTACACCGATGTTGGCGGCAACGTCATTGCGGGAGCACTCGAAAGTGCTTTTCATGTTGATGTTGAGTGCGCGGAACCGCCACAGCAATGCCAGGCACACCAGATTGGCCACCAGCGCGAGGGCTCCGAACCCCAGCATCAAGCCGCTGGAAGGTGGCACGCCGTGGACCAGTTTGCTGACCACCTCCACCACGATGAAGACGAAGAAGGCCAGGATCAACAGCCCCTTGGCCAGGGCTGCACCGGCCTCCCAGCGCGCCCCGCGATTCACCGCCCACAGGCTCAGGCCGTACACGATCGCGTCGCCCAGCATGTCCACGGCATCGGCCTGCAGGGCACTGGAGCGCGCCACGATGCCCGCGCCGAACTCGATGAAGAACATCGCCAGGTTGATGATCAGCACCGCCACCAGTACGCGCCGCTGCGCACTGTGAAGGGCCAGCGCTTCCAGTTCCTGGCGCTTGTGGCCGCAGCAGTGGTCCATCGGAGTCTCCCGCCAGGTCAGCCCGGGCTTGAAAAGAGGTGGGACAGCCGTTATCAACCCTGTAGCCCCTACAAGGTCAAGCCCATGCCCAGCCACCTCACCATCGGCCAGTTGGCCCGCCAGACCGGCACCAAGGCCGAGACCATCCGCTATTACGAAAAGATCGGCCTGCTGCAGCCGCCGCTGCGGTCGGAGGGCAACTACCGCTATTACGGCGCCCAGGACCAGCGGCGTTTGTCGTTCGTGCGCCGGGCCCGCGAACTTGGCTTCTCCATCGAACAGATCCGCGAGTTGATTGCCTTTGGTGAACAGCGGGAGCACGAGTGCAGTTCGGTGGACGATGTGGTGAAAGCGCACATCGCGGACATCACACGGCGGATCCAGGATCTGCGGGCGCTGCAGGGCGAACTGGAGCGGATGATCGGTAATTGTCCAGGCGGCCGCGTAGCCGATTGCAGGGTGCTGGAAGCGCTTCAGCCGCAGCCTGGCGCTTGACCTTGTAGCCGCATCAAGGTTTACAACGCCGGGCTACTTCGCCACCGCGCGGCCTTGCCGCCCTGACGACCCATGACCCTGCTGCCGCATCCGATTGCCCTGGCGCTGAGCGCCGCCCTGCTGTCCGCCGCCTCTGCCAGTGCGCATGAGCCGCCCGCCTCGCACGACGACCACCACGATGAAGCCGTGGAGCTGGACGCAGTGGTGGTGCAGTCCACCCGGTCGGGGCGTCGCGTTTCCGACGAGCCGATCCGGGTGGACGTCGTTTCGCAGGAAGAGATCGAAGAGAAGCTGCTGATGTCGCCGGGCAACGTCTCCATGCTGGTGGCCGAGACGGCCGGCGTGCGGGTGCAGAACACGTCGCCGGGCATGGGCGCGTCAAACATCCGTATCCAGGGCATGCGCGGCCGCTATACCCAGCTGCTGGCCGATGGGCTGCCGCTGTACGGCGGTCAGTCATCGTCGATTGGCCTGCTGCAGATACCGCCGACCGACCTTGGCAGTGTTGAGATCATCAAGGGCAGCGCGTCGGCGTTGTACGGCCCGGCAGCGTTGGGCGGCGTGGTGAACCTGATATCGCGCCGGCCGAAGGAGACTGCCGAGGCTGAAATGCTGGTCAATGCCACCAGCCGCGGCGGGCAGGACGTGACCGGCTACGCCGCCGGGCCGCTGGCCGAGCATTGGGGCCTTTCGGTGGTGGGCGGTTACCACCGCCAGGACCGCCAGGATCTGGATGGCGACGGCTGGGCTGACATTCCCGGCTACGAGCGTGCCACGGTCAGGCCGCGCCTGTTCTGGGAATCGGAAAGTGGCGCGCGTGCACTGCTGACGGCAGGCGCAATGCGCGAAAGCCGCCTGGGCGGAACGCTGCCCGGGCAACGGGCACCCGATGGGCAGCCGTTCGCCCTCACACAGCGCACGAAGCGCTTTGACGCCGGCGCGGTGGTGGACGTTCCGGTGCGCGAGAGCGACCGCCTGCAGCTGCGCGCGTCGGCCATGTCCACGGATCACGACCACGGGTATGGCCCTGAGCAGGACAGCGACACCCATCAGACCGGTTTTGCGGAAGTGAGCTTTGCGTCCGGCGCAGGTGCCACCAGCTGGCTGGCCGGCATTGCCGCGCAGCAGGACCGGTTCCGTTCCGCCCGATACCCGCAGTTTGATTACCGCTACACCGTGCCCGCCGTGTTCGTGCAGGCCGAGCAGGCGCTGCGCGAGGACCTCACGCTTTCCGGTAGTGCGCGTTGGGATGACCACAGCGCCTATGGCGGGCATTTCAGCCCCCGCGTATCGCTGTTGTTCCGCCCAGATGAGTGGACCCTGCGTGCCTCGATCGGCAGAGGCTTCTACGCGCCTACGCCGTTTGTGGAACAGATCGAGGCCGCCGGTCTGTCACGGCTGGAGCCGCTTGCCGGCCTTCGCGCGGAGATCGCAACGACCGGGTCCATCGATGCAGGCTACGTGCATGGCCCCTGGGAACTGAACCTCAGCGTGTTCGCATCCGACATCGACCATGCGGTGCGCCTGGTGGAATCTGCGACCGCCCCGGGTGAACGCGTGCAACTGGTCAACGTGGAGGGTGTCACCCGCACCCGTGGCAGTGAGCTTCTGCTGCGCTACCGCTGGCAGGACATAACGGTGACCGGCAGTTATGTCTACACCGATGCGCGCGAGCCTGGCGAGGAAGGCGCTGGCCGCCGCCTGGTCTCACTCACGCCCCGGCACAGCGCAGGCCTGGTTGCCATGTGGGAGCAGCACGACCGTGGCCGCGTGGGCCTGGAAGCCTACTACACCGGCATCCAGGCGCTTGACGACAATCCCTGGCGTCGACGCAGCCGCCCGTATCTGGAAGTGGGCGCACTGGGGGAGATTGTGCTGGGAAGAATCAGCCTGTTCCTCAACCTGGAAAACATCCTCAACGTCCGCCAGATCGGCTACAACCCGATGCTGCGGCCTCGCCGCGCCGACGATGGCCAGTGGACCGTGGATGCATGGGCACCGTTGGAAGGGTTTGTGGTGAATGGTGGTGTGAGGATGAAGTTCTAGGGTTGGGTTAACGCGGGAGGCGATGACTGTTATCGGCCACAAGCGGTCATCCAGGCGATTGAAGCATCGCGAGAATGTCATTCCGCGCTCGGCCTTCCGCCAGCGATCGGGGAGTATGTCCTTCGGCATCGACTTCAACGGTCGCGCCTCTATCCAACAGCAAGCGCACGATGTCGGCGAGCCCCATTTCGGCCGCACGATGTAATGCCGTGAAGCCGCGCCCGTCTCGTGCGTTCGCATCGGCGCCTCGATCGAGAAGCAGCGTGGTAGTTTCCACGCTGGCGGCCTGCACTGCGTTCATCAGTGGCGTTGCACCCTGTTCGGAGCGCACGTCGACGGACGCACCGCGGTCCAGCAGCATGCTGATAATCGAGCCGTCTTGAGCGGCGAGCGCCCAATGTAGCGGTGCCAGCCCATCGGCTGCCAACGCATCGATTGGCATTCCTGACCGCAGGCAGGCGTCGACTGCTTCGGGCTGCCCTCGCGCAACGGCAATGTGCAACAGCGAATGAGTCCGTAACGGACGCTCGGGATCGGGTCGGGTAAAGGAGTACGGCGTCGCAAGTTGCGCGAGGTTGCCGAACGCAGACATGCACCACATGGCTGCGGCCTTCGGGTCCGCCTCGATACCGGGCGGTAGGGGCGCTGGGTAGATAGCGCCGAGAACATGGCTGCGCAGCAGGTAGTCGAGTCCCCTGACCGTGAACTCGGGCGTCTCGTCACTAGCACACAAAGTGCCGCGGATACGGGTGATCTCGATATGACGACCACGCGCTTCCACACGCGCGACCAGCATCACGGCGCGTGTCCAACTGCGCACAACGATTATCTCACCCTGATGAAAGAAAAGTGCCCACTTGTGCTCCATAGCCCGCGGCGCGAACAATACGCCATCGGACAACACCTGATCGACGGGAAAGCTCAGTGAAGTCTCAACGTCGCGTTCGCTAACGGGTGTCTTCCCGATGAAGCCAGTGCCGTCATCCTGCTCGAACGACATCGCATTCGTCGCGCATTGTGGATCCTGGCTCGTGGACAACATGGTCAAGGTCACGGGCCGTACGTCGAGCATGCGGACGCCCCAAGGATTGTCCGTCGCTTCAATCCAGTTCAAATCGGGCACTTGCGGTGCGGGCTTCTCTTCCGCTCGGGTCGGTGCCGACGACGGGACGGGCGTGGTTGGCTTGCCTTGGTTGCCAAACATTCCTTTGAGCCTTCCCCACACCATGATCCGATTCCAAATCGCCTGGAGAATGGGGCTTTTAGCAGATTCAGCGTTCGCGTTCAAGCATTGAAACCGTCGGCTGCCAGTGACCGCTTTGGGTCGAGAGAGGACGGTCAACGCGCCGAACCGAGAACCTCGAGCTGCCCCTCCAGCCATGCCACGAACTCTTGCTTCGAAAGTGGATCGGAATGGTGGCTACACTCATTCCAGTAACGATCAATCATGTTTGACCAGTCGCTAGCGACCCGGCCAATTGCTGGGTGACCGCCCCAGAACCTTACAGCCGTGGAGAGACTAATAGAACTTCCGTAGAGCTCCTGGATAGTGCATGTGCCCTCAAGGTAGCCCCACCCAGCCTCAAGCATTCGACGGAACTCTGTAATCTCTATCATTCTGTTGCACCTCTCTCAAGACGATGAAACGGCCCTCAATCAAATGTGTCAGCCACTTGGCAATGGACTGGGGTCAATTTGGGGGCACGGCATCAGGAGCGGCTTCTTCCGCCTGCGCCTTGATCTGCTGGTCGACCTCCAGCGGCTCTGCCATTACCCTTTCGGGGCAGGCGGGCAGCCAAGCCTACCGGCAGACTGGTGCTTTCTCCCCAGAAAGGATAACGAAATGAGCACCTCCAACCGCAAGACGGCCAGCTTCGGCGTGCCGTGGGAATCGGCTTATGGTTACGTGCAGGCCGTGCGCGTGAACAATTCGATCTTCGTGTCAGGCCAGCTCTCGCACACCCCGGAAGGGCAGCTGGTAGCGCCAGCCACTTTGGGGGCTGACGGAAAGCCTGCCAACTTCGACACCATGGAGGCGCAGATGAAGCGCACCTACGAGAACGCCCAGGTGTTGTTGGCCGAGCTCGGCGGATCGCTGGCGGATGTGGTGGAGGAAACTCTTTTCGTAATCGATGTACCGGCCGCGTTCGCTGCCAGCGGCAAGGTCAGGCCCGCCGTCTACGGCCAGACTGTCCCGCAGGTGGCCAGCAACCTCATCGGGGTTTCCGCGCTCGCCTTCCCCGAGCAGTTGATCGAGATCGCGTTCCGCGCTGAAGTGCAGTCGTAGGATGAAATGACGTCCGCTTTCAGCCGAAAGCGGACGCTTTCACGCACGTGACAACGACAAGCGAAACGGGGGCCGGCTTAGTCCGTCCCATCCCGGGTTGTCGTTGCAATCCAGTCGGCGTAGTAGCCAAGCCTCACGCCGTAACTCTCTTCGCCATATCTGCCCGGGTAGATTTCCGTGCCATTGACCTGTGCGCGCTTCCAGGCGGCGACGCCGGCGACACGCCACTCGTTGTCAATTTTCAACAGAATCGGCCCACCGCTGTCGCCACTCCCTGTTATGGCTTCAAGAGGGAGTGCGTCGGGAGGCGCATCGAAGGCATATCCGATCCATCTGCCCTCCGATAGGGTGATCTCGTTGTAGCCCTGTCGCAGGTCGGTGCGGTTCGGACTGTGCAGATGCCCCTTCAGTCCTGTACCAGTGGCTCCCCGGCCCATGATCCTGACGACACGCCCCACCGCCGGACTTTCATGAATTCGGGCAGGCGCAATATCTCGCACAGGTGCGGCGAGCTTGATCAGTGCAATGTCGTCTGTCGCTGCCATGAAGTCGAAGAATGTCTGCCATTCGCCTGATTTGAGCGCCGTATCCACCATCTCCTGAGGTGCTTTCCTGTATCCGGGATGGATGACAACGCGGCTTACCGCCCGCGGCGCACCTCCTACCACGACCACGTCGAGGGAATGCTGCTCGCCCACCGCATGCGCTGCGGTAACAACCCACTGATCTGCAATGAGCACCCCATGGCCCTCACCAGGAAGATCTGCCAGCGCGGGAAAGTCGGCTATATCCATTCGGTACTTCAGGTCCGGAACGTCGTCGCGAATCACGACAGCACCCGCACTGAAGGACGTCATTAGAAAAAGAAGAACTGTCTTACGCATGCGCAGCGCCCCCATTTCGATTAGTCATTACTCTGCCAGAGCGCGGATTGGGACTAGAAGCAAACCCCAGTGTAACTGCAGCCATTGAAGACAAGAACACTAAGTGCAACGGGAATAGAGAGGACGCCAGCAGCCCCCGCAACAACTGCAGCACGGCGACTGCCGCCAGGAACAACATAGCTGGCTGCCAAGGCTACGAGTACCGGCGTGGCGAGAACCAGGATTCCGCCTTGGTAAACGAATCCTTCTCGTATGGCCCACGCAACGGAGCCCGGCAGGTACTGCTCTGACGGTCCTGGGTAGGCCGACGCTGCCACCATGGACGCGGCGATGATGGCCAAGGCCAGTGCCAGAAGCGTGACAAGCGGCCACCGTAGGCGAGGCCAGCGTTGGCGCAGCCGAAAGGCACCTGCCACTCCGACGGAGATGCTCAGGACCATGAGCAACAGCACGATAACGACCAGTACTTGCATACCGCTCATGGTGGCACCAACGTTTGACTGGGTGACGCGCTGCTGGCAAGCGACAAGACGGTAGCAGAAACCCCCGCCTTGCGGGGGTTTCGCATTCGCGTTGGGCTTTGGGCCATTGCGCGGTGGTGGGAGCCGGGCAAGCCCGGCTCTACGGGCGATTAATGACGCGTCTGGCGCGCGTCCTCGGCTTCAGATATCTCGATGAACTGCTCCATCAGCTCGATGATGATCTCGTCCGGATGCACGTTCATCCTTCTTGCCAGTCGGCGCAACGCAAACAGATGTTCTTCCTCGATCAGGAAGTCCATGTCCACCAGTTCGCTCACGAATCGGACCTCCGCTGTCGCTTGGCCTTGGACGGCAGCGTGTACGAGCCCACTTGGATGTACGGCACGCCCTCCTTGCTCACGCCATCGGCGTCCAGCTCCGGCACCTCGGATGCCTTCACCGGCACCAGCAGGAAGCTCTTCTCGCCCAGCTCCACACGCAACCATGTGCCTGCGCCCATGCCAGCGTCGGCCAGCCATTGGCCTTCCAGATGCATGCAGGGCTCGTCGTAACCCGGCGTGCCGGGGATGTCCGACACCCGTCCCATGGTGACGATGCAGCTGATCTCTCCGGTGTCGGCGTCGACCTTGATCTCCTGGCCGCCGCGGAAGCCGTGGTTGGGGGTGTCGTCCCAGTTGATTGTCATGGTGATTCTCCCGTTTGATGTGTCTTCGCCCGGATGGCGAAGATGATGGGAGCGTTGGAGTGCTTGATACGAAGTTCCGACGCTCCGCCGGAACACCCTGCCTCAATGCGATGGCGATGGGAATGCGATTTTTTTGCGCTGTGTGTAAGGTGTTTCGATACACGGGATGCGTTGATGACGTTGTTGACGCGTTGTTGGTTGTAGAGCGTGATGTGGTGCACGTTCTGGTATGTCATTGGCGTCAAATGACTGTCGTTTGCAGCTGCTTATTGATCGCGATATGAATACGCCCATGACGGAAATATTTCCTGTTCGACAGATCAGAACGGCCAATAGCGACATAACCATCCGCGTGCACCAGGCTTACTCGGACCTTGGGAGGCGGCGGGAGTGTCGCCCGTGGAGCGGGATTACCTTGTTGGCACGCTCGAGGTTTGACCGGTAGCGCCGGCCGTTGGCCGGCCCAAGCGGTGCCGAGGGCCGGCCAACGGCCGGCGCTACCGGGGTCATGCGCTAATGCGGTAAGGGGTACTTGAACTCACGCAGTCGTCGGGCGTGCAGCTCAAGTCCTTCAACGCCAAGGTAGTGGTGGAGTTTGCCCGCGCGCACCTTGGCGGTGTCCCGCTCAAGTGCTTCCAGCATTGCGGCCGCCGCCAGCTCATATGCCGCAGCGGATACGCTCTGGCCGGGCATGCCGGCTCCAATAACGCGTGCACTTTCGGTTGCGCCATAGGCAACGCAGTTGGCCATGGCATTGGCGCTGGGCTTCGCCCCCGCGCGTAGCAGCGTGTGGGCGAGCTCTGGCGGAAGATTGCCGTGAGCCTCATCCAGCGCGTCTTCCGCTACCGGCGCATCTGCCCGGACCAGTGCCATCGCCGCGGCGTAGGCACCGCGCGCCAATGCAAAGGAGGTTGGGCCATGACTGCCGCTCACAGCACCATCGAACACTACGCCTGCGGCAGCCAGGCGGCCCACGAGCTCCGCGTCGTCAGCTCCGATCGCATCGCGAATCGAGAGGCGCACCAAGGCCGGATGCGCGGACAAAGTGCCATCGGCGAGTGGCGTTCTCCAGTCGAGCATGGCGCGTCGATAGAACGCCATGAGCTTGTCTGCCAGCGCCTTCTGCATTCCATGTTCTTCCTGCCGCTCGCTGAGGTAGTCCAGGAACTCATCACTGATCGAATAGTCTCCCGGCGACGACAGCGGGTCGGTCTCGAGATGAAGTTCTCGGAAAGCGCTGACCAGATCATCTGCGATAGTGGCCACGGCATCCTGGTGCAGATTGCCGCGCCACGCCGGCGGCAAGCCCTGTTTCCAGGCCAACACCCGACCGAAGTCCGCCGCATCCGGGTCAGTCACCACGTAGATTCGATCGCAGTACTCGAATCCGCCGATCGGAACCACACCGAGCTTTCCGTTCCACGCTTCGCCGCGATGCTCGTGCGCTTCCTGCGCCAGCGCTCGCTCGTGCTCGATCCATTCGATCAGATCGCGGTAACCGCTGCTGCCTTCATAGAAGAGCTCGCTCCAGGAGATTGCCTCTTCATTTCCGTCCATGTGAGTAGTCAGGTCATAGGCCAGGCGTCCGCCGGCGGTGACCTTCCAGAGCGCCAACAGGTCGTGAGGGATTTCCCCGTCACACAGCCTTTGAATGAAGGCCAGTTTCTCGTCGCTCAGCGGAGGCTGGGCATCGTAGATGACCCTGTCGGCAAATATCTCAATGCGCTGAGCTCGCAGCTGAGCGATTTCATCTACGGAGAAGTCATTGCTCGACATCATTTGTACCTTTCAGAAGAACGATGGATAGCCGTCCGCCCTGCGTGCCCAAATCCCGGCGTAGACGCTCTTAGGTGCGCAGAATCGTACGAAGCAGTGGAGGGAAGGAGTTCTCGGCAATCATCTGGATCTCATCGGTCATCACAGCGCTTATAGCCCCCGAAGCGTTCCGGTAAACTTTCCACAGTCACACTCATGGCGCGTCACTGATCCGATCACTTCAAACCGAATGAGAGCGCCACACTCGTCGCAGGCAACGTTGTTCGTACCTGTGCAGCCGAATTCATTCAATGCCCGCATGAACAGCTGGACATCCTGCGCCGTTGGCTTTGGCTTATCGGCCATGCTCATTGCACCGTAGACGCACGCAGCGCGCACCACTCGGGGATGTCTGCGCTGATGGTGCAGTAGTCGGTGAAGTAGTCCAGCCCGAATGAGATGAGCGCACCGTCCTCGTCCAAGGGCACCGCAGCTTCAAGGGCGTGTAGTACGTCCTTAACCGGGATGCGCGTGGCGAGCAGCGCGTCTTTTCGCACCACGATTCCGCAGTACGCGGAAACTGCAATTGAGCTGACGGGGCAATTCGCCTCGAGTGTCATTTCTGGACGTCCTGTATCCTTCATTCACTGGTCATCATCTTACGTCGAAAGGATTCGTCATGAACTCCATTGCCGCTACTGCTTCATGGGCTACCTTGGTCGGCATCCTGACCCGTAGTGGCCTCTCCGACCAACTCTCGCGCTCTGAACTCGAAGATGGCTGGCTGCACGAGGGGAACGAGGCGGAGGGTGCGCCCTCGGCTGTGGATGTTGAGGCGTTGCTACCGTCCGCCTATCGTGGGTTTGTGGCCCAGCATGGCTATCCGTTGATTGCTGCGCCTTCCCGCCTCAACTATGGGTTCGCGTTTCTGCCGCCGCTGGCGATGCGCCAGGTGAGTGCGCTTCTGGCCGATGAAGAGATGGCATTCGATGAGGCCCAGCGGGCACGGATTGCCGGCGACTACGCCTGGCAGCACGTGATGTTTGCCGGCTGGAACTTCGCCGACGGTGACGGCTGGGCGTTCGGGTTTGATCCCGAGGAAGACCAGGGCTCCGAGCCGATGGTGTGGCTGGTCGAAGGCGGCTCCGTGGTGGAGCTGGTGGGGAGCTTTGAAGAATGGTTGGAAGAGCGTACCGGGGATGTGCGGGCGCGGGTTGAGGGATTGGATGCGGAGGCGCTGGCGGCTGCGGTGGCGCGCGAGGGGGAATACGAGTACGGGCCTTGGGATCTGGCCGGGTTTGATGGGTGAGGCCGGTACACTGGCGTCAAATGACTGTCGTTTGCAGCCGCTTATTGATCGCGATATAAATGCGCCCATGGCGGAAAAATTTCCTGTTCGACAGATCAGAGCGGTCTATAACGACAAAACCATCCGCGTGTACCAGGCCTACTCGGACCTTATTGCCGACAGCGCGCTGCAGCACCAGACCTTCGTCAGTCCACCGTTCAAGCGTGAGCGGATGACGTGGATCAAGCCTTCCTTCCTGTGGATGATGTATCGCGCAGGCTGGGGCTACAAAGATGAGGGCCAGCGGCGGATCCTGGCCATCGACATCACGCGGGATGGCTTTGAATGGGCGTTGGCGCATAGCTGCGCCAGTCACCCTGAGGCGGGCATGGATGCGGCCGCGTGGGAGGCGTTGAAGCGCGACTCACCGGTGCGGGTGCAGTGGGATCCGGAGCGCGATCTGCACCTACGACCGTTGGAGCATCGTGCGATCCAGATTGGGCTGAGTGGGGAGGCGGTGCGGCGGTATACCGGGGAGTGGATCCAGGGGATCACCGAGGTGACCGAACTGGCGCAGCGGATGCATGCGCTGGTGGAGGAAGGAAAGCTGGAAGCGGCGGCGGGATTGTTGCCCGAGGAGCGGGAGTACCTGCCTTAATGGGAAACGGACGACCCTATGCCCACGCCCTGCACGCTGTAGAACTCTTTCCCCGTCTTCTCATCGAAATAGACATTGACGTCACCATCCCGCCTGACAAAGCGAAGGCCCTCGGTGACCGGGTCACTTTCCACGAAGCGATGCCGGGCAGTAAGCGACGTTTCATACGCCCACCCGTCTGGCACCACTACCTTCTGAGGCTGGTCTGCATCAATAGCGCACACCGCCACGAGGCGGTTCTGGTCGCCATTCCAGGGGGTAGTACCAAAATCTGCCCAGGCACACGGGTTGCAGAAGCCAGTGCGTTGGTCCACCACGACAATGTCGCGGGTTCCTTCTTCGTCCTGGAAAACGAGACCCCGCGCCTCCAGGAGGCGGACGTACTGCTCCACATCGGTGGGATGCATGAATGTCACGGCCGCGATGAGACCATCGGCTCGAAGCGACCCGTTCGGAACCTCGGCGGTGAACTGCCCCGGGCCTCCCTTGTATGCAGTGACAATAGCGTTGCAGCGAACGACCACCGATATGCCTTCAATCAGTACTGCCATGATTCCCCCGCTAAAGTCGACGTTCCCTTTTTGCCGGAGTGTAGCCGGATTGCATGGGAACATGCTGATGCGAGGGATGCGGAGGTGCTGGAGATTTCGGTGAACGCGCGTGAATCAACCCATTCCTGGCATTCGGTCCGCGACTGATTCCAACAGTCGACGACCATGAACGACCGCCAGAACGTTGATGCGGCCGGGTGCCATTTCGTAAATGACCCGATAGCTGTACAGGAAGCGCTCGCGTACCGATGCGTTACCGAGCTCGGGAACGACACGACCTGCCAACGGATGAACTTCAATTACCTCGCCAAGGGCGAACAATGCTTCTACAACGCGCTGAGCGTGATGCTGTGAGTCACGTGCAATGAACTGGGCGATTGCCTCAATGTCCTCGACCGCCTCCGCAGACCAGTTCAGCGGTTCAGCCATTTACCCAAACGCTCACGCGCCTGCTCGGTGCTGTAGTGGCGACCAGCCTCAATATCCGCGCGTCCACGCTGGATCTTTTCCAGTACGTAGACGTGGTACTGGATGTCTTCCAACGTCGCGTCATCGGGAAGTTGCGTAAGCAACTGGACGACGTCCTGCTTTGCGTTGGCGGGAGGGGTCATGGGGTGACTCCAGGGTGGATGAGCCGATTCTAGCCCGGAGCGCGGGGAGTTGCCGGATCGGCAGGTCGTTGGGGTTCATGATGCCGTGCGGGGCCGTCCGGCATCACTTGCTGCTGACGTACTTCTCGCGGCGGACCTGGGGGTTGGGCAGGCCGGCGGCCTTCAGGGCCTCGAAGGTGGCGTCCACCATGTCCGGGTTGCCGCACAGGTAGGCAATGTCGGTGGCCGGGTTCGGGGCGAACTCGGCCAGGTGCTGTTGGACATAGCCGTGGCGGACGTCGGGGTGCGGGTTCTCCGGCAGTTCGCGGGATAAGCACGGCACATAACGGAAATTGGCTTGCTTTTCGGCGAAGTTGTAGAAATCTTCGCTGTACAGCAGCTCGCCGGGGGTGCGTGCGCCCTGCAGCAGCACCACTTCCACCCCGCGCTCGGCCATGGCGGTGGCCAGCAGCGGCAGCATGGAGCGGTACGGGGTGACACCGGTGCCGGTGGCAATCAGCAGGTAGCGGGCGTTGTGGTCGCCGGGCATCAGGCAGAACCGGCCGTAAGGGCCGCTGGCCTGCACGTGGCCGCCGATGTCCAGGCCCTCGAACAGGGCCGTGGCGGCCCCGCCCGGGACGAAGCTCACCGCGATATCCACCGCTTCCCCGGCCCCGATGGCGTGGTCGTGGATGGTGGCCAGCGAGTAGCTGCGCTTGGTTTCAGTGCCGTCAGCGTAGTGAAAATGGACCTGGATGAACTGGCCGGGCTGGAAATCCAGCGGCTGGCCGTCATCACGCAGGAACTGGTAGTGGCCGACGGTCGGGGCCAGCATGTGACGGCCGACCAGCTTGAGGGGGAATTGAACAGGCACGAATTTGGGAAACAGTGTGTAGCCGGGGCGAGCCCTCGGGGGCTTCTATAATAGCGGCTCCCCGCCCCACTCCAGCGCCGCCCTTGGGCGCGAAGGCAAGAGCTTGGCTTCCCAGACAAATACCGCCCCCGCCCTGCGGGTGCGCGACCTCCGCAAAACCTATGACAACGGCACCCAGGCCCTGAAGGGGGTCTCGCTGGACGTGGCCCCGGGCGACTTCTTCGCCCTGCTGGGCCCGAACGGGGCCGGCAAGTCCACCCTGATCGGCATCATCAGCTCGCTGGTGAACCTGAGCGAAGGCCAGGTGGAAGTGTTCGGCAGCGACCTGGTGCGCAACCGCAGCGCCACCATGCGCCTGATCGGGCTGGTGCCGCAGGAGATCAACTTCAACCTGTTCGAAAAGCCGTTCGACATCCTGGTGAACTACGCCGGCTTCTATGGCGTGCCGCGCGAGGAAGCCGAGAAGATGGCCGAAGTGGAGCTCAAGCGCGCCCACCTGTGGGAAAAGGCCCAGGTGATGAGCCGCACGCTGTCGGGCGGCATGAAGCGCCGGCTGATGATCGCCCGCGCGATGATGACCCGCCCGCGCCTGCTGATTCTGGACGAGCCCACCGCCGGCGTGGATATCGAGATCCGCCGCGACATGTGGCGGGTGCTGAAAGAGATCAACGCGGCCGGCACCACCATCATCCTGACCACGCATTACCTGGAAGAAGCCGAGCACCTGTGCCGGCACCTGGCCATCATCAACCACGGCCAGATCGTCACCCAGGGCCCGATGCGGGCGCTGCTGGCCAAGCTGGACGTGGAAGGCTTCCTGTTCGATATCGATGGCGAACTGCCGGCGCAGCTGCCGGTGATCGAGGGCACCACCATCACCGCCAGTGACGCACACACGCTGGACGTGGACATGCCGCGTGCGATGGATCTGAACCGGGTGTTCGAGGCGCTGAACGCGGCCGGCATCCGCGTGCGCTCGATGCGCACCAAGAGCAACCGTCTGGAGGAGCTGTTCGTGCGGCTTACCGGCAACCAGGAGAACGCGGCATGAGCACCACCCCCAGCCCGGTGATGACCGACGGGCAGCGCAACCGCATCGCGCTGATGACCATCGTGCGCCGCGAAGTGGCGCGCATCCTGCGCATCTGGGGCCAGACCCTGGTGCCGCCGGCGATCACGATGACGCTGTACTTCCTGATCTTCGGCGGGCTGATCGGCTCGCGCGTGGGTGAGATGGGCGGCTACAGCTACATGCAGTTCATCGTGCCGGGTCTGGTGATGATGAGCGTGATCCAGAACAGCTACGGCAACATCAGCTCGTCGTTCTTCGGCGCGAAGTTCGGCCGGCACGTGGAAGAACTGCTGGTGAGCCCGATGCCGAACTGGGTGATCCTGTGGGGTTACGTGGCGGGCGCGGTGCTGCGCGGGCTGATGGTGGGCGTGATCGTGCTGATCATCGCGATGTTCTTCACTCCGGTACGCATTCCGCACCCGCTGGTGACGCTGACCACGGTGCTGCTGGGCGCGACGATCTTCTCGCTGGCGGGCTTCATCAATGCGGTGTACGCGAAGAAGTTCGACGACGTGGCGATTGTGCCGACCTTCATCCTGACCCCGCTGACCTACCTGGGCGGCGTGTTCTATTCGGTGAAGCTGCTGCCGACGTGGGCGGAAGCAGCGACGCATGCGAACCCGATCTTCTACATGGTGAACGCATTCCGCTACGGCCTGCTGGGTTCCAGCGACGTGCCGCTGTGGGTGGCGTACGCGCTGATGATCGGCTTCGTGGTGGTGCTGAGCGCCCTGGCGCTGTGGCTGCTGAAGCGTGGCGTGGGGATGCGGAGCTGATCTGCTCTTCGACGCCGGAACATCGGTAGTGCCGGCCGCTGGCCGGGCCCTCGGTTTGATGGGAGTACCTCAATGCGCATTCTGGTTCTAGGTGCCGGCGGTACCGGCGGTTACTTCGGCGGGCGCTTGGCCCAGGCCGGGGTGGATGTCACCTTCCTGGTGCGGCCAGCCCGCGCGGCGCAGTTGGCGCAGGATGGGTTGGTGATCCGCAGTCCGCTGGGCGATGCGGCCTTCCCGGTGCAGCATGTGACCGCCGATGGGCTTGCAGCGCTGGCGGCTGAGAAGCCGTTTGATCTGGTGATGCTGAGCTGCAAGGCGTACGACCTTGAGAGTTCGATTGAAGCGATTGCGCCGGCGGTGTCGTCACGCACCACCGTGCTGCCGATCCTCAACGGGCTGCGCCACTACGCCACACTGGATGCGCGCTTCGGCCGCAATGCGGTGATGGGTGGGCTGTGCTTCATCAGTGCGACCAAGGCAGCGGATGGCGCGGTGCTGCATCTGGCCCCTGCGGCCAAGCTGACCTTTGGCGAGCGCGACAACACCGGGGCGAGTGCGCGGGTATTGGCGCTGGCGGCGGCCTGTGTCCAGGCCAATGTCGATCATCTGGCCAGCGATGCCATCGGGCAGGAGCAGTGGGTGAAGTACAGCTTCCTGACCGCGCTGGCGGCGGGCACGTGTTTGATGCGCGCGGATGTGGGCACGATCGTGGGCACCGATGAGGGTGAGGCGATCATGCGCGGGCTGTATGCGGAGTGCCTGGCCGTGGCCGAGGCGGCCGGTGAGCCGGTGCCGGAGAAGGCCCAGGGGATTGCGCTGGGAACGTTGACCCAGGCGGGATCGGCGTTGAAGGCGTCGATGCTGCGCGACCTGGAGGCCGGGCAGCAGGTGGAGGCGATGCAGATTGTGGGGGATATGCGGCTACGGGCACGGGAGGCCGGGGTGCTGGCACCGTTGTTGGCGGTGGCGTATGCCCATTTGCAGGCGTATGAGGCCTTACGCGGGTAACCGGAAGAACGCGCGCGTCGCGGCGGTCGCATTGGCCGCGGTCATCGCCACATCCTCGCCGCGGTCACGCGCCAGCTCTTCCACGATGTGCGACAGGAACATCGGCTCATTGCGCCGGTCCTTCGGCATCGGCTTCAGCGTACGCGGCAGCAGGTACGGGGCGTCGGTTTCAATCATCAGCCGGTTCGCCGGCACATGCTTCACCAGCTCGCGCAGGTGCGCGCCACGGCGCTCGTCGCACAGCCAGCCGGTGATGCCCACGTACCAGTCCTGGTCCAGGTAATCGAACAGTTCCTGGCGCTCGCCGGTGAAGCAATGCACCACCGCCGGGCCAAGGCGGCCTTCGAAGTTCTTCATCTGCGCCATGAAATCAGCGTGCGCGTCGCGCTGGTGCAGGAACAGCGGCTTGCCGTTCTCGGCGGCCAGCTGCAGCTGGCGCTCGAAAGCGCGGTGCTGCGCGGGGCGCGGTGAGAAATCGCGGAAGTAGTCCAGCCCGCACTCGCCCACCGCGACCACTTCCGCATGTGCATGCAGCGCGCGCATCTCGGCGTCGCATTCTTCGGTGTATTCCACCGCGTGGTGCGGATGCACGCCAGCGGTGGCGTACAGGAAACCGGGATGCTGGCGGGCCAGCTCCAGTGCCATCGGCGAGTGCTCGCGGCTGGCCCCGGTGATCACCATCTGCACCACGCCGGCCGCGCGTGCGCGTTCCAGCACCGCGTCGCGGTCACGGTCGAAAGAGTCGTGGGTGAGGTTGGCACCGATATCGATCAGCTGCATGGGGCAATTCGCACACTCAGGTAAGCGGCGCATTGTAAAGCACCGCCCTGCCCGTATCCTTGCGCCATGCGTACGCCTTTTTTCCCCATTGCCGAGCAGCTGCCGGCCATTCTGGATGCCCTGGGCAGCCATACCCGCCTGGTGCTGGAAGCCCCGCCCGGCGCGGGCAAGACCACCCAGGTGCCGCTGGCGCTGCTGGACGCGCCGTGGCTGCAGGGCAGGAAGATCATCATGCTGGAACCGCGCCGGGTGGCCGCGCGCAGTGCGGCGCAGTTCATGGCGCGCCAGCTGGGCGAGGACGTGGGCGGGACGGTGGGTTATCGGATCCGCTTTGAGAACAAGGTGTCCGCACGCACCCGGGTGGAAGTGGTCACCGAGGGCATTCTGACCCGCATGCTGCAGGACGACCCGCTGCTGGAAGGCGTGGGCGCGCTGCTGTTCGACGAATTCCACGAGCGCCATCTGGCTGCGGACCTGGGGCTGGCGCTGGCGCTGGACGTGCAGGCGCAGCTGCGCGACGACCTGCGCATTGTGGTGATGTCGGCCACGCTGGACGGCGAGCGGCTGGCGCAGTTCCTGGACGCGCCGCGCATCAGCAGTGCAGGCCGCAGCTATCCGGTGTCGATCAGCCACTTCCCGGCGCGGCGCGAGGAAGCGCTGGAAGCCCAGGTGCGGCGCGCGGTGGAACAGGCGCTGCGCGAGCATCCAGGCGACGTGCTGGTGTTCCTGCCCGGTCAACGCGAGATCAACCGCGCACTGGCCGCGCTGGACACGGTGCTACCCGGCGAGGTGCAGCTTCTGCCGCTGCACGGCGAACTGCCGGTGGACCAGCAGAGCCGCGTGCTGCAGCCCGACCCGAACGGGCAGCGCCGGGTGGTGCTGGCCACCAACGTGGCCGAATCCTCGGTCACCCTGCCCGGGGTGCGGGTGGTGATTGATGCGGGGCTGGCGCGCGAGCCGCGCTATGACCCCAACAGCGGCTTCGCGCGGCTGGACGTGGTGCCGATCGCACAGGCCTCGGCCGACCAGCGCGCCGGCCGTGCCGGGCGCGTGGCCGAAGGCTGGGCATGGCGGTTGTGGCCGCAGTCGCAGCGCCTGGAGGCACAGCGCCGGCCGGAGATGGCGCAGGTGGAGCTGGCCTCGCTGGCGCTGGAACTGGCGGCCTGGGGCAGCGACGATCTGCGCTTCGTCGATCCCCCGCCGATGGGTGCACTGGCGGCGGCGCGTGAGCTGCTGCAGCGGCTGGGCGCGCTGAGCGATGTCGGCGGACTCACTGCACTGGGCCGGCGCATGCTGGCGCTGGGCACGCACCCGCGACTGGCGGCGATGCTGTTGTCGGCGGCCCCCGGTACCGAACAGGCGCTGGCCTGCGACCTGGCCGCACTGGTGGAAGCCCGCGACCCGCTGCGCCAGGGCGGCGATGCCTTGGCCGCACGCTGGCGGGCGCTGGCGGCGTTCCGCCAGGGCCGCGCGCCGCATGACGCCAATCGCGGTGCACTGGCGGCCATTGATGCGGCCAGCAAGCAATGGCGGCGACGCCTGCGCTGCGAGGTATCCCCGCCTTCCTCGGTGGAAGCGCACCAGCTGGGCGACCTGCTGGCGCATGCGTTCCCGGACCGGATTGCCGCCCGACACCCCACCGACCCGCTGCGCTACCTGCTGGCCAACGGCCGCAGCGCGCGCCTGTTCGACCCCAGCGACCTGCGCGGCGAGCCCTGGCTGGTGGCGGTGGAGCTGCGCTTCGAGGCACGCGACGCGCTGCTGCTGCGCGCCGCCCCGGTGGACGAAACCCGCCTGCGCCGCGACTTCCCGCAACGCTTCGTGCAGGAAGACGTGGTGCGCTGGGACGGCGACAAACGGGCGCTGGTGGCGCTGCGCGAGACCCGTTTCGACCGCATCGTGCTGGACAGCCGTTCCGCCGGGCGGGTGGACCCGGCGCAGGCCGCGCAGGCGTTGACCGAGGCGGTGCGCGAGCTCGGCCTGCAGGCACTGCCGTGGACCGAAGGCCTGCGCCAGTGGCAGGCGCGCACTGTGGGGCTGCGCCACTGGATGCCGGAGCTGGAGCTGCCGGATGTGTCCGACGCGGCGTTGCTGGCAACGGTGTCCGAGTGGCTGACCCCGGCCTTCAATGGCAAGACCCGGCTGGATGCGCTTGATGAAAGCACCCTGGGTGAGGCGCTGAAGTCACCGATGCCGTGGGCGCTGCGCCAGCGCGTGGATCAGCTGGCTCCGGTGCGCATGGCGGTGCCCTCGGGCATGGAACGGGCCATTCACTATGCACTCGAGGCAGATGGCGTCACCCCGCAGCCGCCGGTGCTGGCGGTGAAGCTGCAGGAGTTGTTCGGGCTGGCCGACACCCCGCGCATTGCCGATGGCCGCGTGCCGCTGACCCTGCACCTGCTGTCGCCCGGCGGGCGGCCGCTGCAGGTAACCCAGGACCTGCGCAACTTCTGGGCCAACACCTATGCGGAAGTCAAAAAGGAAATGAAGGGGCGGTATCCCAAGCATCCGTGGCCGGACGACCCGTGGACCGCCACCGCCACGCACCGCGCCAAGCCGCGCGGGACGTAAAGCCGGGCTTGCCCGGCTATGGTCGGAGGATGCGTAGAGCCGGGCTTGCCCGGCTGCTTTGGACACGCGGTCAGCATCCAGTCACGATGCGGATAACACGCTCTACACGGCCATCGCGCCACACTGGATTTCGACCCGAGGCAAAGGACCCCACATGAGCAGACTGACCGTTATTACCGACCGCGCCCTGGAGCGCGCCCTGGATCTGGCCAGCAGCGCCGGCGATGGCCTGAAGCATGCAGGCAACAGCCTGGGCAGCAACCTGCGTCACTTTGGCCCGCAGGCCACTGACTGGATCAAGACCGGTGCGGCGCTGGGCGCAGTGAAGACCGGCGGCAAAGCAGCAGCCAAGGTGGTGCGCCGTAACCCGGCCGCGACCATTGCGGTGGCGGCGGTGGGCGTGGGCCTGCTGGGCTACGCGCTGTACCGCAAGCAGCAGAAGAAGAAGGCCGCGCAGGGTGGCGTGGTGGATGGGCAGGCGCAGCGCATTGCCGCGCGCAACCGCCGCACCAGCACCGTGATTGACGAGCACAGCGATATTGGCAGTGATGCGTGATTGAGCTTCAAGGTTTGAGCAGAACGCCGCCGGCATTGCCCGGCGGCGTTTTTGTTTGTGCCGCCTCAGTCGACCTGCCGCCACTGCCCGGGTTGCAGGTCGTCCAGGCGGTGCGGGCCCATGGCCACGCGCACCAGCCGCAAGGTGGGCAGGCCGACGGCGGCGGTCATGCGCCGCACCTGGCGGTTGCGGCCTTCGCGCAGGGTGATGGCCAGCCACGCATCGGGCACGGTTTTGCGGAAGCGGACGGGTGGGTTGCGCTCCCACAGTGACGGGGCGTCCAGAACCTCCACGCCGGCCGGCAGCGTGGGCCCGTCATTGAGCTGCACGCCACGGCGCAGCGCCTGCAGGGCCTCATCGGTCACGGTGCCTTCCACCTGCACCCAGTAGGTCTTGGCTTCCTTGTGCTTCGGGTCGGTCAGGCGGTTGGCCAGGCGGCCGTCGTCCGTAAGCAGCAGCAGGCCTTCGCTGTCGTAGTCCAGCCGGCCGGCGGCGTAGACGTCGGCCGGCAGACCGAACCCGGCCAGGGTCGCGCGCGGCGGCTGGCTGCGGTCGGTGAACTGGCACAGCACGTTGAAGGGTTTGTTGAAGGCGATCAGCATGGGCGGTGCAACGGCGGGGACGGGACATTGTCCCATCCCCGCAGGTCACTCAGCGCTTCACGAACCGCAGAGTCATGCGGTCGCTTTCGCCGATGGCCTTGTACTTGGCCGCATCGGCGGCGTCATGGTTGTTGGTCGGCGGCAGCGTCCACACACCATTGGGGTAATCCTTGGTATCACGCGGGTTGGCGTTGATCTCGCTGCTGCCATCCAGCTCGAAGCCCGCTGCCTTGGCCAGCGCAATCATCTGCTGCTGGCCGACATAGCCGCTCTTGTCGTCCGCCGGCACGTCGGCCTTGGCGCGATGTTCCACCACGCCAAGCACGCCACCGGGCTTGAGCACGTTGTAGAAGCCCTTGAACATGCCGGCGTCCTGGCCTGCGCTGCGCCAGTTGTGCACATTGCGGAAGGTCAACACCACATCGGCCGAGCCCGGCGCACCAAACACCGGGGCGTTGGGGTCGTACTTCGCCACTTGGGTCTTGTCATACAGCGCCGGAGTGTCGGCAAACTTCTTGCTCAACCCGTCCAGCCCGCGCTGCTGGTAGTCGCGGCCACGGCCTTCGGCCACCGCCATCGGGTCGACCACGGCGGCCACATAGGTGCCGCTGTCACGCAGCAACGGGGCCAGGATCTCCGAATACCAGCCGCCGCCCGGGGTGATTTCAATCACCGTCTTGCCCGGTGCCACGCCGAAGAACGACAAGGTCTGCGCCGGGTGGCGGTACGCGTCGCGCTGCACGTTGGCCGGGGTGCGGCCCTTGCCGTCCACCGCCGCCTGCACGGCCGGGGTGATGGCGGGCTGCGCATTGGCACCGGCCGGCTTGATCGCCATGGCCGGGGCGGCCAGCAGCAACGTGGACACGGTGAACAGGCAGGCACAGCTGAGCGAACGGGCTTTCATGGGCGCAACTCCAGTGACGGGATGCGGCGAGCCTAGCAGCCAATCGCGTCAAGGTGTTCACAAAACGTTAGTGCAGTGCAGCGTGGCAGAACACTGTTTTGTGCTGCGTGCCTCGGCGATGTCACGAACCCGCACTTATGCTGTCCCATTGATTCTCATTGGAGACCTGCCCATGACTGCAGCGCGCGAACTCGGCCGTTCCGGCCTGAAAGTGGCCCCCATCGCGTTCGGCGGCAATGTATTCGGCTGGGGCGCGGACGAGAAGACCTCGTTCGCACTGTTGGATGCGTTCGTCGATGCCGGCTTCAATCTGGTGGACACCGCCGATGCCTATTCGGCGTGGGTGCCGGGCAACCAGGGCGGTGAATCGGAAGCCATCATCGGTCGATGGTTCCAGCACAGCGGCAAGCGCGACAAAGTGATTGTGGCGACCAAGGTGGCCAAGTGGGCCGAACGCCCCGGGCTTTCCGCGGACAACATCGCCGCGGCGGTGGAAGATTCGCTGCGCCGCCTGCAGACCGATGTGATCGACCTGTACCAGGCGCATGAGGACGATGAGTCCGTGCCGCTGGAAACCACCCTGGCGGCGTTTGGCCGGTTGATCGAACAAGGCAAGGTGCGCGCGATTGGCGCGTCCAACTACAGCGCCAGCCGCCTGCGCGATGCGTTGAAGGTGTCGGCCGATTACAAGTTGCCACGTTATGAAACCCTGCAACCGGAGTACAACCTGTATGACCGCGCCGGCTATGAGGATGGCCTGGAGGCGGTGGCAGGCGAACACGGGCTGGGCGTGATCAGCTACTACTCGCTGGCCAGTGGCTTCCTCACCGGCAAGTACCGCAGCGCGGATGATGCCGGCAAGAGTGCGTCGCGCGGCAGCAGCGTGGTGGGCAAGTACGTCAACCCGCGTGGGCTGCGCATTCTGGAGGCGCTGGATGATGTGGCCGCCTCGCACAAGGCCACGGCTGCGCAGGTGGCGCTGGCGTGGTTGATCGCCCAGCCGACCATTACCGCCCCGATTGTGAGTGCCACCAGCGTGGCACAGCTGCAGGATGTGCTGGCGGCGGCGAAGTTGTCGCTGGGCGCGAACGAGCTGGCGCAGCTGGATGCCGCATCGGCACCATGATGTAGAGCGGGGCTCTGCCCCGCTGCCGGGCAAGACCCGGCACTACGATTCCGAACGATCCGGACGCGCCATGCGCGTCCCTACGGCATCCCCACCCCATGGGTTGCGCCCCGTAGCAATCGCCACGCGTTGCGTGTAAGGTACGCGCCCATCGCCGCCCTGTGCGGTTCCACCCTTCAACCTGAGGCCCCGATGCACCGCACTTCCTTCGCCATCGCTTACCGACTGCCGCGCACGCTGGACGTGCTGCGTGCGCGCGATGCCGCAGGTGCGAAGCACCCGGCCACACCCTGATCTTCCCGCGCGGAGATCGGGCTTCCGATCTCCGAGGCACGCCAACGCCCTCGGATGCTGCATCCGGGGGCGTTTTCGTTTGCGTTGGCGTCAAAGGAATGAATCCATGAACACGCAACACACATTTGAACTACTGCATGCCGAAGGCCCGACCCCGATCAAGGGCTGGGTGCGCGGTGTGCCGGTGGACGAGCTTGCCCAGCAGCAGCTGCGCAACATCGCCAACATGCCCTTCGTCGGGCCGTGGGTGGCGGTCATGCCTGACGTCCACGTCGGCAAGGGCGCGACCGTGGGCTCGGTGATTCCCACCCGCGGCGCGATCATCCCGGCCGCGGTCGGGGTGGATATCGGGTGCGGGATGGCCGCGGTGCGCACCACGCTGCGCGCCGAAGACCTGCCCGACAACCTGGCCCAGCTGCGCAGCAACATCGAACGCGCGGTGCCGGTCGGCAACGGCAAAGGTGGCGAACACCGGCTGTTGCCGGACAGCATCCGCAGCCGGATCGAGCGCTCCGGGCTGGTGCAGGGGCTCGATGCGATCAAGCAGCGGCACCGCAAGATCCGCACCGACAAGCTGGCCTGCCAGATCGGCACGCTGGGGGGTGGCAACCACTTCATCGAGATCTGCCTGGATGAAACCGGCGCGGTGTGGGTGATGCTGCACAGCGGCTCGCGCGGCACCGGCAACCTGATCGGCACGTACTTCATCGAGCAGGCGCGCGAGCAGCTGGCGCGGCGGGTGCTGGGCTTCCACCTGCCCGACAAGGACCTGGCGTTCTTCCTGCAGGGCGAGCCGCTGTTCGATGACTACGTGCAGGCGGTGGGCTGGGCGCAGGACTACGCGCGTGAGAACCGCGAGGCAATGATGGCGCGGGTGCTGGCCGAGATGCGGTTGCGGCTGCCGAAGTTCCAGCTGGAGAAGCTGGCGGTGAACTGCCACCACAACTATGTGCAGAGCGAAACACACGGCGGCGAGGAGCTGCTGGTCACCCGCAAGGGCGCGGTGAGTGCGCGCGCCGGCGAGCTGGGCATCATTCCCGGCAGCATGGGCACGCGCAGCTACATCGTGCGCGGCAAGGGCAATGCCGAAAGCTTCCACAGCTGCAGCCACGGTGCCGGCCGCGTGCTGAGCCGCAGCGCGGCCCGGCAGCAGATCACCCTGGCCCAGCACCGCGAAGCCACCGCGCATGTGGAATGCCGGAAGGACGCCGCGGTGATCGACGAGTCGCCGGCGGCGTACAAGTCGATTGATGCGGTGATGGCGGCGCAGAGCGATCTGGTGGAGGTGGTGCACACCTTGCGGCAGGTGGTGTGCATCAAGGGGTGATCGGAGCCACGCCGGGCGTGGCCCTATGACATCAATGCGTGGTGCAGGCCAACCCCTGCACGCACACCCTCGGCCATGGCCAAGGTGATGTTCCCCATCGTGGTCGCATCGCCGGCGGCGTATACCCCGGGCACGCTGGTCTGCTTCTGTGCATCCACGCTCAGCAACACGCCCGCCGGGCTGTCTTCCAGTGCACAGCCCAACTGTTCGGCCAGCGGCGAGGCCATGTGCTGGCGCGCCGTCACGAACAGTGCGCGGATATCGATGCGCCGGCCGTCCGCCAGCACGGCGGCACTAAGCTGCGGTGCCTCGCCATCCAACGAAACGACGGGCGTGGTTTCCAGAGTGACACCGCGTCGCTGCAGGATGGCGAGGTCGTCCGCTTCGATCTCCGCGCCCAGGGTAAAGAACGTCACCTGGCCCCAATCGGCCAGCACACTGGCCATCTTCGGCGACAGGGCATGTCCGCCCAGCAGCCCGATGGAGCCGCCGCCAATCTCATAACCATGGCAGTACGGGCAATGCACCACACTGCTGCCCCAGCGCTCTGCCAGGCCGGGCAGCTCGGGCAGTTCATCGCGGATACCGGTTGCCAGCAGCACCTTGCGCGTGGCCCAGGTTTCACCCGCTTCGGTGCGCAGCGCAAATCCATCGGGCGTGGCATGCCCGTCCACCACGGTGTCGTTGCTCCAGCGCACAGTGGGGTAATCCAGCAACTGTGCCTTCGCCTGCCTCAGCAGTTCGCTGCCGGCAATGCCATCCAGCCCCAGCACGCCATGCGAATGTGCGGCGAAGCGGTTACGCGGCAGCCCGGCATCCACCACCAGCACGTTGCGGCGGGCGCGGGCGAGGATCAGGCCGGCAGACAGGCCGGCGAAGCTGCCGCCGACGATGATGGCGTCAAAGGTCATGGGAACCTCCTGAAGTATGTTTTGCGAGGTGCACGGCGAAGTCCGCGCCCAGGGTGGCGAGCGTGGTGGCCTGCAGGCGGGTTTCCAGCAGTGCCTGCGCCTGCCGGTAGCTGTCGTCCAGGGCGTCGTTGACCACCTGCATCACCGGGCAGCCGCGGCCACCCTCGCGCACGCCGGTGTGCAGCAGCGTGGGCGAACCGAGCGCGCGGTAGACGTCCAGCAGGGTGATCTGCGCCGGGTCGCGGGCGAGCTGGCTGCCACCACCGTGACCGCGCACGGTCTGCACGATGCCGCCCTTGCCGAGCTGGGCCAGCAGGCGGCGGATCACCACCGGGTGGGTGGGCAGGCAGGTCGCGAGCTGCTCGGAGGTGCGCGGGCCGGATTGGCCGACCAGGTGGGCGACGATGTGCAGGGCGTCGGAAAACTGGTTGTTGGATTTCATGTAACTACGATAGTTACATTATGGGTCGGTTGTCCAGTGCAGGCGGTCCGTCAGCGCACGAAGGCCGGCCCGGTCATTGCCCGGGCCAGATGATCCAGGAAGCTGGTGATCCGCGCGCTCACCGCCGTGTTGCGGTAATACACCGCATGAATCGGCTGCCGCACTTCCACGGTCAACGCCGGCAGTACCTGTACGAGCGTGCCGGCGTCACGGTCGCGCTGGGTCATGAAATCACTCAGGCAGACCAGCCCTGCCCCGGCCTGCGCCAAGCGCAGCAGGGTTTCACCGCTGGAGACCGCCACCGCCGGTTTGATGTGCAGCAGCGCGTCCGTCCGCCCGGGCAGCGGCCAGTGGTTGAGCGAATCGGGTTCGTTGAAGCCCAGCAGCGCATGCTGTTGCAGGTCCTCAACGCGCTTGGGCGTGCCCTGCGCCTTCAGGTACGCCGGGCTGGCCAGCACGCGCAGGCGGCTGTGGCCGAGCGGTCGGGCGTGCAGGGTGGAATCGGCCAGCGGGCCGATGCGGATGGCCACGTCGGTGCGGCGTTCAAGCAGATCGATGTAGCGCTCGCTGCTGTTGAGCTCCAGCGCGACGTCCGGGAATCGCTCACGGTAGCTGGCCACCAGGGGAGCGATCACGTGCAGGACGAACGGCGTGGCCGCATCCACGCGCAGGCGGCCTGCCGGGCGCTCACGGCGGGCGGCGATCTGCTCTTCGGCAGCCTCCACGGACGCGACGATGGTGCGGGCCTGTTCCAGGAACGCGCTGCCCTCTTCGGTGAGCTGCAGGCGACGGGTGGTGCGGGTCAGCAGCGTGGTGCCGAGCTTTTCCTCCAGACGCGCCAGGGCGCGGCTGACGCCTGAGGTGGTCTGGCCCAGGGTCTCGGCGGCGGCGGTGATCGAGCCGCTGTCGATGACGGCGATGAAGGCCTGCATTTCGTCGAGGGTGGTTTTCATGGGGTTCGATCCGGCGATCCAGGGTCCAGGGTCCAGGCAGTCTGCACCGCTGATTATTGCGCATGAATCAATAGTGATTGGCGTGAAGACCGCTTTTTCAGCAACAGTCCGGCGCGCAGACTGCGCAGCCTCATCCCTCACCGGACTTTTCCCATGTCTCGTGGCATTCCCTTGGCCTTGTTGGCGCTGACGCTGGGTGCGTACGCCATCGGCACCACCGAATTCGTCATCGTCGGGCTGATTCCGACCATCGCCGCCGACCTGGGCGTCAGCCTGCCCTCGGCCGGCCTGCTGGTTTCGCTGTATGCGCTGGGCGTGGCAGTCGGCGCGCCGGTGCTGACCGCGCTCACCGGCCGGGTGCCGCGCAAGACCCTGCTGGTGGCACTGATGCTGCTGTTCACCGTCGGCAACCTGATCGCCTGGATGGCCCCCACCTACGGCTCGCTGATCGTGGCACGGGTGCTGACCGGGCTGGCCCACGGCGTGTTCTTCTCGATCGGCTCGATCATCGCCACCTCGGTGGTGCCGAAGGAGAAGGCGGCCAGCGCGATCGCGATCATGTTCACCGGGCTGACCGTGGCGCTGGTCACCGGCGTACCGCTGGGCACCTTCATCGGCCAGCACCTGGGCTGGCGTGCCACCTTCCTGGCGGTGGCGGCACTGGGCGTGATCGCCCTGCTGGGCAGCCTGCTGTTCGTGCCGCGCAACCTGCAGCGCAGTGAACCGGCCACCTTTGGCCAGCAGCTGGCGGTACTGGCGCAGCCGCGCCTGCTGCTGGTGTATGCGATCACCGCGCTGGGCTATGGCGGCACCTTCCTGTCGTTCACCTACCTGGCGTCGATCCTGCAGGACGTGACCGGCTTCTCCGCCAATGCGGTCAGCGGCGTGCTGCTGGTGTACGGCGTGTCGGTGGCGGTCGGCAACCTGTGGGGTGGCCGCCTGGCCGACCGCCGCGGCCCGATTCCGGCGCTGATGCTGATCTTCAGCCTGCTGGCGCTGGTGCTGCTGGCACTGACCTTCACCGCCCACTCCACGGTGCTGGTGCTGCTCACCGTGCTGGCGCTGGGTGCGGTGGCGTTCGGCAATGTGCCGGGCCTGCAGGTGTATGTGGTGAAGCAGGCGCAGCGGTTCGCGCCGCAGGCCGCGGATGTGGCCTCGGGGTTGAACATCGCCGCGTTCAACGTGGGTATTGCGATGGGTGCCTCGCTGGGCGGGCTGGTGGTCGACCATCTGGGCCTGATGCATACGCCGTGGCTGGGTGCACTGGTGGTGCTGGGTGCGCTGGGCCTGACCGCGCTGAGCGGGCGGCTGGACCGCCGTGATGGCGTGGCGGACCGGGCTGAGGGCATTGCCGTAACGGCGCATTGAGTAGCTTTGGTTTTGAGGGAGCGGGGCGAGCCCCGCTCTACGTTTCCCCACATTGGAGTTTTTATGAGTATTCCTGCTTTTGGTCTGGGTACCTTCCGTTTGAAGGACCAGGTGGTTGTTGATTCGGTCCGCAACGCGCTGGACGTGGGTTACCGCGCCATCGACACCGCACAGATCTACGGCAATGAAGCCGAGGTCGGCCAGGCGCTCGCCGAGTCCGGCGTGCCACGCCAGGAGGTGTTCCTGACCACCAAGATCTGGATCAGCAATTTCCGCCGCGAGGCGCTGCGGGCCAGCCTGCAGGAGAGCCTGGGCAAGCTGCGTACGGAGGCAGTGGACCTGACCCTGATCCATTGGCCCTCGCCCAGGGATGAGGTGCCGATGGTCGAGTACCTGGGTGCGCTGGCGCAGGCGCAGGCCGATGGCCTGACCCGGCAGATCGGCATTTCCAACTTCACCATCGACCTGACCCGTCAGGCGGTGGAGATTCTGGGGGCCGATGCCATCGCCACCAACCAGATCGAGGTGCACCCGTACCTGCAGAACCGGGCGCTGATCGCCTACCTGCGCGAACAGGGCATCCATGTCACCGCCTACATGAGCCTGGCCTACGGCGAAGTGCTGAAGGAGCCGGTGATGCAGGCGATTGCCGAACGGCATGGCGCGAGCCCGGCGCAGCTGGCGCTGGCCTGGGCGCTGCAGCAGGGCTATGCGGTGATTCCTTCGTCCACCAAGCGCGAGAATCTGGCCGCGAACCTGAAGGCGGCGGAGCTGACGCTGGATGAGGAGGACATGGCCCGGATTGCGACGCTGGATCGCGGGCACCGGTTGGCGAATCCGGAGGGGATTGCGCCGGCGTGGGATTGATGGGGCTGCGGCAGCCGGGCAAGCCCGGCTCTACGCGAGCCAGGTGCGCAGGGCGGCGTTGACGGCTTCGGGCTGCTCCATCGGGGCCAGGTGGCCGCAGTCGGGAATGAGCTGCAGCGTGGAATGTGGCACCAGCGCATGCATCTCCTCGCTGATTGCCGGCGGGGTGATGCGGTCGTTGGCTCCGCAGATGATCAGCAGCGGATCGCGGTAGCCGGCCAGCACGTCATGGCCGTCCACCCGCTCCAGCGCGCTCTGGCGCAGGAACACCTCCGCGCCCAGGCGCGCGGTCATGTCGCGCACGCGCTGCACCAGCACGTAATCGTCCAGCCGCGAGGCATCAATGTAGCTGCGCATCAGCTTGTCGCCAAAGCCATGGAAGGTACCGGGCAGACGCACCATCGCCTGCTGGTTGCGGCGCTGGGCGGCGCGCTCGGGCGAGTCGGCGTGGATGGAGGTGTCGACCAGGGCCAGCCGCAGGACGCGTTCCGGGGCGCTGCGCAGGATCTGCTGGGCAACAAAGCCACCGAGCGAGAAGCCGGCGAGCGCGAACCGTTCCGGGGCCTGGGCGAGCACGTCATCGACCACGGCCTGCATGGATTCGCCACGGGTCTGGTCGCCCACGATGCAGGTGGCGATGTCAGAGAGTGCGGCGATCTGCTCGCGCCAGAGCTCGGCGTCGTTGAGCAGGCCGGGGAGCAGCAGCAAGGGAATTCTTTCGGTCATGTGGCGTATTGTCGCGCCATTTGGCCGTTGCCGGGTTGAGGGTGATGGCCCGGCGGGATGCATCCGGGTGGTCGTGACGGGTGGTCGTGTCAGGTGGTTGCGTCGGATGGTTGCGTCAGGTGGTCGTGTCGGTCGGTCGCATCGGGTGGTAGCGTCGGTCGATAGACGACGGCCGATGACAGTGATCGGCACGGTGACGCATGACCCTGTTCAAGGTCATGCGTTAATGCAGTGATCACCCGTATCGGCAGTCGTCTATCGACCGACCCTACCGAAGCACAGCCAACGCAGAGCCAACGCAGAGCCAGCGCAGGGCCAAAGCAGAGCCAAAGCAGAGCCAATGCGGAGCATCAGCCAGCGCCCATCCAAAGCAGGGCCACGCCCATCCGCAGCCCATTACGACTGCAGAATCGGTGCCTCTCCGTCCACCTTCACCGACTGCACTGGCAGGGTCACCACCATCACGGTGGCGTCGTCCGGGTCCAGTTTGGTGGTGAAGCCCAGGCTCTGGCACATCGCCAGCATGGTGCTGTTCTCGCGCAGCACCTGGCCCTCGACGACGTTCAGGCCCAGCCACTGCGCGTACTCGATCATGATGGTCATCAGGCGCCAGCCGATGCCATGGCCCTTCAGATCGGAGCGGATCAGAATGCCGTATTCGCCGCGGTCGTAATCGGCATCGGCATGCAGGCGCACCGCGCCGAGCATGTCGCCGGTGCGCGGGTCGATCGCCACCAGGGCGATGGACCGCGCGTAATCCAGCTGGGTCAGCCGTGCAATGAACTCATGGCTGAAGTGCTTCACCGACTGGAAGAAGCGCAGGCGCAGGTCTTCGTCGGTCACCCGTGCGAAGAACGCGCGGAACAGGGCATCGTCTTCCGGGCGCACCGGGCGCACGAACGCGGCGGCACCATCGGACAAGGTGAGATGGCGCTCCCATTCCTTCGGATACGGGAACACGGCAAAACGCGGGTGGCCACGGCCCTTGTGCATGCGCCGCGACGGCGCGATGGCCACGCGTGCGTCCAGTGCCAGCACACCCTCGCGGTCGGACAGCAGCGGGTTGATGTCCAGGGTGCGTACTTCGGGAATGTCCGCCGCCAGCTGCGCCAGCTTGACCAGGATCAGCGCCACCGCCCGTTCGTCGGCGGCGGGCACGTCACGGTAGGCCTTGAGGATGCGGGACACGCGGGTGCGCCCGATCAGCTCATGCGCGAGCCGCAGGTCCAGCGGCGGCAGGGCAAGCGCCTTGTCGTCGATGACTTCGACGGCAGTTCCGCCACGCCCGAACACCACCACCGGGCCGAAGGTGGGGTCGTCCGCGATGCCGGCGATCAGCTCGCGTGCCTTCGGGCGCACCACGGTAGGCTGCACCAGCACGCCGTCGATACGGGCGGTGGGACGCAGGGTGCGGGCCCGCTCCAGAATCGAGGTGGCGGCGGCATGCACGGCCTGCAGCGTGCCCAGGTTCAAGCGCACACCATCCACATCGGATTTGTGCGGAATGTCCGCCGACAGAATCTTCACTGCGACCGTCGCGCCCTGCTCCAGCAGCGGCTGGGCCAGGTCCATCGCCTCATGCGGGTCGGCAGCCTGCATCACGGGCGCGGAAGGAATGCCATACGCGGTGAGCAGTTGATGGGTGGCAATCGGATCCAGCCACTGCTGCCCGGCGGCCAGTGCGTCCTCCACCAGCGCGCGCGCGGCGGCGGTGTCCACCACGAAATCTTCGGGCAGGCTGGGCGGGGTTTCCATCAGCGCCGCCTGCGCGTCGCGATAGCGCACCAGATGTTGGAAGCCGCGCACGGCTTCGGCTTCAGTGGGATAGGTCGGTACGCGCGCGGCATTGAGGGTGGCGGTGGCGCGGTCGTCGTTGCCCAGCCACACCGCGAACACCGGCTTGTCGCGCTGGTGTCGCGGGCGCTGGCTCAAGGTGCGGGTCAGCGCCTGTGCGGCATCGGCGGACGAGGTGAACGCAGTCGGCACGTTGACCACCAGCACGGCATCGTTCTCGCCATCATTCATCAAGGCTTCGATGGTGGCGGCGTAACGGTCGCCGTCGGCGTCGACCACGATGTCGACCGGATTGCTGCGCGACCAGCCCTGTGGCAGCACGGTGTCGAGCTGGGTCACGGTGGACGGCGAAAGCTCGGCCAGCTGGCCGCGCAGCGCGCGCAGCTGGTCCACGGCCAGCCGCCCGACCCCGCCACCGTTGCTGAGAATGGCCAGGCGGCGTCCCGGGAACGTGCCCAGCCGGCCGAGGGTCTCAGCGGCGGTGAACAGTTCGTCCAGGGCACTCACCCGCAGCAGGCCGGCGCGGTTGAACGCGGCCCCGTAGACATCATCCGAGCTGGCCAGGGCCTGCACGTGGGTGTCGGCATCGGGGTTGATGCGGATGTGGCGGCCGGATTTGACCACCACCACCGGCTTGGCGCGGGCGGCAGCACGCGCGGCTGACATGAACTTGCGCGCATCGCGGATGTGTTCGACGTACAGCAGGATGGCGCGGGTGCGGTAGTCGGTGGCGAAGTAGTCCAGCAGGTCGCCGAAGTCCACGTCCAGCGCATCGCCCAGCGAGACCACGGCGGAAAAGCCGACCGAACGGTCCACGCCCCACTCCACCAGCGCGGCGGCAATGGCGCTGGATTCGGAGATCAGGGCGAGGTCGCCGGCCTGCGGGAAGTGCGCGGCGATGCTGGCATTGAGCCGCGCGTGGGGGGCAATCACCCCCAGGCAGTGCGGGCCAAGGATGCGCAGGCCCTTGGCCCGCGCCGCCGTTTCCACCTGCTCGCCGAGCGAGCCGGGCCCATGGCCCAGCTGCGCGGTCAGGATGATGGCCGCCGACACCCCCAGTTCGGCGGCGGTGGCCACCACCTGCGGCACGATCTGCGCGGGGGCGGTGATGACCACCAGTTCCGGCACCCAATCCAGGTCCTTGAGCCGCTTGACCGTGCGGATGCCGTCAATCTCGCCGTAGCGCGGGTTGACCCAGGCAACCTTGCCGGGGAAGCCGGTACCGCGCAGGTTGCGCATCACCGCGCGCCCGGCGGAGCGTTCGCGCGGGCTGCCGCCGATGACGGCGACCGATTGCGGGCGGAAGACCGATTGCAGGTGGTAGATGCTCATGGGCCCTACGGTACACGGGTATTACAGCAACGTGCCGCTCAGGATCATTGCGGCAATGCTGAAATAAATGACCAGCCCGGTCACATCCACCAGCGTGGCCACGAACGGGGCCGACGCACTGGCAGGGTCGAACCCCAGCCGCTTCAGCACGAACGGCAACATCGAGCCGGACAACGAGCCGAAGGTCACAATCCCCACCAGCGCCGCGCCAATGGTCAGGGCCAGCAGCTGCCAGTGCTCGCCGTAGTCGTGCAGGCCCAGCAACTGCCAGGACACGATGCGGATCATCGCCAGCACGCCGAGAATGGCGCCCAGGGTCATGCCGGTCGGCAGCTCACGCAGCGCCACCCGCCACCAGTCGCGCAGGCGCAGCTCGCGCAGCGCCAGGCTGCGGATCAGCAGCGAGGTGGCCTGCGAGCCGGAATTGCCACCCGAGCTCATGATCAGCGGAATGAACAGGGTCAGGACCACCGCGCGGGCCAGTTCCTCTTCGTAATGCTGCATGGCGCTGGCAGTGAGCATTTCGCCCAGGAACAGCACGCTCAGCCAGCCGGCGCGCTTGCGCAGCATCTCGAAGAAGCCGATCTGCATGTACGGCTTGTCCAGCGCCTCCATGCCGCCGAACTTGTGCGCGTCCTCGGTGGATTCCTCGATCAGCGCGTCCAGCACGTCATCCACGGTGACGATGCCCAGTACGTGCTGTGCGTCGTCCACCACGGGGATGGCCAGCAGGTCATGGCGACGGATCAGCCGCGCCACTTCTTCCTGGTCCAGCAGCGGATGCACCGACACCGGTGCATTGACCTGCGCTACTTCCAGGATCGATTCCTCGGGCAACCCGGTGATCAGCCGGCGCATGGTCACCACCTGCTGCAGCGCCTGGCTGTGCGGGTCGAGCACATAGATGGCGTAGACGGTTTCGCGGGTGCGCTCGACCTCACGGATGTGCTGCAGGGTGCGGCCGACCGTCCAGGTGGCCGGCACGCTGACGAACTCGGTGGTCATCAGCGCACCGGCGGTATGCGCCGGGTAGCTGAGCAGCTGCTGGATGGCACGGCGGGCGTCGGCGCTGAGCAGCGGGATCAGCCGGGCGCGCTCGTCCTCATCCAGTTCGTGGACGATGTCGGTGGCGCGGTCGTCGGCCATCAGGCCGAGCAGGGCGGCGGCGCGGGCTTCGGGCAGGGCGGCGACCAGCTCGCCGCTGCGGGCCAGCTCGGGCTGTTCGAGCATCTTCACCGCACGCGGCAACGGCAGTGCGGCCAGGGTGTCGGCCGCACGGGTCAGTTCAAGCGTGTTGAGGTATTCCACCGCGTCGGCGGTGTTGAAATCCTGCAGGGGTGCGCTCAGGGCGGCATCGGCCACCGGACGCAGGAGGTCTTTCTGGTTCATGGGTTCGCCTTTGGATCGCGATGCGCGACGCCAACGCTGGCGAACCGTCCCGTGTCAGGCGGTCGCCATCGCTGGCGTCGAGCAAGGTCGAGGTCTACTGTCGCTGGACATGGGTTGGGTTTCCGGATGGGTTGTTCGCGGGAGGCAGAGCATCGGTAGCAGCCGACCCTGGGTCGGCTGGCACCGCGCAGCGGTGTGCCTGCAGCGGCCGGCAGTCTGGACCCCTGCCGAACCTGGGTCAACCCCCGCCACGCCCGTGTTGGGACGCGGTTGAAGGTCGTTGACGCAGCCGGCCGCATAATGGGCACGCGGCAACGGGCCGACGTCCGGATTCACAGGTTTCCCCATGCATAGCGGTGCCCTCGAACTGGCCCTGGTCCTGCTGCTGGCCGCGGTGATCGCCGTGCCGGTGTTCAAGAAGTTCGGCCTGGGCGCGGTGCTGGGCTACCTGGCCGCCGGCGTGGTGCTGGGTCCCGACGGGCTGGGCTTCGTGCAGGATGCCGACCGCATTCTGGGGGCCGCCGAGATTGGCGTGGTGATGCTGCTGTTCGTGATCGGACTGGAGCTGTCACCGTCGCGCCTGAAGGTGATGCGGCGTTCGGTGTTCGGGGCCGGCGCGGCGCAGGTGGCACTGTGCGCGGTGGTGCTGGGCAGCCTGCTGTTGCTGGACCACTTCCAGTGGAAGAGCGCGCTGATTGTCGGGATTGCGCTGGCCCTGTCGTCCACCGCGGTGGGGCTGCAGCTGCTGTCCGAGCACAAGGCGCTGAACACCGATTACGGGCGACTGGGCTTTGCGATCCTGCTGTTCCAGGACCTGATTGCCATTCCCCTGCTGGCAGCCATACCGCTGCTGGGCGGGGCGAAGAACCAGACCCTGCACTGGAGCGACGTGGCGGTGGCACTGGGCGCGCTGGCGGTGGTCATCCTGTGCGGGCGGCCGGTACTGCGCCGGCTGTTCAACATCATCGCGCGTACGCGCAGCCCGGAAGTGTTCACCGCCATGGCCCTGCTGGTGGTGCTGGGCACCGCGTGGTTCATGCAGGAGGCCGGACTGAGCCCCAGCCTGGGCGCGTTCCTGGCCGGCGTGCTGTTGTCTGATTCGGAATTCCGGCACGAGCTGGAATCGCAGATCGAACCATTCAAGGGCCTGCTGCTGGGCCTGTTCTTCATTGCGGTGGGCATGGGCATCGACCTGGACCGGGTGGTGGCCGAACCGGGCCTGGTGGCGATTGGCGTGGCTGCACTGCTGGTGGTGAAGTTCGGCCTGCTGTTTGCCATTGGCAAGGTGGCGAAACTGAGCACCCGGCATGCAGTGATGCTGGGCAGCGTGCTGTGGCTGGGCGGCGAGTTCGCCTTCGTTGTGTTCAACGAAGCGCAACGCGTGCACCTGCTGGGCGCGGCCAACCATGACCGGCTGGTGGCGGTGGTGGGGCTTTCGATGGCGCTCACCCCGCTGCTGATGCTGGCGCTGCTGCGGCTGCTGGGCAGTGAACACAAGGCCGGCGATGCGCGGCCGGCCGATGCGGTGGACACCGACGGAACCCAACCGAAGGTGCTGATTGCCGGCATGGGACGCTTCGGCCAGGTGGTGGCGCGCCTGCTGACCGCGCAGAAGATCCCCTTCGTGGCGCTGGAATCGAACCCGGACACGGTGTCGGACCTGCGCCGCTTCGGCAACAAGCTGTACTACGGCGACCCGACCCGGCCGGAGATGCTGCGTGCTTCCGGCGGCGAGCATATCCGTGTGTTTGTGATCACCCTGGATGACCCGGACGCGAACATGCGGGCCACGCGGTTGATCCGGCGCATGTACCCGCAGGCGGTGGTGCTGGCGCGCGCCCGCAACCGTCAACACGCCTGGCGCTTGATGGACATGTCCGCCGAGCCGTTCCGCGAAGTGTTCGGCACCAGCCTGGAGCTGAGCGAGCGCCTGCTGGTGGCGTTGGGCCTGTCGGCCGATACCGCACGCAATCACGTGCAGCGCTTCCGCGAACACGACGAGAAACTGCTGCGTGACCAGTACCTGGTGTATGACGATGAAGCCGCAGTGATCCAGACCTCGCGCGATGCGCGGGCCGATCTGATGCACCTGTTCGAGGCCGATGCCGGACGCGACGCGGACACCGCAGGGGATGGCGACCGACCACGTGGGTGAAACGCAGGCCAGGCAGGGCCTGCACGGTGGCAACCGTTGCAGATGCGAGATTTCTGCAACTTGTTCCAGGAACAGCATCACAGACTCGCGCGGCCACTCCCCCACCGTGAGCGCTCCCTCTGATGCCCGTCCTGACCGGCCCCTCGCTGCCGCGGCTGCTGCCGCGCGCCTCCTCCACACAACACCCTGCTGCGCCGCCGCGCCCACTGCGGTGCGCGTCGCTGCCCGCACCGCAGTCGATCCGCAACCAGTCCGCCGCGCGCGCGCCCGCGCCTGAGCCGGACCCGGATTACGTGCGGGCGCATGCCCTGCTGCGCTCGCCCCTGCAGGACCACACCCGCGTGCAGGACGCGTTGGCCGGGCTGCTGCGCGGCGACCTGCCAGGCGACGAGGTCGTGCCCCTGCTGGCCCTCGCCCACCTGCCGTGGGGACGCGCGCATACGGCGCTGTTTGCTGATGACGGTTCACTGGCCCCGCACGCGCTGGTGCTGATGCTGCATGCGTTGTTCACCATCCGCAACGCGGAAGGCCAGCGCTTGCTGCCGCTGCTGCGCGAATACGGCCTGTCGCGCAGCCTGGCGCAATGGACGACGGTGTTGAGCCGCCCCCGCCACGCGCACGACGGCGCGCTGAAGCTGCGTGCGCTGGATGACGCCCGCGACCTGGAGGCGATCGCATCGCAGCTGCGCAGTCTGCCTCCGGTAGCGGAGATGAACGAAGGACAGGCCGCTGCCGCACTGTTGCACACCTTGCTGCCCACGTGGTCCGGCAAGCAGCAGCGCGCGCTGTACGCGCTGTGGCGCGGCGACAGCGCGGGCTGGTCGCTGGCCGATGCCGCGCTGCGCGTCCGCGACATCCAGGCGCAGCGGCCGGCGCGCCCGGCCACAGAGGTACTGAGCACGCTGGAAGCCGAACGTGACACGCATCGGTCACCCGCTGCCGCGCCGGGCGGCGTGGCGGACGCCGTGGTGGGGTTGTTGAACCTGTACTGCGGGGAAGATCCGCTGGCAGCCGCCGACCGCACACTGTCACTCGGGGCGTGGTGGTCGGGAAGCGCGTGGATGCCGCATTACGCCGCTCACGGTCCAGTGGTGCAGCCGCGCGCCGGGTTGCCGCGGGTGGCAGCGGCAGTCACGCCGCCGGGCCTGGTCAGGAAACGTATTGGCGCGTTGGACCAGCATCTGCAGGAACAGGCATCGCGCAAGGCGTACTACACGGACAGGATGCACCAGATGATGGCCTGGCAATTGTCCACGCCGTCCGCGGTGTCTGCGCCGTCCTCCACTCTCCGACGATCCACGTCCGCACCGCCGGTGCCGCGCAACAGCACCGGCGGTGCATCCAATGCCGATGCATCGGACCTGTTCGCGCTGCCGGACGACCTGCGTTCACCCGGGCGGCTCACGCCGCTGGGCGCGCGTCCGTCGCTGCAGGGCCTTTCCACTCCGCGTGCCTCGGGTGTCGATGCTGCGCCGCTGCAACCGCTGGCACCGGCGATCAACAGCACCCCACCACCGCCGAGCGCCGATGAGCTGTTGATCAGGAAGGAGATCGACGCGATCGAAGCCCAGCTTCCGCAGTGGCTGAAGGACGCGCCGCTGGGGGAGCGCAGCTACCTGCAGACGCTGAGTGATCTGCACAGCGCGTGGGAAGACGTGTGGATCAGCCTGATGGCGCAGGTGGACTCGCTGCAGACCTACACCCACGACGCGCTGGCCAAGGCGTTGAACCGCACCGGTCCTGGCCAGGGCCTCGACCCCGCCACGGTGAACGTAACGGTCACCGAACGCCGCTGGCCGGACCCGGAACTGCCGGGTGGCTTCCTGGACGCCCCGGTCGTGTGGCCGGTCCCCCCGGGCGGCATTGCGCCGATGCTGACAGCGCGCACGGTATCGCTGGTCGAGTTCGCGATCGGCAACATCGCGCAGCGCTGGCTGCTGGGCCCGGACCATGACGTGTCGATGGAAAGCACCGTCAATGGCAGCACGCGGGCGCTGGGCGAAAAGGAGATTGCCGAGGTCGTCGACCTGGTTCGAACACTGGATGTGGGCAGCACCTACCCCGACTACCTGCGCGATACCCTGCTGTGGCCGCTGTCGCCGCTTGCCGCCCCGTTGCGGCAGGCCTGGGTGCACAGCAACGGCCTGCTGCTTGAAGCGGCGTTGCAGGCGGCGCGACTGGAAGGCTCCACATTCCCCAGCAACTACTACACCTACCTGGATCCGATCCATGGGCACGACCTGGTGTCGCGCATGCTCGAGCATGTGCTGCAGTATCCGGACGAGCGCACGCGGCCGATGCTGGACACCTACACGCCCCATGTTCATGCACTCAGGATCGGCTACGCCGATTCGGCGTTGGGTACGCTGCTCGGCGATACAGCGGCGTGTCGGGTCAACGGCGTATGGGTCGTGGAAATGGACGCGCCGGAGCGTGGCGTCAGTGCCGTGGTGGTGATCACGCCAGGCGCGCCGGACGGGAAGGTCATCCGCGTGTACGACGACGTCGATCAGGCCAGGTCGGATCCCTACTGGCGTACCGATGCGGGATATGGCTACCTGAAAGGGCGCATGTCGCACGAGGACCAGCAGCGCGCGGACGGGCTGGCCTTCGGCGACGACCCGGTCAAAAGCCGGATGCCACGCCACCCCAGCCGTTTCACCGCAGAGAAGGTGCAGCTGGAGCGCATCCGGGGCAACTTTCTGCACGAAGCGTATGAGTACATGTCGCACACCATGATCCGCGATGGCGCGTCCGCCGCCACCACGACGGCCGAGGTCGACTGGTGGGCGTCGCTGTCGTTCGGCTTCGACGTGGCATTGCTGATTGACGATCTGACCAGTCCGCTGCCGCTGGGCAGGCTGTTGGGACAGCTGAAGCTGCTGCTGAAGCCGGGCCGCTGGTTCGATGCCAGCACACCCACGGTCAAGGCCGGGCAGAGCCTGCAGCGGGGCAAGGACATTACCGGCCGCAAGCTGCCGTTCTCGCGCATCGTGCGGCTGGAAGGTCGCCGTGACGGCAAGACGTTTGGCGTGCTCGCCGGTCCGGACAGTCCGCCGAAATGGGATCAGCTGAACCAGTTGCAGGAGCGCGCCGGCGCGTTGGCGCGGCCGCCGGCGCGCCAACTCAGCCTGCCCGACGAACGCGACCTGCGACGCATGGAAGTGCGCGAGCTGGACCGGTTGAAGGAAGAGCTGACCGCGTTGAAGGGGGCCTACAGCGGCCCTTACGCGTTCGACATCAACCGGAACCGGGAAACCTGGTGGCAGTACATGAACGGCGTACCCGAGCTGTCGGGGCTGAGCGATGCCGAACGCGTGCAGTACGTCGCCTACCTGCTCAGCCAACGCGATTCCAGTGCGGTCACCAGCATGCTGCGCAGTTTGAGTACCGTGGGCCTGAAGCAGGCCACCCTTCCCTATCGTGCGATGCACGGGCGGGCGATGGCACTGGTGGAAAGCGGCCGGCCGGGATCCTCCACGGCGCTGCAACCCGCACCCGGCAGCAACCTCGGCAGCCCGACCAAGCGGCTCTCAAGCGAACCGGCAGGCGGCTCATCCAGCAAGCAGCGCCTGTCGCAGCCGCTCCAGGACGCCGGTGGCGCGTTGCCACCTCGATCCGATTTCCCATTCGAGGAAGTGCCCCGCGAGCAATGGCCGCCCTCTCTTTTCCACTACACCACGCGGGAAAACTACAAAAAGATCATGAGCGACGGCGGCATCGATCCCAGCAACGTCGATCCCATGGGTCAGGTCGGCAAGGGTCCGATGCCTCGGATCGTCTACGTCACCCCGCTGGTACCCGCGCTGGGTCGTACGCAACTTGAGCCCCGGCTGTTCGGGAGGAGTTCGCACGGAGCCAGGACCGACAAGCTCGAGTGCGTGATCGAGATGAAAACCGAACACCTTCCGCCGAACACCGTGCTGGCCCGGTACACCGGAACGCACAGCGCTGTCTGGACCGTGGGCTCGCCTGGCAGTGGCTGGATCGCGCTGCGCGGTGCGAAAGATGAGCCATCGGTCCTGGTGAAACCGGTGGACGGCAGCGAGCTCGTCCCGTGGTAACCCAGCCCATCACCCAGCTCCTGGAGACCCAGTCAATGTTCCTTAGCGTCGGACCAACCCCAGCAACCGCCGTGCAGCAAGGCACACCGAGGCCACGGGACGCATCAGCCGACGAGAACAACAACCTCCGGCCCCACGCCCCGCACAGCGTCGGAAGCTTCCACGCCGATACCCTGCATCCGGACTGGGCCAGAGCCAATGCGCGGGTCATCGAACGCGGCTGGAAGGCGCACCTGAAGTACGTGGCCAACACCGACCAGCAGAGGCATTTCGAGGAGGTCCGCAGCACGCACCCCGACTTCCGGACGCTGGTCTATGAACCCGAGAACACAGATACCTACCCGTGCCGCATGCAGGAACGCGACAAGTGGGTGTTCTTCTGCTCGCCCGCCCGGCGTCCGACCCTGCGCTACCCGATCGCCGCAGTGGGCGACGCCGGGAAGGCTGCCACCGCGCGAGGTCGATTCAAGGAGGAGCTGGTGCGCGACGCCCGCTTCATCGCACTGTGCCCGGTGGCTGCTGGCAGCTTCGCGCCTCGCGATGAACAACGTCTGGATCCGTTGCGCGGCATTGCGTCGCTGGTGTTCAGCACGGTCATCAACGGACAGCTGATCATCGCGCGCAACGCCGGCACCACGCTGTTCGATTACCTCGCCCAGGGCGGGCAGCTGCCGATGATCGTGTTCCAGGCGCTGGTACGGGATGTGGATCGCCTGCATGCGCTGCCGGTGCGCGGCGGTGCATTCGTGCGCGATATCAAACTGGAAAACACCTGCATACAGCTCCCAGCCGGCGAACCGTTGCCGCCCGGCCCGCTGCCGTCAGCGCGTCTGGTCGACTTCGAGGACGACGTGCTGTTTGGCGATGAACTGCTGCAGCTGAGGCCGGAGCACGCGCGCGGCACCCGCGAGTGCCAGACCGACGCGCTGATGCGGAATCTGTACGCGGGCCCTGACACAGGGCGCAGCGTGGCGGCCAATGCCCTTGATCTGTACGCGCTGCTGCTGATGATGGTGGCGGCCACGGCTCCATCCGGGTCGGACCTGCAGCGCGCGGCGCTGTGCGAGCATCGTCAGATTCCGGCGCTGGATGTTCACCCGGGTGCGATGCACAACGGTAACGCGGAGCTGTTCGAGCCGTGGATCGAGGCGCACGTGCAACCCGGACACAGGGCGGACGTCCGCCAACTACTGACCGACCCGGCGACCTTGGTGTCCAAGCATGCGGCGCACTTTACGCTGGCACCCATGCTGCGCTTCGCAGAATGAACAACGCCATCGTCCTGCGCACGTAGCCATGCGTGGTGACGCGCGATGCGCGTCAACCGTTGTCGCGCAGGAACCGGGCCATCGACGAAACCCCCGGTACACGCGGCTCGAACTCACCGGCAACGTCGATGAAGCCGCGCATCACCGCGATCTCGCGCGGGCTGCGGTTCAGTGCATCGCGCACATCCGGGTCGGCCCCGGCGCGCAGCAGGCGCTGTACCAGCAGCGGCAGGCCGTGCAGCGCAGCCAGGTGCAGCGGACCGAAACCGCGCGGGTCGCGCGCTTCCAGCGACACATCTTCGTCGAGCAGGCGCTCCACCGCCGCCAGCACCACCTGCTCGTCGCAGGCGGTGCCCGGTTCGGCGCGTGCGCCCAGCAGCAGCAGCAACGGCGTGACCGAACCTGCCGCCGGCTGGTCCGGTTCGGCACCAGACAGCAGCAGCGTGTCCAGCAGCGCGAGCAGGCGCGAACGGTCGCGGGCGCTGAAGCCATACAGGGCGGCGCAATGCAGCGGGCCAAGCTGCTGCGCATCGCCGGCATGCACGTTGGCACCGGCGGTAAGCAGGCGCGCGGCAATGTCCGGCAGGCCGAGCGCGGACGCCAGCATCAGCACGGTGACACCGCCCGGCAGGCGGTATTCCAGTTCGGCCCCGGCATCGAGCAGTGCCGACACGATATCGGTCTGGCGCATGCTGACCGCGGCCGACAGCGGGGTGGCCCCGCTGACCGCGGCGTGCTGCGGATTGGCCCCCCGCGCCAGCAACAGATCGACCACGGCCAGATGTCCGCCACCGGCGGCGCGCAGCAGCGCGGTGCAGCCTTGTGCATCGACGGCATCCACCGCAAAGCCCAGATCGATCAGGCGACGCACCGCATCGGCGTCGCCGACCATGGCGGCCGACGGCAGGTCGGCGTCGCGCAGCGCACGGCGTGGCAGCGGCCAGACGCGCCAGTCGAGCCAGTCGGCAAGGTCGCGGCGGCCGATCGACAAGGCCACGCCCAGTGGGGTCTGGCCGTCGGCGGCACGGGCTTCGGGCGAAGCGCCGTGCTGCACCAGCATCTTGAGCGAGCCTTCGCGGGCCAGCGCCGTGGCCAGGTGCAACGCGGTCATGCCATGGCTGTCGCGGGCTTCGCGATCGACACCCAGGTTCAGCAGGGCCTGCTGCAGGCGCAGCCAGCCCAAGCGCACCGCCAGGGACAACGGCGGGTCGCCCGCCGGCGACGGCGCGAACGGATCGGCCCCGCGCTCCAGCAGCTCCAATGCCAGCTGTTCCAGCCCGCGCGATGCATGGTCATGCTGCGCGCAAGCGGCCAGCAGCCGCGACAGACCGCCTGCGCCCGCGGGCGAAACCCCGCGACGCAGCAAAGTCTGCAGCGCGGGTACGGCATCGATGCCGCGCGACAGCAGGGCGAACATCGGGGTGTCACCGCAGGCATCCAGGACATCCGGCGTGGCCCCTTGCGCCAGCAGCCACTCCACCGCCTGCGGGTCCAGCGCCAGTTCGGGTTCGTGCAGCAGCGCGCCCAGTTCGTCGGCACTGCACAACCGTGCCAGCGCGGTCATGCCGTCGTAGTTGCCGAAGCCCAGTGCTTCGCGCAGCAGGTCCAACGGCGGACGGTCGGGCAGCAGCGGCGCATCCGGGGTTTCGGCGTCGGCCGCAGCGGAGCCCAGGCCATCGCTCACCGCAGCCGGCAGCGGATAGCTGCGGTCCAGCAGCGACACGATCGCCCAGCGTCCGGCGGCGGCGGCAATATCCACCGCGCGGCGGCCCTGCGGGTCGGTCACGTCGGCGGCGATGCCCAGTTCCAGCAGGCGGCGCACCAGCAGCGGCGATGCGCCTTCGGCCATGCAGGCCAGCAGCACCGCGTTGCGGCCTTCCACGTCGACCGCATGCAGGTCGGGTTTGTGCGGCAGCAGGTGTTCGATCACCCCGGCGCGGCCGGCACGGGCGGCTTCCAGCCACGGCGTGCGCGACAGCGCATCACGTGCCTCCAGGTTGGCCCCGGCCGTGAGCAGCACATCGATGATGTCCACGTGGCCGGCCAGCGCGGCTTCGTGCAGCGCACTGCGGCGCTGGCGGTCGCGCGCGTCGGCACGGGCCTTGTGCTTGAGCAGCAGCTGCACGCCGGCGGGGTCGTCTTCTTCGGTACCGGCCGCAGCCAGCAGCACCGGCGTGCCCTCGACGGGTTCGGTACGCGCACCGCGCTCCAGCAGGAAACGGGCGAGGCGCCAGTTGCCGACCTGGCAGGCCACCGCCAACGGCGACCAGCCCTCCTGGTTGAGCGCGTCCACTTCGGCGGCGGCATCGCGCAGCAGCGCGGCCACGCCCGGGTCGGAACTGCGTGCAGCGTGATGCAGCGGGGTGTTGCCTTCCGCGTCGGCGGCACGCGAATCAGCGCCGTTGGCCAGCAGGGTCATCACCGCTTCGGGGCGGCCATGCCAGCTGTCACGGGTGGCGGCCAGCAGCGGGGTCATGCCCTTGTGCGGGGTGTTGAGGTCGGCACCGCGCGCGATCAACTCGCGCAGCAGGCGCAGGTCGGGTAACACGGCCGCCAGCACCACCAGGCTGCGTTGGTCGCGCCAGCTGGGGTCGGGCAGCGCACGCGGGTCGGCCCCGGCGGTCAGCAGTTGCAGCGCGCGGTCAACGCGGCCGCTGCGCGCGGCATCGAACAGCGCCGGCACGGTTTCATGCTGGGCCATCGGCTCCAGCGGCTGGTTGTCCTGCGCGGCGGCGGCGTCGAAGAAGTCGCGGGCCGGCACCGGGGTGGCACTGGGGGCCAGCGTGTCAGCCGGCGTCACCCGCTGCAGCACGAAGTGCGCCAGTGGCGAGGCCACCAGCAACAGCGCCACCAGCGGCCAGCGCAGGCCATCGGGCACCAGCCCTGGCCAGGCCGGCAGCACGATCAGCGCGCACAGCGCCACCACCACGCCCGCCACCAGCAGGCCGCGCCACGCGCTGAGGTCGCGACCGGCCAGGCTGCGCCAGTGCCGTGACAGGCTGCCGTCGCTGCGTTCAATCTCGTTCCACAGCGGCCAGGTGCGCCAGACGCCCAGCAGCGCGGCGCTGACCGCCACGCTCAGGCCGAGGACGGCGGCCAGGCTGCCGCTGTCGTGCAGGGCTCCCAGCGGCCAGGCCACCAGCAGCG
>DGLB01000009.1:13484-18676 GCA_002387845.1 Stenotrophomonas maltophilia | reverse complement strand
GCGCAGCAGGGCGCGCAGTGGCAGCCGGCGCTGGCCAGCGTGCAGGGGCCGGCGCAGACGCTGGGCGGCGACGCTGCGGTGCAGCCCGAACGCGACTGGAAACGCTGGCTGCTGTGGGGCCTGCTGGTGCTGGGCGTGCTGATCGTGGGTGGGTTTGCCATCAGCCTGCTGCGCGGCAAACGGTAGCGCCGGCCAACGTCCAGCGCTGCCGGGAATCATGACCGGTACAATGTGCAACTGCGCCGTGCGCGGCGCCCTTTCCTTTTCCGTCAAGAGTTGCTGCCCCATGTCCATCGTCCGCATGACCGACCTCGACCTTTCCGGCAAGCGTGTGCTGATCCGCCAGGACCTGAACGTGCCGATTGAAAACGGCCGCATCACCTCCGAACAGCGCATCACCGCCTCGCTGCCGACGCTGAAGCGGGCACTGGAGCAGGGCGCGGCAGTAATGGTGACCTCGCACCTGGGCCGCCCGAAGGAGGGCGTGTGGAGCGAAGCCGATTCGCTGGCCCCGGTGGCCCAGCGCCTGTCCGCGCTGTTGGGCGTGGACGTGCCGCTGGTGCGCGACTGGGTGGACGGCGTGGACGTGGCCCCTGGCTCGATCGTGCTGCTGGAGAACTGCCGCATGAACGTGGGCGAAGCCAAGGATGATGAAGCGCTGGCGAAGAAGTACGCCGCGTTGTGCGACGTGTTCGTGATGGACGCCTTCGGCACCGCGCACCGCGCGCAGGCCTCCACCCATGGCGTGATCCGCTTTGCTCCGGTGGCTGCCGGTGGCCCGCTGCTGATGGCCGAACTGGACGCACTGGCCCAGGCCCTGCATGCACCGGCGCAGCCGCTGCTGGCCATCGTGGCCGGCAGCAAGGTCAGCACCAAGCTGGAACTGCTGGCCAACCTGGTCGGCAAGGTCGACCAGCTGATTGTCGGTGGCGGCATTGCCAACACCTTCATCGCCGCCGCCGGCTACCCGGTGGGCAAGTCGCTGTACGAACCGGATCTGCTGGATACCGCAAAGAAGATCGTGGCCGATGCCAAGGCCCGCGGCGCGGACATTCCGCTACCCACCGACGTGGTGGTCGCCAAGCAGTTCCTGCCGGATGCGCCGGCGTCGGTGAAGGCGGTCGGTGACGTCGCCGAAGACGACCTGATTCTGGACATCGGCCCGCAGACCGCGCAGCACTACGCCGGGCTGATCGCCCAGGCCGGCACCGTGGTATGGAACGGCCCGGTCGGCGTGTTCGAGTTCGAGGCCTTCAGCCACGGCACCGAAGCGTTGGCCAAGGCGATTGCCGCGTCCCCGGCGTTTTCGATTGCCGGTGGTGGCGACACCCTGGCCGCCGTGGACAAGTTCGATATTGCCGGCCAGGTCAGCTACATCTCCACTGGCGGCGGTGCGTTCCTGGAGTTCCTGGAAGGCAAGACCCTGCCGGCCGTGGCGGCACTCGACGCCCGGGGCAACTGATGTCACTGACGCATCCCGGCGTGGTCGCTGTCCACGCCGGGCATGAACCGGACACCCTGTTCTTCGATCTCGACGGCACGCTGATCGACTCGGCGGTGGGCATCACCCAGTGTGTGGCCCACGCACTGACCCGGATGGGTCAGCCGGTGCCGCCGCAGGACGAACTGCGGCGCTGGATCGGTCCTTCGTTGCGGACCAGCTTTGCGCCGTTGTTCAACGATCCGGAAAAAGTGGAACAGGCGGTCACGTACTACCGCGAACGCTTCGATGTGGTCGGTTGGCGCGAACACGAGGTCTACGCCGGCATCGGCCAGGTGGTGCAGGACCTGCACGCACGCGGCCACCGGCTGGCGATCGTGACCGCCAAGAACGAACCGCATGCGCGGCGCATCGTCGAGCACCTGCCGTTTGGTGCGTGCTTCGAGGACGTGATCGGCGCCACCATCGACGGCAGCCGCAGCGAGAAGCCACAGCTGGTGGCCGAGGCGCTGCGCCGGCTGCAGCTGCCGGCGCAGCAGTGCTGGATGATCGGCGACCGTCGCATGGACATCGAGGGCGCGCGCCATCATCAGATGCGCAACATCGGCGTGCTGTGGGGCTTTGGCGGGGCCGCCGAGCTGCAGGCCGCTGGCGCGCAGCACTTGGCGGCGGCACCTGGCGCGCTGTTGTCACTGATGGCCTGAGCAGGCCGGAAAAGCAGCGGGGCAAGCCCCGCTCTACGGGGCATGGTGGGTAGCGGGGCATGGTGGGCGGCTGCAGCCCGTACGCCGCCGCATGTCGCATGCAGGACGTGCGCTGTCCTGTCCCGACCTTCGGGACTGTCCGTAGGACATCTGCGAAACCCAGCAGGCGCAAAGGTGTAAACGTATTCATGGGACGTGAAGGGTGTGCTAATTTCGACCCTTTCCAGGGAGCCCTTTAACCATGATTGAGCGTCAGCGTCGCACCAAGATCCTCGCCACCCTCGGGCCGGCAACAGACAAGCCCGGCGTGCTGGAGGATCTGTTCCGCGCCGGCGTCAACGTGGTGCGGCTGAACTTCAGCCATGGCGACCCGTCCGGCCAGGCCAAGCGCGCCGCCGACGTACGTGCTGCTGCCGCGCGGGTGGGCGTGGAAGTGGGCATCCTGGCCGACCTGCCGGGTCCGAAGATCCGCATCGAGCGCTTTGCCGAAGGCAAGATCACGCTGAAGGCCGGCGACCGCTTCGACCTGGTCGCCTCGCCGGACGCCCCGGCCGGTGACACCACCCAGGTCGGCGTGAGCTACCTCGGCCTGCCGCAGGACGTGGGTCCGGGCGACGTGCTGCTGCTCGACGATGGCCTGATGCAGCTGCAGGTGGTGGAAGTGCAGGGCGAGCGCATCATCAACACCGTGCTCAACGATGGCGTGCTGTCCGACCGCAAGGGCCTGAACAAGCAGGGCGGTGGGCTGTCGCTGGGCGCGCTGACCGAGCGTGACAAGGAACTGATCGGCATCGTCGCCAAGATCGGCGTGGACTTCATCGCCGTCTCGTTCTGCCGCAACGCGCAGGACATGAACGACGCGCGTGCCATCGCCGAGCAGCATGGCTGCTATGCCGCGCTGGTCTCCAAGATCGAACGTACCGAGGCCATCGAGAACCTCGAAGAGATCGTCGATGCCAGCGATGTCGTGATGGTGGCGCGTGGCGACCTCGGCGTGGAAATCGGCGACGCCGAGCTGCCGGGTCTGCAGAAGAAGATCATCAAGGCCTCGCTGGCGCAGAACAAGGTGGTGATCACCGCCACGCAGATGCTGCAGTCGATGGTGGAAAGCCCGATTCCGACCCGCGCGGAAGTGCTGGACGTGGCCAACTCGGTGATTGACGGGACCGACGCGGTGATGCTGTCGGCGGAAACCGCGGCCGGTGCGTATCCGGTCAAGGCGGTGGAGGCGATGGCGCGCATCTGCCTGGGTGCAGAGCGTCAGTTCCAGACCGAAACCGACTTCGGTGCCTCGCCGCGCAACCTCGAGCGTGCTGACCAGGCGATCGCCATGGCCACCATGTTCCTGTCCCAGCACGTAGGCGTGCGCGCGATCGTGGCGATGACCGAATCCGGCGGCACCGCGCGTTACCTGTCGCGCTTCCGTGCTTCGGCGCCGGTGTTCGCGGTGACCCGCCACGACGGCGCGCGCCGGCAGATGGCGCTGATGCGCGATGTGTTCCCGATCAACTTCGACAGCCGCGGCCTGACCCCGCGCGAAGCCGCACGCGGCAGCATCCGCCTGCTGGTGGAAGCCGACCGCCTGCAGGCCGGCGACCGCGTGGTGTTCACCAGCGGCGAGCACATGGAAACCCACGGCGCGACCAACACCCTGCGCCTGCTGGAAGTCGGCGAAGACGGTCGCGCCAGCGGCCTGGGCGACCTGTAAGGTTTCGATTGCGGTCATGGGGTTGCCGGGCAAGCCCGGCATTACCCTCCTGCGTAGAGCCGGGCTTGCCCGGCTGAAAGCGTTTCCAGACTCCGTGGACAGCCAGTTCAGGGAAGGGCGGGTCTATAATTGCGTTTTTCCCGCACCCGCCACAGGAAATACATGAGCATCGAACAGCTGGCCGAAACCGCCCAGGCCATGGTCGCCCCCGGCAAGGGCATCATCGCCATCGACGAATCCACCGGTACCATCGCCAAGCGCTTTGCCAGCGTGGGCATCGAGAACACCGAAGAGAACCGTCGCGCCTACCGCGAGCTGCTGCTGACCACGCCGAAGCTCAACGAGCACATTTCCGGCGCGATCCTGTACGACGAAACCATCCGCCAGTCGACCAAGGACGGCGTGCCGTTCGCCAAGTACATGGCCGACCACGGCATGATTCCGGGGATCAAGGTCGACAAGGGTGCGCACCCGCTGGCCGGCTGCCCGGGCGAGCTGGTTACCGAAGGCCTGGACGGCCTGCGCGAGCGCCTGCAGGAGTACTACAAGCTGGGTGCGCGTTTCGCCAAGTGGCGCGCGGTGATCAACATCGGCGAGAGTATTCCGTCGGGTACCTGCATCGAGTCCAACGCCCACGCGCTGGCCCGTTATGCGGCGCTGTGCCAGGAATGCGGCCTGGTGCCGATGGTCGAGCCGGAAGTGATCATGGACGGCGAGCACGACATCGAAACCTGCTACGAAGTGACCGAAGCGACCCTGCGTTCGCTGTTCGACGCGCTGTACCAGCAGAACGTTCTGCTGGAAGGCACCATCCTGAAGGCCTCGATGGTCATCTCGGGCAAGGGCTGTGAAGAGCAGGCCGACGTGGAAGAAGTGGCCGAGTCGACCGTGATGTGCCTGAAGAGCACGGTGCCGGCGATCCTGCCGGGTGTGGTGTTCCTGTCCGGAGGCCAGGGCGACGAACAGTCGACCGCACATCTGAATGCGATGAACCAGATGGGCAACCTGCCGTGGCCGCTGAGCTTCTCCTACGGCCGCGCGATGCAGCAGGCCGCGCTGAAGCTGTGGGCCAAGGACATGAAGGGCAACTACGCCGCCGCACAGAAGACCGTGTTCGAGCGCGCCAAGGAAAACGGCCAGGCCGCCCTGGGCAAGTGGAACGGCTGATCCACGCCTGACCCGCTGCAACCCCGAAGAATCCGGTGCCGGCCCGTCCAGCACCGGATTTTTTGTGCCCGCCAAAAGCCCGCGGCTGACGACACTCATGGTTGGGCGGGTCGGGGTGGGTTTGCGGGACACGCCGTGAACCCCTCCATGGGGGCTCGTCAAAAACATCCAT
>DGLB01000009.1:2027-13423 GCA_002387845.1 Stenotrophomonas maltophilia | reverse complement strand
CCCCGACCCGCCTTCGAAAGGGTGCCGGTGGCCAAGGAACAATCAAAATCCCACGTAGAGCCGGGCTCTGCCCGGCTGCCGTTCGCGTGCACTCTGCATCACCTCATCACATCTGGCACGATCGAAAACCCGCACTCCGAACGGATTCTCCATGCGCCCCTGGCTCATCGCTGCGCTCCTGCTTCCATCAACGCCGGCGCTGGCCTCTAACACTCGCGCCGTAAACATCCTTCACTATGACGTTGCATTGGTCCCTGATATTGCCGCCAAACGCATAAAGGGACGTCTTTCGCTGACACTGACAGGTACCCGCGAAGACACCACCGAGGTGCTGCTGGACAGCGGGGCATTGAACGTGACCTCGATCATCCAGGGCGGGCGCACGCTCGCATACGAACAACACAACGGCCGCGTGCGGATCACCTTGGACCAACCCGCGCCGATGGACGCACCGACCACGCTGCAACTCCACTACGAGGGCGCACCGCCGTTCGGCCTGGAGTTCGCCCCGGAACGTGACGAGGTCTACACCGTCTTCTCCACCAGCCAATGGATGCCGTCCATCGATGCACCTGACGAGCGGGCGACACTCGCGCTCTCATTGACGCTGCCGCCGGACATCAAGGCGGCAGGCACCGGGCGTGCCATGGCCTCACGCGCGTTGCCGGACGGGCGGGTGGAGCACCGCTGGGTGTTGGATACGCCCATGCCGGCCTACGTATACGGATTCGCGGCGGGCCGCTATCAGGAAGCCACAGTGCAGCACGGGGCAACCGGGCTGAGCCTGCTTTCGGTAGACCGCTCACCGCAGCAACTGAAACAGATCTTCGCCGGCACCGGCGACATGCTCGATTTCTTCGCCGACAAGGCAGGGCTTCCGTATCCGGGCGACTACAGCCAGGTACTGGTGGCGCGCACCATCGGTCAGGAAATGGCGGGGTTGTCAGTGATGTCGGAAGCCTATGGAAAGGAAGTCGTGGACGACCCGGATCAGATCGCGCTGATCGCACATGAAGCCGCGCACCAATGGTGGGGCAACCGGGTCACGTGTGCAGGCTGGGAACACTTCTGGCTCAACGAGGGGTTCGCCAACTTCATGACGGCGGCCTACCTGCAGCACGCGCAGGGCGAGGTGGCGTACCAGGCAAAGGTCACGGCGTGGCGCACGCGTCTGGAGGCACTGCGTGCCAAGGGCAGCGATCGCCCGCTGGTGTTTCCGGACTGGCGGGTCCCTACCGCAGATGACCGCGCGGTGGTCTACCAGAAGGGTGCCTATGTGCTGCACCTGCTGCGCGCGGAGATGGGCGACGAGGCATTCTGGCGGGGAATCCGCGCCTACACCCGGGCACACGACGGGCAGTCGGTGGTGACCGCGGATTTCCAGCGTGCAATGGAACACGCGGCTGGTCGTTCGCTGCAGGCGTTCTTTGATGCGTGGGTGTATTCGGCGTCCCGGTAGCGCCGGCCGTTGGCCGGCCCACGCGGACCTGACAACCGGCCAACGGCCGGCGCTACCGTCCTACAGCGCGGCTGCCGGCGGCAGCGCCAGGCCCAGGTTCGCCACGAACGCCGCCGCAGGCGGCTCCACCGGCTGCCCCAGCGCGGCCAATGCCGACTGGTAGGCCTTGAACGTGGCCGCGTTGTAGGCCACCAGGATGATCCGCTGCGGTTCGCGGTGCGAGCGCTGCCAGGCCAGGGTTTCGGTGGCGGCAATCTGCGCGGCCTGGTGCAGCGGATAACCGAACACGCCGCAGCTGATGGCCGGGAACGCAATGGAATGCAGCCCCAGGCTCTCGGCCAGCTGCAGTGACTTCCAGTAGCAGTTGGCCAGCAGCTCCGGCTCGGCGCGGGTGCCGTCGTTCCAGACCGGCCCCACCGTGTGCAGTACATGCCGCGCCGGCAGGTTGTAGGCGGCGGTCGCGCGGACTTCACCGGTCGGGCAGCGCACGCCCGGCCGCACTTCCGGCAGCGCCGCGCATTCGGCCAGCAACTGCGGGCCTGCGGCCCGATGGATCGCCCCGTCCACCCCACCCCCGCCAAGCAGGGATTCGTTGGCCGCATTGACGATCGCATCCACCGCCAGGGTCGTGATGTCGCCCTGCCACACTTCGATCTTCATGCGTGCCGCTCCTTTTGATGCCGGGCCGTGCTGGGAGAATTGCTGCCTGGCTTCACGGTAACCGGCGGCAGGTAGAGGCTGCGTCATTGCCGTCTCAGACCGTGCGACCCGGCCCCGGAAACGAGAACGCCCACCGTGAAGGTGGGCGTGGGGGGCGATCGTCCGGCCGGCGGGACGTAGAGCGGGGCTTGCCCCGCTGATCCGCCGACCCTCTAAAGCAGCGGGGCAAGCCCCGCTCTACGGTGTACCGGCCAGCCACTCGTCATCCGACCCCTCATTGATGTCGGCAAACAGTGGCGTGGAGAAATAGCGCTCGCCGGTATCGGGCAGCATCGCCAGCAACACACTGCCGGGTTCAGCTTTGGCCGCCACATCCAGCGCGCTGGCCACCGTGGCCCCGGCCGAGATGCCCACGAAGATCCCTTCCTCGGCCGCCAGCCGGCGCGAGGTCTCGATCGCGCGGGCGTCGTCGATGTTCAACAGCTGGTCGTAGATTTCACGGTTGAGCACGTCCGGCACGAAGTCCGGGGTCCAGCCCTGGATCTTGTGCGGCTTCCACTCGGCGCCGCCCAGCAGCGCTGCGCCTTCCGGTTCGGTGGCAATGATCCGGGTTTCCGGGCGGGCGACCTTCAGCACCTCGCCGACACCGGTCAGGGTGCCGCCGGTGCCCCAGCCGGTGACGAAGTAGTCCAGCCGCTTGCCGGCGAAGTCACGCAGGATCTCCGCGGCCGTGGTGTTGCGGTGGTAGGCCGGGTTGGCCGGGTTGGTGAACTGGCTGGCCAGGAACCAGCCGTGCTCCTCGGCCAGCTCCTTGGCGCGCCGGACCATGCCCGAGCCGCGCTCGGCGGCCGGGGTCAGGATCACCTTGGCCCCATAGGCACGCATCAGCTTGCGGCGTTCGATCGAGAAGGTCTCCACCATGGTGGCGACGAACTTGTAGCCGCGCGCGGCGGCCACCATCGCCAGTGCCACGCCGGTGTTGCCCGAGGTGGCTTCCACGATGGTGTCGCCGGGTTTGAGCAGGCCGCGCGCTTCGGCGTCCAGGATGATCGCCAGGGCCAGGCGGTCCTTGACCGAACCACCGGGGTTGAACGACTCGACCTTGGCATACAGGGTGACGTGCGCGGGGGCGATCCGGTTCAGGCGCACCACCGGGGTGTTGCCAACGGTGTCCAGGATCGAGTTGTACAGGGCCATGGGATGCTCCGCAGGAGAACGTGAAGGGGGCCAGACGGCTCAGCGCTGACCGTAGCGCCGGCATATGACCCCGCGAAATGAAGTGATTACCTTCATAAACAACATTTGGTTATAAGCTGGTGACGGCAACTGTCTTACAGTCAAGCCGTTCCCTTACCCTTTCGCGGCACGCCCATGACGCTGACCCAACTCCGTTACCTGGTCGCCATCGCCGACGCCGAGCTCAACATCACCCTGGCCGCCTCGCGCGTGCATGCCACCCAGCCGGGCCTGTCCAAGCAGCTCAAGCAGCTGGAGGACGAGCTGGGGTTTCTTCTGTTTGTACGTAAAGGGCGCAGCCTGGAGGCCGTGACCCCGGCCGGCGTGGAGGTGATCGGGCGCGCCCGTGCGGTGTTGGCCGAGGCCAACAACATCCGTACCTATGCCGCCAACCAGCGCCGTGAAAGCCAGGGCCAGCTGATTCTGACCACCACCCATACCCAGGCGCGCTTCGTGCTGCCGCCGGCGGTGGCCCGGATCAAGCAGGCCTACCCGCAGGTCAGCGTGCATCTGCAACAGGCCGCCGAAAGCGATGCGCTGGACCTGCTCAGCCAGGGCGACGCCGATATCGCCATCATTTCCACCGCCGGGGCCGAGCCAAGCGCCGGGCTGGCCATTCCGCTGTATCGCTGGCGGCGGCTGGTGCTGGTGCCGCGTGGGCACGCGCTCGACCGGCCCGGCGCGGCCCCTGACCTGAATGCGCTGGCCGGGCAGCCGTTGATCAGCTACGAATCCTCCACCCGCGGCAGTTCTTCGTTGCAGCGTGCGTTCGCCGCGTCCGGCCTGACCCCGGACATCGCATTGACCGCGCTGGATGCGGACCTGATCAAGACCTATGTGCGTACCGGCCTGGGCGTGGGGCTGCTGGCGGAAATGGCGGTCAACGCCAGCGATGAAGACCTGCGTGCGTGGCCGGCCCCGGCTCCGATTGACGAATGCATCGCCTGGGCGGTGCTGCCGCGCGACCGGGTGTTGCGCGATTACGCGCTGGAACTGGTGCACGTGCTGGCCCCGCAGATCGACACCCGGGACCTGCGCCGGGTGATTGATGGGAACCAGGAGCCAAACTGGCCCCTTCCGCCGACCTGGGAAGAACTGACGCAAACCATCACCGTCTAGCGACGGCGATGGTTTGCCCGCGCATTCCTCCTCTACCCCCCCGCCTTCGGCGCGCCCCCTTCAACAGAAGGGGGCTCTTCCCTAGACGCATTGGGGGGTGTTCCGGTAGTGACGGCGATGGTTTGCCCGCGCATTGCGGGCGGTCCGTCATACCCTGCGACGCTTGGTCGCACGCGGCGTTCGGCCGCATGCCGGTCGCTACAATTCCCCGGTGAATCGCCGTCGCCGTCCCTACGCCATCCTGCTGCAGCTCGCCTTCGTGGCGACGCTGCTGATGGCGTTGGCTCCGCTGCTCAGCCGCTGGCAGCAGGCGCACGGTGACCCGGTGATGCTGATGCCCGGCGGCATGGCGCATGTCATGCCAACCGCGCCCGATAACTCCGCAACGGGGGCGTCGCACGATCACGCGGCCATGCATCACGACATGGGGCACGCGCAGCACGCCCACCACGCGATGCCGGCCGAACCGGTGCCGCCACCGCCGCTGGACCCCCATGCCGGGCATGGCGAGGCGTGCGAGTACTGCATGATGGCCTCGCGGCTGATGCCGTGGCTGGCGGTGCTGCTGGTTCTGCTGCCGGCCTTGCCGCGCATCGCGCCCCCGGTGCTGCGCACCGTCCTGGCACCGCGCAGCCTGCGCTGGCCCGCCCACGCCGCCCGCGGCCCGCCCATCTGCGTCGCCTCAACGGCCCGGCCGTAGCGCCACGCCTGAAACCCTGACCGAATTTTTCTGCTGCGCGCTGCCGAACCGGCGGCGTGCACCACTGCGTGTTTTTGGAGTTCCACCATGACGTTTGCTTCCCGTAACCCGGGCGCATTGACGCGCCTGTCCGTCTGCCTGTCCCTGGCGCTGATCGCGCCCTCGCTGCACGCCGCCGGGCGCGACGACGCCCGCACCCTCGACACCCTGGTGGTCACCGCCACCGCCCCCTCGTCACCACTGCAGTGGGTCACCGACCCACGCCTGCCGCGGCAGCCTGTTCCGGCCAGCGACGGTGCCGACTACCTCAAGACCGTTCCCGGCTTCTCGGCCATCCGCAACGGCGGCACCAACGGCGACCCGGTGCTGCGCGGCATGTTTGGCTCCCGCCTCAATATCGTCAGCAACGAAGGCAACCTGATCGGTGCCTGTCCCTCGCGCATGGACAATCCGCTGTCCTACATCGCGCCGGAAACCTTCGACCGCCTCACCATCATCAAGGGCCCGCAAAGCGTTCGCTGGGGCGCAGGTGCGTCCGCCGGCACCGTGCGTTTCGAGCGCGAAACGCCACGCTTCGACGCCCCCGGCATCGATCTGGACGCCAGCGCGCTGGTCGGCTCGCGCAACCGCAACGACCAGGTGCTCGACCTTACCGCCGGTGCCTCACAGGGCTACGTGCGGGTCAACGGCAACCGTTCCGAAGCCGATGACTACAAGGACGGCAACGGCGAGACCGTGCCGTCGAAGTGGCGCAAGTGGAACAGCGATGTCGCCGTCGGCTGGACCCCCGATGCCGACACCGTGCTGGAACTCTCCGCCGGCACCGGTGACGCCATCGCCCGTTATGCCGGGCGCGGCATGGACGGTGCCGCCTTCAAGCGCACCAGCTACGCCGCCCGTTTCGAGAAGGACAACCTGCCCGGTGCGTGGGACAAGGTGTTGGCCAACGTCTACTACAACGACGCCGACCACCTGATGGACAACTACACCCTGCGCGAGCCCAACATGACCAGCAGCATGCCGATGCCGATGGCCGCGAACGTCGACCGCCGCACCACCGGTGGGCGCGTCGCCGCCGAATGGCGCTGGCAGAACGTGGCGGTGGTCGCCGGCCTGGATGCCCAGGACAGCCGCCACCGCAGCCGCAGCGGGATGGGACGCAACACCTATCGTCTGCAGCCGTGGATGGTGGATGCCCGCTTCCAGCAGCGCGGCGTGTTCAGTGAGATCACCCTGGGCGAGGGCACCGCACAGCGTTGGATCGGTGGCCTGCGCATCGACCGCGCCGAGGTGACGGACGAGCGCGCCAGCGGCGGCATGATGGGCATGCCCAATCCCACTGCCGGCCAGACCCGTCGCGAAGATCTCGGCAGCGGCTTCTTCCGCTGGGAACGCGATCTTGGCAGCGCGCTCACCACCTATGCCGGCCTCGGCCACAGCGAACGCATGCCCGACTACTGGGAGCTGTTTTCGCCCGACAGCGGTCCCGTCGGCAGCGTCAACGCCTTCAGCAGCATCCGGCCCGAAAAAACCAGCCAGCTCGACCTCGGCCTGCAGTACCGTAGCGACCGCCTCAACGCCTGGGTCTCCGCCTATGCCGGCCGCATCCAGGACTACATCCTGTTTACCTATCATGCCGGCGGCATGATGGGCAGCAGCAGCCAGGCCAGCAACATCGACGCCCGCATTGCCGGTGCCGAAGCCGGTGCCGAACTGCAGGTCGGGCAGGGCTGGAAGCTGGGCAGCACCCTGGCCTACGCCTGGGGTGAAAACCGCAGCGACGGCAGTGCGCTGCCGCAGATGCCGCCGCTGGAGGCCAGGCTCACCGCCAACTGGGAGGGCGCGCGCTGGAACGCCGGGGCGCTGGTTCGCGCGGTAGCACATCAGCATCGGGTGGCAACGGGGCAGGGCAATGTGGTCGCGCAGGATCTGGGGCCCAGCGCCGGGTTCGCCACCTTGGCGTTGAACGCGGGTTACCGGTTCAGCGACAGCCTGTCGGTCAATGCCGGGGTCGACAATGTGTTTGACCGCGCCTACAGCGAGCATCTGAATCTGGCGGGCAGCGCCGATTTTGGATTCCCCGCCGATCCGGTGCGGATCAACGAGCCGGGGCGGACGGCGTGGTTGAAGGTGAATTACCGGTACTAAGGGTCATCGGGGGGAGGCCGCCTGCCGGCCTCCCTGCACGGAACAACCGAAACGCTGCTCTTCGCGACCAAGTCGAGGCAAACCGACACGCACTGACACACGCCGATACAGACCCCGCATAGCCCAGCACGAAAGGGGTTTCCGGTGTCACCGCGCCGCTGTGAAGGCCCCGGTAAACGCTTGGCACATATGCCCTCACGGTTCGGTCGCTACACTCGGCCGTCGTAGAATCTTTGGGGTTGTTCTGCATGTTGGTACGCATCACCGCGCGCATCGCCGCTGGCCTTGGCCTGGCCCTTCTGGCCGCCTGTGGCAGCAAGGACGAGGCCGCTCGCCGGCAGGCTGAACAGGTCCCGGTGACCACCCAGGTGGTGCAGACCTCGGCGTGGAACGACACCCTGCAGGCCCTGGGCACCGCCAAGGCCCGCGAATCGGTTACCGTCACCGCCAAGGTCAGCGAAATCATCGAGGCCGTGCACTTCGACAGCGGCCAGCAGGTCGCCGCCGGCACCCCGCTGGTCACCCTGCGCGGCCAGGCCCAGCAGGCCGCCCTGGTCCAGGCCCAGGCCACCTTTGCCGAAGCCGACCAGCTGTACAAGCGCCAGCGCGAACTCGCCGCCCAGCAGCTTGTCGCCAGCGCCACCCTCGACACCCAGCGCGCCATCCGCGACGCCGCTGAAGCCCGCGTTCTGGAAATGCAGTCCGACATCGGCGACCGCCGCGTCCGCGCACCTTTCGCCGGCGTGCTCGGCATCCGCCAGGTCAGTGAAGGCTCGCTGGTCACCCCCACCACCGTCATCGCCACCCTGGATGACATCGAACGCATGCATGTCGACTTCCAGGTGCCCGAAGCCGAACTGGCCTCGCTGGCCAAGGGCGACAAGGTCGCCGCCACCAGCGTCGCGTACCCTGGCCGTACCTTCGAAGGCGAGGTGGCCACGATCGACACCCGCGTCGACCCCGGCACCCGCGCCGTCACCGTGCGCGCCGACTTCATCAATGCCGACCACGCCCTGCGTCCCGGCATGCTGCTGGACGTGCGCATGTTCCGCCCCGAGCGCCAGGCACTGGTCATTCCGGAAATCGCCGTGGTCCAGGTCGGGCGCGACTCGTTCGTGTACCGGGTCAAGGCCGACCACAGCGTCGAGCGCGTCGACATCGTCAGTGGCGCGCGCCGTGCCGGTGTCGTCGAGATCCGCGAAGGCCTGAAGGTTGGCGACCGCATCGTCGTCGACGGTACCGGCAAGCTGCGTCCCGGCCTGAAGGTCGATGACAGCGCCGCACCCGCCGCCACCGAACCGGTCCCGGCTCCGACCGTGTCCGAACCGCCTGCACAGAAAGCCACCGCGCCGGCGACCACCACGGGCACCGCGGGATGAAGCTTTCCAACATCTCCATCCAGCGCCCGGTCTTCGCCGTGGTGATGAGCCTGCTGCTGGTGGTGCTGGGCATCATGTCGTTCACCCGCCTCACCCTGCGCGAGCTGCCGGCGATCGACCCGCCCATCGTCTCGGTGTCCGTGGATTACACCGGTGCTTCGGCGGCGGTGATCGAAAGCCGCATCACCCAGGTGCTCGAAGACGCCCTGGCCGGCATCGAAGGCATCGACACCATCAATGCGCGCAGCTCCAACGGCCGCTCGCAGGTCAGCATCGAGTTCACCTCCAACCGCGACATCGAAGCGGCCGCCAACGACGTGCGCGACGCGGTCAGCCGCGTTGCCGACCGCATGCCCGAAGAGGCGCGTCCGCCGGAAATCGCCAAAGTCGAGAGCGACGCGGACCCCATCATCTGGTTCAACATGACCTCCTCCAGCATGAACACGCTGGAGCTGAGCGACTATGCCGACCGCTACGTGGTCGATCGTTTCTCCAGCCTGGACGGCGTGGCCCAGGTCCGCATCGGCGGCCGCCAGCGCTACGCCATGCGCGTGTGGCTGGACCGCGATCAGCTGGCCGCACGCGGGTTCACCGTCGGCGACGTGGAAACCGCGCTGCGCAACGAGAACGTGGAACTGCCGGCCGGCCGCATCGAATCGACCGACCGCGACTTCACCCTGCGCGTCGAGCGCAACTACGTGAAGCCCGAAGACTTCGCCACCATCCCGCTCGGCAAGGGTGCGGACGGCTACGTCGTGCGCATGGGCGACGTAGCCAAAATCGAACTGGCTTCGTCTGAGCGCCGCGCCTACTACCGCAGCAACGGCGAGCCCGGCATCGGCCTGGGTATCGTCAAGACCTCCACCGCCAACTCGCTGGACGTCGCCCGCACCGCGCGCGCGGAAGCCGAGCGGGTCGGGCAGACCCTGCCCGAAGGCACCCACATCTTCGTCGCCTTCGACAACACCACCTTCATCGAAGCCGCCGTGGACCGCGTGTACGCGACGCTGGTGGAAGCGATGCTGCTGGTGCTGGTGGTGATCTGGCTGTTCCTCGGCAGTTTCCGCGCCGCGCTGATTCCGGCGGTCACCGTGCCGGTGTGTCTGGTGGCCGCGTTCATCGCGCTGTACGCCTTCGGCTTCTCGATCAACCTGCTCACCCTGCTGGCGCTGGTGTTGTGTATCGGCCTGGTGGTCGACGACGCCATCGTCGTGGTCGAAAACGTGCAGCGCCGCATCGACCTCGGCGAACCGCCGCTGGTGGCGTCCAAGCGCGGCACCGCGCAGGTGGCGTTCGCGGTCATCGCCACCACCGCCGTGCTGGTGGCGGTATTCCTGCCGGTCGGCTTCCTGGAAGGCAACACCGGCCGTCTGTTCCGCGAACTGGCGGTCGCGCTGGCGGCGGCGGTGGCGCTGTCCGCGTTCGTCGCGCTCACCCTGACGCCGATGATGGCGTCCAAGCTGCTCAAGCCGCATACCGGCAAGGCCCCCCGAGGTTTGTACGGTGTCATCAACCGCAACCTCGACCGCGTCTCCGCGAGCTACGGACGCTTCCTGGACGCACATGTGGGCCGCACCTGGATCTACATCGTGGTCATGGTGCTGTCGCTGGCCGCCAGCGCGCTGCTGCTCAAGGTGCTGCCGTCCGAGCTTGCCCCGGCCGAAGACCGCGGTTCGTTCCAGATCATGATCGACGGCCCGGAGGGCGCGGGTTACGACTACACCGTCGGCCAGGTGCAGCAGGTCGAGAAGATCGTCGGCGAGTACGTCGGGGCCGACAAGCCCATCGTCCGCGCCAACCCGCGCGTGCCCGGCGGTTTCGGGGCCAGCGAGGAAATGCACACCGGCCGCATCAGCGTGTTCCTGCAGCCGTGGCGCGAACGCGACATCGCCACCCCGGACATCGCCGCCGAACTGCAGAAGCACCTGGACACCATGCGCGGCGTGCGCGTGCGCACCCAGGTCGGCGGCGGCCTGGTCCGCAGCGGCGGCCAGCCCTTCCAGATCGTGCTGGGGGGGCCGGAGTATGCGGAGATCGCGCAGTGGCGCGACCGCATGCTGGCGCGCATGGCCGACAATCCCGGCCTGGTCGGCGCGGATTCGGACTACAAGGAAACCCGCCCGCAGATGCGCGTGAACATCGACCGCCAGCGTGCGGCCGACCTCGGCGTGTCGGTCACCGCGATTGGCTCGGCGCTGGAAACCATGATGGGCTCGCGCCGCGTCACCACCTTTGTGGACAACGGCGAGGAATACGACGTGCTGGTCCAGGCCGGCCGCGAAGGCCGGGCCACCCCGGACGACCTGGCCGCCATCCGCGTGCGTGCCAGCAGCGGCGAACTGGTGCCGCTGTCCAACCTGGTCACCCTGAGCGAAGTGGCCGAAGCCGGCAACCTGAACCGGTTCAACCGCCTTCGCGCCATCACCATCAGTGCTGGCCTGGCCCCGGGCTACCCGCTGGGCGACGCCATCGCCTGGGCCCAGCAGACCGCGCGCGAAGAACTGCCGCAGCACGCCCAGATCGACTGGAAGGGCGAGTCGCGTGAGTACCAGAACGCCGGCAGCGCCGTGCTGCTGACCTTCGCCATGGCCCTGCTGGTGGTGTATCTGGTGCTGGCCGCACAGTTCGAAAGCTTCATCCACCCGCTGGTGATCATGCTCACCGTGCCGCTGGGCGTGCTCGGCGCGCTGCTGGG
>DGLB01000009.1:0-1900 GCA_002387845.1 Stenotrophomonas maltophilia | reverse complement strand
CGCCTGCGCCCGATCCTGATGACCTCGATCGCCACCGTGGTCGGGGCCATCCCGCTGGTGGTGGCCGGCGGCCCGGGCTCGGCCAGCCGCGGCACCATCGGCATCGTGGTGATCTTCGGCGTCACCGTCTCCACCTTCCTGTCGCTGTTCGTGGTCCCGGCGTTCTACGCCGTGCTGGCCCCGTACACCCGTTCGCCCGAAGCCGTGGCGCGCGAGCTGGAGAAGCAGGAAGCCGAAACGCCGTCCGTCGGCGGGCACGCCTGATTCCGGGGGGCCGGCCAACGGCCGGCCCTCATGAACGCCGGGCACCTATCGGTCTGCCCCCCGATCAGCGAGAATCGACTCGGTCCCTTCCAGCCGACGGGACGCCCCTTCATTTCCGCCGACTGGAGAGAGACGCGTGGAAGCAGCCGTACATTTCATCAATGGCATCATCTGGAGCAAGGCACTCATCGCCGTGTGCCTGCTCGCGGGGCTGTACTTCAGCCTGCGCACCCGTTTCATGCAGATCCGCGGTTTCGTGGAAATGTGCCGCCTTACCGTGGCGGGCGAAAAGTCCGACGCCGGCGTCTCTTCGTTCCAGGCGCTGGCCATGTCGATGGCCGGGCGCATGGGCATCGGCAACATTGCCGGCGTGGCCACCGCCATTGCCTTCGGCGGCCCCGGTGCCATCTTCTGGATGTGGATCATGGGTTTCCTCGGCGCGTCCACCTCGTACGTGGAATGCACCCTGGCCCAGATCTACAAGACCAAGGACGCCGAAGGGCGCTACCGCGGCGGTCCGGCGTACTACATTGAAAAGGCCATGGGCCTGAAGTGGTACGCGATGGCCTTCGCCATTGCCACGATCATCGCGGCCGGCTTCCTGATGCCGGGCGTGCAGGCCAATGCGATTGCCGACAGCATCATCAATGCCTGCCGTGGCGGCGCGCTGTGCGGTCCGCTGGATGGCCAGGCTTTCGGCATGGAATCGGTGGCCGCGCTCAAGCTGGGCATCGGCATCGCGGTGGCCCTGCTGCTGGCGGTGGTGATCTTCGGCGGCGTGAAGCGCATCGCCAGCTTCGCCGAGATCGTGGTGCCGTTCATGGCCGCCGGCTTCATCCTGATGGCCGTCGTCATCATGATCATCAACTACGACCGCGTGCCGGAGATGTTCAGCATCATCTTCAACAGCGCGTTCGGCACCCATGCCGCGTTCGGCGCGATGATGGGCCTGGCCATTGAATGGGGCGTCAAGCGCGGCATCTACGCCAACGAAGCCGGCCAGGGTTCGGGCCCGCACGCCGCGGCCGCGTCGGAGGTCTCGCATCCGGCCAAGCAGGGTTACGTGCAGGCCTTCGCGATCTACTTCGACACCATGATGGTGTGCACCGCCACCGCCTTCCTGATCCTGGCCAGCGGCACCTACAACGTGTATTCCCCGGTGGAAGGCGCGGCACCGGTCTTCCAGGGCCTGGCCGGCATTCCGGAAGGCGCGGGTTATGCGCAGGCCGGCGTGGAAGCCGTACTGCCGGGCTGGGGCGCGTCGTTCGTCTCGCTGGCGATCTTCTTCTTCGCCTTCACCACCATCATGGCGTACTACTACATGGCCGAGACCAACCTCAGCTATGTGAACCACAATCGCCATCGCCCGCTCACCGTGCTGGTGCTGCGTCTGGGCATCATCGCGATGGTGATCTTCGGTGCCTTCCACAACGCCACCCTGGCCTGGGGCCTGGGCGACATCGGCGTGGGCCTGATGGCATGGCTGAACATCATCGCCATCTTCATCATCCAGAAGCCGGCAATGCTGGCCCTGCGCGACTACGAACGGCAGAAGAAGCTGGGCCTGGACCCGACCTTCGATCCGGAGGCGCTGGGCATCAAGAACGCTGACTTCTGGCGTCAACGCAAGCTGGAG
>DGLB01000015.1 GCA_002387845.1 Stenotrophomonas maltophilia | reverse complement strand
CCTGGATGGCCTGGCGGCCAATCTGCCGAGCGTGACCGGGGCCGAGGGGCCGCGGATCCTGGGCGCGATCCACCCGGCGTAGGTGAACGCAGCAGGTCTGGCGTGGCGCGGGCGTATTGCCCGCACCCCATGGCAGGCGCATGATCGAAGCTGTTGTGCCGTGGGGGCGGTGCTGTAGCAAGGGGGAGAACACGACATGGCTGATCTGGTGCTGCGCGATCTTGATCCGCTGCTCGAAGAACGCATCCGGCGCGTTGCGGTTGCCCGCGGCTGGACGCGCGAATACACCTGCGTGGCGTTGCTGGAGCAGGGGCTGTTCTCCAGCGAGCTGGAAGTACGCCATGGGTTCCAGAACCCGGAAGTGGATGCGTTGGCGGATGCAATTGCGGCGCTGCAGGCACTGCCGGATGCGAAGTCGTTCTAGCCCCGTTTGCGCCGCTGCTGCCAGATCAGCCCCAGGCACAGCAGCACCACCGGGATGGCGATCAGCGCGGTGCCGATGAAGAACAGCGCATAGCCCTCGAGCAGGGTGCGCCCCTGCGCCAGGCTCTGCACCGCCCAACCGGACAAACCCTTCAAGGCTTTGCCGGGCATGGCATAGAACGAGCTGAGCAGCGCGTACTGGGTGGCGGTGTAGCCGATGCTGGTCAGGCTGGACATGTAGGCAATCAACGCGGTGCCGGCGAACCCGCTGGCGACGTTGTCGATGGCCATGGCCACGGCGAAATGAGTGGTGTCCGGGCCCACATAGGCCAGCCACGCAAACGCCAGGTTGGAGCACGGCCCCAGCACCGCACCGACCACCAGGGTGACCAGCACGCCCCAGCGCACCGCGATCAGACCGGCCAGGGCGATGCCGACGAAGGTGGCCACCAGCCCGACCGAGCCACGCACCGCGCCGACCACGTCTTCATCCAGCCCGAGGTCCACGTAGAACGGATTGGCCATGGGACCCATGATGAAGTCGGCCATGCGGTAAGCGCTGATGGCGACCAGTATCAGGATGGCCCCGCTGCGGTGCTCGCGGACGAACGCGACGAACGGCCCGACCACGGCATCGAACAGCCCGCGCGGGGTCCACAGCGCGGCGTTCTGGCCCTTTACGGCGGCGACTTCGCGCGCGGGCTCGCTGGCGACCAGCACCGCCGCCACGCCGACCATCATCAGCGCGGCCATCAGTTCATAGGAGATCTGCCAGCCGACCCGCGAGGCGACCAGCAGGATCAGCGCATCGGTGACCAGCAGCGCGCTGCGGTAACCCAGCGCGGACGACGAGGTCAGCAGGCCGAGCTGTTCGCTGTCCTTGGCGCTTTCAATGCGCCACGCGTCGATGACGATGTCCTGGGTGGCGGAGGCGAAGGCGACGATGACCGCCATGACCCCGAACACCACGATGTGCTCCCAGGCGATGCCGAGGAACTGGATGTGCCCGCCCTTGGGCTGCACCAGCGCCATGCCGACCAGGCCGGCAGCGACCACGATCTGCGACAGCAGCATCCAGCCACGGCGGCGGCCAAGCCGGGCAAAACCGGGCACATCGGTACGGTCGACGATGGGGGCCCACAGGAATTTCAGGGTGTAGGCCAGGCCGACCCACGACAGGAAGCCGATGGTGCTGAGGTCGATGCCTTCCTTGCGCATCCAGAAGCCGAGCGTGTTGCCGACCAGGTAGATCGGCAGGCCGGAGCTGAAGCCCAGCAGCAGCATGGCCATGACCTTGTGATCGGTCAGGTTGGCCAGCACCCGCTGCCACGGGCGCTGGGGCTTGGCGGCGACCGCTTCACTCATGGAGCGTAGTCCACCGTGAACGGGGCATGGTCGGAGAAGCGCTCGTCGCGGTAGATCGAGCAGCTGCGCAGGCGCTCACGCAGGCCGGGGCTGACGAACTGGTAGTCGATGCGCCAACCGACGTTGTTGGCCCGGGCCGCGCCGCGGTTGCTCCACCAGGTGTAGTCCTCACCCTGCGGGTGCAGCAGGCGGTAGGCGTCGGTCCAGCCCTGGCCGGCGGCGATGTCCATGGCCTGGTCGGTGTCCACGCACTGGCCGTTGAGCCAGTCACGCTCGGGCGGCAGGCAGCCGGAGTTCTTCTGGTTGGACTTCCAGTTCTTGATGTCGAGCGCGGAGCGCACGATGTTCCAGTCGCCGCACAGCACGTAGTCGCGGCCGCTGGCCAGCCACTGCGCCAGGATCGGCCGCAGCCATTCCATCACCTCGTACTTGAAGCCCTGGCGCAGGTCGCCGGAGCTGCCGGAGGGAATGTAGAACGAGACCACGCTGAGGTTGCCGTAACGGGCCTCGATATAGCGGCCTTCGTCGTCGAACGGGGCCCAGCCGAGCGAGGTGATGACCTGGTCGGGCTCCTTCCTGCTATAGATGGCCACGCCGCTGTAGCCCTTCTTGGTGATGGCATCGCGGTAGAAGCAGTGGTGGCCGTCCGGGCGGAACATGGGGTCGGCCAGCTGGTCTTCCTGGGCCTTGGTTTCCTGGATGCACAGCACGTCGGCATTCTGGGCGCGGAACCAGTCAAGGAAGCCCTTGCTGGCGGCGGAGCGGATGCCATTGGCGTTGAAACTGATGATGCGCATGCGAATCCAGGGTTGGTGCGGGAACCGACAAAGCATACCGGGTTGCCTGCGTCGGCGGCTGGCCGGATCCGGCCGCTGCTGGGGCCTGCGACGGCCTGCCGCGAGCCTGAATTGGGGCGGATGGATTAGCATCTGCGCTCCAAAGAGAATTGAATAGTCATTAGATGAGCGACCATCGTCACCGTTTCCTGCAACTGGCCCTGACCGCCGACGCGCTGCGTTTTGGCCAGTTCACCCTGAAGTCGGGCCGGCTGAGCCCCTATTTCTTCAACGCCGGGCGTTTCGACTCCGGTGCCCGCATGGCCCAGCTGGCGGCCTGCTACGCCGACGCCGTGGAAGCCACCGGGCTGAAGTTCGACGTGGTGTTCGGCCCGGCCTACAAGGGCATTCCGCTGGCCACCGCCACCGCCTGTGAATTCGCCCAGCGTGGCCGCGACCTGCCGTTGTCGTTCAACCGCAAGGAAGCCAAGGACCATGGTGAAGGCGGCAACCTGATCGGCGCGGACATGAACGGCAAGCGGGTGCTGATCGTGGACGACGTGATCACCGCCGGTACCGCCATCCGCGAGGCCCTGGGCATCATCAAGGGCGCGGGCGGCACCCCGGCCGGCATCGTGGTGGCGCTGGACCGCCAGGAGATCGCCTCGGAAACCGACCGCCGTTCGGCGGCGCAGTCGGTGGCCGAAGAGGCCGGCATTCCGGTGGTGGCCGTGGCCACGCTGGCGGATCTGCTTGATTTTGCCTCCGGAAATCCGGAACTTGTCGGGTACCGGCAGCCGCTGGAGGACTACAGGTCCCGTTACGGCAGCCGTCCTACGCGTTGATTGCAGCAGGGGGCTGCTCACCATGTCCAGGTTCACCACGTTATCGCTGACCACCACCGCCCTGGCCCTGCTGCTGGCAGCCCCGGGGCTGCAGGCGCAACAACAGCAGCAGCCCAAGTACCAGCAGGTGCAGGCCAAGCCGAAGAAGCTGTACTGCTGGAACCGGGGTAGCGAACGGATCTGCAGCGATGCATTGCCGCAGGATGCGGTGAACAGCGCGCGTGAGGAGTTCGGCGTGAAGAGCGGCCTGCGCCGAGGCAGCGTGGACCGCACCCTGACCGAAGACGAGCGCGCCACCGAAGCGGTGGCCGCAGCGCAGCGACAGCTGGACCAGGCGGCGGAGGAAACCCGCCAGCGCACCGAGCAGGCCATGCTGGTCACCTACGAGAACGAGGACGACCTGCGCCGGGTGTTCACCGAACGCACCAGCATTCTGGACAACAACGTGCACACCGCCAGCTACAACGTGGCCAGCCTGCGCGATGCGCTGGTGACCCTGCTGTCCGGTGCCGGCGACCGCGAGCTGGCGGGGCAGCCGGTGACGGACAAGCAGACCGAGGACATCCGTCTGCGCCATACCGAACTGGTGGCGCAGCAGCGTCTGCAGGCGTCGTTCATTGCCCAGCGCAAGGCGCTGGATACGGAGATCGAGGAAACGCTGCAGCGGTACCGGGTGTTGAAGGGGACTGCGGTGGCAAACGATCCTCGGGGTTGAGGGTCAGGAGCAGCCGGGCAAGCCCGGCTCTACGTCAGTATGCGGCCGGGCAACTCCGGGGGTTATAGGGGCGCGTGCGTTGCACGCGCCTTTTTTTATGGTTCTTTTACGGGAGTCCGGTGGGGCGGGCGTGGCGTGTTTACGCGGCTGAGGCGGACGATGGCGACCTGACGTGGAGTGGTTCCACCTGGACGTCCCATGAGCCTGATTCTGCCTGTTGTTGCCGCCGCTGCCGCAACGCCTACCCTGCCCGCCTGGCTTGCCCTGGTCTGCGGCGTGCTGGTGATCGTTGCCGCCGCTTACCTCCTGTACGTCGTGCTTGCGCCCGAAAAGTTCTGATCGGAGCCGACCATGACCGAGATTGTGTTGATCATCCTGGCCAGCATCGTGCTGGCCTTTCCACTTGGGCTTTACCTTGCCCGGGTGATGCGCGGCGGCCCGATGGCCGGCGACGCGCTGTTCGGGCTGATTGAAAAGCCCCTGTACTGGGCGCTGGGGGTGAACCCGGCCCGTGGCATGAACTGGCGTGGCTACGTCGGCGCGTTCCTGCTCAGCAACGTGGTGATCGCGGTGCTGGTGCAGATCGTGTTCATGACCCAGGCCTGGCTGCCGTTCAACCCGGACCAGATTCCCAACATGCGTTGGGATACCGCACTGCACACGATGGTGTCGTTCCTGACCAACACCAACCAGCAGCACTACTCCGGCCAGGCGCAGCTGTCCTACTTCGCGCAGATGACCGCGATCACCGGCCTGCAGGTGGTCACGCCGATGATGGGCCTGGCCCTGCTGGTGGCCACGCTGCGTGCGTTGTTCGTCAAGACCGACGCGACCGCGGCAACGGCCCAGGCCGAACCGGTTGCCAACGGTGACCGCCTGGTCAACGTCGGCAACTACTACGCCGACGTGGTGCGTTCGTGCGTGCGTTTCCTGCTGCCGCTGTGCCTGCTGTGGGCGTTGCTGCTGACCAGCCAGGGCGTTCCGTCCACGCTGGCGGGTGGGCCAACCGCTACACCGGTTGATGCATCGGCCGGCATGGAAGGCCAGAAGCTGCCGCTGGGCCCGGTTGCCGCGATGGTGGCGGCCAAGCAACTCGGTGCCAATGGTGGCGGCTGGTATGGGCCCAACAGCGCCGTGCCGCTGGAGAACCCGACCCCGCTGTCCAATGCCATCGAGATCGTGAGCATCCTGCTGGTTCCGATCGCCGTGGTGTTCATGCTGGGTGCGTTCACCGGACGCAAGCGCCTGGCCGGCCTGGTGTTCGGCTGCATGCTGGCGATGTCCAGCGTCTCGGTCGCAGCCACCGTATGGCTGGAAGGCTACTCCGCGACCGCCAGCAGCGCGCTGCTGATGGAAGGCAAGGAAGTGCGCTTCGGGTCTGATGGCACCGCGCTGTGGGCCGCCGTGACCACCCAGGTGACCAACGGTTCGGTCAACGGCATGCATGACTCGCTGAGTCCGCTGGCCGGTGCCGTGCCGATGATCAACATGCTGGTCGGCGCGATCTGGGGCGGCATTGGCTGCGGCCTGCTGCAGTTCATCGTCTACATGCTGCTGGGTGTGTTCCTGGCCGGCCTGATGACCGGCCGTACCCCGGAACTGCTGGGCCGCAAGCTGGAAACCCCGCAGGTGCGCCTGCTGGCGCTGCTGATCCTGCTGCAGCCGATCACCCTGCTGGTGTTGACCGGCATCACCCTGGCGGTGCCTTCACTGACCGGCAACTCCAACCCCGGCTTCCACGCGATCAGCCAGGTCTTCTACGAATACACGTCGGCGTACGCCAACAACGGTTCGGGCTTTGAAGGGCTGGGCGACGCCACGCCGTGGTGGAACCTGACCTGCACCCTGGTGCTGATCCTGGGCCGCTACCCACTGCTGATCGTTCCGCTGGTCATCTGCGCGCAGCTGGCGGCCAAGCGCCGCGCCCCGGAAACCGCCGGCACGCTGCAGCTGGAAACGCCCACCTTCGGCATCACCCTGATCGCGGTGATCGTCATTCTGACCGTATTGCAGTTCATGCCGGCACTGGTGCTGGGCCCCGTGGCCGACCACCTGTCGCTGACCCTGCAGTGAGACAAGATTCCATGAGCACTCTTCCCTTGAATGCGTCTTCCCCACGCCGCCAGCGCCTGCTGGATGGGGCCGGCCTGCGCCGTGCCCTGCGCGATTCGGTGGTCAAGCTGTCTCCGCGTCACCTGGTGCACAGCCCGGTGATGGCGGTGGTCATGGTCGGCACCCTGGTGGCGTTGCTGGTGACCCTGACCGGCAACGCGCCACTGGGCTTCGGCCTGACCGTCACTGCGATCCTGCTGTTGACGGTGCTGTTCGGCAACTTCGCCGAAGCGGTGGCCGAGGCCCGGGGTCGCGGCTAGGCCGCGTCGCTGCGCCGTGCCCGTCAGGACCTGACCGCACGCCGGCTGGCCGCCGCGCATGCCGGTGCCAGCGAAACCCACGTGCCGGCGGCGGAACTGCGCCCGGGCGACCACGTGATCGTCAGTGCCGGCGAACTGGTGCCGGCCGATGGCGAGATCGTGCAGGGCCTGGCCACCATCAACGAAGCGGCGGTGACCGGAGAATCGGCCCCGGTGCTGCGCGAAGCCGGCACCGACCGAAGTGGTGTGATCGGCGGCACCAAGGTGCTGTCCGACCAGATCATCGTGAAGGTGACCGCCGAGCCGGGCCACAGCTTCCTCGACCGCATGATCGCGCTGGTCGAAGGTGCCAACCGCCAGAAGACCCCGAACGAAGTCGCGCTGACCCTGCTGCTGGCGGCCATGACCCTGACCTTCCTGGTCGTGGTTGCCACGCTGCCGGCGATCGGTTCGTTCGTGGGCGTCAACGTCGACCCGTTGCTGCTGATCGCGCTGCTGGTGTGTCTGATTCCGACCACCATCGGCGGCCTGCTGCCGGCCATCGGCATTGCCGGCATGAACCGCGCGCTGGCCGCCAATGTGCTGGCCAAGTCGGGCAAGGCGGTGGAAGTGGCCGGCGACGTGGACGTGCTGCTGCTGGACAAGACCGGCACCATCACCCATGGCGACCGCCAGGCCACCCATTTCCATGCGCTGGCCGGCATTGATGCCGCCCAGCTGCGCGAGGCGTCGCTGCTGTCCTCGCTGGCCGACCCGACGCCGGAAGGCAAGTCGATCGTGCGCCTGGCGCGCGAACAGGGCTGCGTCACCGCCGAGCCGGACCGCGCCGAGTATCTGGCCTTCACCGCACAGACCCGCATGAGCGGCGTCGACCTGGACGGCGGTCGTCGCATCCGCAAGGGGGCCTCCGACGCCATCACCGCCTATGTGCGTGAGCAGGGCGGCACGGTGCCGGCGGAACTGGCCGGCCGTGTCGAGCAGGTCGCACGCAACGGTGCCACGCCGCTGGTGGTGTGCGAAGGCCGCCACGTGCTGGGGGTGATCGAACTGTCGGACGTGGTCAAGCACGGCATGCGCGAGAAATTCGCCCAGCTGCGGGCGATGGGCATCCGCACGGTGATGATCACCGGCGACAACCCGCTGACCGCCGCAGCCATCGCGGCCGAAGCCGGGGTCGACGATTACATCGCCGAAGCCCGCCCCGAAGACAAGCTGGCCCGCATCCGCGCCGAACAGGCCGGCGGCCGCCTGGTCGCGATGGTCGGCGACGGTACCAATGACGCTCCGGCGCTGGCCCAGGCCGACATCGGGCTGGCCATGAACTCGGGCACCCAGGCGGCGAAGGAAGCCGGCAACATGGTCGACCTGGATTCGGATCCGGCCAAGCTGCTGGCAGTGGTGGAAGTGGGCAAGCAGCAGCTGATCACGCGCGGTGCGCTGACCACGTTCTCGCTGGCCAACGACGTCTCCAAGTACTTCGCGATTCTGCCGGCGTTGTTTGCCGCGGCGCTGCCGGCGATGGCCACATTGAACATCATGGGTCTGTCCAGCCCGCGCAACGCGGTGCTGGCAGCGCTGATCTTCAATGCCCTGGTGATTCCGGCGCTGATTCCGCTGGCGCTGCGTGGCGTCCGCTTCCGTCCTGCCACCGCGACCGCGCTGCTGCGTCGGAACATGCTGGTGTACGGGCTGGGCGGCGTACTGCTGCCGTTCGCGGCCATCAAGCTGATTGATCTCTTCCTTGTCACGGTGTTTGGCGCATGAACCGCTCAACGACTGCTTCGCTTTCCCGTCCCCTGCCTGCACGCGCCGACACCTCCGTGGCGCTGCAGGACAGCACCGCGCTGCGTCCGGCCGTGGGGCTGGGTGTCGCCAGCCTGCTGGTGCTGGGCCTTGCCTACGCGGTGGCGACCACCGGCGTGGCCGGGGCGATCTTCCCCGACCAGGCCACTGGCAGCCTGCTGGTCCAGGACGGCACGGTCCGTGGCTCGCGCCTGGTGGCCCAGCCGTTCGTGGCCGACGGTTACTTCCAGTCGCGTCCGTCGGCCGCCAGCTATGACCCGATGGCCGCGGCGGGCAGCAACATGGCCCGCACCAATCCGGACCTGCAGGCCCGCGTGAAGGACGCCACTGCGGCGGTGGCGGCGCGTGAGGGCATTGCCGTGAATGACGTGCCCGCCGACCTGGTGACCCAGTCCGGCGGTGGGTTGGACCCGCATGTTTCGCCTGCGGCGGCGGCCGTGCAGGTCGCGCGGGTGGCCAAGGCGCGCGGGATGACGATTGAGCAGGTGCAGGCCGTGGTTGAGGCGCATACCGAGGGCAGGACCTGGGGCGTATTCGGGCAGCCCCGGGTGAACGTGCTGATGTTGAACGTGGCATTGGACGGCCTGAAGAACAGCCGGGCAGCGCCCGGCGCTACCGGGCCGTGATGTTGTTGTTGCCCGGATGCGCGCACAATCGCCTCCCATGACTGACTCCCGTACCCGACAGGCTGACGCGCTGGTGGAAAGCCTGCAGCGCGAGGCGGGCGGCAAGCTGACGGTGTTCCTGGGCGCGGCCCCCGGCGTCGGCAAGACCTACAGCATGCTGGCCCGCGCCCACGAACAACTGCGCCGTGGCGTGGATGTGGTGGTGGGACTGGTGGAAACCCACGGCCGCGCCGAAACCTCGGCGCTGCTGGAGGGTCTGCCGCAGCTGCCTTTGCTGGAGCGGACCTACCAGGGTCACAGCCTGCATGAAATGGACCTGGATGCCGTGCTTGCACGGCATCCGGCGTTGGTGCTGGTGGATGAACTGGCCCATCGCAACGTTCCCGGCAGCCGCCATGAGCGGCGCTGGCAGGACGTGATGGAACTGCTGGATGCCGGCATCGACGTCTGGACCACGATCAACATCCAGCACCTGGAAAGCCTCAACGACGTGGTGATGCGCATCACCGGCGTGCGGGTGAGCGAGACCGTGCCCGATGCGGTGCTGGACCGCCTGCATGACATCGTGCTGGTGGACCTGCCGCCACGCGAGCTGATCGAGCGCCTGCAGCAGGGCAAGGTATATGTGCCCGAACAGGCGGCGCAGGCACTGACCCAGTTCTTCTCACCGGCCAACCTGACCGCGCTGCGCGAACTGGCGATGCAGGAGGCGGCCGACCGGGTCGACACCAGCCTGCGCGAGACCCGCGCCGCGCGTGGCGAAGGCAATCTGCCGCTGCGCCGGCGCGTGCTGGTGGCCATCGATGGCGGTGGCCAGAGTGAATACCTGGTGCGCGTGGGCCGGCGCATTGCCGAGCGCCGTGATGCACCTTGGACCGTGGTGACCGTGCAGAACCGACGCTGGGACGAAAGTACCCAGCGTGAAATCGATGCGGCCTTCGCGCTGGCGCGCCGGCTCGGCGGTGAAGCCGAACTGCTGCATGGCACCAGCATTGCCGATGCACTGCTGGACCATGCCGCGCACAACGCCGTGTCCACGGTGGTGCTGGGTCGCACCCGCGAACGACCGTTCGCGCGCATGCTCAACCGCACCCTCACCCAGCAACTGGTGCAGCGCGGGGCGCATTACGAGATCACCATCATCGGCACCCCGCAGGCGCGTGCCCATGCGCGCCGCCATGGCTTGTCCATGCCGACGCTCAGCGCGGGCTCGGATGCGCTGCTGGCGGTGGCCGCCACCGCGATGGCGTGCCTGGTCGCGGCCGTTGCCGAACGCTGGGTGGGGCTGTACGACCTGTCGATGGTGTTCATCGTGGCGGTGGTGCTGGTGGCCGCACGCAGCCGTACCCGAGCGGCGGTCATGGCCGCGACCCTGTGCTTCCTGGCCTACAACTTCTTCTTCATCACCCCGCGCTTCACCTTTGCGATCAGCGCGCGCCAGGGCGTGATTACCGTGTTCCTGTTCCTGGCCGCCGCGCTGGTGGCCGGGCGGCTGGCCTCGCGGCTGCGCATGCAGGTGGTCGCCCTGCGTGCTGCCAACCGCCACGCCAGCGCGCGCCAGGTGCTGGGCGGGCAGCTGACCCGCGCCGCCAGCATGGAACAGGTCGCCCAGGCCGGGCGCGAAGCGCTGGAGCAGGCACTGGATGCGCCGGCGTGGCTGCGGATCGGGTCGGACATCAGTGCCAGCGGCAGCGGTGTGCCGGGCGAAACCGACCTCGCTGCCGCCGACTGGGCGCTGCGCCATGGCCAGGCCAGCGGTCGCTTCACCGATACCCTGGCCGGTGCGGCGTGGTGGTTCCTGCCGCTGCTGGATGGCGAGGCCAAACCCATTGGCGTCGCCGGCATGTGCTTCCCGCGCAGCTCACCGCGACTGACCCCGGAGCAGCGCCAGCTGGCCGAGGCCATGGTCGATGACATTGCCCAGGCCGCGCTGCGGACGCGCCTGGTCGCGGACCTGGAGAAGGCGCACGTCAGCAACGAGACAGAGCGGTTGCGTTCGGCCCTGCTTTCGTCGGTGTCACATGACCTGCGCTCGCCGCTGTCGGCGATGATCGGCTCGGCCGAGAGTCTTTCCAGCTATGCCGAGGCCATGGATGCCGCCGACCGCCGCGCGTTGCTCAACACCATTCTGGTGGAGGGCGAACGCCTGGACCGCTACATCCAGAACCTGCTCGACATGACCCGGCTCGGCCACGAGGGCCTGCAGATCAATCGGGACTGGATCGGGGTGGACGAGCTGATTGGTTCGGCCGCGCGGCGGCTGCAGCGCTACCAGCCCGACGTGAAGCTGCGGCTGGACATCCCCGCTACCCTGGAACCGATCTGGGTGCACCCGGCGCTGGTCGAACAGGCGGTGTTCAACGTGATGGAAAACGCGGCGAAGTTCTCGCCGCCCGGGGCGGCGGTGGACGTCACCGCGCGGTTGGTCGAGGGCGAACTGCGCATCGACGTGCTGGATGCCGGCCCGGGTATTCCGGACGACGAGCGCGCGCGCATCTTCGACATGTTCTACACCGTGGAGCGCGGCGACCGCGGCCGCCATGGCACCGGCCTGGGCCTGACCATCTGCCAGGGCATGGTCGGCGCACACGGCGGTCGCGTGCAGGCCCTGCCGGGAGGTGACGGACGCGGTACCCTGATCCGGATCACGCTGCCCCTGCTCAAGCCGCATCCTGCTGATGACCACGACGAATCCTGATACCTCCCAAGGCGTGCCACCGGCCCGCGTGCTGGTGATCGACGACGAGGCCCAGATCCGTCGCTTCCTCGACATCAGCCTGCGCGCGCAGGGCTACCGCGTGCTGCAGGCTGAAACCGGCCAGCAGGGCCTGGAGCTGCTGGTCACCGAAGGGGCCGAACTGGTGATCCTGGATATCGGCCTGCCGGACATGGAAGGGCACCAGGTGCTGGCCGAGCTGCGTCAGTGGAGCCAGGTGCCGGTCATCATGCTGACCGTGCGTGCCAGCGAAACCGAGAAGGTCAAGGCGCTGGACAACGGAGCGAATGACTACGTGACCAAGCCATTCGGGACGCAGGAGCTGATGGCCCGGATCCGTGCGCTGCTGCGTTCGCGCACGGTCAACGCCGACGGAGCCCTGCCTCACTTCGATGACGGTCACCTGCATATCGACCTGGTGCGTCGCGAAGTGCATCTGGACGGTGCGCCGGTAGCGCTGACCCGCAAGGAGTACGCGCTGTTGTCACTGCTGCTGCGCAATGCCGGGCGCGTGGTGACCCAGCCGCAGATCCTGGCCGAGATCTGGGGGCCCACCCACCAGCACGACACGCACTACCTGCGCATCCTGGTCGGCAAGCTGCGGCACAAGCTGGGCGACTCCGCACTGGAGTCGCGCTATCTGTTCACCGAGCCCGGCGTGGGATTACGGTTCAAGGGGTGAATCATCACCCCTTGGACCGTCAACGGCTTCAGAAGCCGAGGTCCACATCCGGCAGCAGCGGCTGCAGCTGTTCGCGGAACAGGCCCTTGATCCGGTTCAACGCGGCTTCGTCGTTGCCTTCGAAGCGCAGTACCAGCACCGGGGTGGTGTTGGACGCACGCAGCAGGCCCCAGCCATCCGGGAAGTCGGCACGCAGGCCGTCGATGGTGGACAGGCGCGCACCGGCGAACGGGGACTCCTCGCCCTGCGCGGCCGCCACGAACAGCGACACCAGGGCGTGCGGTGTGCCCGACTCCACCGGCACTTTCAGCTCCGGCGTGGACACGCTGTCGGGCAGCTCGTCCAGCACTTCCGACGGGGTTTCCTCGCGCTGGGCCAGGATTTCCAGCAGGCGCGCGGCGGCATACAGGCCATCGTCGAAGCCGAACCAGCGCTCCTTGAAGAAGAAGTGCCCGCTCATCTCGCCCGCCAGCTCGGCGTCGGTTTCGCGCATCTTGGCCTTGATCAGCGAATGCCCGGTCTTCCACATCATCGGGCTGCCGCCATTGCGCAGCACGTAGTCGGACAGCTTGCCGCTGCACTTCACGTCATAGATGACCAGCGCGCCCGGGTTGCGCATCAACACGTCGGCGGCGAACAGCATCAGCAGGCGGTCGGCGTAGATGATCCTGCCTTCCCGGGTGACCACGCCGAGGCGGTCGCCGTCGCCGTCAAAGGCCAGGCCGATATCAGCATCGAAGCGCTTCACGGTCTGGATCAGGTCTTCCAGATTCTCCGGATCGCTAGGGTCCGGATGGTGGTTCGGGAAGGTGCCGTCCACATCGCAGTACAACGGAATGACCTCGGCACCGATGGCTTCCAGCAGCGGCTGCGCCAGTTCCCCGGCCACGCCGTTGCCGGCGTCGGCCACCACCTTCAGCGGGCGGTCCAGCTGGACGTCATCGGCAATGCGCTGCACATAGTCGGCGTTGACGTCGCGCTGCTGCAGGCTGCCCGGCTCGGCGGCCACATGCAGGTCGCCATTGCGGATGCGGTGGTACAGCTCGGTGATCGCCTCGTTGGCCAGGGTTTCACCCCCCACCACGATCTTGAAGCCGTTGTAGTCCGGCGGATTGTGGCTGCCGGTGACCGCCACGCAGCTGCCGGCGCGCAGGTGGTAGCTGGCGAAGTACACCACCGGGGTGGGTGCCAGGCCGATGTCGATGACGTTGCAGCCGGCACGGCGCAGCCCTTCGATCAGGCTGTTGCTCAGCTCGGGGCCGGAGAGGCGGCCATCGCGGCCGACCACGATGTCGCGCAGCCCCTGCACCTGCAGCGCCGAACCGATGGCCTGGCCGATCAGCGCGGCGGCCGGCGGCGTCAGTTCGCGTCCGACCACGCCGCGGATGTCATAGGCGCGGAAGATCTCTTCCGCAATCTCATTGCCCGGGCCCCTGGGCAGCGGCGGTGGAGCGCCCTCGTCGGCACCCGCAGCAGCCGGTGCCAACACCGGTTCGCGTGCCAGACTCTCGCTGAGCGTGGGGCCTTCATCGACGTCGGCGGCCGCAGCGCGGCGCACCGGCAGTTTCACCCGACCCTTGCCCACCTTCAGCAGCACCGCCACGAGCAGCAGCAGGACACCGACGATGAGACAGGGAATGGGCCCCAGGCCCAGCGGGCCCGGCTGAACGTCGGGTACAGCGGCGGCCAGGCGCAGGCCGCTCTTGCCGATCGGGCGGGCCAGCCCCTCGGCGCGCGACGCCAGGGCGATGTCGCCTTGTTCGATCACGCTGTGGCTGCCCTGGCGCAGTGCCAGATAGCCGTTGCCGGGCACGCGCACCTGGTCGAACGTGCCGATCAGCTTGAGCAGCGGCTGGCGCACGTAGACCACGGCGGGACCCTGCGGGCCCAGCTGCACCGGTGCGGCCAGGCCGAGGCGCTGGCCACCGGCGTCGCGGACCACGCGCGCGGCGACCGCTTCGTTGGCCAGTGCGGCTTCCAGCAGCGCCAGGCGGGCATAACCAAAGGCTTTCGGATCGCTGTAGCCAGCGTCCAGTGCAGCGGGCAGGACCTGGACCTCTTCGGTACCCGGCCAGCCTTCGCGGACCGCCAACGCCACGGCATCGGCATCGCCGTTGGCCAGGGCGGTGGTCACCCGCTCGCTCTTGAGCACCTTTTCCAGCTGGGCGACCTGGCCGCTCCAGGCGGTCAGCAGGCCACCGGCGATCTGGTCACGCGACTGCTCCAGCGCCGCCCCCGCCGAGGCCTGTTGCCACTGGCGGACACCGCCCCACACAAACCATGCCGCCATCAGCACCAGCAGCACCACCAACAGCCATTGCTTCTGCGAATTGCTGAGTTGGCGCTTGCCTTCCGCCCTTGCCTTGCTCATCTACAACCCCCTGTCAGCGCACCCCGGTATGGCCGAATCCACCCGTTCCCCTGGCGCTGTCGGTGAAAGTATCCACTACCTGCAGCCCCACGCGTGCAATCGGCATCACCACCAACTGTGCAATACGGTCCCCGGGCTGCACTGTGAAGGCCTCGCGGCCTCGGTTCCAGGTGCTGATCAGCAGCGGGCCCTGGTAATCGGCGTCGATCAGGCCGGTGCCGTTGCCCAGCACGATGCCGTGGCGATGGCCCAGGCCGGAGCGCGGCAGGATCACCGCGCACAGGTTGGGGTCGGCGATGTGGATGGCGATGCCGCTGGGAATCAGCGCGGCGTCGCCGGGCTGCAGGGTGAGTTCGGTCTCCAGTGCGGCGCGAAGATCCAGCCCGGCGCTGGCTTCGGTGGCGTAGGCCGGCAGGGGCCAGCTATCGCCGAAACGCGGGTCAAGCAGCTTGACCTGCAAGGGCTGGAGCGACGGATCAACACTCATGCATGCAACCTCTGGGCAATCAGGGACAACAGTTGTTCGGCCAGGCGGGTCTTGCTGGTGCCGGGGAACGCCTGTTCCCCGCCCTGCCAGTAAGCCGTAGCGGCATTCTCGTCGCTTTCAAAGCCGCCGTTTGTGATGCCGACCTGATTGGCGATCACCAGATCCAAGCGCTTGTCGACCAGCTTGCCGCGCGCGTACTTCTCGACATCGTGGGTTTCGGCGGCAAAACCGACCACCAGCTTCAGCGCGTTGGTCTGCTGCGCCACTTCGGCCAGGATGTCCGGCGTGCGCACCAGTTCCAGGGTCAACGTCTGCGTACCGGCGGTCTTCTTCAGCTTTTGTGCAGCGATCTGGCGCGGGGTGTAGTCCGATACGGCGGCCGCGCCTATATAGATGTCGGCCGGCAGCGCATCCAGCACGGCGGTGCGCATCTGCGCCGCCGAACGCACGTCCACGCGGGTGACACCGGGCGGCGTGGCCAGATGCACGGGCCCACTGACCAGCACCACCTGCGCGCCCTGGCGTGCAGCGGCGGCGGCCAGGGCATAGCCCATCTTGCCGCTGCTGCGGTTGCCGACGTAGCGCACCGGGTCGAGGTCTTCGTAGGTGGGACCCGCACTGATGACCACGCGCAGGCCCTGCAACTCCTGCGTTGCGGCATCGGCAGCCGCCGGAGCACGCAGCGCGGCCAGCGCGGCCAGCGCGGCAACGATCTGATGTGGCTCACTGAGCCGGCCAGGGCCGGATTCGCCTTCGGCGAGCGGGCCGTCTTCCGGACCGATCACCTGCGCGCCGCGCTCGCGCAGCAGGCCGATGTTGGCCTGGGTGGCCGGGTGCAGCCACATGCGGTGGTTCATGGCCGGGCACACGGTGAGCGGCGCGGTGGTCGCCAGGCAGAGCGTGGTGACCAGGTCGTCGGCATGACCGTGGGCCAGCCGCGCCAGCAGGTCGGCGGTGGCGGGCGCGACCACGATGCGGTCGGCCCAGCGCGCCAGTTCGATATGGCCCATGGCCTGTTCGGCCGCGCTGTCCCACAAGGTGGTGCGGGTGGGCTGGCCAGACAGCGCCTGGAAGCTGAGCGGGGTGACGAACTGCTGGGCACCGGCGGTCATCGCCACCTGGACCTGGGCACCGGCGTCGCGCAGGCGTCTCACCAGGTCCAGCGACTTATAGGCCGCGATACCGCCACCCACGCACAACAACAGCTTCTGGCCGTCCAACGGGCGCGCCTGCGCCGGGGATGCCTGGGGGGAGTCAGCCACCTGCGGAATTCCTGTAGATCTGAGGCGGGTAGCTTACCCGATGCGATGTGGCCGCCCTGATGCGCCAGGGGCATGAGTGGGGCATTTCTGGTTATGAGCGGTGAAATCCCACAGACGTATCAGAGAAGTCTGATTGACACTCCCGGCGTTGCCCTCTAGTTTTCCAAGCCATCCAGGTTGCGGCACATCAAGGACCGCGACCATCACCATGGCCAAGGACGGACAAGTAATGCGCATAACCGCCCGGCGACTGCTGGTTGCCCTGCTTCTTTCGAGCCCGCTGTCAGCCGCAGCACAATACGAGGTCACGGTCGACCTCTGGATGGTTCACCATCAGGGTGATCTGGGCACGAATGAAGTGTTCCTGACCGATGCCAGACCCGGCCAGATCATCGACCGCGGCAAGGGCGTCCGGTCGCTACCGATTTACCAGATCAGTGAAAACAGTCCCCTTAGCCAGGTGACCAAATACTATGTAGATGTCGACTGCGCCAAGAACCGCGTGCGCGTGAAGAATGGGACGCAGTTCGCCGGGGTTGGCAACATCGAATATCCGGTCAAAGTCTCGTCGGCCTGGCAGAAGTCTCCGGAAACGTGGCTGGCGCAGAGCCGTGATTACCTGTGCAAGCCCGCAGAGCGCGAAGCCAGGAAGATGCAGCACTGGGGCCTCACTGATGGCCTGAAAGTGGTCCAACGAGGCCGGGACTACTTCACAAGCATCAAGCGCGAGCAGAGCATCCAGAAGATTCTGCAGATCATCGACCAGGCATTCGATTCGATGCCTCAGACCCCCAACGGCGATAGCAAGGAGCTGGTGCCATGAAATGGATGATCGCCGCGGGCGTTTCCGCCCTGCTGCTGAGCGGTTGCGCCAGTGTCCCGAGCACCCGCTACAACTCCGACTGGCAGGGGCGGCCGGTACGGGACGTGATTGAGCACTTCGGCGTTCCCAGCCAGTTCGGGACTGTGCCCGACCGGCAGTGGGTGGTCATGGTCTACTCCAGAGACACCTCGTATACCGTGCGCGAGGCCCAAGGCACCTTCACCGGCCCCAAGGACGGACGCCTGGTGCACGAGGAATACTGGGGCGACGTGACCTACAACAGCAACTGTGAGATCCGCGTGGCCATCGACCGTGCCCGCACCGTGGCTCAGTTCGCCATGAAAGGCAGCAACTGCGGCAGTCTGACGTTGAAGCCGACCAAGCAGTAACCCCCCCATCACCCCTTAAACCGGGCGATAGATCGCACACAGTTTGTTCCCATCCGGGTCACGCACGTAGGCCAGCCACGCTGCGCCCATGTTGCTCTCGCGCAGTCCCGGCGGGGCCTCGATGGAGGTTCCGCCGGCAGCCACCGCCGCATCATGGAAGGCCTGGACCTGTTCCGGCGACGTGCACTTGAAGCCGATGGTGGCTCCGTTGGCTGCCGTGGCCGGCTCATCATTGATGGGCTGGCTGACGCAGAAGCTGCTGCCGTCATGGCGGTAGAACAGCCGGACATGCCCGGAATCAGCCCGGTTCTCATACGGCTCGCGGGCTCCGAACACGTTGCCCAGCACGGCATTGTAGAAGGCCTTGGAGCGTTCGATGTCGTTGGAGCCGACCATGACGTGGTTGAGCATGGGTTACCTGGCTGCAGGCTGGGAAGAGGCCGCCATGGTAGCGCGGCCGGGGCCCACTCCCTGCCCTGGGCGATTCGTCGGAGAAAAAGCAGACTCCGTCGCACGGCCACTGGACCGGCGGGTCACGCCAAGGCAGCGTGGTCGGATTCGACACGACCAGGAAGTCCCGATGCGAAACCACGTCCCTGTGCGGGCCATTTCGATCCTGCTGGGCCTGCTGCCCTGCCTCGCCGCCGCGGCTGATCTGCCGGATGCTTCCCGCGATGCCTGCCACATGGCCCGGAGTGCAGCGAACCAGGCAACGGTTCGGCTGCCTTTCCAGACAGTCGATGGGCGCATCTACGTACACACCATGGTGAATGGGAAGGGACCCTACCGCTTCGCCGTGGATACCGGAGCCAGCGGAATCGGGCGGCTTGATGCGAGCCTGGTCGCATTGCTGGGCCTGCAGAAGCACGGCGAGGCCACGACCTCGGATGGCGTCAGCACGGCCGCGGTCGAAACCACCCGCGTGCAGTCGTTGGCCCTGGGTGATCTGGTCCACCACGACCTTGAACTGATTACCCGCGACTACAACAAGCGCAACAGCCCTGAGGCTGCGTTCGACGGCATTCTAGGCCGCGAGTTCTTCGGTAATGGCCTGCTGGTGATCGATTACCCGCGCGGGACGCTGAGCTATTCGGAACGCACCGGCATATCCCCTTCAGATCGGAACGCCCTGCCCTACGAGCGCGCGTTCCGCATTCCCGTCACCGTGGTCGGGCATGCGCTGGCGGCCCAACTGGACACAGGAGCCAACGTCAACCTGGTGCTGCCTCAGTCGGTGTTCGAGAAGATATCTGACGCGCCGCTGCAGGACGCAGTGCGTTCACAGCTGACCAACGGTCAGCTGGAGACATGGCGCGCGACATTGCAGGGGCCGGTGCAGGTGGGTCAGGCAAGCCTGCAGGACCTTGACGTCAGGGTTTCTGCAACGTTTCCCGAACCGCTGGTGGGCGCAGGGGCGCTGCAGCAGAGTGTGGTGCTGATCGACCAGCGCTCAAAGACCGTCGCGGTCTGTCGTTGATGAACTGCCGGCCTCCTTGACCCGCACGGCAATGTTCACCCCACCTGGGAAATGCAGCTCCAGGGTATCGACTTGAGCTGATGGCTCTCCCGTAGCAACCAGGCGCATTCCGCTGTCAGGCGAGACCAGTTCCATTGACCCGGCGGCCACGAGATCGCGCCGGCCACGGCCTTTTCGCGACCAGCCCAGATGGCCCTCGGGCTGCAGGGAGACCTCGAATCGCTCGGCAGGGAAATCGCGGAGCTGATACTCGCCGACGAACCGGGACGATATCTCCGACGTAAGTGCAGTGGTGGTGACCACGCTCGATGGCGCTGTGTCCGGCCATCGATAGGTGTCTGCGAGCGCGCGCGCTATCTCGTGGGTAAGGGTCATGCCTTCGTCGGCATTGGTCATGATGGCTGCACCCTGGCAGGTGTCCGGGTACATGAGCCAGAGCGTGCGATATCCCACCGGAGCCCCGGTGTGACTGAACTTTGTCGGGCTGCCCTCTGGCGACACCTCCACGCCCAGCCCCCAATTGCCGACCTGCCGCCGCATCATCTGCTTGACCATGTCCGCGTCCAGCACACCGGGATTGCCGCGCAGGGAGTGGACCAGATCGATGGCCAGGCGCGCCAGGTCCGACGGCGTGGCCCACAACCCGGCTGCAGCCTGTTCTGGATACACCCGCCAGCCCCCGGGGATGGGGATGCCGTCGGCCAAGGTGCCAGTGGCAGCATGCTGCGCAGACGCGGCGTCCAATGGCTGCTGATAGGTGCTTTCTTTCATGCCCGCTGGTGCGAGCACGCTGTCGCGCATCAGCGGCGCGAACTTCTGATGGGTGGTGTCTTCCATCAGCAACTGCGCCAACACGAACCCACCCCCCGAGTATCGCCACGCCTTGCCTGGCTCGGCTTCAATGCGCACCGCCGGCGTATTGGCCGGCGCACGGCCGTCGAGTATCTGCTCCAGACTGGGCAACGGCTGGTTACGTGGATAGCCCTTGAACCCCGCAACGCTCAAGCCTGCGCCATGGGTCAGCAGATTCCGCAGGGTGACGTTGCTGCCGGCGAATTCTCCCTCGCGCGGCAGCTGCCAATGACGCAACCGGGTGGAGATGTCCTCATCCAGGCTCAACTGTCCTTTCTGGACCAGCGCCAGCGCCCCCACTGACGCGACCACCTTGCTGACCGACCCGGCCGCAAAGCGCGTGTGCGCATCTACCGGGCGGCCATCCACCGTGGCGCTGCCAAAGCCGCGCGCCTCGACGATCCGGCAATTCTCGACCACAGCCACGCTGACGCCGGGTACGCCGTAATGGCGCATTCGTTCGTCGATGGAGAATCGCTGGTTGGGCGCGGTATCCAGCACCAGCTGCCGACGCAGCGCGGTGCTGAATGCAGGTGCTTCGTCCGCTGCAGCCCCCTGCGGAATGAGCAGACCGATGGCAAGAACCGCAGACACTGCCCGGGAAAGCTGAGAAAGACTGCAACGCGCCATGGACATCCTTGGTGGGAAAACTCGGGCGGCCCGCAGACTGGCAGCTGCGCTTGGATGATTGCCTGTCTGGCTGGGGGGTTCAAGCTCCCGGGTGCCGGGCAGCACGGGAGGCGCTGGCGCGAACGGCGGCCAGCCCCGCATAATCGGGGCAAGGCTGCCCCACCTCCGCAGGATGCGCACCATGGCTTTGATCCGCCACGACAGTCTGATTCGCCTGTTTGCTGCAGGATTCTGCATCGTCGTGGGTGCCCTCACGCTGGCGGTGAGCCTGACGGAAGGCGAATGGCTGTTCCCGCTGATGCGTTCCTGCGCGCTGTTTGCGGTGGCCTGGATTCTGCTCAACCGCGATTGGTGGAGGATGCTGCGCGGGCTGTCAGAGCAGCAGATCGAAGCAGAGCTGGAACGCAAGGGCGAGATTACCCACGAAACGGTCCGGGCCCGGCGCGCCATCCACCTGTTCGACCATGGCTGCAGCTGCGATGTGTATCTGATCGACTGCGAAGACGGCCGCCTGCTGTGTCTGTTCGGCCAGTACTTCTATGACTGGGAACCCATCGAAGAGCACGGCGTGTTCATCCAGGGCCGGGGATTCCCCACGCGGGAGTTCGTGGTCACACGACGCGCCCCGGACCAAAGCGTCTACAAGCTGCAGCCTGGAAAGAAACTGATCCACCCGGAGATCGTGGGCGGCGACATCAGCCTCCTTCGCGAGGCCGGAATGGAACTCACGTCAAGCGACGGATGCTATCTGCCCATGAGCTACGACCAGATCCGGCAGATCATGCGACGCGAGCATGCCGCTGCGGAGAACGCATGATGCCTGGCTGGCTGCTGCGCTCCATTGGGACCCCCGCACCATTTCTTCAACGCAAAGGATGACATCTTGAACACCCGACACATTGCACAGAGTCTGCTCCTGGCGGGAACCGCCCTTCTCCTCGCCGCCTGCAGTCGCAAGCCCACCGAATTCGAAACCTCGTTCGTTGACGGATGCGCGGCGAACGCCAGCCGCAGCGTCTGTCAATGCACCTTCGATGCCGTGCACGAACACTACGGCGAAAAGGGCATGGCCGAGATCAACGAAGGCAAGGTTCCTGAAGACTTCGCCACGGCATTGGGCGGTGCCATGGTGCAGTGTTCGGGCAAGCAGTAAATCAGGCTCGGCGGCGCTGGAACCTCGGCACGCCCCGCAACTGCTCCACCAACCACCGCGCCTGGCCCGACAATGGCCATTCGGCGCGGTGGATCAGCCACAGCGTGTCGATCACGGGATCGCCACAGTCCACCACGCGCAGCGCCTCCGGGTGAGCGAACGATTCGCGCGCGTGTCGCGGGATGACAGTGAAACCCAGCCCGCGCGCCACCGGTTCCAGAATGAGTGACACCTGATTGGTGAAGCCATGAACTGGCAAGGTGCCGATGCCCGGATTGCCGGGGTAGCGGCGGGAAAGCAGGCGGGTGGCCATGCCCCGGCCGTCCGGATGGTCGATGAAGCCGAGCCGCTGCAGGTCACTCCAGTGCTTCACCTTCTCACCCACGGGAACGACCAGCTCCAGTGATTCTTCGGTAAAGGGCGTAGCGACCAGGCGGGGATCTTCCGGCCTGAGTGTCACCAATCCCAGCTCGTATTGCTTCTGCAGTACGGCGTGCAGGATGTCCGGATCGGGCGCGAAGCGATGCCGGATGCAGAGACCCGGATGATTGCGCTGGTAGTCCAGCAGGATGGGATAGAGCGCCAGGCCCACGCTGCCCGGCGTGATGAAGCTCACCTCACCCACGTCGGTGACGTCATCACTGAGGCTCGCCCGCAGCCGGCGCTCTGCCCGCTCGGTGTCCTCCACGTAAGCGAGCAGCGCCACGCCGGCGGGCGTGAGCTCGACCTGGCGCGGTCGGCGGATGAACAACGGACCGAACTCGGATTCCAGATGCCGCACATGCTGGCTGACCGCCGCCTGGGTGAGCCCCAGCACATGGGCGGCGCGGGTGAAGCCGCCGGTGCCGGCGACGGTGGCGAACGAGCGCAGCCAATGCGGGTTGTGCATAACGAACTCTTATGCAGAGGATAAGGTTCCATTAGAGCACCAATGGGTCTGGGGTCCCTACCCTTATCGGGTGAAACTCCCCTGCCCGAGATCCTGATGGCCGCTCTGTTTACTCCGTTCCAGCTGAAAGACGTCACCCTGCGCAACCGCATCGCCATTCCGCCCATGTGCCAGTACTCGGCGCACGAGGGCTACCTGAGTGACTGGCATGTGCCCCACTACGCCGGCATGGCCCGTGGCGGAGCCGGCCTGGTGATCGTGGAGGCCACTGCCGTGTCGCCGGAAGGTCGCATCACGCCCGGGTGCGCGGGGTTGTGGGAAGACGGCCAGATCGAGGGCATGGCCCGGGTCGCGAGCGCAATCAAGGCCGCCGGTGCGGTGCCCGGCATCCAGATCGGTCATGCCGGGCGTAAAGCCAGCGCCAACCTGCCGTGGGAAGGCGATGACCACATCCCCGAGGGCGACCGTCGTGGCTGGCCGACCCTGGCTCCCTCGGCCATTGCCTTCGGTGCCGGCCTGCCGAAGGTGCCCGCTCAGATGACCCTGGACGACATCGCGCGCGTCCAGTCCGACTTCGTGGCATCGGCGAAACGTGCACTGGCGGCCGGTTTCCAGTGGCTGGAGCTGCACTTCGCACACGGCTATCTGGCGCAGAGCTTCTTCTCTCCGGTGGCCAACCAGCGCACCGACCGGTATGGCGGCAGCGCGGAGAACCGGGGCCGGTTCCTGCTCGAAACCCTGGCTGCAGTACGCGCGGTGTGGCCGGAACACCTGCCGCTCACCGCACGCTTCGGCGTGGTCGAGTACGACGGCAGCGACGACAGCTTCTATCCCGACGCCGCACAGCTGGTACGGCAGATGCGCGACGGCGGACTGGACCTGATTGACGCCAGCATCGGCTTCTCCACCTTGAACAGCAAGGCACCGTGGGGACCGGGATTTTTCGTACCGGTGGCGGCACGACTGAAGCACGACGTGCAGATGCCGGTGGCGGCCAGCTGGTGCATTGATGATCCGCACATGGCGGAGAAGGCGGTGGCCGAGGGCAGCATGGATCTGGTGCTGATCGCGCGGGCACATCTGGCCAACCCGCACTATCCGTATCAATTGGCGATCGCGCTGGGCGAGGAGAATCCGGCATGGACCTTGCCGGCACCCTATGCGCATTGGTTGTCGCGGTATCGCGGGCCTGGGAAGGGTGCTGCGCAGTAACGCGCCGCGTCTGAACAGAGCCCTCGGTCGCGGGCTGCCGAGGGCCAACATCCATTCGCCACACCTGATACACCTCCTTGGACCCACTCAGGAGGAAGCGTCATCGGTCCCGACGGTAGTTACCCAGCGCCTGAGCATCTGAAGCGCAAGGCTCCTGGCCTCGCTCATACTCATGGGCTCTGGTGTCGGAATGTTCTTGCGCGCCCCATGTCGCGCGGTTGGACCTGCCATTGCTGGATCATTTGCTGTCCTCTTAAACAGCTTGTAACGTTCAGCATCTACCCAACCCGAATCCAGAAGCGCCCTCTCTCCGCCCACATCGTGTTCAACAACCTCAACCAGACGCCACAGATTGGTCCAGTCTGACAGGGAGCCTGCAAGGTAGTTCAACACATCCTCTGCCGCGCGATGGTTGCGAACGAATGTCTGCCACGCGGCGAGCGACTTTCGATAGTCGGGCGATTGGAGAACCGCCTCTGCGCCCGCCAAAGGACTATCGACACCGTCACCCAAGGTGCCGCCGACCACAGAGGACGACAGCACAATCGAGTCGACTATCGAAATGTAGTGGACCCTTGGTTCGCCAGGCGCTTCCCGGGACACTCGCCCGACATGAACACCGGATCGAGTTCCAAGAAACAGCTTGAGAAATCCACATATCTCATCAACAGCGCGATTCGCGATTGCCATGACTTCATCGTAGCTGGATGTCGAATCGAATAGCGTCGGATTGAGCTTATGACCGCCTTCCGAGGCAACAACAACGCCTTCCCCGTGAAGTCCGGCGGCAAGGTTCGCAAGGATCGGTTGATCACAGACAATTTCTACGTTCCAGACCATGCAACGTCCTCCCCGAAAGACGAATAGCTCGGCTGGATAAAGAGCACGGGGCCTTTGGCGACACAAGCAAGGATGCCGGTTTGGCTGAGGAACTCAGCTAATTTCCCGCTATTTTGCCCGGATTCTGGACCCGTGTCGCTCTTGGCCTCGCGGCCGAGATGAGGAGAAGGTACGTTCGCTCCGTATCTGCGAGACAACACCACCCATTGTCGATCGACGGTACTGGTCAACAAATGAGCACTTCCGGATGGACCAACGAAACAGGAGGGCAAAGTGGCTTGTCTACACTGTCCTGATCGGCATGACACCAATTCTGGCAAGGCTGTTGGCATGGGCGGTCACCAAATCGGGGGTCGTCGACATCCTCTCGGTCTCTGATGTCATCACATTTGGACTGATTCTGCAGATTTCAAACATCAATGAGATCGAGCACATTGAGGATCCCGGCAGGGAGTGGAAGACCACCCAGAACGGAACCTCCATCATGTTGGTGTCGCTGTACTGCGTTCTTTACACACTCGTTCTGGTCGGATCCTCGGTCATCGAGAGCGTCGCCTTGACGGTCTGTGCGGTTGCGCTTATCGCGGCGTCTCTTCTAACGAGCCGTGTAGTGCTCAGAGAAATTTCCACGCCACGCAAGCAGAAAACTGGTGAGTTCATATGACAACGTTCGTGGTCGTCGCCTCAGTCGTGATCTCCATTCTCGGCCTCGCAACCGGAATCTACTCAGTCCTGGCGGACCGGAAGTACAGAGTAAGCAAGGGTGATGCAAAGGGTGAATGACTGGCCGACGAAGGGGCGTCCCCGGCAAAGCCTTAAGGACTGGCCGGAACAGGATCGCCCCCGGGAGAAGCTCATGGCCCGGGGTGCTGCGGCACTGACCGACGCAGAGCTGCTTGCCCTGCTGATGGTCACAGGCCGCCGGGGCATGGACGTATTGCAGAACGCCCGGTTGCTGCTCAGCGAGCACGGCCCGCTACGCAAGCTGCTGGACATGCCGCCGGAGGAACTGCAGAAACTGCCGGGGCTGGGCGTTGCCCTCACCTGCAAGCTGCAGGCGGCATTGGAACTGGCGCACCGACACCTGCGTGCCACTCTGGACAAAGGGGAGAGTCTGAATCCCCACGCAGCGCGCCATTACTTCCACCAACGGCTGCGCGGACGGCCGCGCGAGGTGTTCGCGGCTCTGTTCCTGGACAACCGGAACAGGACGCTGGCGTTCGAAGAGTTGTTCGCGGGAACGATCGACGCGTCCGCGGTCTACCCCCGCGAAGTAGCCCGCCACGCCCTGCTGCACAACGCGGCCGCCGTGATCGTCGGCCACAACCACCCGTCCGGGCATGCCGAGCCCTCGGCGGCTGACCGGCATGTCACGGTGGAACTGCAGGCGGCGCTGGCGCTGGTCGGGGTGCGGCTGCTGGACCATATCGTGGTCGGGGAAGGGGAGCCGGTGTCGATGGCCGAGCGGGGGTGGCTGGGGCGGATTTGAGGCTGAACGGGGCGGTCAGGTGATGCGCTGCCCGGCATTGCGGGGGCCGGCCAACGGCCGGCGCTACCGGATTGCACCCTTGCTGGGGGGCGGTTCAATGGTTTGGGGCTCATCTGGGCTAAAATTGCCGATTCCGCCGCTCCAGTCTCAAAGCAGGCCTTGTGAAAAATCTCCTCCGCGCCCTGATCAACCAGGGCATTGAAGCCCTGCGTGCCAACGGTACGCTGCCGGCCGATACCCTCACCCCGGACTTCGTGGTGGAACGCCCGAAGACCCGTGAGCACGGCGATTTCGCCACCAATGCCGCGATGCTGCTGGCCAAAGCCGCGCGCAGCAATCCGCGCGCCGTGGCCCAGGCCCTGGTCGATGCACTGCCGAAGAGCGACGACGTGACCGGCGTGGACATCGCCGGCCCGGGCTTCATCAATTTCCGCCTGGCTGCCAGCGCCTACCAGCGCGAGGCCGCCTTCGTGCTGAAGGAAGGCGCTGACTACGGCCACAACCTCAGCGGCAACGGCCGCACCGTGGGCGTGGAGTACGTGTCGGCCAACCCGACCGGTCCGCTGCACGTCGGTCACGGCCGTGCTGCCGCCATCGGTGACTGCCTGGCGCGCGTGCTGGACGCCAATGGCTGGAACGCCAAGCGCGAGTACTACTACAACGACGCCGGGGTGCAGATCGAGAACCTGGCGCTGTCCACCCAGGCGCGCGTGAAGGGCCTCAAGCCCGACGACGCGGGCTGGCCGGAAGCGGGTTATCGCGGCGACTACATCCAGGACGTGGCCAATGCCTACCTGGCGGGTGCCACGGTCGACGTGGAAGGCCACACCGTGGTCGGCGCGCGCGACCCGGACAACCTGGACGCGATCCGCGCCTTCGCGGTGGCCTACCTGCGCAACGAGCAGGACCAGGACCTGGCGGCATTCGGGGTGGATTTCGACATCTACTTCCTGGAAAGCTCGCTGTACAAAGACGGCAAGGTCGAGGAGACCGTGGCCCAGTTGAACGCGGCTGGCCACACCTATGAGGAAGGCGGCGCGCTGTGGCTGCGCTCGACCGACTTCGGTGACGACAAGGACCGCGTGATGCGCAAGTCCGACGGTACCTACACCTACTTCCTGCCGGACGTGGCTTACCACCTGAGCAAGTGGCAGCGCGGCTACGAGCGCGCCATCACCGAACTGGGTGCGGACCATCACGGTTCGCTGGCACGCGTGCGCGCCGGCCTGCAGGCGCTGGACGTGGGCATTCCCAAGGGCTGGCCGGAATACGTGCTGCACCAGATGGTGACGGTGATGCGCGGCGGCGAGGAAGTGAAGCTGTCCAAGCGTGCCGGCAGCTACCTGACCCTGCGCGACCTGATCGACGAAGCCGGCCGCGATGCGACCCGCTGGTTCCTGATTGCGCGCAAGCCGGATTCGCAGCTGACCTTCGATATCGACCTGGCCCGCCAGCAAAGCAATGACAATCCGGTGTTCTACGTGCAGTATGCGCACGCCCGCGTGTGCAGCCTGCTGCGCCAGGCCGCCGAGAAGGACATCCCCTACGTTTCCAGCATTGGGCTGCAGGCCCTGAACCTGCTGGATGACGAGGCCTCGATCTGGCTGATGGTCGAGATCTCGCGCTTCCCGGAGATCGTGGAGGCCGCCGGTGTCGCCCTGGAACCGCACCTGATCGCGCAGTACCTGCGTGAATTGGCGCACGCCTTCCACACGTGGTATCAGTCGAAGAAGATCCTCGAAATTCCTGACGAGAATGAACGCAACGCCCGTCTGGCCCTGGCCAGTGCGGTGCGCCAGGTCCTCGCCAATGGCCTGAACCTCCTGGGCGTTTCCGCCCCGGAAAAAATGTAATCACTGGAGTAGCAGTAAATGGCAGCACGACGCGGCAAGAGTCAGGCACGGCGCAACAGCAGCCAAGGCACGCCCGGGTGGGTGTGGCTGGTGGCCGGCGTGGCGATTGCCGCAGTGGTGTTCCTGGCGGCACCGAAC
>DGLB01000052.1:847-8042 GCA_002387845.1 Stenotrophomonas maltophilia | reverse complement strand
GGATGCGGCGACCGAGCTTACAAGGACGTACTTGCAGCGTCCCCCGGAACGCCCGTCCCGAGCCGCCAAACCAGAGGACCGATGCCCACCGGCTGTTCGCCCAAAACCAACAGCAGCCGGGCAGAGCCCGGCGACACGGAACGCATGCAATCGCAGTGCATGCGACCAACCATCACGGTTCTTCTTCAGCGGAAACCGGCGGGGCGGTGTTGGCCCGGCGTTGTTCTTCGTGGGTGCGGAAGGCCTGGTGGATGTGCTTGCGCAGTTCGTCGTCGTTCCAGGGCTTGGTCAGGAAGCGGTAGATCGCGCCGCGGTTGATCGCGTCGGTGACCGTGTTGAGGTCGGTGTAGCCGGACAGCACCAGTCGGATCGTGTCCGGGTAGAGCATCTTCACCCGGCCCAGGAACTCGGTGCCGCTCATGTCGCTCATGCGCTGGTCCGACAGGATCACCTGCACGTCGTTGATCGCCAGCAGGTCGAAGGCATCGCGGACGTTGCCGGCGGCCAGGATGCGGTAGCCGTCGCGACGGAACAGGCGCACCAGCGAGCGCAGCACGTTTTCCTCGTCGTCCAGCAGCAGCAGCGTCCGGTCCGGGCGCGTTTCCGCGAAGGCCTCCGGCCGCAGGTAGCGGCGACGCAGGGTCATGCCGGCCGCGTCGGCTGACATCGGTTCACCGAACAGGTAACCCTGGAACACATCGCAGTCGTTGCGGCGCAGGAAGCCCAGCTGGGCCTGCGATTCCACCCCGTTGGCGATCACCGTCATGCCCAGCTGGTGGCCCATCGCGATGATCGCGCGCGCGATCGCTGCCTCGCGGTTGCCCGCCGGGGCGCTCTTGATGAAACTGCGGTCGATTTTCAGCTTGTCGACCGGGTAGCGCACCAGTGCGCTCAGGCTGGAATCGCCCGTGCCGAAGTTGTCCAGGCTCAGGCTGATGCCCTCGTTGCGCAGGTTGACCAGCGTTTCGTGCACGAAGTTGACGTTGTTGGTCAGCGCGCTTTCGTTGATCTCCAGCGTCAGCATGTGCGCCGGCACGCCCAGCGTCTGCATCAAGCCCATCACTTCGGCGAAGAAGTTCGGGCGCAGCAGCTGCAGCGTGGACACGTTCACCGCGATGGTGAAGTCATCAAAGCCCTGGTCGCGCCACTGGCGCGCCTGCTTCAACGCGCCCTCCAGCACCCACGTGCCGATCTGCACGATGATGCCCAGCCGCTCGGCCGTGCGCATGAAGCGCTCCGGCACCAGCATGCCCAGGGTCGGGGATTGCCAGCGCAGCAGCGCCTCCATGCCCACCACATGGCCGTCGCGTGCACTGACCAACGGCTGGTAGCGCAGTTTCAGCTCGCCGTTGGGGATGGCGTCGACGATCTGCCGCGCGATGATGCTTTCGCTGTGCGCGCTGGACGGCGTGTTCACCGCGTGGATGCGCACCGCGTTGCCGCCTTCGCGTGCGGCCTGGTGCAGGGCATCTTCGGCATGGTCCAGCAGCCGCGACGGTTCGCTGGCGTGCTCCGGGCACAGGCTCACGCCCAGCTTGCCGGTCATGAACAGCGTGTACGGCAGCACCGACAACGGCAGCTCCAGCTGCTGGCGGATTTCTTCGGCCAGGTCGTCCGGCAGCGGCAGGTCACCGGTGCGCGGTACGGCGATCAGGAACTCATCGCTGCCATGCCGCCACAGCTTCCCGCGCCCACGCAGGTGGTGCTGCAGGCGCTGGGCAATCAGCACCAGGGCCTGGTCGCCCACTTCGGCGCTCATGTTCTCGTTCACCGAGGCGAAGTGGTCGATGTCCACGTGCATCAGCATCAGCGGCGTGCCGCCCGAGGCGGCCTCGTGCACCATGGCCTGCAGTTCGGGATTGCCTGCGCCCAGGCGCGCGGGGGCGTCCTCGATGCTGACCAGGGGCAGGGAAGGGTTCCACATGACTCAGTGTTCCAGAGATTCAGAAGTCACCGCACCGTCGCTACGGTACGGAAGGTAAAGGTCGATCAGGGTGCCGGCACCGTGCGCCGACTCGATCTTCAGGGTACCGCCCACGCTTTGGGCGCGTTCGCGCATCACGATCAGGCCCAGCCCGCGCGGACCCTCCGGGTCAAACCCTTCGCCGTCGTCGCGGACCTGCAGGTGCAGGCCCTGGTCATCCACGTCATGCAGCTGCAGGTGGACCTGGCTGGCGCGCGCGTGGCGCAGCACGTTGGTCAGGCTTTCCTGGGCAATGCGGAAGCAGGCCTGTTCGATGTCGTTCTGCGGGCGGCGGGGCAGCGACTGGATGTCGGGCAGCAGTTCGATGCTGCCGGACCGGAACAGCATGCCGGCCTGCCAACGCAGCGCGGCTTCCAGCCCCAGCGCATCCAGCTGCGGCGGGCGCAGCAGGGTGGAAATGTCGCGCACTTTGGCGACCGTGGCGTCGGCCAGATGGATGATCTGCTGAAGGTCCTCACCACGGCGCTGCGCGTCTTCTTCGTCGCGCGCGGCAAAGGCGGACAGCTTCATCGCGGTGATCGCCTGGCCGATGTCATCGTGCAGGTCGCGGGAAATCGCCCGGCGCTCGTCCTCCTGCAGCGAGAACAGCCGCCCGGCCATGGCCTGCAGCTCGCCGTTGCTGGTTTCCAGCGCCTCGCGGATGCGCTCGGGCTCGCTCAGGTCACGCACGATCAGCAGCTTGCAGTTGCGACCGCCATAGCGCACGTCGCCCACCGCCAGGCCCGCCTGGAAGCAATGGCCATCCAGCCGGCGCATGCCGATGACCTCACCGGCACCGGTGCCGGGCAGCGGGATGGTGGCGAACAGCTGGGCGCGCACCCGGGCCAGGTCGCGGGCTTCCACCAGCGCCGACAGCGGCTCACCCAGCAGGGTGTGCTGGCCGTAGCCGAACTGGGCGGCCGCGCAGGCGTTGGCGTACAGCACATGTTCGTCGGACAGGATCACCACGCCATCGGGCAGCACCCGCACCAGTTCGCGGAACTGCTCCTCGCGTTCGCGCAGCAACCGCCGCGACTGCTCGCGCTCGGTCACGTCCTGCAGCGTACCCAACACGCGTGGTCGACCGGCATCGTCGGTGCCGCTCTCGGCGCGCAGGTGCACCATCAGGGCGCGACCGTCCATGGCCAGCAGGGGCAGCAGCACGTCAATCTGCACCTGTTCGCCGCGCATGTCCTGCAGCAGTTGTTCGCTGAGTGCGGCGGTGGCGGAATCGGCCGGCACCAGCAATTCGTCGAAGCGATGCCAGCGGCGCGCGCCCGGCGGGCGCCGGCCGAGCAGGTGGTAGACCTGGTCGGCGAAGCGGCCCAGCCCGGTGGCCGGATCGACCTCCCAGGCCCCGATGCGCGCCATTTCGTGCGCTTCCTCGACCCGCGCCAGGGCCTGGTCGCGTCGACGCAGGGCCTGGTCTTCGCGGGTGCGGTCAATGGCGATCAGCAGGCGGGCCGGGCGACCGTCGTAATCCAGATAGTTGCTGCGCATTTCCATGCGCCGCGGGCTGCCGTCCTTCAGCACGAGGTCGGCGGTGATCACGCAGAGCTGCTCGGGCTGGGAGCGGATCTGTTCCAGCTTGGCGTTCATGGTGGCTTCGTCGCCCGGCGGCCACAACGCGGTCATCGGCAGCGCCAGGAACTCCTCGCGGCTCCAGCCGAACAGGCTGCTGGCGGCCGGATTGACATCCAGCACCTCCAGCGTTTCCAGGTCATAGACCAGGATCGGGCCGGGGTTGTCCTCGAACAGCTGCCGGTGCCGCAATGCCGAGTGTGCCAGCCGGGCGTGCGCATCCAGCACATGCTGGGCCAGCGGGCGCAGCAGCAGATAGATGACCGCCGCACTGGCAATCACGAAGAACGCGCCCTTGGCGGTCTGCCAGCGTGCGGCCGTGAGCGGATCGACGGCCATCATCTGCACGGCCGCGTCACTGGTCAGAATCCAGACCAGCGCCAGCACCAGGTAGCCGACCACCACCCGCCAGCGGTCGCGCCGCAGGGCACGGGCCAGCAGGCCATCATGCGCGGAGGGCGGGGACGAGCCGGACGGGGCGTCGGTCATGGGCGGCGGGGCAACCGGGGCAAGCCAAGGGAGTCCGTAGATAGTAGTGGGTCGGCACGCACATGGCACTCAACTATCGGCCGGGGCCGCCGTTAACGGTTACGTTCCCGGCTGTCGGGTGCGTTTTTCGGAGTCATACCGCGTGGACCAAGGGATTATCGCGAGTCTGCTGCAGCACCCCCTGGCCTCGGCCCTGGTCATCCTGGACCGGACCGGGCGCCCGCTCGCGGCCAATCCGGTCGCGCGCGAGCATGGGCTGCCGGCAACCGTGGCAGCCTATGGTGAACTGCTGGAGTCGCTGCGGCTGCTGGCGGCCGATGGCGGGCTGGTGCCGTGCCAGTTGCCGGGCGGACCGCGCGGGCGCTTCGACGGCTGGCTGCGTGCGGTGCACGACCCGGACGGCCAGCTGCTGGCGTTCACCCTGAGCGTGCCCGAACCGGTGGCACCGTATGCCGGCAGCCGTTGGGAGCTGGCCCTGGACCACGCCGGTCACGGCCTGTGGGACTGGGACCTGCCGCGCGACGCGGTGACCCGCTCGCGGCGCTGGGACGATGTGCCGCGGGTTGCTGACGAGGCGGCACCGGCCGGCGCGGGCAGCGCGCTGCTGTCGCAGGTTCATCTGGACGACCAGCCGGCCGTGCGCGCGGCGCTGGACGCGCATCTGCGCGGCGAGGGCGAGGTGTACAGCGCGCAGTACCGCATCCGCCATCCGGAGGGCGGGTGGCGCTGGGTGCTGGACCGGGGCCGGGTGGTGGCACGTACCGTGGATGGCCAGCCATTGCGCATGGTGGGTACCCACACCGACATCCAGGCGCAGAAGGAAATGGAAGCGCTGCTGCTGGAGCAGCAGCTGCACCTGCGCGAAGCGCAGCGCATTGCCAGCATGGGCAGCTGGTCCTGGGACCCGCACAGCCGCCAGTTCTGGTGGTCGCCGGAGTTCCTGGCGCTGCTGGGCCTGAGCAGCGCGCCGCGCAGCCGTCGGCACTGGCTGCGGCTGCTGGCACCGCCGTCACGGACCGAGCTGCAGCGTGCGTGGCGGCGACTGCTGCGCGATGGCAAGCCGGCCACGCTGGACCTGGAGCTGCCCCGTGGCGGCGAGGGCGTGCTGTACCTGCGGCTGTGGATGCAGCCGCTGCTGGGCCCGGACGGCCGCATCCAGCGCCTGCTGGGCCAGGTGCAGAACATCACCGAACAACACCAGACCGATGCGCTGATCCGCTGGCGCACCGAACTGCTCAACCGGGTCTCGGCGCTGGGCCGCATCGGCGGCTGCGAGATCGAGGTGGGCACCCGCAACATGCAGTGGACCGAGGAGTGCTACCGCATTCACGGCCTGCGCAAGCAACCGATCAGCCTGGACCAGGCGCTGGCGCTGTATACCCAGGATTCGCGCGATGCCTTTGAAGCGGCGTTGAACCGGATTGCCGACGGTGGCCTGCCGGAACAGCTGGACCTGTGCTTCTACCGCCAATCCGGGCTGCGCATCTGGGTGCAGGTGCTGATCGAGCTGGACCATCGCGATGGTCTGCCGACCCGCTTCGTGGTGCTGTTCCGTGACATCACCCGCGAGCGCGAAGCCAATGAACGGATCGAGCTGCTGGCCCACTACGACCTGCTGACCGGGCTGCCGAACCGGATGCTGCTGCGTGAACAGACCGCCGAGGCCATCGAGGAAGCGCGTGATCGCGGTGCATCGCTGGCGATGCTGTTCATCGACCTGGACGGTTTCAAGACGATCAATGACACCTTCGGCCATGCGACCGGTGACACCTTGCTGAAGGCGGCCGCGGCACGCCTGCACCAGAGCCTGCGCAATGCCGACCTGTTCGGTCGCTTCAGCGGTGATGAGTTCATCGTGGTGCTGCGCGACCTGGCCGACCCGGAAGATGCCGGGCACGTGGCCCGCAAGCTGATCGCCTCCCTGGCCGAACCGCTGCAGCGCGGCGACATCACCCTGAAGGTGGGGGCCAGCGTCGGCATCGCGATGCTGGACGACACCCGCAGTGACTTCGATTCGCTGCTGCGCGCGGCCGACGCGGCGATGTATGCGGCGAAGGAAGCTGGGCGCAATACCTACCAGTATTACAGCCAGGACGCACTGGCCCGGATCCAGCGCATGCTGGAGATCGAGCATGCGCTGCTGGGGGCGATCGAGCGCGAAGAATTCAGCCTGGCTTACCAGCCGCTGATGCACGCGGCGAACGACCAGCCTCCCGCGATCGAGGCGCTGCTGCGCTGGCATCGTCCCGGCATTGGCTACTGCAGTCCGGCGGAGTTCATTCCGATCGCCGAGAAGTGCGGCGAGATCGTGCGCATCGGCGACTGGGTGCTGACCGAAGCCTGCCGTCAGGCGGCTGCCTGGGATCGGGCAGGGCTGGTGTTCGACCGCATTGCGGTCAACGTGTCGGCGGTGCAGTTGCGTGACCGTGGCTTTGCCGAGCGTGTGATCGAGATCTGCCACGCGCATGGCTGGCCACCGAACCGGTTGGAGCTGGAACTGACCGAGTCGGCACTGATCCGTGACACCGAGGTGCTGCGGCACTGCTTCGACGTGCTGGAGCGGCACGGCGTACCGCTGGCGGTGGACGACTTCGGCACCGGCTTCTCGAACCTGCACTACCTCAATCGTTTCCCGGTCGGCCGCCTGAAGATCGACCGCAGTTTCGTCCAGGGCATGCTGCACGACGCGGGCACCGCCGAGGTCACCCAGGCGATCGTGCACCTGGGTCATGCGCTGGGCATGAAGGTGGTCGCCGAAGGCGTGGAAACCGAGCAGGAAGAAGCCCTGCTGCGCCGGCAAGGCTGCGACGAGATCCAGGGCTACCTGTACTCCCGCCCGCTGACCCCGCGCGACCTCGCGCAGTTCCTGAAGCTGGGTGGGGCGGCGGTGCTGCCCCGCGAGGTTGCTGCGCTGCCGTAACGGTTCGCCACTGCTGGATGCAATTGCACACACTACGCGCGGCCGGGCTCTGCCCGGCTGCGGTTGGATCTGTGCGAACAGCCGGCGGTCATCGGTCCTCTGGTTTGGCGGCTCGGGACGGGCGTTCCGGGGGACGCTGCAAGTACGTCCTTGTAAGCTCGGTCGCCGCATCCATGCGGCTCACGCCCCCTCCAGCCCATCCCGAGCCGCCATCGACAGATGGTCGGTGGCCATGGGAAATG
>DGLB01000052.1:0-705 GCA_002387845.1 Stenotrophomonas maltophilia | reverse complement strand
CCCCCCCAACCCCCCCCCCGGTACGCCCAAACACGGAAACCGATGAACCACCGGCTGTTCGCAGAGAACCAACCGCAGCCGGGCAACGCCCGGCGTTACGAGCTGCGTGCGACCGAATCGAACTCGTCGCCGCTCAGGCCCAGGTCCCAGGCGAGGCCGGCGTAAGCGGGGTCGGGCGCAGGGGAGGGCGCGGGGGCAGGCTGGGCGGCAATCAGGCGGGCCAGTTCCTGCTGGGCCAGCTGCTCCAGCACGGGCAGCAGCGCGCGGCCATTCGGGGGCGGTGCGAGGGAGAGGACCGGGCGCGCGGCGTCGACCGGAAGTTCGGTGACGGTGCTGCTTGTCAGTGCTGCAGTGGGGGCGTTCAACAGCATGGGGTGTCATCTACAAAGCTGGGGGAAGCTGTGCAAGCACAACGGCCCCGGGAGTACCGGGGCCGCTGGGGCTGCCGTTGCCGGCAACGTGCATCGGGTCAGAACAGCTCGACCGCGCCGGCCGACATGTTCTGCTGCGCCACCGCCTTGTGCGGCGGGCGTTCCCACTCCACGCGCATGTCGCGCAGGCGGTTGCCGGTGCGCTGCAGGGCGCTGACGATCTCTTCGTCGAACACGCCGCCATTGCGGTGCAGCAGCTCCTGCAGGGCCAGCGCTTCGCGGTTGATCGAGGTCAGGCGGTCCAGGTGGGTGTGCACGCCGCCCAGGGCCTGGG
>DGLB01000004.1 GCA_002387845.1 Stenotrophomonas maltophilia | reverse complement strand
CCGATGGCCCCAAGCACGTAGACCACCAGCCGAGGAGCAACAAAAAAGGCCCCGCCGGAGCGGGGCCTTTCGGGCTTCAGCCGATCAGACGCTTACGCGCCGTGGGCGGCCAGCTGGCCCAGGCGCTGGACCGCGACCGAGACGGTCGGGTAGTCCAGGGTCTTCTGCTCGGCCAGTTCGGACAACATCGCCAGGGTGAAGCGCAGGCTGTTGTCGTCGCGGCCGATCCAGGCTGCCACCTTGGCTTCCGCATTGCCGCCCTTGGTGCCCAGCACCTGGCCGGCCAGGTTGCGGTGGTGCGCCGCCAGTTCGTCACGCAGCACGCCTCGGGCCACCGCGTGCCAGCGGCCGTTGACCTCCAGCGCGTCGATCTGCTCGAACAACCACGGCAGCTGCAGCGCGTCGCCCAGGCGGAAGTGGACCTTCGACACGTCCACCGGCTTCAGCTTGCGCGTGCGGGCCAGTTCGATGATGTCGAACGCCGGCTCCAGGAAGTGCAGTTCGGCCAGCTGCTGCGCCAGTGCCGGCGGCAGGCCCTTTTCCTTCCACTCGGCCACCAGCGCCACGTAGGTCGGACGCTGCGAATCCGGCAGCACACCCGACGCTTCGCGGATGTCGTTGAACGGGCCCTGGTAGCGGTTCACTGCCTCGGTGATGCCCGGCATCGGGCCGGGGCGGAACAGCAGCCAACGCACGAACGAGCGCTGCAGCTTCCAGATCACTTCCAGTGCGTCGATCTGCACCGACTCCGGCACCGTGCCATCCAGCGCGTCGATCTGCGCCCACAGCGCGCGCGCGTCCAGCGTTTCACGGCTGATCGTGTACGCCTTGGCCACTTCCGAGATCGAACGACCCGTGTCTTCCTGCATGCGCATCAGGAAGGTCGCGCCCATCCGGTTGATGGTCTGGTTGGTCACCGCCGTGGCGATGATCTCGCGCTTCAGGCGGTGACGCTCCATCGCGTCGGCGTACTTCTTCTGCAGCGGCGTCGGGAAGTAACGCAGCAGTTCCTTGGACAGGTACGGGTCTTCCGGAATGTCCGATTCCAGCAGCTGCTGGAACGCCACCAGCTTGGAGTAGGACAACAGCACCGACAGCTCCGGACGGGTCAGGCCCTGGCCGCGTGCCTTGCGCTGCGACAGCTCGGCATCCGACGGCAGGAACTCGATCTGACGATCCAGCAGGCCCTGCTGTTCCAGCGTACGGATGAAGTGCTGCTTGGAACCCAGGCGCTTGACCGCCATCCGCTCCATCAGGCTCAGCGCCTGGTTCTGGCGGTAATTGTCGTTCAGCACCAGATCGGCCACTTCGTCGGTCATCGACGCCAGCAGCTTGTTGCGCTGGTCAACCGTGAGCTTCTTGGCCCGCACCACATCGTTGAGCAGGATCTTGATGTTCACTTCGTGGTCCGAAGTGTCCACACCCGCCGAGTTGTCGATGAAGTCGGTGTTGAGCAGCACGCCGGCCTGCGCGGCTTCGATGCGGCCCAGCTGGGTCATGCCCAGGTTGCCACCCTCGCCCACCACCTTGCAGCGCAGCTCGCCACCGTTCACGCGCAGCGCGTTGTTGGCGCGGTCGCCGACATCGCTGTGCTGTTCGGTCGCTGCCTTGACGTAGGTGCCGATGCCGCCGTTCCACAGCAGGTCCACCGGGGCCTTGAGGATCGCGCTCATCAGGTCGTTCGGCGACAGCGCCTTGACGTTGTCGTCCAGGCCCAGCGCTTCGCGTACCTGCGGGGTGATCTCGATCGACTTCAGGGTGCGCGGATAGATGCCGCCGCCCTTGCTGATCAGCTTGGCATCGTAGTCCGCCCAGCTCGAACGCGGCACGGTGAACATGCGCTCGCGCTCGACGAACGAGGTCGCCGCATCCGGGTTCGGGTCGAGGAAGATGTGGCGGTGGTCAAACGCGGCCAGCAGGCGGATGTGGCGCGACAGCAGCATGCCGTTGCCGAACACGTCGCCGGACATGTCGCCCACGCCCACGGTGGTGAAGTCCTGGGTCTGGCTGTCACGGCCCAGCGCACGGAAGTGGCGCTTCACCGATTCCCATGCACCGCGTGCGGTGATGCCCATGCCCTTGTGGTCGTAACCGACCGAACCGCCCGAGGCGAACGCGTCGCCCATCCAGAAGCCGTGCGCGATGGCCAGGCCGTTGGCGATGTCGGAGAAGGTCGCGGTGCCCTTGTCGGCGGCCACCACCAGGTACGGGTCGTCCATGTCGTGGCGGACCACGTCCACCGGCGGCACGATCTTGTTGTTGACGATGTTGTCGGTGATGTCCAGCAGGCCCTGGATGAACAGCTTGTAGCAGGCCACGCCGTTGGCGAACACCGCATCGCGGTCACCGCTGGCCGGCGGCATCTTGGCGAAGAAGCCGCCCTTCGCGCCGACCGGCACGATCACGGTGTTCTTCACCATCTGCGCCTTGACCAGGCCCAGCACCTCGGTGCGGAAATCTTCGCGACGGTCCGACCAACGCAGGCCACCACGAGCGACCGCGCCGAAGCGCAGGTGGGTACCTTCCACGCGCGGGCCGTACACGAAGATTTCGCGGTACGGACGCGGCTTGGGCAGGTCCGGCACCAGCGCCGAATCGAACTTGAAGCTGATGCAGTGGCCGGGACGGCCCTCGGCATCGGTCTGGTAGTAGCTGGTACGCAGGGTCGCTTCGATCACGCCCATGAAGCTGCGCAGGATGCGGTCTTCGTCCAGGCTGGACACGCGGTCCATCAGCTTGACCAGCGCCTCGCGGGTCGCTTCCTGCTGCGCGTCGCGGTTGCCCTTGCGGGCGTCGACGACGGTCTTGAGCACCTTCAGGGTGGCCTCGTCGCCGCCGGCCAGCACGTCCAGATGCGCGCGCAGCTGGGCCTGGCCCTCGGCGATGGCGTCCTTGTCCTCATGCCCGGTGGCCGGGTCGAAGCGGGCTTCGAACAGCTCCACCAGCAGGCGGGCCAGCAGCGGGTAACGGGTGAAGGTGCCTTCCACGTACGCCTGCGAGAACGGCACGCCGGTCTGCAGCAGGTACTTGCAGTAACCGCGCAGCATGGCGACCTGGCGCCAGTGCAGGCCGGCCGCCAGGACCAGACGGTTGAAGCCGTCGTTCTCGGCGTCGCCGTGCCACACGCGGGCGAAGGTTTCACCGAAGGCTGCATCCACGCTGGCCGCGTTGATCGCACCGGCGGTCGATTCGACCTCGAAGTCCTGCACGTACACCGGCGCATTGTCGACCGTCAGACGGTACGGACGCTCGGCGATCACGCGCAGGCCCATGTTTTCCATCATCGGCAGCGCGTCCGACAGCGGAATGTCGTCCAGCTGGCGGTACAGCTTCAGGCGCAGGCCCTCGCCGTTCTCGCGCTGCACGGCCTGCAGGCTCAGGCGCAGGTCGTCCGGACCGGTCAGCGCGTCAAGCTGGCTGACGTCGTTGGCGGCGATCTCGGTGCTGGAGTCTTCGATGTAACCGGCCGGCAGCGCCTTGCCGATGCGGGCGGCAATGCGCAGGCCTTCGGTTTCACCGTGGCGGGCCACCAGCGCTTCGCGCAGGTCGTCCTGCCAGTTGCGCAGCACCTGGGCCAGCTTCTGCTCCAGTGCCGAGGTGTCCACGTCCAGGGTTTCACCGGCCTTCGGGCGCACGATCAGGTGCACCTGGGCCAGCGGCGATTCGCCCAGCACCACCGAGCTGTCCACGTACTCGCCGTGCAGCGCGTCCTTCAGCATGGCCTCGATGCGCAGGCGCACGTCGGTGTTGAAGCGTTCGCGCGGTAGGTAGACCAGCGCGGAGATGAAACGGCTGTACTTGTCGCGACGCAGGAACAGACGGCTGCGCACGCGCTCCTGCAGGCCCAGCACGCCCATGGCGGTGCGGTACAGCTCTTCCTCGCTGGACTGGAACAGCTCTTCGCGCGGCAGGGTTTCCAGGATGTGGCGCAGGGCCTTGCCGCTGTGGCTGGCCGGGGCCAGGCCCGACTGCGTCATCACGTATTCGTGGCGCTGGCGCACCAGCGGGATTTCCCACGGGCGACGGTTGTAGGCGCTGGAGGTGAACAGGCCGAGGAAGCGCTGCTCGCCGATGATCTTGCCCTTGGCGTCGAATTCCAGCACGCCGATGTAGTCCATGTAGCCGGCGCGGTGCACGCGCGAACGGGCATTGGTCTTGGTCAGGATCAGCGCGTCCTTCAGCCCGCTGGTGGCATTGAGCCCCTGCGCGGCGAGGGTCTTGACCGGACGGGCCGCCGAGGTGTCGCGGCCCTTCATCAGGCCCAGGCCGGTGTCGTTGAGCGGAGCCAGCACTTCTTCCTTGCCCTGCTTCTCCACGCGGTATTCGCGGTAGCCGAAGAAGGTGAAGTGGTTGTCGGCAGCCCAGCGCAGGAATTCCTGGGCTTCGGCGCGCGAGGCGGCGTCCACCGGCAGCTGGCGGCTGCCGAGGTCGTCGGCAATGCTCAGCGCCTGGGTGCGCATGGCGTCCCAGTCACGGACGATGGCACGCACCTCGTCCAGCGACTTGCTGATCGCCTTTTCCACGTCGGCCATGGCCTCGGCCGGCTGACGGTCGATTTCCAGCAGCATCACCGATTCGGCGGTGCCGTCGCTCACCTTGGTGAGCTTGCCGGCCTTGTCACGGCTGAAGCGGATCACCGGGTGACCCAGCACGTGCACGCCAATGCCCTGCTCGGCCAGCGCCATGGTCACCGTATCCACCAGGAACGGCATGTCGTCGTTGACGATCTGCAGCACGGTGTGCGGCGATTCCCAGCCGTTGGCCTTCAAGGTCGGGTTGAACACGCGGACGTTGGCCTTGCCGACCTTGCGGCTGCGGGCGAATTCCAGCATGTCGGCAGCCAGTGCGGCCCACTCCTCAGCGGTGTGATGCGGGAACTCGTCCGCTTCCATGCGCTTGTAGAAGTCTGCGGCAAAGGCCACTGCCTCGGCCTGGGCGGCCGCCGGGTAACGCTTGCGCAAGGCCGTGTACACCGGTTCCAGAGAGAAGCCCACTGGCGAAACAGTCTGCGTATCGGCTGGTTTGGTTTTTGCTTTCACGGTCTTGGCGACAGGTTTTTGCGGTTTCATGGCAGAGCGATGCGTGTTGCTCAGTTGGAAAAATGAAATTGTAGCCCTACCGCAGGAAAAGGCCTTGCTGCAGGACGGAATCTGGTTTTTCGGTTGGGTGGCGTTTACGTCACGCTTCGGCAGTGCGCCCGGGTATGGAGACGTGGGTCACAGAAGCTCTCACCTTCCATCTTCCCGCGCTCCGGTGGCAGGCGGACGATACGCCGCACGACAGTGCCAAAAGATAGGGTTCTCCAATTCTGAACTGGACGGTATAGTCCACCGCGTGAACTCCCCCACCCCCGCTGCCGGCGCATTGGACGCGCGCGACCACCGCGTGTTCGATGCCGTGCGCGAATTGATGTCCACCCAGGGCATGCAGTTGAGCATGGAAGCGGTGGCCCAGCAGGCCGGCTGCTCCAAGCAGACCCTCTACAGCCGCTACGGCAGCAAGCAGGAACTGCTGCGCCGGGTGATGCAGCGCCATCTGTGCCGCGCCACCGCGGGCCTGCGCGCGATGGACGGGGAAGACCTGCGCGGCTGCCTGCTGCAGTTCGCCATCGACCATATCGAGCACTTCAGCGAGCCGCAGGTGATGCAGGCGCGCCGCCTGATCGCCGCCGAAGCCGCGCAGTTCCCGCAGGAAGCCCAGGCGCTGTACCGCGATGGGGCCGGCGCGCTGACCCTTCACTTAGCTGAATGGATCGCCACCCGCATCCAGCGCGGCCTGCTCCGCCATGACGACCCACACTTCATGGCCGAACTGCTATTGAGCATGATCGCCGGGCTGGATTTCGAGAAGCAGCGTTTCCATACCCCCCACCGTGATGACGCCGCCGTGCGTCGGCGCTGGGCAGAATTTTCCGTGGACAGTTTCCTGCAAGCCTTTGCCGTGCACCCTGCTGTTCCCGAACCACATTCAAACCAACTCCGGAGTTTCTCCTGATGATCGCCCCACTCCGCACCCTTGCCCTGACGTGCGCAGTTGCCGTTGCGCTGACCGCCTGCAAGAAGCAGGAACAGCAGACGCCCCCGCCGCCGGAAGTGGGCGTGATCGAAGCCAAGGCGGAAACCCTGCCGCTGCAGCGCGAGCTGGTCGGCCGGCTGTCGCCGTTCCGCAGTGCCGACGTCCGCGCCCGCGTGCCGGGCGTGCTGCTCAAGCGCGTCTACCAGGAAGGCCAGGACGTCAAGCAGGGCCAGGTCCTGTTCCTGATCGACCCGGCTCCGCTGCAGGCTTCGTTGAACTCCTCGCAGGGCCAGCTGGCCTCGGCGCAGGCGACCTATGTCAACGCCAAGGCCGCCGCTGATCGCGCCCGTTCGCTGGCTCCGCAGGCGTTCGTGTCCAAGTCCGACGTTGACGCCGCCGAAGCCGCCGAGCGCTCCGCCGCCGCCGCCGTCACCCAGGCCCAGGCCGCGGTGACCAGCGCGAAGATCAATCTGGGCTATGCCGAAGTCACCTCGCCGATCAGCGGCCGTGCCGGCAAGCAGCAGGTCACCGAAGGCGCACTGGTCGGCCAGGGCGATGTGACCCTGCTGACCACCGTGGATCAGCTCGACCCGCTGTACGTGAACTTCTCGATGAGCTCGGACGAAATGACCCAGCTGCGCCGGGCGCAGGCCCAGGGGTCGGTGGCACTGAGCGGCGACGGCAAGTCGACCGTGCAGGTGCGTCTGGCCGATGGCAGCGTGTACGGCGAACCGGGCACCCTGGACTACTCCTCGGCCACGGTCGATCCGGCCACCGGCGCGGTGACCCTGCGCGCGGTGCTGCCGAACCCGCAGCAGCTGCTGCTGCCGGGCTCGTTCGTCAGCTTCCAGGCGGTGCTGGGTGAGCGCAAGAACGCGTTCCTGGTTCCGCTGCAGTCGCTGCAGCGCGACACCGTGGGTGGCTACGTGATGGTGGTCGGCAAGGACGGCAAGGTGGTGCGCAAGAACGTGACCACCGAAGGCCAGCAGGGTCCGAACTGGCTGGTCACCGGCGGCATTGAAGCCGGCGACCAGGTGATCGTGGCCGGCGTGCAGAAGGTCAAGGAAGGCGCACCGGCGTCGGCCAAGCCCTGGACGCCGACTGCCGCCAACGGCAATGGCCAGGCTCCTGCCGCGGGTGCTGCCGCAGGTGCTGCGCCGGCCCAGGCTCCGGCGGACGCCGCGGCCGACCCGGCCAAGGCCGAAGGCCAGCCCACCGAAGGCGCTCCGGCTGCCGAACCGACCAAGCAATAACGGGGACGATCCGTCATGCCTAAATTTTTCATTGAACACCCGGTATTCGCCTGGGTGGTCGCGATCCTGATCTCGCTTGCGGGCGTGATCTCGATCCTCGGTCTGGGCGTGGAGTCCTACCCCAGCATCGCACCGCCACAGGTGACGGTGAGCGCCACCTACCCCGGCGCCAGCGCCGACACCACTGAAAAGTCGGTCACCCAGGTGATCGAGCAGCAGCTGACCGGTATCGATCACCTGCTGTACTTCAGTTCTTCCTCGGCCTCCAACGGCCGCGCCCAGATCACCCTGACCTTTGAAACCGGCACCGACCCGGACATCGCGCAGGTGCAGGTGCAGAACAAGGTGTCGCTGGCGACGCCGCGTCTGCCCACCGAAGTAACCCAGCAGGGCGTGGTGGTGGCCAAGGCCAACGCCGGCTTCCTGATGGTGGTGGCGCTGCGTTCGGACAGCGAGGCGATCAACCGCGATGCTCTGAACGACATCGTCGGTTCGCGCGTGCTCGACCAGATCTCGCGTATCCCGGGCGTCGGCAGCACCCAGCAGTTCGGCTCCGAGTACGCCATGAACATCTGGCTCAACCCGGAGAAGATGCAGGGCTACAACCTCAGCGCCAGCCAGGTGCTGGCTGCGGTGCGTGCGCAGAACGTGCAGTTCGCCGCCGGTTCGCTGGGTTCGGACCCGTCCCCGGCCGGCCACTACTTCACCGCCACGGTGTCGGCCGAAGGCCGCTTCAGCTCGCCGGAGCAGTTCGAGAACATCATCCTGCGGGCAAACGCAGATGGCTCGCGGGTGATGCTCAAGGACGTGGCACGCATTGCCTTTGGTGCCAACAACTACGGCTTTGACACCCAGTACAACGGCCGCCCCACCGGTGCCTTCGCGATCCAGCTGCTGCCGGGCGCGAACGCCCTGAACGTGGCCGACGCGGTGCGGGCCAAGATGGACGAGCTGCAGCCCAGCTTCCCGGCGGGCGTGAGCTGGTTCTCGCCGTACGACAGCACCACCTTCGTGAAGATCTCGATCGAGGAAGTGGTCAAGACCCTGATCGAAGCGGTCGTGCTGGTGTTCCTGGTGATGCTGATCTTCCTGCAGAACTTCCGCGCCACCCTCATCCCCACCCTGGTCATCCCGGTGGCCCTGCTCGGCACCTTCCTGGGCATGAGCATCATCGGCTTCACCATCAACCAGCTGACCCTGTTCGCGATGGTGCTGGCGATCGGCATCGTGGTCGATGACGCGATCGTGGTGATCGAGAACGTCGAACGCATCATGACCGAGGAGAAGCTGCCGCCCAAGGCCGCGACCCAGAAGGCCATGACCCAGATCACCGGCGCGGTGGTGGCCATTACCGTGGTGCTGGCGGCGGTGTTCATTCCATCGGCGCTGCAGGGCGGTGCGGCCGGTGAGATCTACAAGCAGTTCGCGCTGACCATCGCCATCGCGATGGCGTTCTCGGCGTTCCTGGCACTGGGCTTCACCCCGGCGCTGTGTGCGACCTTCCTGAAGGCCACCCACAACGATCACCCGAACATCGTCTACCGCACCTTCAACAAGTACTACGACAAGGTCAGCGGCACCTACGTGGGCCACATCACCTCGGCGGTGAAGCATGCCCCGCGCTGGATGATCCTGTTCGTGGTGCTGACCGCGCTGTGCGGCTTCCTGTTCACCCGCATGCCGGGCAGCTTCCTGCCGGAAGAAGACCAGGGCTACGCGCTGGCGATCGTGCAGCTGCCGCCGGGCTCGACCAAGGCGCAGACCAACGCGACCTTTGCGCAGATGCGCGGTATCCTGGAAAAGCAGGATGGCTTTGAAGGCATGCTGCAGGTGGCCGGTTTCAGCTTCGTCGGCTCCGGCGAAAACGTCGGCATGGGCTTCATCCGTCTGAAACCGTGGGCGGACCGTGACATCACGGTTCCGGAGTTCATCCAGAACATGAATGGTGCGTTCTACGGGATCAAGGAAGCGCAGATCTTCGTGGTCAACCTGCCGACGGTGCAGGGCCTGGGCCAGTTCGGCGGCTTCGACATGTGGCTGCAGGACCGTGGCGGTGCCGGCTATGAACAGCTGACCCAGGCGCGCAACATCCTGCTGGGCAAGGCGGCGGAAGAAAGCGACACGCTGACCGGGGTGCGCCCGAACGGGCTGGAAAACGCCCCGCAGCTGCAGCTGCATGTGGACCGCGTCCAGGCGCAGACCATGGGTCTGTCGGTGTCGGACGTGTACAGCACGATCCAGCTGATGCTGGCTCCGGTGTACGTGAACGACTTCTTCTACCAGGGCCGCATCAAGCGCGTGACCATGCAGGCCGATGGCCCGTACCGCACCGGTGCGGAGTCGTTGAACAGCTTCTACACGCCAAGCAGCCTGCAGACCAATGCCGACGGCACCCAGGCGATGATTCCGCTGAGCACGGTTGTGAAGTCCGAGTGGGTGTCGGCACCGCCGTCGCTGAGCCGTTACAACGGCTATTCGGCGATCAACATCGTCGGTTCGCAGGCACCGGGGCGCAGCTCGGGTGAAGCGATGCAGGCGATGGAGCGGATTGTCAGCGACGACCTGCCGGCGGGCTTCGGTTACGACTGGTCGGGCATGTCCTACCAGGAAATCCTGGCGGGCAATGCGGCGACGCTGCTGCTGGTGCTGTCGATCGTGGTGGTGTTCCTGTGCCTTGCCGCGCTGTATGAAAGCTGGTCGATCCCGGTGGCCGTGCTGCTGGTGGTACCGCTGGGCGTGCTGGGTGCGCTGGCGTTCTCGCTGGCCCGCGGCCTGCCGAACGACCTGTACTTCAAGATCGGCCTGATCACGGTGATCGGTCTGGCGGCGAAGAACGCGATCCTGATCGTGGAATTCGCGGTGGAGCAGCGCGCGGCGGGCAAGAACCTGCGCGAGGCGACCATCGAGGCGGCACGCCTGCGCTTCCGCCCGATCCTGATGACCTCGTTCGCGTTCATCATGGGCGTGATCCCGATGGCGATCTCGACCGGTGCCGGTGCCAATTCGCGTCACGCCATTGGTACGGGCGTGATCGGCGGCATGGTGTTCGCCACCTTCCTGGGCCTGCTGATGATTCCGGTGTTCTTCATCGTGGTCCGCCGCATGCTGGGCGACAAGCTGGACGAACCGTCCAAGGAGTTCCTGGAGCGCCAGAACGAAGGCAACGCCGCCCATCGCCCGGACCGGTGATGGTGCTTGACGCTTGAACTGAAAGGCCCCGGGGCGATCCGGGGCCTTCTTGTTTCCCGGCCTTCGATGGGGATGCAATTGCACGCACCGCGTAGAGCCGGGCTTGCCCGGCTGCTGTTGGTTCTTGGCGAACAGCCCTCGGTCATCGGTTTCCGTGTTTGGGCGCACCGGGGTGGGTTTGCGGGACACGCCGTAAACCCATCCATGGGGGCTCGTAGAAAACATCCATGTTTTCTACGGTCCCGCAAACCCACCCCGGCACGCCCCAGACAGGCCATCGGTGGTCACAGAAAATCAAATGCCCGCCCCCTGGTAGCGTCGGTCGACAGACGACGGCCGTGAAATCCCCAACATCCGGTAACGCATGACCCCGGATCGGCACCGCCATTGATCCAGGCGTTGCCGTGACCTACTCAACAACCTCCAACCACAGGCCATCCAGCTTTGCCTGGGCAAGCACTTCAGCCGCTTCGGACCCGGCCAGCAATGCATAGAACTTCCCTGTGCCATCGGCGAACTGCAGGTCGCTGCGGACCAGACCCGTATCCGCCCGCATCTCCCCACTGAAGGTGCCGCGTGCGCCGACGATGAAGCGATGCTGCCCGCAGCGCTCGCACATCGGCCCGAATTCCGGTGCCGCCCGCGCCACGTCGATGCGGACCTGGTCGAGCAATTCCATCAGATAGTAGCGCCGCGGGTAATGTGCTCGAGGCGGCAGCGGAATGAAGGACTGGCTGCCGGGCAGCGTTTCAGCAACCGCCTTGAAACGCTCGGACGCGATGTAGAAGCCGTCGTAGGTGATGCCCAGGTCATAGCGCGTCTTCTTCAGGACGAACTCCGGATTCCAGTGGTCACGCGAAGTCTTGCAGCCGCATGCAGGGCACAGTGCGTTCGTGTCGGGAAGCCAGACCGAGTCGTTGTCCGGGCATTGGATTTCGACGTACATGGAGCGCTCCTTGCTGACCGGGGCGGGCAACACCACGAAGTTCCTTGGTTTCGTGGTCATGCGTTACCGGATGTTGACCGTTTCACGGCGATCGTCTGTCGACCGATCCCACCGGGGCTACGCACGGATTTTGATCTTGGTTGGCCACCGACCCTCTGTCTGGGGGGCCGGGGCGGGTTGTTCGCACGAATCCAACAGCAGCCGGGCAAGCCCGGCTCTACGTGGAGACTGCAATCGCAGCAATAGATCAGCGCAAGCCGGTCTCGTTTCGGGCGATCACCAGGCGCTGGATTTCCGAGGTGCCTTCGTAGATCTCGGTGATCTTGGCGTCGCGGAAGTAACGCTCCAGCGGCATTTCCTTGGAGTACCCCATGCCGCCGTGGATCTGCACGGCCTGGTGGGTGATCCACATTGCCGCTTCCGAGGCGGTCAGCTTGGCAATCGCCGCTTCGTTGCTGAAACGCTTGCCCTGCCCCTTCACCCACGCCGCGCGCAGGGTCAGCAGCAGTGCGGCGTCCAGCTTGCACTTCATGTCGGCGATCTTCGCCTGGGTCATCTGGAAGGTGCCGATCGCCGCGCCGAACGCCTTGCGCTCCTTCACGTACTCGATCGTGGCCTCATAGGCCGCACGCGCAATGCCGATCGCCTGCGAGGCAATGCCGATGCGGCCCGCGTCCAGCACGCCCATCGCGATCTTGAAGCCCTCGCCTTCCTTGCCCACGATGTCGTCGGTGTGCGCCACGTAATCCTGGAACTCGATCTCGCAGGTGGCCGAGGCGCGGATGCCCAGCTTCGGCTCGGTCTTGCCGCGGTGGAAGCCCGGCCGGTCGGTGTCGATGATGAACGCGGTGATGCCGCGTGCGCCCGCCTCCGGGTCGGTCATGGCGAACAGCACGATGTACTTCGCCACCGGGCCCGAGGTGATCCAGCTCTTCTTGCCGTTGATCACATAGGTGCCGTCGGCCTGCTTCACCGCGCGGCAGCGCATGGCGGTGGCGTCGGAGCCGGACTGCGGTTCGGTCAGCGCGAACGCACCGATGGCCTGGCCTTCGGCAATCGCACGCACGTAGGTCTGCTTCTGCGCTTCGCTGCCGTGGGTCAGGATCCCGTTGCAGAACAGCGAGTTGTTCACCGACATGATCGTCGAGTGCGCCGCGTCACCGGCGGCTACCTCCACCATGGCCAGCACGTAGGCGATCGGGTCCATGCCCGCGCCGCCGTATTCAGCCGGCACTTCGATGCCCATCAGCCCGTTTTCGCCCAGCAGCTGGATGTTTTCAAGCGGGAATTCGCCGGTGCGGTCATGGTGCTCCGCGCTCGGGGCGATCTTTTCCTGCGCAATGCGACGTGCCACGTCCTGCAGCATCAGCTGCTCTTCGGTAAAGCTGAAATCCACTACACCCTCCCAGGCTCAAGTCGATAAGGCCGCTACGTACGCGGCCGTGTGGCGGAATTGTACCGGGGGCCGGGCAATCGCGGCTGACTTGACCGGAACCGGCCGAAACACCGAAAATATCTCTATATCGCGATAGGTAGATATTTATGGATCTCGAGGACTGGTCGGTTCGCCTCAAAGTGTTCGCCGACGCCACCCGCGTCCGCCTGCTGACCCTGCTGGAGCAGGAAGAGCTGACCGTGGCCGAATTGTCGGCCATCACCACGCTGGCACAGCCCCGCGTGTCGACCCACCTGGCCAAACTGAAGGAGGCCGGGCTGGTGCGCGACCGCCGTGCCGGCGTGTCCGCGTACTACCGCTTCGACGACGCCGCGCTGGACCCGGCGCAGCGCGCATTGTGGCATGCCTTGAGCACCGGCAGCGACGACCCGTTGCTGCGCCAGGATGCTGAACGCGTGGCCGGGGTGCTGGCCAGCCGTGCCGCCGACCAGAACTGGGCCGACAGCGTGGCCGGCGACATGGAGCGCCATTACTCCCCCGGCCGCACATGGGAAGCGCTCGCCCGCACCGCCCTGCCCCTGCTGGAAACCGGCGACGTGCTCGACATCGCCTCCGGCGACGGGGTGCTGGCCGAACTGGTCGCCCCGCATGCCAAGCGCTACATCTGCATCGACACCAGCGCCCGCGTGGTCGCCGCCGCCAGCGAACGCCTGCGCCGGCTGGCCAATGTCGAGGTGCGCGAAGGCGACATGCACGCCCTGCCGTTCAAGGACCGCAGTTTCGACCTGGTGGTGCTGATGCATGCGCTGACCTATGCCGCCAAGCCGGCCCAGGCCGTCGCCGAAGGCGCCCGCGTGCTCCGCTCCGGCGGTCGCCTGCTGCTGTGCAGTCTGGCCCGTCACGAGCACAAGGCTGCCGTGGAAGCCTATGGCCACGTCAATCTCGGCTTCAGTGACAAGGAACTGCGCAAGTTTGCCGAGAAGGCGGGGCTGGTGGTCTCCAATCTGGAAACGGTGACCCGTGAGAAGCGGCCGCCGCATTTCGAAGTCATCTCGCTGATCGCCACCAAGCCCTGAGGTTTCCATGTCGTCCCTGCCGTGGTTGCACCCCGAACGTGTCCGCGCCCTCGAATCGGCGCTTGCCGAGCGCATCCTGATCATCGACGGTGCGATGGGCACGATGATCCAGCGCCATGGACTGGAAGAAAACGACTACCGCGGCGAGCGCTTCGCCGGCGGCTTCGATCATCAGCACGGTGCGGGCTGCGACCACGGCACGCCGGAAGGCCACGACCTGAAGGGCAACAACGACCTGCTGCTGCTGACCAGGCCGGAGGTGATCGCCGGCATCCACACCGCCTATCTCGACGCCGGCGCGGATCTGATCGAAACCAACACCTTCAACGCCACGTCGGTGAGCCAGGCCGACTATCACCTGGAACACCTGGTGTATGAGCTCAACAAGGCGGGCGCAGCGGTGGCGCGCGCCTGTTGCGATGCCATCGAGGCGACCACGCCGGACAAGCCGCGCTTCGTCATCGGCGTGCTCGGCCCCACCAGCCGTACCGCGTCGATCAGCCCCGACGTGAATGATCCCGGCTTCCGCAATACGAGCTTCGATGCACTTCGTGAGACCTACCGCGAGGCCATCGATGGGCTGATCGACGGCGGTGCCGACACCTTGATGGTCGAAACGATCTTCGACACGCTCAACGCCAAAGCCGCGCTGTTCGCCATCGAGGAAGCCTTCGATGATCGCGGCGCGCGCCTGCCGATCATGATCTCCGGCACGATCACCGACGCCTCCGGCCGCACCCTGTCCGGGCAGACCGCCGATGCCTTCCATGCCTCGCTGGCGCACTCACGGCCGTTGTCGATCGGACTGAACTGCGCACTGGGTGCCGACGCCATGCGCCCGCATGTGGAAACCCTGGGACAGGTCGCCGACTGCTACGTCAGCGCGCACCCCAACGCCGGTCTTCCCAACGCGTTCGGCGAGTACGACGAGACCCCGGATGAGATGGCCGCCACCCTGCGCGGCTTCGCCCAGGACGGCCTGCTCAACATGGTCGGCGGCTGTTGCGGCTCCACCCCCGACCATATCCGCGCCATTGCGCTGGCGGTGGCCGGGCTGCCGCCGCGGGCGCTGCCGCACGCGCAGGAACAGGCCGCATGAGCGCACCGGTCCGCCATACCCGCCTGTCCGGGCTGGAACCGCTGGTCATCACCCCGGACCTGCTGTTCGTCAACGTCGGTGAGCGCACCAACGTCACCGGCAGTGCGCAGTTCCGCAAGCTGATCAAGGAAGAGCGCTACGAGGAAGCCGTTGATGTCGCCCGCCAGCAGGTCGCCAGCGGTGCGCAGATCCTCGACGTCAACATGGACGAGGGCCTGATCGATTCGGAAAAAGCGATGACCCGCTATCTGAACCTGATCATGTCCGAGCCGGATATCGCGCGGATTCCGGTGATGGTCGACTCCTCCAAGTGGAGCGTGATCGAGGCCGGGCTGAAGTGCCTGCAGGGCAAGAGCGTGGTCAACTCGATCTCGCTCAAGGAGGGTGAAGCGCAGTTCATCGAACATGCGCGCAAGGTGCTGCGCTATGGCGCGGCGGCGGTGGTGATGGCGTTCGACGAAACCGGCCAGGCCGATACCTGTGCGCGCAAGGTGGAGATCTGCACCCGCGCCTACCGGATCCTGGTTGACCAGGTCGGCTTCCCGGCGCAGGACATCATCTTCGATCCGAACATCTTCGCCGTCGCCACCGGCATTGAAGAGCACGACAACTACGCCGTGGACTTCATCGAAGCCACTCGCATCATCAAGCGCACCCTGCCCCACTGCCACGTCTCCGGCGGCGTCTCCAACGTCTCGTTCTCGTTCCGCGGCAACGAAACCGTGCGCCAGGCCATCCATTCGGTGTTCCTGTACCACGCCATTGCCGCCGGCATGGACATGGGCATCGTCAATGCGGGCGCGATGCCGATCTACGACGATCTCGACCCGGAGCTGCGCGAACGCGTCGAGGATGTGATTCTCAACCGCCGCCCGGATGGCACCGAGCGACTGCTGGAGATCGCCGAGCGCTACAAGGGCAAGAAGGGCGAAACCAAGGGCGAAGACCTGGCCTGGCGCGAAAAGCCGGTCAAGGACCGCCTGGCGCATGCGCTGGTGCACGGCATGGATGCCTGGGTCGAACAGGACACCGAGGAGGCGCGTGCACAGGCCGCACGTCCGCTGGATGTGATTGAAGGCCCGCTGATGGATGGCATGAACATCGTCGGCGACCTGTTCGGGGCCGGCAAGATGTTCCTGCCGCAGGTGGTGAAGTCAGCACGGGTGATGAAAAAGGCGGTGGCCTATCTGCTGCCCTACATCGAAGCCGAGAAAGCACGCAGCGGTGACACCGCGCGCAGCAACGGCAAGATCATCATGGCCACGGTCAAGGGCGACGTGCACGACATCGGCAAGAACATCGTCGGCGTCGTCCTGGCCTGCAACAACTTCGAGGTGGTCGACCTGGGGGTGATGGTGCCGGCGCAGAAGATCCTGGATGCGGCACGCGCGGAGAACGCCGACATCATCGGTCTTTCCGGGCTGATCACCCCATCACTGGAAGAAATGAGCCACGTGGCGCGCGAAATGGAACGCCAGGGCTTCACCCTGCCGCTGATGATCGGCGGAGCCACCACCTCGCGTGCGCATACCGCGCTGAAGATCGACCCGTTCTACAAGGCCCCGACCATCTGGGTGAAGGACGCCTCGCGCGCGGTGGGCGTGGCCCAGTCGCTGATCTCGCCGGACCTGCGCGCGGCGTTCGTGGCGTCCAACGAAGCCGACTACGCCGACATCCGCCAGCGCCACCGCAATCGCGGCGACGCCAAGCGCCTGGTGACACTGGGCAAGGCGCGCGAGCAGCGCTTCGACGGCGGCTGGGCCGACTACGTTCCGCCCGAGCCGCGCCAGCCCGGCCTGCATGTACTGGAGGACTATCCGCTGGCCGACCTGGTCGAGGTGATCGACTGGACGCCGTTCTTCCAGGCGTGGGAACTGGCCGGCAAGTACCCGGCCATTCTGACCGACGAGATCGTGGGCACCCAGGCCAGCGAACTGTACCGCGACGCGCGCGCGATGCTGACCCGGATCGTCGACGAACGCTGGCTCACGGCCAAGGCGGTGTTCGGGCTGTGGCCGGCCAACAGCGTTGGCGATGACGTGCAGCTGCAGACCGAGCAGGGCCCGGCCACCCTGCACTTCCTGCGCCAGCAGGTCGACAAACCGGTGGAACGTCCGGATTTCTGCCTGGCCGATTTCATTGCGCCGGCTGACAGCGGCAAGCGTGACTGGATCGGTGCGTTCGCAGTGACCGCCGGGATCGGCATCGAACCCCACGTGGCGCGCTTCGAAGCCGACCACGACGACTACAACGCCATCCTGCTGAAGGCGCTGGCGGACCGCCTGGCCGAGGCATTGGCCGAGCGGCTGCACCAGCGCGTGCGTACGCAGTACTGGGGATATGCATCCGGCGAGGTTCTGGACAACGAGGCTTTGATTGACGAGCAGTACGTCGGCATCCGCCCGGCCCCGGGCTACCCGGCGTGTCCCGAGCACAGCGAGAAAGGCACGCTGTTCCGCCTGCTGGATGCCGAGCACAATGCCGGCATGCAGCTGACCGAGAGCTTTGCGATGCTGCCGACCGCAGCGGTGTCGGGGTACTACTTCAGCCACCCGCAGAGCCAGTACTTCGTGGTCGGTCGGGTGACGCGTGAGCAGGTGACCGATTACGCGCGGCGCAAAGGCGTGGAGCGGGCGCAGGTCGAGCGCTGGTTGGCGTCGAATCTGGATTACGATCCGGAATGACCGCGCAGCCGGGCAAGCCCGGCTCTACGGTGTGGGCAGCCGGGCAAGCCCGGCTCTACAGTGGATGTTTCAAATGAACGCGGTTCCGGTTGCGCGCCTTTCCAGCTACTACCTGTTCTACTACGCGGCGTTGGGCGCGTTTACGCCCTATTGGTCGCTGTTCCTGACCTCGCGCGGGATGAGCGTGACCGCGATCAGCGTGATGATGGGGCTGTGGTATGCCACCCGTATTGTCGCGCCGACGACCTGGACCTCGATCGCGGCGGCGTCGCCGCGGCCGATCCTGTGGCTGCGGGTGGGCAGTGTGCTGACCCTGCTCACCTTCTGCGCGTTCCTGCTGCCGCTGCCGCAGCCGTGGATGTATCCGGCGATGATCGTGTTCTGCTTCTTCTACAACGCGGTGATGCCGCAGTTCGAATCGATCACCCTCACCCACCTGGGCAACGACAGTCATCGCTATGGATTGATACGGGTGTGGGGATCGTTGGGCTTCATCGCGGTGGTGATGGGCTTTGGCTGGCTGATCGAAGGGGCCGATGGCAGCAGCCAGGCGCACCGGCTGCCGTGGCTGATGCTGCCGCTGTTCGGCCTGCTGGTGGCCTCGGCCTTCGCCAACCGCTATGCGCGTGATTTCCACAAGACCGAGGGCGACGCCAGCGGCTTCTGGCAGATCGTGCGCAAGCCGGCGGTGGCGGCCTTTTTCCTGGCCGCGTTCATGGAGCAGCTATCATTCGGACCGTACTACACGTTCTTCTCGGTCTACATGGACCAGTTCGGCTACGCCACGTCCACCCTGGGCCTGCTGTGGACCGTGGGCGTGGTGTTCGAGGTGGGGGTGTTCTTCACCATCGGACGCTTCTTCCGCCGCTATGACGCCAGCTGGATGCTGCTGATCGCCCTGATCAGTTCAGCGATCCGCTGGACAGTGACGGCGTTGTTCCCGCAGCACCTGGGCGTGATGCTGGTGGTGCAGACCGCACATGCGCTGGGGTTTGCCGCGTTCTTCGCGGCAGCGATGCAGATGCTGGCGATCTACTTCCCCGGCCGCCTCAACGGGCACGGGCAGGGGCTGCTGTATGGATTTTCGTCCGGGGTGGGCGGCGTGCTCGGAGCGCTGATTGCCGGGCAGCTGTGGAACATCGACCACGGGCGAACGGCATTCCTGGCCGGGGCCGGGTTTGCGGCCGTGGGCGCGGTGTTGTGCTTCTTTGCGATCAGTTTGCCGTTGATCCGGCAGGGGCGCATGCGCGCCCGGTAGCGCCGGCCGTTGGCCGGCCGACGCGCACCGTAAACAACCTTTACCAGACCAGGTCGTCCGGCACCTGGTACTGCGGGTCGGCGTAGGGATCGTCTTCGGCCGGCGCGTTCGGATCAACGCGCAATGCAACCGCCGCCGCGAAGATCGCCTCGGCTTCGGCCAGCACCGCTGCCGTCACCAGCAGATAGCGCCCACCGCTCTGCACCACGCCCAGTTCGCCGGCGTTGAGCTGGCGCAACTGTTCGGCATTGACGTAGATGCGCTTGATCTTGCCGCCATACGGGAAGTGCCGGGCAATGTCGGCCGCTTCGTCGTTCAGGCCCTTGTCCTTGAGCAGTTCGTCCAGCTTGGCCTTGGCCTCGCGACGCACGCGCGCCTCTTCCTGCTTCAGGCGCTCGGCTTCAATGCGGTCGTCCTTTTCCTTCTGCGCGCGGATCGCATAGGCCTTGGCCAGGTCGATGTCCTCGCGCGAGCGCGGCTTGCCCGCCCCGCTGTTCGGTCCTTGGCCCGGGCGCGGACCGTTGCCGTGCGGACGGCCCTTGCCCGGCGGTCCACGGCGGGCGTCGCCTTCGCGCGGCGGACGCGGGCCATCGCCAGGCTTGCCGGCAGGGCGCGCGCCCTGCGGCTTGCCACCGGGGCGGCCGTCGCGGCGGGCATCGGGCTTGCGCTCGGGTTTGCGTTCGGGCTGCGGCGCGGCTTTGAAGCCCAGGCCCAGCAGCTGGTCGCGGAGGGTATCGCTCATGATGTCAGGTCGATCAGTAGTGCGGGGGCGGCGGTTCTTCGCCCGGATCGGAATACAGCGCGTTTCGGACCTTGCCCAGGTCTTCCAGCAGCAGTTTGGTCAGCTCGGCGTTGCGGTTGCCCTCGATACGGGCATCGGCCAACGCCTCGCTCAGTTCGGCCAGCGCCTGTTCCTGGAAGGACACGCGCATTTCCAGCTCGATCAGGCGCGCTTCCAGCGCCTGTTCACGCGCGGAGGGAATCAGCTCATTCATGCAGCGAGCGCCCCCGGCCAATGCCGTAGTAAGCCACACCCGCCGCTTCGATGTCCTGCGGGTTGTACAGATTGCGGCCGTCGAAGACCACCGCATCCTTGAGCTTTTCGCGCAGCAGGGCGAAATCCGGGCTGCGGAACTGCTTCCACTCGGTCACCACCACCAGCGCATCGGCCCCTTCCAGAGCGGCGTTGGCGCTGTCGCAGAAGACCAGGTCGTCGCGCTCGCCGAAGATGCGCTGTGCTTCGTGGGTGGCTTCCGGGTCGTACGCACGCACCTTGGCACCGCCCTCCCACAGCTGCGCCAGCAGGCGACGGCTGGAGGCCTCGCGCATGTCGTCGGTGTTCGGCTTGAACGCCAACCCCCACACCGCGAAGGTACGGCCACGCACGCCTTCGTCTTCGCCACGGTCGTAGTGGCGCTGGATCAGTTCGAACAGATGGCCCTTCTGGGCATCGTTCACCGCTTCCACGGCAGTGAGCAGCTTGGGCTCATGCCCGTACTGCTGCGCGGTGCGGGCCAGTGCCTGCACGTCCTTGGGGAAGCACGAGCCGCCGTAACCGGCACCCGGGTAGATGAAATGCCAGCCGATGCGCGGGTCCGAGCCAATGCCCTGGCGGACCTGCTCGACGTCAGCCCCGACGCGCTCGGCGATGTTGGCGATTTCGTTCATGAACGAAATCTTGGTGGCCAGCATGGCGTTGGCGGCGTACTTGGTCAGTTCGGCCGAACGCACGTCCATTTCCACCACGCGGTCGTGGTTGCGGTTGAACGGTGCGTACAGGCGGCGCATCAGCGCCACCGAATCGGGATTGGACGCGCCCACCACGATGCGGTCCGGCCGCATGCAGTCGGCAACCGCGTCACCTTCCTTGAGGAATTCCGGGTTGGAGACCACGTCGAACGCGATCTCCACCCCGCGTGCGGCCAGCACCTCGGCGATGGCGGCACGTACTTTGTCGGCGGTGCCCACCGGCACCGTCGACTTGTTGACCACCACGGTCGGCACCTGCATATGCTGGCCGATGGTGCGGGCCACAGCCAGCACGTACTGCAGGTCGGCGCTGCCGTCTTCATCGGGCGGCGTGCCGACCGCGATGAAGATCACCTGGCCATGCGCGATGGCGCTCGCAGCGTCGGTGGTGAAGGCCAGCCGCGCCGCGGCATGGTTGGCCTTGACCATGGGCTCCAGGCCCGGCTCGTAGATCGGGATGATGCCCTGGTTGAGGCCGTCCACCTTGGCCTGGTCGATATCGACGCAGACCACCTGGTGGCCGACATCGGCCAGGCAGGTACCGGTGACCAGCCCGACGTAGCCCGTACCAAAAATCGCGACGCGCATGTCCGTGATGGCTCCGTTCCTTTAAGGCAGGATGGTGAGCAGTTCGACGTCGAAGGTCAGCGTCGCATTCGGGCCGATCGGGCCGCCCTGCGTGCCGGCTTCGCCGTAGGCCAGCTCACCCGGGATCCAGAAGCGGTACTTGGAGCCGACCGGCATCAGCGCAACGCCTTCGGTCCAGCCCTTGATCACCTGGTCCAGGCCGAACTCGGCCGGGGTGCCGCGCTGGTAGCTGCTGTCGAACACGGTGCCGTCAAGCAGCTTGCCTTCGTAGTTCACGCGGACCTTGCTGGTCGGCATCGGGCGCTCGCCCGAACCCGGACGCAGCACCTGGTACTGCAGGCCCGACGCGGTGGTCACCACACCCGGCACGGTCTTGTTCTTGTTCAGGAAGGCATTGCCTTCAGCACGGTTGGTGCCGGCCTGGGCAGCCGCCTTGGCCTGCATTTCGGCCTGCTTGGCGGCCATGAAGCCTTCCAGCGTGGACTTGGCCTGGTCGGCGGTCATCTTCGGCGTGCCCTTGCTGAAGCTGGTCGAGATCGCGTCGAACAGCGCGGTCAGGTCCAGATCTTCCTTCAGTGCGGCCAGCGACGGGCCAACGGCATAGCTGCCCAGCATCAGGCCGACCTTCTCACGGTCCACCTTCGGAGCCGCAGTGCCCGGGGCCTGGCCCGGGATCGGCTGGCCGGCCTTGACCGCCATCGACATGCGCAGGGCCTGGTCGGTCTTCTGCGCTTCTTCCTGGGTGATCAGCGGCTGCTTGCCGGCGAAGGCGTTTTCCACGCCACGGCGCAGCGCGGCCAGATCGATTTCTTCAGCAATCGGGGCGAAGGAATTGGCCACATCCAGGCCAATGGCGTAGCTGAGCTTGTCTTTCTGGGAGGTCAAAGCAGAGGTCTCCTTGGCGGCCGGGGCGGCAGCCGGTTGTTGCGACAGGGCGGCACCGGAGGTACCCATCGCCAGAATCAGAACCGACGCCGCGGCGCCACGCATTCCCATCTTCATTTGCTGCATTCCTGGAAGTGACTGGGCGCCGACGTCGGCGCGAAAAGAAGCATTGTCGCACGCACGTGCGAGATGTCGAGACGATCAGCGCTTTGCAGGCGTGACCGACAGCTCATGTTCGATCGCCTTGACCAGCTCGGCATCGTCCGGCTTGACCTTGCTGGGGAACTGCGCGACCACCCGACCGTCCCTGGACACCAGATACTTGTGGAAGTTCCAGCCCGGGGCGACCCCGGTCGCCGCCGTCAGCTGCTTGTACAGGGGCGTGGCGTTGTCGCCGGTGACCTCGACCTTCTGGAACATCGGGAACTTGACCCCGTAGGTCAGCGTGCAGAACTCCTGGATCTGCGCTTCGCTGCCCGGTTCCTGGCCCTTGAAGTCATTGGAGGGGAAGCCCAGCACCGAGAAGCCGCGCGCGGCGTACTTCTTCTGCAGCGCCTCCAGGCCTTCGTACTGCGGGGTGAAGCCGCATTTGCTGGCGGTGTTGACCACCAGCAGCACCTTGCCGCCGTACTGCTTCTGCAGATTGACCTCGCCCTTGCCGGCCAGCGGGCGGTAGTTGAGGTCCAGCAATCCGGCGGCCTGGGCCGCACCGCCGAGCAGCAGCCCGGACACCAGCAGGGCAACGGTCCAGCGACGGGCACGGGACAGGGACGACACGGGAAGGCGGGAACGCATCGGGAAACTCCGATCTGAAGGGCGCTGCGGACTATACCACCGGGGGTTTTTGCGCCATGTGGCTGCACATCACTGAATGCACGCCCAGCGGAAACGCCCCGGTGTCACTTACATAACATGATATTTTTCAATTACTTGTATTCCGCATTCAGGTGATGTCACACCCCTGCCATCAGTTGGGGGCTGTCGCAACTTGCACTCCAGCGTATCGGTGTTATAGTTGCATACAACACCAGTCACCTGATGCAGGGGAAGCACATGAACCGCATGCGCCACCACTCCGCCAAAGCCCTCACAGCCGCCACCGCGCTGCTGCTGATCGGCTGGTTCAGCATCCCCGCCGGTGACCGTGACGGCTCGTCCGCCACCGGTGCGTTTGAAGGCCCGCAGGACGCCGAGGTCATCCAGGCAGGGAACGCCGACGGCGCCCCCACGCCTCCCCGCCGGCTGCACAGCTCCCTGTCCATGCCTTACTTCTCATTCGCACAGTCGCTGAACCCACGGAGCTGACTCATGAGCGATATTCAATGGAGCGATGGCGCTCCGATCTACCGTCAGCTGAAGGAGCGCGTCATCGCCATGATGCTCGACAGCATCATCAAACCCGGCGATGCCCTGCCCTCGGTCCGGCAGGTCGCCGCCGAATACCAGCTCAACCCCATCACCGTTTCGCGTGCTTACCAGGAACTGGCCGACGAAGGCCTGGTGGAAAAGCGCCGCGGGCTGGGCATGTTCATGACCGAGGAAGCCGCCACCCAGCTGCGCAGCAGCGAGCGTGACCGCTTCCTCAATGAAGAATGGCCGCTGGTCCTGGAGCGCATCCAGCGCCTGGGCCTGCACCTCGACGATCTGCTGCCCAAAGGGACTTCCTCATGAATGCCGTTGCATCCGATGCCGTCATCACCGGCCAGGGCCTGCGCAAGGCCTATAAACAGACGGTGGCGCTGGACACCCCCAGCCTCCACATCGCCCCCGGCCGCATCACCGGCCTGATCGGTCCCAACGGGGCCGGCAAGACCACGCTGCTCAAGGCCCTGCTTGGCCTGACCACGGTGGAAGGCGAACTGCGCGTACTGGGCCTGGACCCAGCGGTGCAGCGCAACGCACTGATGAACGACGTGTGCTTCATCGCCGACGTGGCGGTGCTGCCGCGCTGGATGAAGGTGCGCGAGGCCATCGACTTCGTTGCCGGGACCCACCCGCGCTTCGACCGCGCCCGCTGCGAACGCTTCCTGTCCACTACCAAGCTGCAGCCGCGCCAGCGCGTGCGCGAGCTGTCCAAGGGCATGATCGTGCAGCTGCACCTGGCCCTGGTGATGGCCATCGACGCCAAGGTGCTGGTGCTGGACGAACCGACCCTGGGCCTGGACATCCTGTACCGCAAGGAGTTCTACCAGCGCCTGCTGGAAGACTACTTCGACGAGCAGAAAACCATCATCGTCACCACCCACCAGGTGGAAGAGATCGAGCACATCCTCACCGACGTGATGTTCATCCGCGACGGCCGCATCGTGCTCACCGCCGACATGGAAGACATCGGCGAGCGCTACACCGAAGTGCTGGTTTCGGCCGAAACCGCTGACGCCGCGCGCGCCCTGCAGCCCATCGACGAGCGCCAGCTGCCGTTCGGCAAGAACGTGATGCTGTTCGACGGCGTGCCGCGCGCCCAGCTCTCCCCCCTCGGCGAAGTCCGCAGCCCCGGCCTTGCGGATCTGTTCGTGGCCATCATGAAGGGAACCTACGCATGAACACCGTCCACCACCCGATCAGCAAGGCGAGCACCTTCGGCTGGCTGCTCAAGCGCGAGTACTGGGAAAACCGCGGTGGCTTCCTGTGGGCTCCGTTGATCGCCGGCGTGATCTCGCTGCTGATGAGCACCGTCGGCATCCTGCTGGGCCTGTGGGGTCTGCGCCGTGCCGCTGAAAGCGGCAACCTGCATATCGACAACTCCGACATCAACATCAACGGCCTCGACCTGAAGCTGCTGACCGAGAAGATGGATGCCCAAGGCGCGGCCGACCTCGGCAACGCCTTGGACTTCACCCTGCTGATGGGCTCGCTGTGGCCGTTCGTGGTGCTGGCCTTCGTGGTGTTCTTCTACTGCCTGGGTGCGCTGTATGACGACCGCCGCGACCGCAGCATCCTGTTCTGGAAGTCACTGCCTCTGTCCGATACCCAGACCGTGCTGTCCAAGCTGGTCAGCGCGCTGGTGGTGGCCCCGGTCATCGCGGTGATCGCCTCGATCCTGACCATGTTCGGCTTCATGCTGATCCTGTCGTGCGTGGCCCTGGCCTATGGCGGCAACCCGATGACCCTGGTCTGGGGCCCGGCCAGCCCGCTGTCGCTGGTGGCCAGCCACCTGTCGTGGCTGCCGGTGTATTTCCTGTGGGGCCTGCCGACCGCCGGCTGGCTGCTGATGTGGTCGGCCTGGGCCAAGTCCAAGCCGTTCCTGTGGGGCGTGATGCTGCCGATCTTTGCCGGCATCATCGTCAGCACCACCAAGATCATGCAGCTGTTCGACCTGACCAGCGGCTGGTTCTGGCAGCACATCGTCGGCCGCCTGCTGCTGGGTACGCTGCCGGGCAGCGACGTGTTCTACCGCATGGACCAGCTGCGCACCATCATCGGTGACCGTGACACCCTGGTGACCGCGCTGGCCCCGTCCAACCAGCTGGCCGCGCTGCAGCTGCCGGAGCTGTGGATCGGTGCGGCGTTCGGCGTGGCCTTCATCATCATCGCCATCCGCCTGCGTCGTCGCGCTGGCGAAATCTGACCCTTCCTGCATCGAGGAACCTGCCCATGATCCGCACGTTCGCTGTTGCTTCCCTGTTGTTGCTGCCCCTTGTTGCGCTGGCCGATGAACCGCAGTGCCAGCACAGCGAGCCGCGTGAACTCAAACTGGACGTGGCCGGTGCCAAGGCCGTGGTGTTCCAGGTCAGCCAGCACGACCTGGTGCTGCAGGCCGGCCCCGGGCCGGCGCAGCTCAGCGGCCGCGCCTGCGCCTCACGGCAGGACCTGCTCAAGGACCTGGTGGTGACCCAGAGCAAGGAAGGCGGCAAGCTGATCGTGAAGCTGGAGCGGGCCAACCAGGGGCTGGGCTCCATCATGAGCGGCAACCAGTACGCCTACCTGGACCTGCGTGGCAGCGTTCCGGACAACGTGCTGATCCAGTTGAAGGTGGGCTCGGGCGACGCCAGCGTCACCGGCGCGCATTCGCTGAGTGCGGACGTGGGCTCGGGCGACGTGGACCTGCGTGGCATCAAGGGCCCGGTGACCGCGGCCATCGGCTCGGGCGACGTGGAGCTGGACGGGTCCGGTTCACTGAATCTGCTGTCACTGGGTTCCGGCGACTTCACCGCGCGCAATGTCGGCGGCGCGGCCAAGGTGGGCAATGTCGGATCGGGCGACCTGAAGCTGCACGACGTCGCCGGCAATGTGGACATCGGCACGGTGGGCTCGGGTGACATCGACCTGCAGCGGGTCAAGGGCAGCGTCACCCTGGCCGGCATCGGCTCGGGTGATTTCGAGGCACGCCAGGTCGGCGGCAGCGTCAAGGTGGAGCGTCACGGTTCGGGCGATGTCACGGTGCGCGATGTCGGCGGCGATCTCACCGTGGGCAGCAGCGGCAGCGGCGACGTCAACCACAGCAATGTGCGCGGCCGCGTGCAGTTGCCGCGCGGGAAGTAGAGCGGGGCTCTGCCCCGCTGCACGTATCACGCTCGTTGAATGCTTACCCCAACGGGGCAGCGCCCCGTTCTACCAGGACCCATCCCATGAAGACCCGTCTTCTTCTGCCTTCGCTTCTGCTGTGCCTGCCGCTGGCCGCCTGTGGCAATGGCGGCACCCCATCGACCGCCAACCAGGCCGCGGCCGAAACCGAATCCATTGGCCAGAAGGTGCAGGCGGCGACCGACAAGGCACGCACGGAACTGGCCAAGGGCAACATCAACATTTCCGATGAGCACAACAACAAGGCCGAGATCACCCCGGCGGGCGACTTCCTGATCAACGGCCAGGCGGTGACCATCGACGCGCAGCAGCGTGCGCTGCTGCTGGACTACCGCAAGCAGGTGGAAAAGCTGGCTGGCGCGGGCATGGACATCGGCGTGGCCGGTGCCCAGCTCGGCGTGAAGGCGGCCGGTGAAGCGCTGCGCGGGGTGTTCTCGGGCAACACCGAGGGCATCCAGGCCAAGGTCGACGCGGAAGCCGACAAGATCAAGGCGCAGGCCCAGACCTTGTGCAAGCTGCTGCCGGAAATGATGGCCAAGCAGCAGGCGCTGGCGGCGGTGCTGCCGGCCTTCAAGCCTTACGCGACGATGGAGCAGAGCGACATCGACGACTGCCACGCCTGAGTGAGCGCTGCGACGATCGGTCGCAGGGGCGGCATCGCCACGGGGGGAGGACTAGAATGGTCCTCCCCCTTTTTGTTGCCGCACCGCCATGAAGAAGCTCTGCCTGCTGCTGTTTGCCCTGTTCTGCGTGGTCGCCACCGGCTGCGACCAGGAATACCGCAACCACCGCGCCGAGCGCAGCAAGCCGAAGATCACGGTCAGCGACGGCATGGTGACGGTACGCCGCGCTCCGGCCCCGAACATCATCGTGCTGCCGAACGGCCACATGAAGGTCGACGAGATCGAGATTCCGCTGGACGAAGGCCAGCGCGCCCTGCTGCAGAAAATGTTCGGCCAGTTGCAGGTACTACGCCAGAACACCCTGGTGGACGCTCCGCACGACCCGGACATGCGCGCGGTGAAGATCCAGGTCCCACCGGGCATGCAACCCATCCCCGCCGACCTGACCACCCGCATCCCCGAGTTCAAGGGTTACACCGAGACCTTCGACAACCTGATGGCGGATCGTCGCTGATAGCTCCAATCGTCGGCACTCGACGGTTTGCGTATCGCCGGGCCCTGCCCGGCTGCTGTTGAATTCTGGCGAACAGCCGGTGGTTCATCGGTTTCCGCGCTTGGGCGTACCGGGGTGGGAGCTGCCCTGGTGGGATCGGTCGACAGACGATCACCGTGAAATCCCCAACATTCCTTGACGCATGACCCCGGATCGAAGCTGCCGTTGATTCGGCATTTCCCATGGCCACCGACACACTGTCGATGGCGGGTCGGGGTGGGCTGGAGGGGGCGTGAGCCGCCTGGATGCGGGGACCGAGCTTACAGGGACGTACTTGCAGCGTCCCCCGGAACGCCCGTCCCGAGCCGCCAAGCCAGA
>DGLB01000019.1:6196-13719 GCA_002387845.1 Stenotrophomonas maltophilia | reverse complement strand
TATCCAACTGAGCTACGGGCGCATGTGCATCGTCAAGTTGTGTCGTGAATGTAATGGTGCGCCCGGAGAGATTCGAACTCCCGACCGCCTGGTTCGTAGCCAGGTACTCTATCCAACTGAGCTACGGGCGCATTTACATCACGTTGTACTGCTGAAGACAGCGGCGGAGCTGTCAGCCTGTTGATGGTGCGCCCGGAGAGATTCGAACTCCCGACCGCCTGGTTCGTAGCCAGGTACTCTATCCAACTGAGCTACGGGCGCGTCAACAGGAGCGGAATTATGCGGATCGAGGCTCGATCCGTCAACGCCTTTGTGAAGACTTTCATTCAAATGAATGAAAAAGCGCCTGTGCCACGGCTTCCGGCGACTTCATCCAGGCGAAGTGATCGGCACGCGTGCCAAGGGCTGACGCCGACACCACGTGCAGCTGCGAACGCACCTGCGGCAGCTTCGCCAGAAGCCCCTGCATCGAGCCCGGCGGCGCGAACCAGTCCTGTTCCAGCACCACCGCCTGCGCCTGGCCCTGCAGGCGCTGCATCGCGCCCTCCAGATCCTCCGCCATGCCCACCGCGGCGTAGTGGTTGCTCAGCCCCACCCGCGCCCAGTCCTGGATCAAGCCGCGTGCCTCGGTGCCGCCAAACCCCAGCCGGCGGCCGGGCAGGGTGCCCTGGCGCTGGGCCAGCCACGGCAGGAACCGGTACACCAGCGGCAGCAGCCAGCCCCTCGGGGTCGGGAAGGTGCGCCAGTACGGGGTTCCGGTCGCCACCAGCCAGAAGCGCTGGAACAGCGACGGGTGCTGCCCGGCGAACACGCAGGCCAGCTGCCCGCCCAGGCTGTGCCCGCCGATGATCAGCGGTGCCGCCCCGTGCAGTCGCACCGCCGCCAGGCTGGCCGGCAGATCCTGCTCGAGAATCTCGCGGTAGCCCCAGTTCTGCGTCCGCGACGGCCGCAGGCTGCTGCTGCCATTGCCGCGCCACTCGTGCAGGAACACGGCTACGCCACGCGCGGCCAGCGCGTCCGCGAATGCCTGGTAGTTGCGCGCCGAAACCCCCAGTGCCGGCAGCCACAGCAACTGCGCGCGTGGCTGCGCCGGAATGCGCGCGATCAGCTCAAAACAATGCCCATCATCGGCCTGCGCCGGAATCAGTATCGAACGCGTCATGCCGGCCGCGCCGCACCGAAGTGGTCCAATACCCGCACGTCGCTGCGCCCGGGCGTATAGCCGCCCTGCAACCCGCGCGCCACGTAGTCAATCGCGGCCTCGCAGGCATTGGCCAGTGACAGCCCGCAGCACAGCTGCGCTGCGATCGCCGACGCCAGCGTGCAGCCGGTGCCGTGCGCATCCACCGGCAGGCGTGCATGGATGAAGGCCTCAAAGGTGACACCATCGAAGAAGCGATCCACCACCCGGCTGCCTTCGGCCAGGTGGCCGCCCTTCAGCAGCACCGCCCCCGCCCCCAGGTCGGTCAGGGCGCTGGCCGCGTCCTCGGCATCTTCGCCGTTGGCGATGCGGCGGCCCAGCAGCAGTTCCGCTTCCGGGGTGTTCGGGGTCACCAGCGTGGCCAGCGGCAGCAGTCGCGTGCGCAGCGCGTGCAGTGCGCTGTCCTCCAGCAGCTTGGCCCCGCTGGTCGCCACCATCACCGGGTCGAGGATGATGTGCGGCGGGCGGTGCTTTTCCAGCGCGTCGGCCACCAGGTCGATCACCTCGGCATTGGCCAGCATGCCCAGCTTCACCGCGTGGATGTCGAAGTCGGCAAAGCACGCGTCGATCTGGGCCTGCAGGAAGTCCAGCGGCGGCACATGCACGGCGGTGACGCCGCGGGTGTTCTGCGCGGTCAGTGCGGCAATCGCCGACAGGCCATGCACGCGGTGCGCGGCAAACGCCTTCAGGTCAGCCTGGATGCCGGCGCCTCCGCCGGAATCAGAACCGGCGATGGTCAGGGCGGAAACGGGAGTGGATGGGCTCATGCGGCGATTGTGCAGTGTTTGCTCAGCGCGTGCGCAGCAGCGTCCACTGCCGGTACAGCACGTAGCCCAGCCCGGTGATGCCGGTCAGCGCCGCCGGGGCCAGCAATGCCAGGTACTGCCAGCGCATGAACAGCCATGCGCCGAGGATGCCGCCGGCCAGGAAGCCGCTGACGATCAGTCCGCTCAGGGTCAGTCGCCGCATCGGCAGCGGCAGGCCGCGCAGCAGGTGGCCCAGGCCGATGCCCAGGTCGGTGAACATGCCGCTGAGGTGGGTGGTGCGCACCACCGCGCCGCTGAAGGTGGTGGCCATCGCATTCTGCAGGCCGCAGGCCATCGCCGCGGCCACCGCGCCCCAGATCTGCTGGCGCTGGAACAGCGGTATCGCCACCAGCAGCAGCAACGACTCCAGCGTCAGCACCACGCCATAGCGACGGCCCAGCTGCAGGGTGCTGTCCTGCACGATCATGCCGCTGAGCATCGCGCCCAGGCAGAACGCGATCAGCAGGCCCCACAGGTGGCCGACCACGCGCCAGTCGCCCTGCGCCAGCGCCATGCCCAGTTGGCTGGTGGTGCCGGTCATGTGGCTGACCGCCTGGTGCTCGAAGCCGAGGAAGCCGACCACGTTGACCATGCCGGCCACGCACGACAACGCAATCGCGCCGATCCACACCCAGGTCGGCAGGCGGATGCTCATGCTGCGGCAGCAGCGCGTTTCATGGCCGGATCAGCGTCCGCCGGGCGGGCCGTTGAACTGCACGTCCGAAAACTGGCCGCTGGCCGGGTCGAACACCGCGCCCCAGAACTGTGCACCGCCGTCGCAGACCCGGATCGCCTCACGCGACGGATCGATCTCGCTGTGGTCGGGCAGGTGGAAGGCGTTGAGGTAGATCAGCTGCCGGCCATCCACTTCGATCCCCACGTACTGGCGGTCGAAATCGACCACCTTGGGGATCTGCGCTTCCAGCGTGGGCAGCCGTGCTTCCAGCTGCTCGATCTGCGCGCGGCTGGGAGCCCAGTAACCCCCCAGTCTCCCCGGGGGTTGGCCGGGGCTAGGGCGTGAACAGGTGTCCAGCACCTGGGCGGCAATCAGCGGGCGGGTGACCACCCACGACTGGCCGGTCTTGACCGCCGTGGGGACCGTGGCCCCCGGGCGGGTGTTGGCAGGCGTGCAGGCCGCCGCCAGCGCAGCGAGCGCCAGCGGCAGCAGGGCACGGAGTGACGTGCGGATCACAACACCTCCGAAGCGTAGTCGGCCAGGCGCGAACGCTCGCCCCGGCGCAGGGTGATGTGCGCACTGTGCGGCCAGTTCTTGAAACGGTCCACCGCGTAGGTCAGGCCCGAGGTGGTTTCGGTCAGGTACGGGGTGTCGATCTGCTCCACGTTGCCCAGGCAGACGATCTTGGTGCCGGGGCCGGCGCGGGTGATCAGGGTCTTCATCTGCTTGGGGGTGAGGTTCTGCGCCTCGTCCAGGATCAGGTAGCGCGACAGGAAGGTGCGCCCGCGCATGAAGTTCAGCGAGCGGATCTTGATCCGGCTGGCCAGCAGGTCATTGGTGGCTGCGCGGCCCCACGCCCCGCCTTCCTGCGGCTGGGTCAGCACTTCCAGATTGTCGGTCAGCGCGCCCATCCACGGCGTCATCTTTTCTTCTTCGGTGCCGGGCAGGAAGCCGATGTCCTCGCCCACGCTGACCGTGGCGCGGGTCATGATGATCTCGCGGTAGCGCTGCTGGTCCATGGTCTGGGCCAGGCCGGCGGCCAGCGCCAACAGGGTCTTGCCGGTGCCGGCGGTGCCAAGCAGGGTGACGAAGTCGATCTCCGGGTCCATCAATGCGTTCAACGCGAAGTTCTGCTCGCGGTTGCGCGCGCTGATTCCCCACACCGCGTGGCTGCCGTGACGGTAGTCGTTGACCAGTGACAGGGTGATCTTCTCGCCCTCGACCTTGGCCACGCGCATTTCAACTTCATCGTCACCGGGCAGGTAGACGTACTGGTTCGGGTGCCAGTCCTCGCTTTCGGTGGCACGTACCTCGTAGGTGGTACGCCCCTTGTCGCTCCAGCTGCGCAGGTCGTCGGTGTGCTGCTTCCAGAAATCTTCCGGCAGCTGGGTCGCACCGGTGTACAGCAGGCTGAAGTCGTCCAGCGCGCGGTCGTTCTCGTAGTCTTCCGACACGATGCCGGCAATGGCGGCCTTGATCCGCAGGTTGATGTCCTTGGACACGAACACCACCGGAATCTCCGGGGTCTGTTCCTTCAGCGCCAGGATCGCGCCAAGGATCGCGTTGTCCGGAATCACCGCGCCGAAGCTCTTGCCGGCTTCGAAGTGGCTGGTCTGGAAGCGCAGCTTGCCGGCGCTCTGCTTGCCGCGCAGCTGCAGCCCGTGCGGGCGCTGCAGTGGAATGCCTTCGGCCAGGTTGTCCAGGCCCGAGGCTTCCACCAGTTCATTCAGGAAACGGCTGACCTGCCGCGCGTTGCGGCTGGCTTCGGAGGTGCCCTTCTTGCCGTTGTCCAGCTCTTCGATCACCTGCATCGGCAGGTAGACATCATGCTCCTCGAATTTGAACAGCGCGGTTGGATCGTGCATCAGCACGTTGGTATCCAGAACGTAGATGCGCTTGCCTCGGGTCATCGTCATTTCCTGGTGACAGAACAGGGACAAGCCATCACGGCCTGCGGGGCAGGGTGATGGCCATTGGGGGGTGCCGGGTAGCTCACTGGGTTTTCGCGGCCTTCAGGGCTTCAAGGACGGACTCTGCGTGGCCGGCCACTTTGACCTTGCGCCACGATTCCACAATACGACTGTCGGGCGAAATGAGGAAGGTGCTGCGTTCAATGCCGCGCACCTGCTTGCCATACATGTTCTTCAGCTTGATCACGTCGAACGCGTTGCACAGTGCCTCGTCGCTGTCGCTGATCAGCGGGAACTTGAAGCCCTGCTTGGCGCAGAAATTGTCGTGCGACTTCACCGAGTCGCGCGAGACGCCGAACACCTGCGCGCCGGCGCGCTTGAATTTCGGCAGCAGTGCGTTGAAGTCGATGCCTTCGGTGGTGCACCCGGGGGTGCTGTCCTTGGGGTAGAAGTACAGCACCAGCCACTGGCCGGCGAGGGCGCCGAGGGTGGTGTGTTCGCCGCCGGAAAGCGCCAGCGGCAGGGAGAGGGTGGTGCTGTCCAGGGTGTCGCCGTTGTTCATGAGGTCCTTGTTCCGGAGCCTGGGGTACGACTGCTACAACTGCATGAAACGCCGCGCGTCCGTGACGAACGCGCGAAAATCAGAACTTCATCGGGTCCATGATCGCGTCCAGGTTCAGGTGGTCGCAGAATTCCAGGAAGTCGTCGCGCAACGCGGCGATGTGCATGTTGGCGGGCACGCCGATGGTGACCTGCGCGGAGAACATTTCCGCGCCGGTCTGCATGGCGCGGTAACGCGTGCTCTGCAGGTTCTCGATGGTGATGCCCTGGCGGTCGAAGAAGTCGGCCAGCTGGAACAGGATGCCCGGCTTGTCGGCGGCGATCACTTCCACGATGTAGGGCAGCAGGTTGGACTGCGCCTGCTTGGCCCCGGTGCGGTACCACACCAGCTTCAGGCCTTCCTCGCGTTCCAGCCGGGTCAGCATCGCTTCCAGCTTGGCCACTGCGTCCCACGAGCCGGTGGCCAGGGCGGTCACCGAGACGTCGCGGCCGACGGTGGCCAGGCGGGCATCGACCAGATTGCAGCCACTGTCGGCAATGCGCCGGGTCACAGGCAGCAGGGGGGACTCCGGATGCGTCGTATAGGCGTTGATCAGGAGGTGGTTTTCGGTCGGCGCGGGCCGCGGCGTGGAGTCGGTCAAGGGGGTTCCGGTAATGCAGGGTGAGTCTGAACGGTGCCGAACGGCACGTTCGCCGGAGTCCAGCATACTTGCCCGCGCTTTCGGCCCGCAAGTAACATGCAGAAGGCATCCGGCCGGCACCTGCGCGGCCTGCCTTTCCCCTTCTTCCGAGCATTGTTCCTTGTCTCTTTCCGGTCTCATCACCGCGCTGGCCACGCCTTTCCAGGCCAACGGCGCATTGGATCCCGACGGTTGGCAGCGTCTGCTGCACCTGCAGCTGGAGGGGGGCGTTCACGGGGTCGTGGTGGCCGGTTCCACCGGCGAAGCGGCCACCCTGTCCGACGACGAATATGACCAGCTGCTGCGCAGCGCGGTGAAAGCCGTGGCCGGCCGCGTACCGGTGATTGCCGGCACCGGGCTGTCGGGCACCGCCAAAACCATCGAGCAGCCCCGCCGCGCGGCGGCCAATGGAGCCACTCACGCGCTGGTGGTGACGCCGCCGTACGTGCGCCCGACCCAGGCCGGGCTGATCGCGCACTACCGCGCGGTGGCCGACCAGGGCGGCCTGCCGGTCATTCTGTACAACGTGCCGGGCCGTACCGGGGTGGACATGCTGCCGGAGACGGTGGCGGAACTGGCCAGCCACCCGAACATTGTCGGCATCAAGGAAGCGGTGGGCGACAACGGCCGTGTGCAGGCGCTGCTGGCGCTGCGTTCGCCGGACTTCGTGATCCTCAGTGGCGACGATGGCACGGCGGCGCGCTCCATTCTGTCGGGCATCGACGGCCTGATCTCGGTGGGTTCCAACGCGCTGCCGGGGGCCTACCGGCGCATGTGCGACCTGGCCGCGGCCGGCGAGCGTGAGGCGACCGAGTCCTGGAATGCCCGTCTGGACCCGTTCCATGATTTCTGCGGGGTGGAGCCGAACCCGATTCCGGTGAAGGAACTGCTGCACCGGATCGGCATCGGCCATGGCCTGCGACTGCCGCTGCTGCGGCTGTCCGAGACCCACCATGCTGCAGCCGAACACCTGGCGTCCGACATCGGGGCGCTTGAAGCACTTTCCAGCCACTGAACCGCAGTGGCCTGAACCTGGAGATTCACATGCGTCAATCTGTTTCCGCCATCCGCGTGCTGTCCTTCGCGATCCTGGCCACGGCCACCCTGGTGGGCACGACCGGCTGCTTCAAGCGGGGTGCGAAGGGTGACTACGCGATGGCCCCGGAAATGCGTCCGCTGGAAGTCCCGCCGGACCTGAATGCACCGGGCAACCCGTCCGCGCAGGTACCGGTGCTGGCCTCGCAGGCGGCCCGTCCGGCCCCCGGCCCGGCGGCTGACCGGGCCGCTGCCGGCGCTGGCTTCAACGTGGCAGGCAGCAAGGAAGAGGTGTTCGCCAAGGTAGGCGCGGCACTGGAGTCGACCCCCGGCGTGACCATCGCCAGCAAGGCGCAGCTGCTGGGCTCGTACGACGTGGCCTATGAAGACAACAACTTCCTGGTCCGCGTGGTCGCCGTTGAAGCCGGTGCCTACATCTCCACCGTCGACCCGCGCGGCCTGCCGGCCACCGGCCCGGCGCCGACCAGGCTGCTGGCCGAACTGAAGGCCAAGCTGGCACCCTGATTTCTGCCTCCGTTCATCGGAGTGTGCGATTTACGTGGCGCCGGGCTCTGCCCGGCGCTTTTGCTTTTGGGCGAACAGCCGATGGTTCACCGGTTCCCGTGTTTGGGCGTGCCGGGGTGGGTTTGCGGG
>DGLB01000019.1:0-6038 GCA_002387845.1 Stenotrophomonas maltophilia | reverse complement strand
CCAGACAGACGGCCGGTGGCCACGGACGATCAAAAGCACGTAGCCCGGTAGCGTCGGTCGACAGACGACGGCCGTGAAATTCCCAACATCCGGTAACGCATGACCCCAAATCGGAACGGCTCGCGATAACAAAAAAGGCACCCGAAGGTGCCTTTTTTTGCCAGCCGCGCCTCAGCGCTCCAGCAGATCCAGTTTCCCTGGCTTGCCATCCCACTCGCCGGCATCGGCCGGCGGGTCCTTGCGCACCGTCAGCACCGGCCAGGCCTTGGCCAGCTCGGCGTTCAGGGCCACGAAGCCTTCCTGCCCGGCAGGCACGTCGTCTTCCGGGAAAATCGCGTTGACCGGGCACTCCGGTTCGCACAGGGTGCAGTCGATGCACTCATCCGGGTCGATCACCAGGAAGTTCGGGCCTTCGTGGAAACAGTCCACGGGGCAGACCTCCACGCAATCGGTGTGCTTGCACTTGATGCAGTTTTCGGTGACGACAAAGGGCATGGCTGGATCGGAATCGGTCAGTAAGCCGGACAATTCTAGAACAGTTGCGGCTTTGTCGCAGTGCACGATGCAACGCCGCCGCCCCGCGGGTATAGATAGCCGTGCCCACCGGTAGACAGCCAGGGCGTGGAACGGGGCCTGCCGCCCCCCGCGCCGCCGGCCGCTGGACGCCCGTGAGAACCTGCTTCACCCGTACCTGCCGTATTGACCGTCCGCCGTCTCTCTTCTGCCAGGGCCTTCCATGTCGATACCCGTTGCTGCCAGCGCCGCCCCCGGCGAAAACACCTCCTTCATCGTCCTGATCAGCTGCGTCGCCACCCTGGGCGGCTTCCTGTTCGGCTTCGACAGCGGGGTCATCAACGGCACCGTTGATGGCCTGAAGCAGACCTTCCAGTCCAGCGAGGCCGGGATCGGCTTCGAGGTGGCGTCGATGCTGCTGGGCTGTGCGATCGGCGCATTCTTCGCCGGCCGGCTGGGCGACCGGCTGGGCCGGCGTGGCGTGCTGATCATCGCCGCGCTGCTGTTCCTGGTCTCGGCGCTGGGGGCAGGGGCGGCGCATACGTCAACCGCGTTCGTGATCGCGCGCGTCATCGGCGGCTTCGCGGTGGGGGCCGCCAGCGTGATGTCGCCGGCCTACATCGCCGAAGTGGCCTCGGCCCGCTATCGCGGCCGGCTGGCCACGGTGCAGCAGATCGCCATCATCAGTGGCCTGTTCTGCGCCTTCTTGAGCAACTACCTGCTGGCCAGCGCCGCCGGTGCCTCCACCGAGGCGCTGTGGCTGGGGCAGGCCGCGTGGCGCTGGATGTTCTGGATGCAGGCCATTCCGTCGGCGCTGTTCCTGGTGCTGCTGCTGGTCATTCCGGAAAGCCCGCGCTACCTGGTGGTGAAGGGGCGGCGTGAACAGGCGCTGGAGGTGATGACCCGGCTGTATGGGCCGGCCGAAGCGCAGGCGAAGCTGGGCGAGATCGATGCCTCGCTGTCCCAGGACCAGCACCGTCCGCGGTTGTCCGACCTGGTCGACAAGGGCACCGGCAAGCTGCGCCGGATCGTCTGGGTGGGGATTGGCCTGGCCGTGTTCCAGCAGCTGGTCGGCATCAACGTGGTGTTCTACTACGGCGCGGTGCTGTGGCAGGCGGTGGGCTTCTCGGAAAGCGACGCGCTGCTGATCAACGTGCTGTCCGGCGCGCTCAGCATCGGGGCCTGCCTGCTGACCGTGGTGCTGATCGACCGGATCGGCCGCAAGCCGCTGCTGTGGGTGGGCTCGGCGGGCATGGCGGTGACCCTGGCGCTGGTGGTGGTGGCCTTCTCCAGCGGCTCGCTGGTGGACGGCCGGCTGCAGCTGTCCGACCAGATGGGCGTGCTGGCACTGGTGGCGGCCAACGCCTACGTGGTGTTCTTCAACATGTCCTGGGGCCCGGTCATGTGGGTGATGCTGGGCGAGATGTTCCCCAACCAGATCCGCGGGTCCGGGCTGGCGGTGGCGGGCGCGGCGCAGTGGACGGCCAACTTCGCCATCACCGTCAGCTTCCCGGTGCTGCTGACCGGGATCGGCCTGGCCGGGGCCTACGGGCTGTATACGGCCGCAGCGGTGGCCTCGGTGTTCTTCGTGCTGCGCTATGTGCACGAAACCAAGGGCAAGGAGCTGGAGCAGATGGAGGGGTGATGCCGGTAGCGCCGGCCGTTGGCCGGCCCAGGCGGTGCAACAAAAAAACCCCGCCATGGCGGGGTTTTTTCCTGTTGCGCTTCACGAATGGCGCTCCCTAGGGGACTCGAACCCCTGTTTTAGCCTTGAGAGGGCCACGTCCTAACCACTAGACGAAGGGAGCGTGCTTTGTCGCGAGCGGCGCAGCGCGCTAGTATATGGTCGACGATGCCATTGGGCAATCCCGAAACTTCAACCGGAAGCGCCAACATCAATTCCTCTGCACCATCCTCGTTCGGTCTGCGCGTGATCCCCCGCGACCAGCACAACATCTCCCGCAAGGACATCAGCCCCAACGCGCTGCGCGTGTTGTACCGGCTGCGTGATTCCGGCTTTGGTGCCTACCTGGTGGGCGGGGCCGTGCGCGACCTGCTGGTCGGCGGGCATCCAAAAGACTTCGACGTCGCCACCGACGCCACCCCCGAGCAGGTCAAGGCGCTGTTCCGCAACTGCCGCCTGATCGGCCGCCGGTTCCGCCTGGCCCACGTGGTGTTCGGCCGCGAGATCATCGAAGTGGCCACCTTCCGTGCCAACAGCGACGACGGCAGCGGCGATCGCGAGATGGAAAACGGCATGCTGGTACGCGACAACGTGTACGGCACCATCGAAGACGACGCCGTGCGCCGCGACTTCAGCTGCAACGCGTTGTACTACGCCATCGAGGACTTCTCGGTGCGTGATTACACCGGTGGCTTCGACGATGTGCAGGCGCGCCTGATGAAGCTGATCGGCGACCCCGAGCAGCGCTACCGCGAAGACCCCGTGCGCATGCTGCGTGCGGTGCGCCTGGCCGCCAAGCTTGGTTTCCAGATCGAGCAGGCGACCGCCGAGCCGCTGCCGCGCCTGGCCGGCCTGCTGTCCGAAGCCGCCCCGGCCCGCCTGTTCGAGGAAGTACTCAAGCTGTTCCTGTCCGGACACGGCGTGGCCAGCTTCGAGGGGCTGGAGCGCTATGGCCTGCTTGACGTGCTGTTCCCGGAAAGCGCCGCCGCGTTGCGCAGCAACCGCAGTGGCGCGCTGCGCCGCATGGTCATCGAGGGCCTGCACAGCACCGACCTGCGCGTGGCCAATGATGAGCCGGTATCGCCGTCGTTCCTGTTCGCACTGCTGCTGTGGCCGGCGTTCTGCCGCGCCCTGGCCACCCTGCAGAAGCAGGGCGTGGCGGTGGAAGAGGCGCAGCGCCGCGCGGCCGACCGCGTCACCCTGCACCAGCTGACCACCATCGCGCTGCCGCGCCGCTTCTCGCTGCCCATGCAGGAGATCTGGCTGCTGCAGGGTCGCTTCAGCTCACGCCAGCGCAAGCGCGTGTTCCGCACCTTGACCCACCCGCGCTTCCGCGCTGCCTTCGACTTCCTGGCGCTGCGCCAGGTCGCCTCCAGCGAGCACGAAGCCGATGTGCTGTTCTGGCGCGAAGCCCAGCAGCAGTCGGGTGCCGAACTGGATTCCACCCTGGAAGCGGCGCAGGCCGAGGTCGCGCTGGACGAGGAGGGGGCTCCGCGCAAGCGCCGTCGCCGACGTCGGCGCACCGGTGGCCCGGCCGGCGAGTAAGCCGTGACCCTGGCCTGCATCGGCCTGGGCGGCAACCTGGGCGACGCCGCGCAGACCCTGCGCGGTGCCTTCACGGCGTTGGCCGCGCTGCCGCAGACCACGCTGCGGGCGCGGTCGCAGCTGTACGCCACCCCGGCCTGGGGCAATGAGGACCAACCTCCTTTCATCAATGCCGCCGCGGTGCTGGACACCGCGCTGCCGGCCCCGGCGCTGCTGGAGGCCTTGCTGGAGGTGGAGCGCGCCTTCGGTCGGGTCCGCGACCCCGCCGTGCACTGGGGTCCACGCACGCTGGACCTGGACCTGCTGCTGTATGGCGAGCAGGTGATCGACCTGCCGCAGCTGAAAGTGCCGCACCCCTACCTGCACGAGCGCGCGTTCGTGCTGGTGCCGCTGGCCGAGATCGCCCCGGATGCGCTGATTCCGGGGCAAGGCCGGGTGCGGGACGCTGTAATGCGTATCGAGGCCAGCCAGATCGCGTCAATAGGAGGATAATGCGGGGCTTATCGCCACCGGTTATCAGTACATGAGCACCCACGCAGACAGCAAACCCTGGACCGTTCCCGCCCTGGCCGAGGCCAAGCGCAACGGGCAGAAGCTGGTCATGTTGACCGCCTACGACGCGGGTTTCGCGCGTACGTTCGACGCCAATGGCGTCGACCTGATCCTGATCGGCGACTCGCTGGGCATGGTGGTGCAGGGGCACGATTCGACCCTGCCGGTGACCGTGGCCGACATGGTCTACCACACCCGCGTGGTCGCCCGTGTGCTGCAGCGGGCGCTGCTGGTGGCCGACCTGCCGTTCGGTGCCGATGCCACGCCCGAGCGCGCGCTGGAGGCGTCGCTGCAGCTGCTGCAGGCCGGTGCCGAGATGGTCAAGATCGAAGGCGCGGGTTTCAAGCTGGACATCATCCGCCACCTGGTGGAGCGTGAGATCCCGGTCTGCTCGCACCTGGGCCTGACCCCGCAGTCGGTGCTGCGCCTGGGCGGCTACAAGGTGCAGGGTCGCGGCGACGCCGCCGCGCAGCTGCGCGCCGATGCCAAGGCCGCCGTCGACGCCGGTGCCACCCTGGTGGTGCTGGAATGCGTGCCGACCCCGATTGCCACGCAGATCAGCGCCGAGATCAGCGCGCCCACCATCGGCATCGGTGCCGGTCCGGGCTGCGACGGCCAGGTGCTGGTGATGCACGATTTCCTCGGCCTGGACAGCGGCCATCGCCGACCCAAGTTCGTCAAGGATTTCCTTGCCGAAGGCGGTTCGGTGGCGGGCGCGGTCCGTGCCTATGCCGACGCCGTGCGCGACGGCTCCTTCCCCGACGCAGAACACGCCTACGCATCATGATTGAAACCGTCACCGAACTGTCCCGTCTGCGCGCCGTCGTCAACGGCTGGAAGCGCGAGGGCCTGCGCGTCGCGCTGGTCCCGACCATGGGCAACCTGCACGCGGGCCATTACTCGCTGGTCACGCTGGCACGCCAGTACGCCGACCGCGTGGTCTCCAGCGTGTTCGTCAATCCGACCCAGTTCGGCCCGAACGAGGACTTCACCCGCTACCCGCGTACGCCGGAAGCGGACACGTCCGGGCTGGAGCAGGCCGGCTGCGACGTGCTGTGGCTGCCGACGGTGGAATCGATGTACCCGTTTGGCGTCGAGCTGGCGGCCAACGTGCACGTGCCGGGCATCAGCAGCCTGCTGGAAGGCGCGCACCGCCCGGGCCATTTCGATGGCGTGTGCACGGTGGTCAGCCGCCTGTTCAACCAGGTGCAGCCGGACGTGGCCGCCTTCGGCAAGAAGGACTACCAGCAGCTGGCGGTGATCCGTCAGCTGGTGGAGGACCTGGCCTTCCCGATCCAGATCGTCGGCGGCGACATCGTCCGCGAAGACGACGGCCTGGCAATGAGCTCGCGCAACCAGTACCTCAACGGCGAGCAGCGCCCGGTCTCCACCACCATCCACCAGGTGCTGCTGGGCATACGCGAAGGCTTCATCGCCGGCAAGGCGCGCAGCCTGATCGAAGCCGAAGCCACCGCCGCCCTGCAGGCCGCCGGCTTCCAGGTCGACTACGCGGTCATCCGCCTGCCGGACCTCTCCGAGCCGGCCGACAGCGACGTCGGCAACCGCGTCGCCCTGATCGCCGCCCGCATCGGCAACACCCGTCTGATCGACAACCTCGAGTTCTGATTCGCTCGGGCATCCGGCCGTTGGCCATTGGTTGCCGTATTTGGGCCGGTCGGGGTGGGTTTGCGGGACACGCCGTGAACCGCCCTCCGGGCCCCAGCCCAACCGCCAGCGGTTGGGC
>DGLB01000018.1 GCA_002387845.1 Stenotrophomonas maltophilia | reverse complement strand
TGGCGGCGGTCAGCTCCAGCAGGGTGGCCTGCACGTCGGCCGGTGCCAGGGTGCGGTCTCCCACAGCGGCCAGCGCCCATTCCAGGTGGAACTGCTCGCGGCCGGTGCTCTTCGGCGGCGGCAGCGCGAACCACGGCTCGGCCAGCCACTGCGCCAGCAGCGCCTCATCAACCTGGCCGCTGGCCGCGAAGGCCCCGTCCGCATCGAACGGCACGCCCCGGTGCCGCTGGCACCACGCATCCATCAGCGCATTGGCCGGGCCGGTGTCAAAGCCACGCGGCGTGCCGCCACGCGGAATCAGGGTCAGGTTGGCAATGCCGCCCAGGTTGAGGATCGCGCGGTCTTCGGCACTGTGGCCCAACATGGCCAGGTGGAAGGCGGGCATCAGCGGCGCGCCCTGGCCGCCCGCTGCCACGTCGCGGCGGCGGAAGTCGGCCACGGTGGTGATGCCGGTCGCCTCGGCAATCCGGTTGGCATCGCCCAGCTGCAGGGTGAAGGCCGGGTCGGCCAGCGGACGGTGCCGCACCGTTTGCCCATGCGAGCCGATCGCCCGTACCTGCGCCCGGTCCACCCCGCTGGCCTGCAGCAGGGCGTTGGCGGCTGCAGCGAAGCTCTGCCCGATCTGGGCGTCGATGCGGCCCAGGGTATCCAGCGACTCCACACTGCCGCCTTCGCCCAGCGCGATCAGCTCCGCGCGCAGCCCCGGTTCCCACGGGTGCGTATGGCCGTGTACGAAGCGGCAGCCCCCCGTCGAAGGAAACTGCACCAGCGCGGCATCGATGCCATCGGCGCTGGTGCCCGACATCAGGCCCAGATAGAGGGGAAGGGCGGGGTCAACGGCAGTCATGAAAAAGGCGGGTCCCAAAAGAGAACCCGCCCATCATCGCAATCCCAGGCCCGTAGAGCCACGCCCTGCGTGGCTGCACACGGTCAACCGCGCGCGTTCTTCGCCGGCTTGGCCGCACTGGCCGTCGCCTTCTCCGCCTGCGCACCCTGCGGAGCCGGGCTCGCATCCGCATAGATCAGCTTCTCCATGCCCTGGATGCGCGCCAGGGCCGGCGCGGTCTGCGCACGGAAGGCGACCAGCTCGGCCCCCTTCAACGGCTCCGGCGGCGGCATGGTCACGCTCAGCGGATTGCGGTGCACGCCATTGACGCGGAATTCGTAGTGCAGGTGCGGGCCGGTAGCCAGGCCGGTCGAACCGACATAGCCGATCACCGTGCCCTGGGCCACGGTCTGGCCCGTGCGGATCTTGCCGAAGCGCGACATGTGCCCGTACAGCGTGGTGTGGCCGCGCCCGTGGTCCAGGATCACCACGTTGCCGTAGCCGCGCTGCACGCCCGCGAACTGCACGCGCGCATCGCCGGCGGCCATGATCGGGGTGCCGGTGCGCGCGGCGTAGTCCACGCCCTTGTGCATGCGCATCTTGCCCAGCACCGGGTGGCGGCGTGCGCCGAAGGTCGAGCTCAGCCGCGCGAACGGAATCGGCATGCGGATGAAGCTTTTCTTCAGCGGGCGGCCGCTGACGTCGAAGTATTCGGACTTGCCGTTGCGGTCGAAGCGGAAGCCGCTGTAGGTCTTGCCGCCCGAGGTGAACGTGGCGGCCAGGATCTTGCTGGTGTCCACCTTCTCGCCTTCGCGCCAGGTTTCATCCATCACCACGCTGAAGCGGTCGCCCGGCTGGATGTCCTTCGAGAAGTCGATGTCGTACTTGAAGATGTCGTCGGTCATCGTCGCAATCGCCGAAGGCGACAGCCCGGCCTTGCGCGCCGCCGCGTACAGCGAACTGGTGATCTCGCCGCTGGTCACCACCCGGCGCGTGGAGCTTTCACGCTTGGTCACCTGCTCGCTGATCTTGCCGTCCTTCAGGGTCAGCTCAACCCGGTTGTCGCCGTCGCGATTGAAGCGCACCGCGCGCAGCTCGCCCGAAAGCGGCAGGTCGAACGCAATCTCGGTACCCGGGCGCAGCTTCACCAGCGAATCGCGCACGCCCGGATGGTCCAGCACCTGGTGCATCACCGTGGCCGGAATGCCGGCCTGGTCGAACAGGTCGCTCAGGGTCTGGCCGCGCTGCACGCGCAGCACCTGCCAGCTGTCACCCGGGGTCTGGTTCTGGCGTTCCAGCGACAGCGGCGGCAACGGCAGGGCCAGGGTGGAGTGATCGGCCGAGTAGGGGCCGTCGATGGTGTGCGAGAAGCCCGGCACAATGGTGGCCACCAGCGCGCCGATGGTGGCGAACAGGCTGGCGTGCATCCAGTGGCGGCGGGTCCAGCGCTCGTTGAAGGCCGCCGGCAGGTGCTGCTTGAGCTTCCGATGGAGGGCAGTGTCGTGAAGAACGTGAAGACGTTCCTTGAAGCGCTGCTTGCGGGCGCGGCCTTGATCGGAGTTCAGCATCGTCGAGCGGTTCCTGGCTGACCCGGCTTTCGGGCCTAAACGCCGGTTACCATAGACAGGTATAAATATCGCGTCAAACCCTTGTGCCTATTGGCTTTTGTGAAGCACTTGCGGTTAACTTGTACTTAACGTCATTCATATAAATACGGCACCGCCGGGAGTTGCAACGTGTCATCGATTGATCAAGCCCTTGCCCAGATCGGCCGCGGGGCCGATGAGATCCTCAAGCTCGAGGAGCTGCGCCAGCGGCTGGAAAGCGGCCGCCCGCTGCGGGTGAAGGCCGGCTTCGACCCCACCGCGCCGGACCTGCACCTGGGCCATACGGTGCTGTTGAACAAGCTTCGCCAGTTCCAGGACCTGGGCCATCAGGTCATCTTCCTGATCGGTGACTTCACCGGCATGATCGGTGACCCCTCCGGCAAGAACGTCACCCGCAAGCCGCTGAGCAAGGATGACGTGCTGGCCAACGCCCGCACCTACGAGGAGCAGGTGTTCAAGGTGCTGGACCGCGAGAAGACCGAAGTCCGCTTCAACTCCGAGTGGTTCGGCAAGATGGCCGCGGCCGACATGATCCGCCTGGCCGGCCAGCACACCGTGGCGCGCATGCTTGAGCGCGACGACTTCGCCAAGCGCTACGCCGCCCAGCAGTCGATCGCCCTGCACGAGTTCCTGTACCCGCTGGTGCAGGGCTACGACTCGGTCGCCCTGGAAGCGGACGTGGAACTGGGCGGCACCGACCAGAAGTTCAACCTGCTGATGGGCCGTGGCCTGCAGGAGCATTACGGGCAGAAGCCGCAGATCGTGCTGACCATGCCGCTGCTGGAGGGCCTGGACGGCGTGGCCAAGATGTCCAAGTCGCTCAACAACTACATCGGCATCAGCGAACCCGCCATTGATATGGTCACCAAGACCATGAAGATCGGCGATGACCTGATGTGGCGCTGGATCGAGCTGCTGTCCTTCGACATCAGCCAGGCCGAAGCGCTGAGCCTGCGTGAGCAGGTTGAGGCCGGCAGCCTGAACCCCCGTGAGGTGAAGCTGCGCCTGGCGCGCGAGCTGACCACCCGCTTCCACGACGCCGACGCCGCCGAACTGGCCATTGCCGGCTGGAACGCCGCCGTGACGGGGCAGGGCGACGTCAGCCTGCTGCCGCTGCAGGAAGTGACCATTCCCGCTGAAGGCCTGCGCATCGGCGCACTGCTGACCGCCGCCGGCCTGACCCCCAGCAACTCCGAAGCCAGCCGCAAGCTCAAGGAGCGCGCGGTGAAGGTCAACGGTGAAGTGCAGGAAGACGCCCAGCAGGTGTTCACCCCCGGCTTCGAAGGCCTGCTGCAGGTCGGCAAGCGCACCTTCGCCCGCGTCCTGCTGGTCACGGGTTGACTGCTTGATCCGCCCCCGGGCCATGCGCGGGGGCGGATCGAAAAAATTTCGCAACACCCCCTTCACAAATCCCTCGGGAAGGCACATACTTTCCCTCCCCCGACGCAGGGGCCACCGCAAGGCGGCCACAGCAACGGAACGGATCGCCAACAACCTCGAAAAAGGTGTTGACGGAAACGAAAAGCCTGACATAATAGGCGGCTCGCTTCGACGAAAAGACCTCCGGGTCGCAACGACGAAGCAGCATCGGCAACAACGTCCACTTCGGTGAGGCGACCCTCGAAAAAGGGTGTTGACGAAGCGGAAAAGCCGGCTATAATGGGCGGCTCGCAACGACGGAAACGTCGGGGCACACGGAGGAAGGCGCTGAGGCCG
>DGLB01000050.1 GCA_002387845.1 Stenotrophomonas maltophilia | reverse complement strand
CGCGGGTTGCGCACCGACCCGGGCAGGGCAAACACCTCGCGGCCCGCTTCGGCCGCCAGCCGGGCCGTGATCAGCGCCCCCGAGCGCAGCGCCGCCTCGATCACCACGGTGCCCAGCGATAGCCCGGCCACGATGCGGTTGCGCGCCGGGAACTGCCCGGGCCGGGCTTCGGTGCCGGGCGGATACTCGCTGACGACCGCGCCGTGCCCGGCGATGCGTTCCTGCAGCGCCTCATGCCGGGGCGGATAGACCCGATCCAGGCCGGTGGCCACCACCGCCACCGTGCGCCCGCCGGGGATGCCGAGCGCAGCCTGATGGGCGCGGGCGTCGATCCCTGTGGCCAGACCGCTGAACACCGCCAGCCCGCTACGTGTGAAGGCGGCGGCGAACTCCGCCGCAAGTTCGCCGCCGCTGGGCGAGGGGGTGCGGCTGCCGACCACGGCCACGCCCGGGTGCCACAGCGCGGAAGGGTCGCCATGGATGAACAGCGCCAGCGGCGGACGCGGAATCTCGCGCAGCAGGTCGGGGTAGTCCGCACTGGTGATCGGCAGCAGGTGCCGGCCGGCAGGCGACAGCCACTGGCGACCCAGCGCGAGGGCCGCAGGATCGGGACGCTGCAGCTGGGTGCGCTGATCCGGCGTGCAGCCTGCCGCCCGCCATGCCGAAGGGCCGGCGCGCAGCGCGGCGCTGGCGGAGCCGTGGGTGGCCAGCAGGCACTGGCGTGGCTCGGGCGCGCCGCCGGCCAGCACCAGGGTGAGCAGGGCGTCGGTGTCGGGTGTCAGGTCGCTGGGCATCCCGACAGGCTAGGGCGCATACGACGACGGCACCCTAAGGTGCCGTCGCTGTGTTACGTCAGATTTTGCATCGACCCGAGGTCGGTGCTTGTCCGCGCGCTTACTGCGCGTCCGGGTGACGGGCGTTGTAGCCGACCTGGACCTGCTTCTTGCCTTCCATGACCAGTGCGTAGCTCACCTTGTCGAAGGTGCGGAACACCATCGCATGGGCGGCGTACTCTTCCGGCAGGCTGACCCGGCCGGCACCGGTGGTGAGCGAGTCGTCCATGCGCGAGGAGCCCGGGAACTTCATCCGGTTGGCCACATGGCGGCTGTTGCGCCACAGCGAGACCACGGTGCCGTTGTCGATGCCATCTGCGCTGCCTGCGGACAGTGCGATGACGTCGCGCGGACCGCCGGCGGTGAACATGTCGGTCACCGCCAGTACGCGGATTTCCAGACCTTCGGTCTGGGCGGCCGGCACATGCGGGAAGAACTGCAGGTCGTACGGGTTGGCTTCGACCGGCACCAGGCGATCGCCCGGGCGGACCTCGCGACCGTCGTCCAGGCCCTGCAGCGCCAGCGTGGCAACTTCGGACTGGCCGTCCGGCAGTTTGACGATGGTGCCCACATTCACCTGGGCGAGCTCATAGCCCAGCGTTTCCTTGCGCTTGCTCGGCGCAATGAACGATTTCCAGACATTGCCGCTGCCCGGGGTGACGTCGCCATTGGCGGTCAGGTCCTCGGACGGCTTGGGCAGGGCGAAGCGCACGGTCGGGCGGACCACGGCCCAGCGCTGGCCAACCTCGGCCCCCTGCAGGTTCATCACGTAAGCGACCTGGCCGGTGGTGGCGCGCAGGCGGTTGTCTTCCAGCGCGACGACGTGCGGCAGGGACTTGATCTCGTCCACCACGCTCATCTGTTTCAGGAAGGGTTCCACCTGGGCCAACGGAATGGCGTTCAGCGGAGCCTCCTGGCGCGGGCCGGGCTGGGCCACGACACGGTCCAGATACGCCAGGCTGAGCACGTCACCCGGGTAGATCAGGTGCGGGTTCTTGACCTGCGGATTGGCCTGCCAGATTTCGGGCCACAACCACGGCTTTTTCAGGAAGCGCGCGGAGATGTCCCACAAAGTATCGCCCTTCTGGACGACGTAGGTATCCGGGTGACCGCCGTTCACTTCAACGGCGGTAGCATAGGTGGCGACGGTCAACATCGCGACGGCGAGGACCGTACGAGTACGTTCAAACATAGGTGTGGTGCCTGATTCCCCAACAGGTTTGACCACTATAGTCCAGAAACCGGGGCGCAAGGCAAGCGTTGGCGATAGAATTGCGACCTACGCCGCTTTTATGGGCGCCCCCAACCGGTATTTGCCATGGCTCTCCTGCCCATTCTCGAGTTCCCCGACCCGCGCCTGCGCACCAAGGCTGCGTTGATCGACGCCGCCGAGGTGACCACGCCGGCCTTCCAGACGCTGGTCGACGACATGTTCCAGACCATGTACGAGGCCCCCGGCATCGGGCTGGCTGCCAGCCAGGTCGACGTTCATAAGCGTTTCATGGTGATCGACGTCAGCGAGGGCAAGGACACCCCGATGGTGTTCATCAACCCGGAAATCGTCACCCAGCAGGGCGGTCAGGTGTACCAGGAAGGCTGCCTGTCGGTACCGGGCATCTTCGCCGACGTGACCCGCGCCGACACCATCACCGTGCGCTTCCTGGACCGCCAGGGCGTGGCCCAGGAGCTGACCACCGACGGCCTGCTGGCGGTCTGCGTGCAGCATGAGATGGACCACCTGGACGGCAAGCTGTTCATCGACTACCTGTCGCCGCTCAAGCGCGAGATGGTCCGCAAGAAGCTGGCCAAGCAGCGCAAGCACGTCGCCTGACCGGAGTCGCCATGAGGATTGTCTTCGCCGGTACGCCGGAGTTCGCGGTCGCATCGCTGCGCGCCGCCGCCCGCCATCATGAAGTGGTGGCGGTGTACACCCAGCCGGACCGGCCCGCGGGCCGCGGACGC
>DGLB01000022.1:30034-40861 GCA_002387845.1 Stenotrophomonas maltophilia | reverse complement strand
CAGCCGCGAAGAGGCCCAGGCCCTGGTCAAGCGGATTGCCGCCGCCGGTATCAGCGACTACTACATCCTCGGCCAGGGCGAAGACGCCAACGCCATCGCACTGGGCCAATACCGCAACCGGGAAGGTGCCGAGCGTCGCATGGCCGCGCTCAGCGCCGCGGGTTTCAACGCCCGGCTGGTCGCCAGCGGCGGCGACGGCAGCGCCCAGTGGTGGGTAGATGCGACATTGGCTGACGCAGTCAGCCCCAATGCAGCCCGCCAGCGCAGCGGGGCCGCGCAACAGCGCTCGCTGGAATGCGCCCGCCTGCGTTAGAATCGCCGTCCGCGCCGGATTCGGCGCGCGTCATGCCTGTGCCGGCATAGCTCAGTTGGTAGAGCAACCGCCTTGTAAGCGGTAGGTCCCCAGTTCGAATCCGGGTGTCGGCACCACTTAGTTCGTCTCAGCGTACCGATACGACAACAACGACTTCACCAGGAACGTCACCTGGGTCGCCGAACGCGCATCCACCCGCATCACCGGCAAACGATGCCCGGCGTCAAACAGCGCATTGCGGAACTCGGGAATCAACAACGCCGGGTACTCATCCGAACGGGTCACGCCCACCGCCAGGCTCGCTTCCGGCGCAATGCGCGAAAACTCCTGCAGCAGTTCCACGGTGGATTCCACCGCCTCCGGATGTCCCGCGCTGACCAGCACGATCACGCCCAGCGCGCCTTCGCACACCATCGGCCACATGAAATCCAGGTAGCGCTGGCCGGGCACGCCGTACACGTGCAGCAGTTCACCGTCGTCCAGTTCAATCGAGCTGTAATCCAGCGCGACGGTGGTTTCCACCTTCTCGCCCATGGCGTCACCGCTCATCGGCATTTCGGTGCTGACCGGCTCGATATCGGAGATGGCACGCACCGCCGTGGTCTTGCCGGCTCCCATCGTGCCGACGAACACCAGCTTGTTGGCAGGAAGGCTCATCACTGACCCCCTTGGAACAGGTTCAGGCCGAAGCGGCGGGCAACCCACGAGAAGAAGCGGGAGTCGCTGGCGTCTTTACGGCGGGTGGGGCTGGGCACGGCGGCATCCTGGTTCAGAGCGAGGCCACTGGCAACAGCAGCACAGAAGAGCGATTCCACCGTGTTACGCGGCAGATGGCAAGCCGCAGCCAGCGCGGCCGGCTGCCACGGGCGGGCATGCAGGCTGGCAATCGCCAGCAGCCAACCGGCAGGCACATCGTCGGCATGCAGGTCGGGCCAGTGCTTCAGTTTCAGCGTCGGCGGCACATCCAGCGCCGGCAGCAGCTCGGGGCGGTAACGCGCCAGCGCGAAGTACAGCGCCTCGAACGAGTGCCGTTGCGGCAGGCGGTAGGTGTACTGGTGCTGGAAGGTCGCGGCATCGATGACCTCCGACGACCACGTGCTGTCATCCAGTTGAGACACCAGTTCAGCCAGCGACAGCGACGCCGGCAACGCGATGCTGCGCCTGGTGGTGTCCACCAGTGCACTGATGCCACCGCGCTGCAGCAGGTGCAGGTCCGCGTGGGCAGGCATCTGCGCCAGGCGCAGCAGCTTGGGCACGCCGGGCACGGGGCGCTCTGCCGTCGCGGTCGGCGCATTGAGCAGCAGGCTCGACAGCTGTTCGTTGATGTCACGCACGGTCGCCCCGTGCGGCAGTCGGCCGGGCGCGGCGTCGGCATAGCGCCGTGCGATCGACAGCATCGGCACGTTGGACGCGTTCGCTTCGCTCAGCGTGCGGGCGGCGTCCGCATGGTCCAGGCCGATCACCAGCAGGTCGGCATCGCCGCTCCAGGGGATCAGCTGCACGTCCATGCGTTCGGCCAGCAGCATCGAACAGGCCAGCTTCAACCGGGTCTGGTGCAGCACGTCCAGGCCGGCGGCGGCCACGCGGAAACTACGAAGGGGGGTATTCATCGGGACAGGTCGCGTGGTTCACATGCAGCACCCGCAGGCGGGTGCTGCACGCTGAAGACCTCAGGCGATCAGCTGAAGTCCAGGGTCTTTTCCATGGCCTTCAGTTCATGCCGCGACATCGCCAGGTTGGCCTTGCTGCGGTCCATGATCACGTACAGGAACAGCATCGGGTTGCTTTCCAGCGGACGGATCAGGTGGTACTGGGTGTCCAGGGTGATCAGGATGTCCTCGATCGAATCGGACAGACCCAGCGAGGTGGCCACGCGGCGCTTGGCGCGCACCACTTCGGTGTTGCCGGCTGCGGCCAGTTCCAGGTTGATGTTGCCGCCGCCGGCCATGGCCAGGGCCATGCCGCTGTCACCGTCAACAAGGGCCGCGCCAACGAAACCGGCGAGGGAGTTCAGCTTTTCCAGCGAATGATTCGGCATACAAATCCTTTTTGCTCAGACACAGGGGGCAGCAGACCGAAGCCTGCCGGTGAGACACAACAATACGGTAAGGGTCAGCCCGCGCGTGACGGCAGCAGGGCGTGCAGGCGTCCGGCGCATTCGCGCGCATGGAACAGCAGCACGGCCATGTTGACCTCGTGGCTGGCCACGGCGGTCAGGGTCAGTGGCTTGTCGGCGCTGATGCGGATCAGCACCACGTTGCCCAGCTTGGTGCAGATGGTGGCGTAGTCGGCTTCGCTCAGCGCCAGTTCGCGCGAAACGGTTTCGCCCAGCGTGAGGAAGGAATTGGCCATCGCCGCCAGCCGCCGGCCGTCCACGCCCAGTGCCGAATCCTCGGCGACAGCGCGGCCGTCGGCGGTCGACAGCATCAGCAGGGTCAGCCCCGACTCGCGTTCGCGGGCCTGGCGGAAGGCGTCTTCAATGGCGGCGGCGTCATACAGCTGGCGCGCCGGCTGGCTTTCGCCACTGGCGTTGCGAACGATCTGATGGATGTTACTGCGCTGCACGTACTGCCCCCTAAACACGACGAACGACAGACCAACCCGTTGCGGGTCAGTCAATCAGCACTGCGAAGAAGTGCGAAATGTATCACGCAGGTGACGCCATCTTGGCTAACAAAACCTAAATCACAGTTCCTCTCACGTACCTGTCAAACCCTTGACACACAAGGCTTTCACGCTGCGTCGCGGTCCGCGCCGGCACGCCGGTTGTCGCCGTGGCAGGGCTCTCCGCAGGCGTGGGGTGCTGCATCGCCGCGAGTGTGAAAACCATCACAACACTAGACTGAGGGGACTACTTTCACGTGTTTGGAGTCAGCATGAGCAAGCGTCTTCCTCCGGTCTCCCTGATTGGCGTGCCCACCGATATAGGGGCCGGCCATCGCGGCGCGGGGCTGGGGCCGGAGGCGCTGCGCATTGCCGGGTTGGCCCAGGCGCTGGAAGCGCGCGGCGTGAACGTGCGCGACTGCGGCAACCTGGACGGCCCGCGAAATCCGTGGACGGCCCCCGAGCAGGGCTACCGCCATCTCGACGAAGTGGTGGCCTGGAACCGCGCGCTGATGGACGCCACCTATGCCGAACTGCAGGACGGACGCGTGCCGGTCATGCTCGGTGGCGACCACTGCCTGGGCATCGGCTCGATCACTGCCGTGGCACGCTGGTGCCGCGAACAGGGTCGCAACCTGCGCGTGCTGTGGCTGGATGCACACTCGGATTTCAACACCAGCGACGTCACCCCGTCCGGCAACGTGCACGGCATGCCGGTGGCCTGCCTGTGCGGGTTGGGCCCGGAAGCGCTGACCCACCTGGGCGGCAGCGCGCCGGCGATCCTGCCGCAGCAGGTGCACCAGATCGGCATCCGTTCGGTGGATCCGGATGAGAAGCGCCTGATCAAGCAGCACAAGGTCGATGTGTACGACATGCGTTACATCGACGAGGTCGGCATGAAGCGCACGGTGGAAGCGGCGTTGGCCGGCATGGACGCCAACACGCATCTGCACGTGAGCTTCGACGTGGACTTCCTTGACCCGAGCATCGCCCCGGGCGTGGGCACCACGGTGATGGGCGGGGTGAACTACCGCGAAGCGCAGCTGGTGATGGAGATGATCGCCGACACCGGCCAGATGGGCTCGCTGGACATCGTCGAACTCAATCCGCTGCTGGACACCCGAAACATCACCGCGGAAGTGGCCGTGGACCTGGTGGAAAGCCTGTTCGGCAAATCCACGCTGATGCGCGACTGAGCGTCGCCGCCCAGCTTCCCTGCGGCCGGCTGAACAATGCCGGTCGCGTGTTCACATCGATTGCACGCGCCAACGGCGAGATTGCACCCACGCGGCGGCGCTGCCGGAAACGGCGGCGAGGTCACCGCGATCAGGAAGACGGGTTGATGCCCGTCTTACAGGTGGGACCCGATTAGCGGTGCCGATTTTGAACCTTGAGGAGAAGCCCATGAAGCGTGTTATTGCACTGATGCTGTTGTCGATGTTCTCGGTGGCCATGCTGTCCGGCTGCAATACCGTTGCCGGTGCCGGCAAGGATGTGCAGAAGGCCGGTGAAAAGGTCGAAGACGCCGCCAAGGGCAATTGATGCACGTGCCGGCTGCGGCTGGCGCACCATCAAGAAGAAAGCCGGGGAAACCCGGCTTTTTTCATGTCTGCTGCACGCCGCTGTCTGCACGTTCAACGACGTGAGCATCGCTTTCATTCGCGCTTGACCGTCGGCCAACACGCGATTGCGCACTCTGCACCTGCGGCGACGTTGCCGTTCCAACAGGATGCCAACCCATGAACAAAGACATCATTTCCGGCAAGTGGACGCAGCTGAAGGGCAAGGCGCAGGCCAAGTGGGGCGACCTGACCGACGACGACTTCAAGGTGGCCGAAGGCAACGCCGAATACCTGGCGGGCCGTCTGCAGGAACGTTATGGCTGGGCGCGCGATCGCGCCGAAACCGAAGTGCGTGACTTCGAAAAGGCCATGCGCAAGGATTACCCGGATTTCCACTGATCGGCTGCATTGATCAGGGCCGGGGCTGACCCGGTGCAGGTGACAGAAGAGGCGGGCCGCATTGCGGCCCGTTCTTCTTTCCAGCTCCGCACGCTCAGCGCCAGCGGTACGGCGGCGGATCCGGCACGAACTGGCCCGGGAACGGCTGCGGCTCGCCTGCCACCGGTCGTGGCCGGGCCATGATGCCGCGCGCGATCAGGTTGCGCTCGCTGTCGTAGCGCACCGACACCTGCTGCACGGGCACGCGGCTGGCGCGTCGGAAATCGGTGCTGCCGGCGTAGGAAGACTCGCGCGCGCCATGTCCGGTGCCCAGTGCCGGGGCGGGCGCGGCAGGGGCCGACGAGCCGGTGACCTCCACCGACGACAACGCCCGGTCCGCCGAAGGCGCTGCCTGCGCCTGCGCCCGTTCCCGCGCCACCGGCGGGGCCGGCACCACCGATGGGCGGTACTGCGGCGCTTCGTTGAACACCGCCATGCCGATCACACCGATGTTGTCCGGGCGGCCGGTGCGGCTGGCATAGCTGCGGCCCGGGTCGGTGAACACGAACTGGGCCACCTCCTGCCGGGATTTGCGCCAGCCGGTGATGTCCGCGCTTTGCCACGGCTCCAGCACGTAGCCGGTCTGGTCGGGGGCGGCCACCTGGCCGCTGATCACGTTCAGCCCGTCCACCGACAGCACCACCAGCACGCGCTGTGGGCTGCGGTTGTACAGGCGCAGGCTGTACGGATGGCCATTCTGGCCGGCCACCCAACGCTGGCCGCGCTGGCTGTAGTAGGGCAGCTCGGTGCCCTGGTCACGGTCGACAATGTTCAGCAGCACCGGCTCGCCCCGGCCCGGGTCGGGTGGATAGGGTTTGAAGCCGGTCAGGGCCAGCACGGCGAGCAGGGGCAGGGTCAGGTGTCTCATGGCAGCGCATCCGCGTCGGAAGGTGCAGGGTTGAACGTGCCAGCCGGGCCAACGGGGTTGCGCCGGGGCAGGTAAACTGGGGGCGTTTACCTGTCCGTAATGATTCCCCCATGACCACCCGCGTTCTTACCGGCATCACCCCCTCCGGCACGCCCCACCTGGGCAACTATGTCGGTGCCATCCGCCCGGCCATCGCCGCCAGCCAGGCCTCGGAGATCGAGAGCTTCTTCTTCCTGGCCGACCTGCACAGCCTGATCAAGGCGCAGGAGCCCGAGCGCACCCAGCGTTCCACCCTGGAGATTGCCGCCAGCTGGTTGGCCTGCGGCCTGGACCCGGACAAGGTGTGGTTCTACCGCCAGAGCGACATTCCGGAAACCACCGAGCTGATGTGGTTCCTGACCGTCATCGCCAGCAAGGGCATCCTCAACCGTGCCCACGCCTACAAGGCGGCGGTGGACAAGAACCGCGAAGAGCAGCTGGACGAAGACGCCGGCATCAGCGCCGGGCTGTTCATGTACCCGGTGCTGATGGCCGCTGACATCCTGATCTTCAAGGCCAACCGCGTGCCGGTCGGCCGCGACCAGATCCAGCACATCGAAATGGCGCGCGACTTCGCCCAGCGTTTCAACCACGTCTATGGCCAGGACTACTTCCCGCTGCCGGATGTGGTGATCGACGAACAGGTGGCCACCCTGGCCGGCCTGGACGGCCGCAAGATGAGCAAGAGCTACCACAACACCATTCCGTTGTTCGCGCCGCGCGCGGAGCTGAAGAAGCTGGTGTTCTCGATCCTCACCGACTCGCGCGCGCCCGGCGAACCCAAGAGCACCGAAGGCTCGGCCCTGTTCCAGATGTACCAGGCTTTCGCCAGCCCCGAGCAGACCGCTGCCTTTGCCCAGGCGTTTGCCGATGGCATCAGCTGGGGCGACGCCAAGCAGCAGCTGTTCGAGCGCATCGACCAGGAGCTGACCCCGCTGCGTGAGCGTTACGACGCGCTGATGGCCGAACCGGAGAAAATCGAAGCCCTGCTGCGTTGCCGTGGCCAGCAGCTGCGCGAGCAGTACGCCATTCCGCTGCTGAAGGAGCTGCGCCACGCCGTGGGCCTGCGTGACCTGTCCACCGCGCGCGAGGCCATTGCCGATGATGCGCAGGAACTGCGTGCCGCGCCGCCGCTGTTCAAGCAGTACCGCGAGAAGGACGGCCGCTTCTACTTCAAGCTGCAGGCCAGCGACGGCACCCTGCTGATCCAGAGCGAAGGCTTCGATTCACCGCGCGATGCAGGCCAGCTGATCGCCGTGCTCAAGCAGGCCGAGCAGGGCGACCAGCTGCAGAGCGAGCTGTTCAAGCTCGAAGCCGAAGTCGACCAGGTCCTGTCCGCCCTGGCAGTCCTGCGCGCAGAATGACGTAGAGCCGGGCTCGCCCGGCTGCCCCTCGTAAAGCCGGGCTCTGCCCGGCTGCTCCCATGGCATGATGCGATCATCCCCAACAGGATGACCGCAATGCCCTGGCTGTCTCTGTTGCTGTTCCTGCCCTGGTTCACCGTCCTGGCTGCCCTGTTCTGGTGGTTCCCGCGCCAGCCGCGCAGCACCGCCCGCCGCGCCTTCGATACCCTCACCCTGCTGCTGGCCTTTGCCCTCAGCGCCATCGCCATGCTCTGGGGCCACCACATCGGCGTGGTCCAGGGCGACGCCGGCCCGATCTGGCGGCAGGTCCTGGCGGTGTTGTACGCCTACGGCGCCTTCCTGGTGGTCCTGGTGCTGGCGGTGCTGCTGCGTGGCGGCTGGCTGGCGCGACGTGCGACCAAAGCAGAATCGAAGGCATCCGGCGGTTTGGCGTAGATTGTGGGGTATCGACCCACGGGCGACGCCCCACCGATTCACTGCCAGGGAGGCACAGATGCCTATCGACCCCAGCATTCATGCCATCGACACCGCGTTCCAGCGCGATGACTTCGGTGCCGCCTATCTGATCACCGAAGCCGGCCGCGCCGCATTCATCGACTGCGGCACCGGGCTGTCGGTGCCGGCCATGCTCGCCGCGCTCGCCCGGGTGGACTTCACCCCCGAGCAGGTCGACTGGCTGATCGTCACCCATGTTCACCTGGACCACGCCGGCGGCGCGGGTCTGCTGATGCAGCAGCTGCCCAACGCGCAGCTGGTGGTGCACCCGCGCGGTGCACCGCACATGATCGACCCGGCGCGGCTGATCGCCGGGGCTACCGAGGTCTACGGCGCGGAAGAAATCGCGCGCAGTTACGGCCCGATCCTGCCGGTGCCGGCCGAACGCGTGGTGATTGCCGATGACGGCTACCACGTCGATCTGGCCGGCCGCCTGCTGCTGTGCATCGACACCCCCGGGCACGCCCGCCACCATCTGTGCGTGTGGGACGAGCGCAGCCGCAGCGCCTTCACCGGCGATACCTTCGGGCTGTCCTACCGCGAACTGGACAGCGACCAGGGCGCGTTCGTGGTGCCGACGTCGTCGCCGGTGCAGTTTGATCCCGAGCCGCTCAAGCATTCCATCGGGCGGCTGCTGGCGCTGCAGCCGCAGTCGGTCTATCTCACGCACTTCGGGCGGGTGGGGGATATTCCCAAGCTGGGGGCGGACCTGGTCGAACAGATCGATGCGATGGTGGAGATCGGTCGGCAGTGCGATGGGCGTGCGGACCGGCATCGGTGCTTGGTGGCGGCATTGACCGAGCTTTATGTGGAGCGCGCGATGGCGCATGGCTGCCGGCTGGATGAGGCGGCGGTGGTGCGGGTGCTGGCGATGGATATTGAACTCAACGCGCAGGGGTTGGCGTGTTGGTTGGATCGGGATCGGCGGTAACGGCGTCATGCGGTTGCGTGCGACGTCATGCAGTTGTCACGTTACACTCTGGCATTCCGTTTTTGCCTGGTGTACTGCCGTGAATCCGATGCGCATCCTGCTGCTGTCGTCCTGTCTGTTTGCAGGAGGCCTGGCCTACGCGGCCAATGATCTTCCCGGCGGTGGCATCGACCCGCAGGCGTTGTCGCGGCATGTGCGCGTGCTGGCCTCGGACCAGTTCGAAGGGCGTGCGCCGGCCAGCCCCGGCGAAGAGCGCACCGTGCAGTACCTGATCGAGCAGTTCAAGGCCTCGGGCCTGCAGCCCGGTGGCGTTGATGGCAGCTGGGTGCAGCCGGTGCCGATGGTGCGGGCCCAGGTCGATGGCCCGGTCACCGCGCAGCTGCGCCAGAAGGGCAAGACCCAGGCGCTGGCCAATGGCGTCGACGTCACCCTGCAGAGCCTGCGCCCGCAGGCGGAGGTGAACATCAAGGACGCCCCGCTGGTGTTCGTCGGCTACGGCATCGACGCGCCGGAACGGCAGTGGAACGACTACAAGGACGTCGACCTGCACGGCAAGATCGCCGTGGTGCTGATCAACGACGCCGACTTCGAAGCGGAAGCGCCCGGTGCGTTCGACGGCAAGGCCGTCACCTACTACGGCCGCTGGACCTACAAGTTCGAAGAGGCCGCCCGCCGTGGCGCGCAGGGCGTGCTGATCGTCCACGAAACCGCGCCTGCCGCGTATGGCTGGGCCACGGTGAAGAGCTCGGGTACCTCGCCGCTGTTCGACATCGAACGACCCCAGGAACAGGCACTGGCCCAGCACGTGCCGGTGCGTGGCTGGATGCAGCGCGCGCTGGCAGAACAGCTGTTCCGCGACGCCGGCCTGGATTTCGACGCCGAGAAGCGCAAGGCCATGAGCGCCAGCTTCCAGCCGGTGGCGCTGGGCGACGCGCGCTTGTCGGCGCAGTTCAAGCTCAAGCGCGAGCAGGTCATCACCCGCAACGTGGTGGCCAAGCTGGCCGGTGGCGCGCATGCCGATGAAGCGGTGATCTTCTCCGCGCACTGGGATGCGTTCGGCATTGGCCAGCCGGATGCCAAGGGTGACCGCATCCGCCGCGGTGCCATCGACAACGCCACCGGCGTGGCCACCGTGCTGGAGCTGGGCCGCGTGTTCGCCGCCGGCCCGCAGCCGCAGCGCACGCTGTACTTCGTTGCCCTTACTGCCGAGGAAAAGGGCCTGCTTGGCGCGAACTACTACGCTGCGCATCCGCTGGCCCCGCTGGACAAGACCGCGGCGGTGCTGAACATCGAGATGTTCAGCCCGGACGGCGCAACCCGTGACATCGCCTCGTGGGGCAAGGGCCGGGTATCGCTGGAAGGCGATCTGGAGCGCGTGGCCAAGGCGCGTGGGCGCAGCTACTCGCCGGACCCGAACCTGGAAGCGGGTTTCTTCTATCGTGCCGATCACTTCGCCTTCGCGCGCCTGGGCGTGCCGGCGATCACCATCGGCCCCGGCCTGGACAAGCTGGACGGCGGCGTCGAAGCCGGCCGCGCGCTGCGCGACAAGTATTTCGCCGACTGCTACCACCAGGCCTGCGACGCCTGGACCCCCAGCTGGGATCCGGCCGGCCACGCCGCCGACACCCTGCTGGTCTACGACCTGGGCATGGAGCTGGCCAACAGCCGCCGCTGGCCGCACTGGGAAGAAGGTTCGGAGTTCCGCAAGGTCCGCGAACAGAGCGAAGCGTCGCGCCGCTGAGGGTTGGCGAACACGGGCAAACAAAAACGCCGGGCAGATGCCCGGCGTTTTTTTATTACCTCAACCCACGACGGTCAGTGTTTCGTACCGTCCAGGTAATTGGCACCCTTGTTCTTCAGGAAGAACACATACACGAACAGCGACACGGCGATGATCGCGGTCACGTAGATCGCGAAATCATTCACCCGGTCGGTCTTCAGCGCGCCCTGGTACAGCAGCGGGGCGGTACCGCCGAACAGCGAGTTGGCCATTGCGTAGCCGAAGCCCACGCCCAGTGCGCGCACATGGGTCGGGAACAGCTCGGCCTTCACCACCGCGTTGATCGAGGTGTAGCCGGTCAGGATCACGAAGCCCAGCGCCAGGGTCAGGAACGCCCACACCGGGTCATGCTGGTTCGGCAGCTGGGTGATCAGGTACCAGCTGTACAGCACGCCACCCACGCCGAAGAACACCAGCAGGCTCTTGCGGCCGA